>CAZMBP010000118.1:0-43540 GCA_964564545.1 uncultured Saprospiraceae bacterium
GCTTCAGTATCCCAATAAGTACTTCCACCATACTTCTCACCTGTAAATCCTTTTGGTCCAATATTTAATCGAGCATCTTCTCCTGTGTAAGTTTGATCGAGGTGAAAAATATTAAACCGAATACCTTGTTGTGCCGCCACATCTCCTTCAATGATAATATCACTTTGCTCCCATTTCTTCAACCATGCATTTTTCTGCTCTTCCAACATCTTATCGAACCCTTTGGCAAAAGCCTGATTTACAGCACTTTGTGTATTTTTCGCTAAATCTTCTTTTGGATGATTCTCAGAAGAAAGGTTCGCTCCATATTTTAAAATCGTAATTTCATCACCATCTGTCACATTCATTTTTACATCACTACTCACATATTTTTCTCTCGAAAAAACACCAGCATTATGATCACCACCAGCACCATTTTTCAAAATCTGGAATTTCATACCAGTACAAACTTGAAAAGCAGTCTTTTTTGTTTCTGCTAAAACATAGCCTTCCCTCGGCTCAATTTGCTTATCAATTTCAACCCAGAATTTTTCATCATAATTGGCATCCTCATTTTTCACATCAAAATCCACATAGGGAGTAATGCTCATTTCACCTGAAAAATTCAGTACAGAAATTTTATACGAAATCGCTCCCGTTTCATCATCAACGATACTGCAAAACCGTTTGGCTTCAACTTTTACTTCTCTTCCACTTTTAAGTTTTGCTGAAAAAGTTCGTTCTAAATATCCTTCTTTCATATTTAAAACTCGACGGAAATTATCCACTTCACATTCTGCTAAGTCGAAAACTTCTCCATCTATTTCTATATCAATTCCAACCCAATTAGCTGCATTCAATACTTTAGCAAAATATTCTGGATAACCATTTTTCCACCAACCCACTCTAGTTTTATCTGGGTAATAAACACCCGCTACATAATTTCCCAGCATGGTCTCTCCGCTATATTTTTCTTCAAAATTAGCTCGTTGTCCCATTCTTCCATTTCCAATACTAAAAATCGATTCGGAGATTTTATTATGCTTTCGATAAAAACCTTCTTCGATAATATTCCACTCGTCTTGTTTAAGATAATTTTTCATTGGTATTATTTTTATGTTAGCGATGCTAAACCTTCGAAGTCTATCATCGCTTTCCTAATTATATTTTAAACTAATGCAAAAAGTTTTTCTTCAATTTCTTCAAAAGTCGTCTCTGAAAAATCAGGCAATACTAAATGTGCAGCTCCTAAATCTTCTTCACTTCCAATTCCAACGGCAAACATTTTAGCTGCTAGAGCCGCTTCAACTCCTTTTGGAGCATCTTCAAAAACGATACAATTTTTTGGTAAAACCTCCATCTCAGATGCAGCCAACAAAAATCCTTCGGGATGAGGTTTACCATTGGTCACCATCGATCCATCCACTATAAAATCAAAATACTTGATCAACCCAACTTGCTCCAAAATTAACTTCGCGTTTTTGCTCGCAGATCCCAAGCCTATTTTATAATTGGGTTTCTTTTTTACCTGTTCCAAAATTTCTACAACATTTGGCAAAATTTCAGACTCATCCATTTTTTGAATATATGTCAAATAGTCTTCGTTCTTTTGAACCGTCAAATCTGTTTTAATCTTATCACTAAAATTCATTCCACCCCATTCCAATATCAGATTTAAAGAATCAATTCGACTTACTCCTTTGAGTTTTTCATTATCCTTTTCTGTAAAATCAAATCCCAAACTATTTGCCAAATTTCGCCAAGCAATAAAGTGATACTTCGCAGTATCCACAATTACTCCATCGAGGTCAAAAATACAAGCCTTCTTCATTTCTTTACTATTAAAATTACTTTCAATCATGTTTCTTTTATACTTTTCAACACTAAGCTTTATGTCAACTTAACACAAAGTTAAATTTTAACTGTAAATTTCTAAATAAAATCCGTCTTTTTTCATAATGAAATATCATTATGTTATTTTTTTTAAAATATTAATTACTAACATTTATTTCTAATCATTTTAGCTAAAGCTATTGGCTGAAATAGTTTAATTTTGGGAATTTTGACAAAAAAATTCTTTTCTTTAATCCATGCTTAGATCATTTCAAAATTTCATCGTTGAAAATCAACTTTTTCAAACAAATGAAAAAGTATTATTAGCTGTCAGCGGCGGAGTGGATTCTGTGATCCTTTTCCACTTATTTAATGAATCAAATTTTGATTTTGGCGTCGCACATTGCAATTTTCAATTACGTGGTAAAGACTCCGATGAAGATGCTATTTTCGTCAAAAATCTAGCTAAAGAAATGCAAGTCCCATTTTTTGAAATCGCTTTTGACACTAGTGGCTACGTAGAAAAAAATAAGGTTTCAATTCAAGTAGCGGCGCGTGATTTGAGGTATGATTGGTTGGAAAAGGTTAGACTAAAAAATGGTTTTCAATATATTGCCACAGCTCATCATTTGGATGATTCGTTGGAAACGGTTTTGTATAATTTTACTAAGGGCTGTGGGATTCGCGGTCTTCATGGGATTCTGCAAAAAAAAGAAAAGATCATTCGTCCTTTACTTTTTACGTACAAAAAGGAAATTTTGGATTTCTCCAAAAAACATGAAATTCCCTTTCGAGAAGACGCTTCCAACTTGACTGATAAATATGCTAGAAATAATATTCGACATCATGTGATTCCTGCTTTGGAAAAAATAAATCCTTCTCTGCAAAAAACGGCTGCTGAAAACATTAAACGATTACAAGAGACAGAACATCTTTTTAATTATGCAATTACATTGTTACAAAAAGAAGTTTCCGAACCAAGAGGGGAGCAATTATTTATTCATTTGGAAAAATTACTAGCTACTCCTGCCCCATCGACTTTGCTTTTTGAAATACTTCATCCTTATGGTTTTAATAATGATCAAATTGCTCAAATGATCAATTCGATTGGAAATCAATCAGGGGCTATTTTTCATTCTTCTACTCATCAAGTTTTATTGGATCGTGATTTTTTTATTGTAAAAAAAACAACACAAGCATTTGATGATCAATTTATAATTTCTAAAAATGATACTCATATCACTTTTCCTGAGGGACAATTATCATTAGAAATAAAAGATCAATTTCCAGATTTTTCACAGGAAGAAAATCACCTTGCACATTTCGATTTGGCAAAAATCACTTTCCCTTTGACACTTCGTAAATGGAAAGCAGGTGATTATTTTCAACCAATCGGAATGAATGGTCAAGGGAAAAAAGTAAAGAAATTTTTGACTGATTTAAAATTGAATCGATTTGAGAAAGAAGCTGTTTGGGTATTGGAATCGAATGGAAAAATTTGCTGGGTGGTTGGGATTCGGATGGATGAGCGATTTAAAATTGAAAAGGGAACTTCATCTATTTTGAAAATTGAATTTGGCGCCTCAATTGAACGTAGGTAGAGACAAAATATATCATCAAAAAAAAAACGGCATCTCCAATACTGGAAATGCCGTCTTGACTCTTTTAAAGGAAGTTTTAATATTATTTTACTCGTTTTAATTTTTCACCATCTTTAACTACCAAATGAGTATCTTGATAACCCATTTCGTAAACTTTTTCCAAAGCAATTCTAGCCGCTAGTTCCGTTTCAAATCCACCTAACAGAATAACTGTGAATTTTCCTTTAGCAACTTTTTCAATTTCTCCAATCCCTTCAAACTTACTTTCATCAAACCCTTTCGTATTTCTATAAGTAGCTACTCGAACTTTTAAATCTACTGTAGGAGTTTCCACAACCGGTTCTGATTTTGGCTCAGGTTTCACCTCTGGTTCTTCATCCTGAACAGTTAGGACAAAATTTTGTCGACCTTCTTCAGAAACAATAAATGCTTTAGCGTATCCTTTTTGAGTAATTACTTTTCGAGCTTCTTCTGCTTCTTTTTTTGTTGGAAAAATTCCTACTCGAACTTTTTCAGCTTTGCCTTCTTTCATTTTGTATACATTACCTATTTCTTGTAGGCTTTCATATTTTCCTATCTTGATTTCTCGTGAATCGAAATAAGCTGCTACTTGAACTGCATATCCTTTTGGCAAACCTACTTCATTATATTCATCCGTTTCACCTCTTCCCGTTCTTTGTGGAGTATCTAATTCAGGAATAACCACATCATCACTTTCATCTACTTCATCAATACTTGCAGTTGCCTCTCCTCCAAATCCAGTTCCTGCACTATATGTTTTTTTGAAAGACAAAACACCTAACAAACTTTTATCAGTCTGGCTAGTAATAGATACTTTTTTATTAGTGTTAATGTAGCCAGCTTTAGAGTAAGTAATAGTGTAAACTTCAGGTGCTTGCAAAGCTAATCTGTATTCACCTCGATCGTTAGTTTGCGTTTGCATTTGTAACCCAGTTGATCGATTCGTCGCTTTTACAAAAACATCTTGCACAGCTGTATTATTATCAGAATCAACAATTATCCCAACATATTCATCAGCAATTCTTCGAAGTTTTACATCGAAGTTTTTGGTCATTCGTTCACCTAAACTTTTTATTTTTAAAGACACAGGTTTGTAACCTTCTTTTTTGATAACGATATCACAACCTAATCCAGCCAATGCTTGGAAAGCATATTTTCCATTAAGATCAGTTTTATAAGATGATTCACCACATGCTGAAAAATCAACGGTTGCTCCTTCCACAGGACGCATATCTGATTCATTAACCACAGCAATAATAAAGTTATCAGTCGTTTTTCTTACTTTATAAATATCTTCATTTCCTTGGCTTCCTTTTCGATTACTCACTAAGTAACCTCGATTCTCACTTTCTTTAAAAATGAATCCGTAATCATCATAAGAACTATTTACCGCATTTCCTAAATGATAAACATCATTCCAAGCACCGTTTCTTTGCTCTGCTCTAAAAATATCCATTCCACCAAATCCATGATGATAATCTGAAGAAAAGTAAAGTATTCCTCCATCTATATTTGGAGAAATTTCATCACCTGGAGTATTCACCACCGGTCCTAAATTTTGAGGAACAGACCAACCATTTGCTGTTTTGAAAGTAGAGTATAAATCCCAACCTCCAAAACCACCAGCTCGATTGGATGCGAAATAAAGCAATTTTCCATCAGCTGAAAATGTTGGATAACCAGCAGAAAATCCAGCTCGATTGAATGGTAATGCTTTGATATTTTTCCAAGTTCCATTAGCATCAACTTCGGCAATATACATTGCTAAAGTTCCTCCTGCTTCGGGTACTTGACGAATTCCATTTTCAAAAATATTACGAGTAAAAACTACCCACTCTCCATCATTGCTAAATGCAACTGGCCCTTCATTATAGTTATTCGCTAAATCACTTTGCAACAAAGTTGGGATTCTTAAAAATCCTTTGTTGTCCATTGAAGTAATATATAATTGATTATTTGGACTTTCAGAAAATCCTTTTCCTTGATTCTTTTTAGTAGACCTTTTAATGTCAGTTCGCGATGAACTATACACAATATAGTCGCCAAAAAACGCAGGCCCAAAATCTGAATAATTTGTATTTAAATATTCTTTGTATGCTCGAAAGGTGGCTGGCTTTCCTCGAAGAGAAAGGGCGTAATCACAACTCTTGATAAAGTGTGATCCCATCTCAGGATTTGATTCTGAATAAGTTTGAAACCAAATTTTTGCATCATTATATTTGCCTTGTGCCATCAATACCTTTCCATAATATAAAAAATGGATAGGATCGATACCTGCATATTTTACTGCTTTCGAATACCATTTTTCTGCTTCATCCATTTTATTCAACATCCGATAACAGTCAGCCAAATTCGATAAAGCTTGAGGCTCATCAGAATCTTTTTGAATAATTGCTAAATAATTTGGAATCGCGTAGATGTAAGCTTTGAGTTCATATTGCTTATTTGCTTTGCTCAAAAGATTTTGGCTAAAGGCTTGTGAACTCATTGCAATCGCGAAAATGAAGAAAGAAAATCGAAGTAAGTATCTCATAATTCTTGTTTTTTGTAAAACTAAATAACCAACATTCTTAATGCTTTTTGGAAATACAATAGTATAAATCCAAGGCAAAAGATTGGTTTTTTCCCTGATTAAATTGGTATTATTATAAATATACGTTGATTCTGCAAAAGTTGCAGCCTAGATAACCCTATGAATATCAAGGGTTTATGTGGAGGATTAGTTTAAAACAAGTCTCAATTATCAGACCTTAAGGAATACAAAAATACACATTTTTTGGGATAAAAAAACAGTAATTTCTCATATCCACATTTTGAATAAATTGAGTAAATGTTTAATGCTTTATTAGTTATTAAAATTGTCTTTGGTTATAAATTTAGGAAAACCTTAGGAAATCGAAATCAAATATTTTTTAATAAAACTTTAACACCCAACTAATGTTTATCGATTTGTAAAAATAAAATCTGTCTATATATTTGCATCATCATTCAAATGAGTCTTTCAAAGTTTAGATTCGAATGACATTTTACTTATCCAGAAAGGTCGAGGGACTGTGCCCTATGAAGCCTTAGCAACCTGTTCAATTTGAATAAGGTGCTAAATCCTGTCCCGTGATATTCGGGAATAGATAAGTTAGCAAGTTGATTCCAATTATTTATTTTTTGATAAATAAGAAATCTCTTCTGACTTTTCAGGAGAGATTTTTTTTTTGGAAAAATCTAGCTTGGAAATTTTACTTCATGTTTTTGCACATTTTATCCTTCACTTTTTTGAAATTTTTTAAGATTTATTAACTGATTCCACATTTTATCCTTTGTTTTTCGTCAAGCTAAAATCGTCATCAACTCTTCCTTTGGTCGTTTTTGATAACAATTTCAACTTGACCAAAGGAAAAAAATGTAGAATAAAAAAAATTCAAAAAAATGAAAGAGGCAACTCAAATTATTCACTCAATTCCAGTCGATGAATTAACCGGAGCGATTTCGGTTCCTATTTATCAAACATCTACATTTGTTCAAGATGCTCCAGGTGTCAACAAAGGTTTCGATTATTCTAGGTCAAATAATCCTACTCGATTAGCTTTAGAAAACCTAGCTGCCAAATTAGAAAATGGACATTCAGGTTATGCATTCTCCAGCGGTCTTGCTGCTGTCGATTGTGTTTTAAAATTATTAAAACCGGGAGACGAAATCTTGGCAGTCGACGATCTTTACGGTGGAGCATATCGCTTATTTGAACAAGTATATCGCGGCTTGGGTATTAGAATTAAATACATTGATACTTCAGAGATTAAAAATGTAATTGATCATATTAACTATCAAACTAAATTGGTCTGGTTAGAATCTCCTACTAATCCAACACTTAAAATTTCAGACCTTAAATCAATATCAACTATTGCACATCGCTATGGTGCATTAGTTGTGGTTGACAATACTTTTGCATCGCCAGCTATTCAAAAACCTTTGGATTTTGGAGCAGATATAATTGTACATAGTGCCACTAAATATTTAGCTGGACATTCTGATGTGATTGCAGGATTGGTGATTGCCAAGGATGATGCGGTTGGGGCAAAAATTAAATTTTTCCAAAATGCATGTGGAGCAGTTTTAGGGCCATTTGATTCTTGGTTGACGATTCGCGGAATTGAAACTTTGCTTTTAAGAATTGAAAAACAATCTGAGAATGCATTGAAGCTTGCTCAATTTTTAGAGAATAGAGAAGAAGTGGACAAAGTCTTTTATCCAGGTTTAAGATCACATCCTAATCATGAAATTGCTTCAAAGCAACAAAAATTTTTCGGTGGTGTGGTTTCCTTTTCATTGAAAGATGATGATGCCTATGCAGCAATTAAATATTGCCAATCAACAAAACTTTTCAAATTAGCAGAAAGTCTTGGTGGTGTAAAAAGTTTGATCTGCCACCCTGCAAGTATGACTCATAAAACAATTCCTGCTGAAATTAGACAAGCAAATGGGATTCAAAATTCTTTGATTCGACTCTCAGTTGGAATTGAAAATAGTGATGACTTAATTGATGATGTTAGACAAGCTTTACTATTAATAAAGCAAAAGAAATTCTCTATCAGTTTTGGAGAATAGAATGAATAATAAATAGGGTTTACAGTCTTAGTTGCCTCGGATTTTATAAAAAAAATTCGAGGCATTTTTAATTTAAAAACTGCTTTACATTTTTATAAATTTCTTAAAAACGAACTGCCCATTTTGGGTTTTTATTTTTATAAAATGAACTCCATCGGAAATTTCTGAAATATTAATTCGGGAAATATAATTTTCAACTTGAAGTGATTCTTCTAATTGACCTTGAAAATCAAAAATATTTATTCGCTCTATTTTTAGAGTTTCCTCATATTCAAAGTTTAGAACATCTTGGGTTGGGTTTGGAAAAATTTTAAAATCGGTTTGTTCTAATTCATTGATTGAAGTTGGTATAAAACAATTACTGCCATCTGCTGATCCGAATAAAAAATTTCCATTATTTGAAAAACATCGCAGCGACAAACCTGTATCTGTTTGACAAAATACATCTACGTAATAAAAAGCATAATTCTTTCCTCCAATTCCTTCAATCCAAAATTCTTCAACATTCCAATCAGGACAAAAAAGGGAAGTAATCGTCAATCTTTTTCTCTTCGTTCCATCATTTAACTCAATTGAATCAACAGCTGCAACTATTGAATTTTGTTCAGGTGAAACATTGGATACAATCGTATCTCCAACAGTTAAACCAAAATCATAAATTACAATTTCTTCATTGGAAGCATTCAATTGATAAATTTTTTGAGTAGAATCTTCTCTCATAATCTTTGATAAATCCCAATTGACTGTGAGGTTTGGATCCTCATAGGTTACCAATATTTTTTTGTAATCAATTCCATTTATAGTAGTGTCTCCTTCTATTTTGTAGGTTCGACTAAAAATCCCTGCAAATGTAAATTCCGACATACTCCATTGATTTCCTTCATCCATAAATGATTGAGAGTTTATATTTTGGCAAAAAAAGAAGGAGAAAATTAGAAATGTAAAAATGGTTTTAAGTTTCATAATTTTATTTTTCTTCAAAATACAATTATCTCAATTTATTCTTTAGAATTTCTTTTCGAAAAAAGACTTTAGGTTTACATATTTATAAAAAAAACATTTATCGAGTTTTTCCAAAAAACAAATTACCTTAGTTGCGAACTTTTTTTTCCAAAAAAAATCAAAACAAAATGAAGTCTTTAAGATTATTACTTTTTGCAGCTATTACCACATTTGTCTTTCAGCAATGCGCTACCGAATCTAAACCGACTACTGAACCTTCTCAACCTGAAAAAATAGAAACTCAAGAACGAGCTGAGTATGCACTTGTCATTCACGGAGGTGCTGGAACTATTTTGAAAAAACACATGACCGATGAAAAAGAAAAAGCCTATCGTGATAAACTTAACGAAGCACTTAGTATAGGTGAGAAAATTCTAAAAGAAGGCGGTACTGCGATGGATGCAGTTGCCCAAACTATTATGGTCATGGAAGACTCTCCTCTTTTCAATGCAGGAAAAGGAGCAGTTTTTACGAATGAAGGAAAAAACGAAATGGACGCTTCCTTCATGGAAGGAAAAACTATGAACGCAGGTGCAGTCGGTGGATTAACTGTAATTAAAAACCCAATCCTTGCAGCTCGTGCTGTAATGGAAAAATCCGAACATGTTTTATTAACTGGAAATGGAGCCGAAACTTTTGCCAAAGAGCAAGGTTTGGAAGTAGTCGATACTAAATATTTTTATACCGACCGAAGATGGAAATCACTCGAACGTGCAAAGAAAGCTGAAAAAGTAGAACTCAGCGAAAGCGAAGATGAGGCAGAAGAAAAGAAGCATGGAACTGTTGGTTGCGTGGCTCTAGATAAAAATGGTAATCTCGCTGCCGGAACTTCAACTGGTGGAATGACAAATAAAAGATACAATCGTTTCGGAGATGTGCCGATCATTGGAGCAGGAACTTATGCAAATAATAATACCTGTGCCGTGAGTTGTACTGGTCATGGAGAGTACTTTATTCGATGGGCTGTTGCTCATGATATTTCTGCCATGATGGAATATAAAGGTGTTGATTTAGAGACTGCTGGAAAGGCTGTGATCAATGAAAAGTTGGTAAAAGTTGGTGGTTCTGGTGGTGCAGTATGTGTGGATAAATATGGAAATGTTTCTATGCCTTTTAATTCAGAGGGAATGTATCGAGGATATGTGAAAGCAGATGGAACTAGAGAGGTTAAGATATTTAAGTAACCCCCAGCCCCTAAAGGGGAGCCTTTTTTCTTTGCCTTTCGGCAAGGAAAAAAGATAAACTAGATTTTACGACGATATTAATATACAAATGCACTTTGAGAATTATTGCTCAAAGTGCATTTTATTTTCAGAGTAGTGGAGACGCATTATTCTAAACTTTTTTCCTTGCCGAAAGGCAAAGAAAAAGGCTCCCCTTTAGGGGCTGGGGGTTAAACATAATCCTCATTCCCAAAGTCTTCCTCTAAAGCCATTGGCTCCAATCTCTTCACCGTCTCCTGTGCACCCGCCACAGTAGCTAAAGGAGGCGCTACCAAAAAACCAATTCCCGTTCCCAACAACAATAAAAACACCGTCCCGTTTCCTATCGCCAACCATCTATGTTTTTTCACAAAGCGAGTACTTTCTCGAACTGAATAATGTCCTTCCAAAGTGTAATCCATATTTCCAAAACCAGCAAAATAAGCTTGGATTAAAAATATTAATATCATACATGGAAAAGTCAATACAGGAATCAATCCTAATAGAAATAATGGAATGACATAAAACAATTCTTTGAAAATATTACGAATTGCGATGTTCATTCCTCGGAAAAAATCTTTAATGGCTTTTGATCCATTGAAGCCAGAATATTTGGTATAATTTCCAGTTAAATGCTCTTCCACTTTTTGGGCAAGCGGAGTCATAAAGGGCGAAACGCAAGCAATCACTAAATGCTTAAATAAAATAAATCCTATCAATCCAAACATTATATTAAGGACCCAACCAGTTACCGCCTCCCATGGAATCCAAGGTGCTAACCATGATGCAAATGCTCCTGACAAAGTCCAAATAGCGGTACCTAATCCTCCTGCCACCACCAAACTAACCAGAAGTGGTACTAAAAAATATTTCCATAAACGAAGCTTTGTAATGATTTGGAAAGCTGAAAAATAAGATGAAATACCGTTGAAAAAATCTTTGATCATTTTTTAATTAAATTAGTTGAATACAACTTAATGGACTTATTTTAATTGGTAAATTATTTCTCTACTTGAATCCATTTTTTTTAGACAAATGATTGGTTGTAAACGAAAACAGACTTTTACCAACTCAAAAAGTCGATAAAAGTCTGGATATTTTTTTTCGTTTGACGTTGAACGATGGACGTTTTACGGACCATAGTTTTGTTATTTAGATTCAACTAAAAAAAGCTTCACCCAAAAACGTAAAACGTAAAACGTAAAACGTAAAACGTAAAACGTAAAACTAATTTTCCTATGTTTTAGAAACCTTCCGAACTCTTTTAGTTTTAAAGAATTCTACGATTTGCTTTTCAGTCATAAAACCAAAATCAAGGAAACTCACTTTTACAAAACGTTTCACATCTTGGTAAGCTCTTCCACGCTTATCGGTGAATTTTTTAGTTAATTTTTTCACGTATTTCATGCACAATTCTTTCAAGTTTTGAGCGAATTGTTGGTTGTCGAAAATTCCAAAGTAAGTTGGGAAAATTTTAGCCAACTCAAAGAATTCAGGATAATCTTCAACTTCTAAGTTACTGATGAATCGTTGGAAGTATTTAAAGATTGTGGCACGAACACATTCGTTAATTGGTGATTTTCCTGGGTAAGAGTTATAGAAAACTTTAACTGATTCTATCACGTCTTCATGTGTATATCCCTTTATGTGAATTTCATCCAACAAAGTATATAATTGAAGAACCTTGTCGTCCATTCCTCTGTCAATACTTGCAGATAAGCGCTGATCTTCAACATTTGTTAAATTCAAATCATTGCTGTGGATTTCTAAAACTAAATCCAACCACTTGTTTTCAAAATCTTCAATATCAGTTCTACTTCTATTAAAATGAACAGCAAATTCTGCTTGAGATGTTTCATCTTTTTCGAAGAAAAAACCATAATAAGCTAACATCTCCATGTACTCATCAGTACCTTGAAAATCAGTATTATTTAAAAAATCTTTGATGTCAGAAATAAAACTAGCATTATTTCCAGCTAATTTAATTCTGTGCTTCAAAAACAACTTCACTTCTGAAAATTGAATTTTTAATTCTGTCAAATTCGTTGGGAAATCACATGCGAAGTAATTTTCGTTTCGGAATTGATTTTTGTATCGAGCCAAAGCAATTTTTCGTTCTTTCAAATCTCGAAATTTCAAATTCTTTTGTCCTTGCAAAAAGTATCTGATTTTTTTATTGGCAATTACATTAATCAAATTGGTAATCCAAATATCAGAACTCATCGCGAATCCCATTTGAATGGTTTGTCCAATTCTCTTTCGAATAATATCAAAGTTAGAAGAACCACAAACAGCCATCAATACCTCCTTAAAGTGAGATTGAGGTCGAACATATTTGTAATTATCATTGATCTCTCCACGCAAAACTGCAAACCCTAAAACACGTGTAATATACATTCCTTCATACTCATCTTTGAGCAACTCTTTTTCAAGTGTTACTAATTGCAATGGAGTATTTTCAGCTACCTTTTTATACAAATCAGCGATACGTGGTTCAAATGCTTCCCGCAATGCTAAATAATCCTCTTCTTCTTCCTCATCCAAGTATTTAGATAAAATTTCAGATGCTTGAATGTCTGTTTGAATCAATGCTAATTCATCAAGATATTCCTGATTAAGTGGTTTCATATTCTTTCTTTTTTTAAAGACGGTTGACGGTCAACCGTCAGATGTCTTGGATTTTTAAATAGAAACCTGGAAGAGACAATTAAGCTCTCCCAGGTTCCAATTATACTATCTTTTTAGATTTCTGTTCTATAATTTCAACAAATATAATAAAATCAATTGAAAAAAATAAAACATATCTTTTTTAACGATGAATGATAAACGGTTAGTTGTTAACACCTTAAAATATTTAAACTAAAGTGTTAATTGTTTACCGTTAACAGTTAACTGTTAACTGTTAACTGTTATTTTATTACTCTTCGTCCTTTGATTCTTCAGCAGCCGGTGCATCCTCAGTTGGTGCAGCTTCTTCAGCAGCTGGTGCTTCTTCAACTGCAGGTGCAGCTTCTTCAGCAGCTGGTGCTTCCTCAACTGCAGGTGCAGCCTCTTCAGCAGCTGGTGCTTCCTCAACTGCAGGTGCAGCTTCTTCAGCAGCTGGTGCTTCTTCAACTGCAGGTGCAGCTTCTTCAGCAGGAGTCTCTCCTGAAAGTGATTCAACAGAAGTCTGTTCAACACTATCAGCAAATGAACCTTCCTCAGCAGCAGGCGTACCTTCCATCAATTCAGATTTAACTGGAGCAGCTTTCTTAGCAGGAGCTTTTCCATTGATCATTTCGTGATATTTGCGGATCTCTTCGGCAGTTTCTGCACGACGAGCTGCAATTTTTTCTTCTTTGGCTTCAATCCAAGCATTGTATTTTTCATTTGCTTGTTCTTGAGTCAAAGCACCTTTTTTTACACCACGCTCTAAATGTTTGCGGTATAACACACCTTTAAATCTTAAAATCGCACGTGCGGTATCAGTAGGCTGTGCACCTTTCATTAACCATTCGTAAGCGCTTTCTCGATTTAATTCGATAGTGGCAGGTTTAGTCATTGGGTTATAAGTTCCCAATTTTTCAATGAATCGTCCGTCTCTAGGAGCTCTTGCGTCCGCAACGACGATGTGGTAGAAAGGAGATTTTTTTCTTCCTCTTCTTTGTAATCTAATTTTTACTGGCATTACTGCTAAAATTTATTTGGTTTAACCATGCCCACTTTATCACATGAAGTGACGATGGGTTTTTAACGGGCGCAAAGGTAAGGTATTTTTTTGAAATAAATGGAAGTTTTTGTTTTTTAATACACTTTTTTTGAAGGGGCATTTTAGGAAGGTTTTGGGGTTAAATATTTAATTTTTAAAATATTAAATATGTATTTTGTTGTTGATATTTTCAGCTTTTTTTCTGGAAAAAAATAGAAAACTAATGATTTTTTTTAAGATTCGACGACTTTTATTGCACAAAAAATAAGTTGAGTAAATATCTTCTCTAAACAGATTGACTAGTCTTGTAGGAGTTAGTTGTTTCTCGACCTTTCATACTTCCTGTTCTAAAAATTCAGTAAATCTTTTATGCAAAAACTATTTCTTCTAATTCTCCTACTAATAATTTCATCTTGCCAATCAAATACGGAAAAGGAAAAGGAAGTCAAATCCGATTCAGAAAAAATTGAAATCAAGACTAAAATAAACATGAACGGTATAACACTAGACAAGCAAATCCTTTCTCAAATTGAAAAAGAATTAAGTAAAAAACCTATCCCATTAAACAGAGAGGTTTGGAAGTTTGACAAAAATGGAGGCGAAGAAAATTATACGCTAGACACGGGAATCGTTTTCAAATTTGTCAAAGAAAATATAGCTCACTCCATCTTTAATAAATATCACAATGAAATTCTAGAAGGAGGAAATTATCTTTTCTTAACCAATATGGATTTTGATGAAAAAAGTAATACTCATTATGACATTGTCATAATTAATGAGTCTGATCAACTTAGAATAGTCGAACTGATTGGTACTCATGGAATTAATTACGATTTATTCAATCAAGACATTATTCAAAAATTAAAAGAATGGCATCAAGAAGTACAATTTAAAATAGAAGTTATTGGGGAAGATAGAGTCCATGCTTACCTACTCAAAGAGCCCAATGATTATTCAAAATTCACAGCAGAAGTTTATGATTTTTGCCCAGACGTGATTGATCAAGGATATGGTTCTATGAAAAATATGGTTGCTGATTATCGTGCTAATCGATACTTTTGGTTATGGTTTGATTAGACCTTTCTTAAATTCTCAAAAAATACAACAATTATAAAATTTAAGGCTTGCGATGCTTTGCAATTAAACCAATTTAATTTATTTCTAAAACCTCTCCTCCCCTTCCATTTTTCCAAACACTTCCCCTTATCTTCCGTTATCTTAAAAAATAAAATTTCAAATATGGATACCACAACACAGACTGATTTAGAAGTCTTTAGAATAGAAACAAAGGCATGGCTCGAAGCCAATTGTCCGGAGAGCATGCGTACTCCAGTCAAAAAATTCGAAGATATTTATGGTGGAGGTTCGACTGCTACTTTTGATAGCGAAGATCAAAAAACTTGGTTTGAACGAATGAGAGATAAAGGTTGGACTGCACCCGCTTGGCCAACTGCCTACGGCGGAGGTGGCCTAAATAAAGCTGAACATAAAGTGCTCAAAGAAGAAATGAAAAAAATGGGTTGTCGATCTCCCCTTTGGAGTTTTGGATTGACGATGTTAGGACCTGCACTTTTAGAATTTGGAAATGAAGCGCAGAAGTTAGAGCATTTAACTAAAATTACTCGGGGTGAAGTTTGGTGGTGTCAAGGTTATAGCGAACCTGGTGCAGGAAGTGATTTGGCAGATTTGCAAACTCGAGCGGTTGACAATGGCGATCATTTTTTAGTGAGTGGACAAAAAGTTTGGACTTCTTATGCAGACAAAGCGGATTGGTGTTTTTGTTTAGTTCGAACCAATCCAGAAGTACCAAAGCATCATGGGATTAGTTTTGTTTTGATCAACATGAGACAGCCTGGTGTGGAAGTTCGACCAATCAAATTGATTAGTGGTTCTTCTCCTTTTTGCGAAACGTTTTTTGAAGAGGCAAAAGTGCCAAAGGAAAATTTAGTCGGTGGATTAAATAACGGTTGGACAATTGCAAAATATTTATTGACGCATGAGCGAAAAATGATTGGAGGAATTTCAGAAGCAGGACAACAAAAAATGTTGTCGCAAATTGCAATCGAAATGGTTGGTTTAGAAAATGGGAAATTAGCTGATCCTGTGTTACGAACAGAAGTTGCTCGATGGTTAATCAACGGAGCAGGAATCAAATGGTCGATGGAAAGAATGACGGATGAAGCAAAAGTTGGTGATCCAATTGGTGCAAAATCTTCCTTCTTCAAATACTACGCAACGGAATTGAATAAGGATAAATTCGAATTGATGTTGTCCATGGGTGGTTTCGAAGGATTGGAATGGGGTGAAAATTATTTGGATGGAAAACTCGCTCGTGACATGTGTCGAACAAAAGGAAATTCTATCGAAGGTGGAACTTCGGAAGTGCAATTAAATATTATTGCGAAACGAATTTTGAATTTGCCAACAAAATAAAAACCTGACCGCTTCGCTGACAGAGGACAGGTCAGTCGCTTTGCTCTCTGTCAGCGAAACGATCTCAAAAAAATAAAAAATGAACTTAGTTATAAATGAGGAACAGCAAATGCTAAAAACCTCAGCAAAAGAATTTTTAAAAAATAGAGCACCAGTTGAAGCATTGAGAAAGTTGCGTGACTCAAATGATCCAAAGGGTTACGATCCACAACTCTGGAAAGAAATGGCGGAAATGGGTTGGGCAAGTTTAAATATTCCTGAAGCATATGGAGGAATGGATTTTGGGTTTGTTGGCTTTGGTCAAGTGCTAGAAGAAATGGGGCGAACACTAGTTGCTTCACCGATGGTTTCGACTTGTTTGGTGGGAACTTCAATTATTAATTTTGGAGGCAACACCATGCAAAAAGAAAATTATTTATCTCGCATTGCAGAAGGAAGTATTTTAGTAAGCTTGGCTTCAGAAGAAAGCAATGCACATCGGCCGTTGAAAGTTTCTACCCAATTTTCTAAGACTGATGAGGGTTATTCAATTTCTGGAAAAAAGGTTTTTGTACTCGATGGAAATGTCGCTGACTATTTTATTGTTACGACAACTAATGCTGACAAAAATGGAATCACTTTATTTATCGTCGATTCAAAATCAGAAGGGATTACTGTCGAAAAGAAAAGAATGATGGACAGTCGAAACGCAGCTGTTGTCACTTTTGACAATGTAAAAGTTGCCGAAGCAGATATGATCGGAGAAGAAGGAAAAGGAAAAAGAGCATTAGAAAAAGCATTAGACATTGCTCGTATTGGTTTGTCTGCTGAGATGTTGGGATCGATGCAAGAAGCGTTTGATCGAACGATTGCATATTTAAAAGAACGAAAACAGTTCGGCGTTGTCATCGGAACATTCCAAGCATTGCAACATCGAGCTGCTCATATGTATTGCGAAATTCAATTGTGCAAATCATTGGTAATTAAAGGATTACAAGCAATCGACACAGATTCACCTATGCTTCCTTACATTGCTAGTATGACTAAATCAAAAGTTGGTGAAGTACTACAATTAGTAACTAATGAAGGTATTCAACTCTTTGGGGGTATTGGAATGACTGACGATGAAGAGATTGGATTCTTTATGAAACGGGCGAGAGTTGCACAACAAACTTTTGGAGATTATAATTATCACTTAGATCGTTTTGCGACTTTGAGTGGGTTTTAAATAAAAATGTAACAATACATTTACAAATAAAAAAAGCTGCTAATCAAATTGATTAGCAGCTTTTTTTTTTGATAGAAATTAGTTTATCCATTCTTAAATAATTTCTTCAAAGCTATTTTGTATGTCTGTCCAATTGGCACTCGATGCTCCCCAATTGAAATTCTATTCCCTTCAATTAACTTAATTTTACTTGTCGCGACGATAAATGATTTATGTATACGAAGGAAATTCTCCGAAGGAAGTAATCCTTCGAAAGAGGAGATTTTTTCATGACTCACAATCATTTCATTTTCAAAAAAAACCTTTGAATAATTTCCAAAAGCTTCAATAAATAAAATTTTATCAGCATGAACTTGATGCATTTTTTTATCTCCTTTTAGAAAAAAACTAAATTTAGCAGGTTCCTTATAAGGAATTGATTCTACCGATTTTTTAAAATTGATCGCTTTATTTATGGCCTTCATAAAACGTTCCAACGAAAAAGGTTTTAATAAATAATCCGAAATATTTAACTCATAACCTTCCAATGCAAATTCTTGATGAGCAGAAGTAACTATTACCTTTGGAGGATTCATCATTGTTTTCAACAAATCAAAACCTGAAATTTTTGGCATATTAATATCTAAAAAAATTAAATCTACCGATGTTTTATTTAGTAATTGCATTGCTTCAAACGCATCGTAACAATTTCCTTTTTTTTCCATGTAAGGTAGATTTTCGCAATAGCCTTCGATGATTCGATGGGCAATTGGTTCATCATCAATAATACAATATGTGGTCATACTAATTCTATATTTAAACTTGCTCGATAAATTTGAGCTTGTTCGTCAATGATTAATTCATATTTATTTGGATACATATGATCCAATCTTTTTCTCAAATTATCTAGCCCAATTCCTGGTTCATTTTCACTTGCTTGACTTTCAAAGTTATTTTCAATCGTAAAATTAATGTTAGATGTATCGGCTTTCATATCTAGGTGAATGTAAGCATCTTCCGTCATTTTTTCCACACCATGCTTAAATGCATTTTCCAGAAGAATAATAAAAAGTAGTGGTGCAACTTTACCATCCTCTTCTATTTGATGGGGGAAATTAATCTCCACCTTTTTTTGAAAACGGATTTTATGCAACTCAATATAATTTTCCAAATACTTTACTTCATCTGATATCGAAACAAAATCTTCTTTCCCTTTATAAATCGTATAACGCATCATATCCGCTAATTTTAAAACTACCTCAGGTGCCTGATCAGATTTTTCAACCGTCAAACCATATAAATTATTCAAAGTATTAAAAAAGAAATGTGGATTGATTTGACTTTTCAATAATGCCAATTCCGCTTTTCCTTTTTCAGCTTGCAATGTTTTTAACCAACGCCATTGTTCAAAAACCCACAAACCAAAAAAAACTGGAATTGGAATTAGTAAAAGATTAAGAACCGTTTCATGATGATTTTCGCCATAGTCAGAATAACGTCTAAAGAAGAAAAAATAAGAAAGACTAAGTCCGTAGACCGAAAGAATTGTTACTTGATATTTTTTAAAAAACTTAGGTAATACTAAATACGCTACTCCCAACCAAAAGAAAATAATTAAAGGAATTGTAATTGGGTTGTTTGGAATTTGTAAATATTTATCAGTTGAGATTGCGATGATTAATAGCAGTAATAATCCTAGCATCTTGATAAATACATCTTTGTTCGCTTTAAAATAAGGTATCTTAAAAGTCAAAAATGAAAAGACTATCCACCAAAACAAAAAGATAAAAGTATTTTCAACAACCAACTTTGGTTCGATCCTGAGAAAACCAATTTTACCAAGAAGAGCTATCAAAACCACATTGATCAAAAATCCTTTGATCAATATCGAATAATTATTTTTTATAAAATCAATCATACTACAAAATTAAGATTCCTAAAAATGGAACCCAATAATTTTGACCAACAACACTTCTTTTGAGTCCAACACTATCTTTTTTTACTTGAATCAAATTGAGACTATTTTGAATATTGTCTGTTTTATTTTCCTTTCATTTCATCAATATAATTAGTGGATAGTTTTATCTGCTCTTATGTTTGAGGCATATAAAAATGATTATCGTTATTCTTACGATTATCTACTTTTTGAGAAATAGGCTTTCGCCCTTTCAGGGCTTGTCGTTGATTTTTGATTGACCTAGGGCGTTGCCCTAGGTTATTTGCCGTAAGCCTTTCAGGCTTTATTCCATTGAATAATAGTGGTTCAAGCTCTGAAAGAGCGTAAGCTATTAACCTAGGGCAACGCCCTAGGTCAATCAGGAATCAACGACAAGCCCTGAAAGGGCGAAAGCACTTCAACTATAAAAACATGTAATAAAATTTCAAAAATGAATAAATTAATAATCGAAAATTTATCTAAAACTTATCCTAATGGAGTTAAAGCCTTGGATAATATTTCACTTACTATTTCTAACGGAATGTTTGGTTTGCTTGGTCCCAATGGAGCAGGGAAATCTTCTTTGATGAGAACAATCGCTTCCTTGCAAGAACCCTCTTCAGGTACAATTTTTTTCAATGAAAAAGACATCATCACCCATCCTCATGAGATTCGCAAACAGCTAGGATATTTACCTCAAGAGTTTGGAGTTTATCCAAAAATCAGCACCCAAGATTTGCTAGATCATATCGCTGTGTTAAAAGGTATAGCAAACAAATCAGAACGAAAAGATCAAATTGAAGCACTACTTCAACAAACCAATTTATATCAACATCGGAAAAAAGCTGTCCATACTTTTTCAGGAGGAATGCGTCAGAGATTTGGAATTGCTCAAGCGCTTTTGGGAAATCCTCAACTCATCATTGTTGATGAACCAACTGCAGGATTAGATCCTGAAGAGAGAAATCGTTTCTTAAATCTTTTAAGTGAAATTGGGGAAAATGTCATCGTGATTCTTTCTACCCATATCGTGGAAGATGTAAAAGATTTATGTTCCAATATGGCAATACTGGGAAGTGGAAAAATAATCGCGAATGGAAATCCAAATGACCTTAAAGCTAAACTGGAAGGGAAAATTTGGAAAAAAACTATCGCCAAATCTGAGCTTCAAAATTATAAAAATGATTTCGATGTGATCTCCACCAGACTTAACTCGGGAAAAACTCAAATCCAAATTTTAGCAGAAACAAAACCAGATACTGGATTCGAATCAATGCCTCCCGATTTTGAAAGTCTATACTTCTCTACCCTTTTCCAAAACCAAACTAACAACTAAATTATGTTCTCACAACTTCTTCGATTTGAGTTTAAATATCAGTTCAAACAAAAAGCCTTTTTGATTTTCAGTATGCTCTTTTTTGCTTTTGGATTAATGCAAGGTAGTCAGGGATTTGCGACAGCTTTGGTAAACTTCAACTCTCCTTATCAAATAGTTTTCAATATTGGGATTACTTCGTTGGGGTGTGAATTTGTAATTATGTTTTTTGCGGTAAGTGGAATTTTACGGGACAAAAAGCACCAAATGGAATCTATTATTTTTAGCACCTCCATCACAAAAAGTGATTTTTTCAAAAGTCGTTTCCTGGGAGTTTTTCTTTTTAGTTTGCTTGCATTCTCTATGGTTTTGGTTGGATTCGCGATGGGTACATTTATGCCCAGTTTAAACCCAGAACGCTTAGCTCCATTTGATCTTAGTGTTTATACTTGGACTTGGTTGGTAATAGTTTTACCTAATGTTTTTATTTGTACTTCTGTCATTTTTTCAGTTGCGGTTTTGACTAAAAATAATATTGCTACTTATGTTAGTGCAATTTTGATTTACACTTTTTATATGGTTGGATCGCTATATTTTAATTCTCCAATTTTAGCTCAAGCAGTTCCTCCATCTCCTGAAAATATGATTTATGCAGCTTTGGCTGATCCTTTCGGATTGGCAGCATTTTTTGAACAAACTCAATTTTGGACTCCATTTGAAAAAAATAGCAAAATGATTTCCTTCTCTGGTTTTTTTATGTGGAACCGGCTGTTTTGGATTTTAATTTCGAGTTTGATTTTAGTTATGACTTACCGTTTTTTTTCATTTCAAAAGTCCAATCAAAAAATAAAAAAAACAAAAAAGATTGAGGAACAAAATTTTGAAAAAAAGATATACCAACCTGTTCAAAATATTTTATTCAATCCAAAATCACAATGGAAATCTTTTAAATCGTTATTAAAAATTGAGCTAAGAAATATTTTTAAAAGTCTTCCGTTTTTGGCCGTTATGTTAATTTGGATAGTGATCTGTTTTATTAATATTTTTGAAAGAATCAATGGTGGAGGAAGTTACAATGAAAGTCAATATCCTACAACAAGTTTTTTAATTGAATTGACCAAAGATCCAATTTTGAGTTTGTTATTGATCGTTTTTTTTTGTGGAGAAATAGTTTGGCGAGTCCGTGATTTAAAATTTAACGGAATTATTGATGCGACACCAGCATCCAATCAGGTTTTCTTTTTGTCAAAAATGGTAACATTAATTTTGCTGCCCATAATTTTAATTTCTACAGCGGTAATTATTTCCATCGGCTTTCAAATTTCAAAAGGATTTTTCCATCTTGAAATTGGGCAATACCTTTCCTCTTTTTACTTTTCAGGAATGGAGTTTTTCTTTTTCATTCTCTTCTCGTTATTCATCCAAAGTTTAGTTTCCAACAAATATCTAGGAATGGGAATTACTGCTATAGTGATTTTTCTCCTAGCGTCACAGTTTTCAAATTACGTTGGAATTGAACATCCGATGTTGCAATTGGGGAGATTGCCATTAGTCAATTATACAGATATGGCTGGCTATTCGGCTGAAACAAAATCTTTTCATTCTTATGTTTTGTATTGGAATTCTTTAGGCTTTATTTTAGCTCTTTTTTCATTCAAACTTTGGCAAAGAGGAACTATTCATCAACTGAGTTTTAGGTTAAAACAACTTTTAAATAATTGGAAAAAATGGGAAAGAGTTAGCCTTGTCATTTTGGTTCTCCTATTTTTTACTTCAGCGTCTTTCATTTTTTACAATACAAATATTGTCAATGAATACTTGACTATGAATGAAAATATTGAATTCCAAATCGGTTATGAAAAAAAATATAAGCAGTATGAATCTTTAGAAAAATTGACTTTAGTTGATCTTAAAACTGAAGTTGATATTTTTCCAAAAAAAGGAAAATACAAAGTTTCAGCAAATGGTATTTTGGAAAATATAAATAACACACCAATTCAAAAAATTCTAATCACAGAAAGAAAACCATTACAATCATTGTCTTTGGAAAATGCTCAACTCATTGAGTATGATTCAATTTTCGACACGCATCTTTTTGAATTAAAAACACCATTATTGCCAAATCAACAATTGAATTTTTCCTACAAATTTCTCGAAGAAAATACTGGATTTAAATCCAGTAAAAGTTTGGTAAAAAATGGTTCTTATATTTCTCAACACGATTTATCCCCAACCTTCGGTTATCGTCGAAGTCTTGAACTTCGAGATAATTTTGAAAGAGAAAAAAGAGGTTTAGCAAAAAGAATTGAGGATAATGTTAGTGCCAATCATATTCAAAATCATCAACATCATAAATTTGTTCCAATCAATTTTGAAACGATTATTTCAACTCACAAAGATCAAATAGCCATCGCACCAGGTGATTTAATTAGAGAATGGAAAGAAGGGGAACGAAGTTTTTTTCACTATAAAACATCAGAAAACATTCTCGGTTCCATCAACTATTTTTCAGCCAATTATAAAACTAAAAAGATTGATCACCATGGAATTTCAATTGAACAATATTATCATCCTGAACATGAATACAACATTCAAAACACAGAGGACAATACCAAATTAGCCCTTGATTATTGCATCAAAAATTTCGGTAAATATCCCTTTAATCATCTTCGAATTGCAGAGATTCCTGCTCATTGGCCATTTGGTGGACAAGCCATGCCGGGGACGATAAGCATGGTAGCAGATCGATTTTATTTGATTGACAACACTAATCCAGAAGGTTTTGATTTGGTCGCAAAACGAACCATTCATGAAGTTGCACATCAATGGTGGGGATTGATTTTGCAAGCAAAAATTATTGAAGGTGGAAGTAATTTAATCGAGGGGTTAGCAAAATATACAGAAGCTGTAGTGATGGAAAGTAAATATGGGAAAGGTGCAATTTGGCAATTGAGTGAATCAGCAAATCGAAGGTATTTTTCAGGTCGATCTTTTGCTTCAGAAGCTGAACCTCCATTGTATTTTTCAGATGGAGAAGGTTATTTGTCCTATGGGAAAAACTATACTGTGATGCTGGCTCTCAAAGAACTGATTGGAGAAGAAAAGATAAATATGGTGTTAGCAAAAATGGTTTCTAATCACCGAAACGAAAGAGAACCATCTGCTACTTCAGTAGAATTCATCAATGAATTATATAAAGTTTCTTCGCCAGAAGATCACTTATTAATTGATGATTGGATGAAACGAATTATTACTTATGATTTAAAAATTGAAGACACTAATATTAAAAAAATAAGTGGAGATAAATATGAAATAACCGTTTCTATTTTTGCCAAAAGGTTTGAAACTCAAAAAACTGGAGAAGCTATTCCGATTGAAATAAATGAACCAATTCAACTTGGGATTTTCACAAAACATCCTCGATATTTAAATTCTGAAAAATCAATTTTGTATTTAGAAGATCATCAAATTGATCAAGAAAAAATGGAATTAAAAATTACTGTCAAAGAACTTCCAACATACATTTCCATAGATCCGTTTGGGACTCGTTCGGATAAAAACCGAATTGATAACTTGAAGAGATTAAATTAATCTTTTCACGATACTTTAAAAAGTATGGATAAGAATAAATACTTTAGTGTCCAACAAAACATAAACGATCATGGCAATACATTGGAAAGTCCTTTGGGGAGTAATTCTAGGATTAATTGTTGGCTTTGTAGCTAGCTTTTTTGAACTAGGAGAAACCATAATTTTAGATTATGTCAAACCTTTTGGAACCATTTTTATCAAAGCTTTAAAATTGATTGCAGTTCCTTTAGTATTTGTTTCTTTAGCCAAAGGAATAACTGAATTGAAGGATTTGGGGAAACTTTCCAAGCTTGGAGGACGCACAGTTTTATGGTATATGTTGACGACAGTTAGTGCGGTAATTTTAGGATTGTTCCTTGTAAATATTTTTCAACCAGGAGTTGGATTAGATATCGAAGCTTTGCAAGGTTTATCGAAAGATGCTGTCAATTTTGATGCCCCTTCTACTCAAGGAAGAAGTCCGTTAGACTTTTTTGTTCGGATGGTTCCTGATAATATTTTTTCTGCATTGAGTGATAATGGGAGACTATTACAGGTCATCTTTTTTACCGTCGTGTTTAGTATTGGTTTATTGATGATTCCAAAAGAAGATCAAGTTCCTGTAGTTCAATTAATCGAATCACTCAATAAGGTAATGCTAAAAGTGGTGGATATGATTATTGCACTTTCACCTTATGCAGTATTCGCATTGATGGCAACTTTGTTTATTGAGATCAAAGATCCAACTATATTTATTGCATTGTTAAAATACTCGGCGGTGCTAATGTTGGGGATGATCATTTTACTTACGTTGTATCCATTGCTTGCACAGCTTTTGACTGGAATGCCTTTTATGAAATTTGCCAAAGGAATCTTACCTGCTCAGTTGGTAGCCTTATCTACAAGTTCAAGTATGGCAACTTTGCCGGTGACGATGGAATGTGTGGTAGACAATTTAGAAGTGGAAGATGAAATTGCCAGCTTTGTTTGTCCTATTGGAGCGACGATAAATATGGATGCGACTAGTTTGATGCAAAGTATTGCGGCTGTTTTTGTTTGTCAAGTGATTGGATATGAATTAAGTATTGCCAATCAATTAACGATAGTCGTGACTGCTACGATGGCTTCGATAGGAGCTGCTGCTGCGCCGAGTGCGGGGATTGTGATGTTAGTTTTAGTTTTGGAATCAGTTGGTTTTCCATCTGATAGATTACCTTTGGCTTTGGCGATGATTTTGGCAGTAGATCGACCTTTGGATATGTGGCGAACGGTGGTGAATATTTCAGGAGATAGTTTTGTGAGTGTGATTGTGGGAAAAAAATAACAATACATTTACGAAAACAAGAAGCAGCAAATAACAATTATTTGCTGCTTCTTATTTTCACCTAATTGAACTATAATCTATCAATTTGTGGAAAACAATATGACCAATAACATCAATCTCCGCTCCTACCTAAATCTACAATCATTTCATCTTTATAATATCGACCTGCCATAAAAAGTAAAATTGCAGCTAAAATTCCTGTCAAAAAAGTACAAGTAAATGCCCAGCGCAAAGCATCTATTCCATAAGTTGGTTCGAGCCAATCACTTAACATACCAATGATTAATGGACCAAATCCTAAACCAATCGTATTGAGTACAAAAAATAAAACAGCAGAAGAGAAGGCTCGCATTTTGGCAGATACTAGATTATGAGTAATCGCAATGGCAGGCCCTAAATATAAGGCTGATAAAAAATAACTTATAACCAATACTATTATAATAGCTTGAATATTTCCTCCAAAAAAAACATAAACTGCTAATGGAATATTTATCAAAATTGCCAAAGCTGGTAACCAAAAATACCATCGAACATCTTTTTTAGCGAATTTATCGGTGAGGTAACCTCCCATAAATGTTCCAAGTCCTCCGCCAAAAGCTGCAATAAGTCCAAGCATAATTCCAATTGTTGCCAAATCCATTCCATGCGATCGACCCAAAAATGGAGCTAACCAATTACCCACAGCATAATTTCCAAAAGCTTGAAACCCTGTTGCTAATGAAAGAAAAATAAAAGTTTTCTTCTGTAACAATGTATTTACAACCTCCTTAAAACTTAATTCTTTTTCACCTGAGGCAGCTGTATCCATTCTTCCTTTGATGGGTTCCTTTACCGTAAACCAAACCAAAACTGCATATAAAATACCTGGAATCCCTAAAGCATAAAGTGCCATTCGCCACCCATAATTTTGAGCGATAATTCCTCCGATTAAAAAACCTAACCCAATTCCAATGTACACACCAGTAGAATAAATGGAAAGTGCAGTTGCTCTTTTTTCAGGCTCATAATAATCAGAAATAATCGAGTGTGCTGGAGGACTTCCCCCTGCTTCACCTACTCCTACTCCTACCCTTGCTAAAAGAAGTTGTACAAAATTTTGAGCCATTCCAGAAAGTGCTGTCATCGCACTCCAAACGACCAAAGAAATACTTACTACATTTTTACGATTATTTTTATCAGCATACCTGGCAATCGGCAATCCCAAAGTCACATATAAAAGTGCAAACGCAAAACCTGTCAGTAAACCGAGTTGTGTATCACTTAAATCTAAATCTGCTTTGATGGGTTCTTGAAGAATGACCAATATTTGTCGGTCGATAAAATTGAAAGCGTAAACTCCTGTGAGTATAAAAAGCACATACCGCTTGTAGGATTTCGAGTAAGTAGTTGAAGGCATTTTTTTTGATTTTCGTTTTGTTTAATGCATAAGATAGGTAAGTATTTTGGGTTCGCAAAATTTATATTTTCTAGCTTAGCTTTGCGAAACCTGTGGGAGGGAAAGCGCAAAGGAAGGTTTCGTAAAGCGATTATTATTGTTACCCCACTTTACGAAACCTCGCTTTTCTCAGTTGCCATCTCACAGATTTCGCAAAGTTAAGTGCAAAATAAAAAGAGGTGATAGTTATATTAGACTATCACCTCTTTTTATTTTACTAATTGTAAATATATTGTTATAAAAACTTATTCTATTCCAAATCGCAAACCAATATACCCCATCGCTCCTGTGATTGGAGCATAAACATGAGATGTATCGAAGTTATTCCCAAAGGGATTTTGCCAATCAATTATTGGATCGTCTTGAGTGTAATTAGTCAAATTTTCACATCCTCCATAAAGCTCAAATTGTTCTGAAACTTTAAAAGTTACTTGAGCATTCATGATCATATAAGAAGGTGTATCTCCAATGTGATGATCTAAACTATGTTGTGGATTTCCAGTCAGGTCAACAAATTCTTGTTTCCCTACAAACTGACTACCAACATTGAATTCCCATTTCTCATTTGGCGTTGCGTAATCCAAGGTAATCAATCCTCTATGTCTTGCATTCATTGGTTTTTCTCTCAATTCCTTATCAAGGAAAGTTACTTTTACATCATTGAATTTGTAGGCAACTTTTAGTTCTAACCCTTTAAGAACTTCCAACGATGCAACTCCTAAAAAACTATTAGCATAAGATTCTCCATTCAAATTATAAAACTGAATTAGATTAACATCTGAATTTAAATCCATTACAACTTGGTTGACAAAATTTGTTCGGTAGATATCTGCTGAAAAACTTCCTTCCTTTTCACCTACTTTAAAATTTTGAGTAAAGTTAAATCCATAATTCCACGCTTCTTCAATATCTAATTGGTCTAACAATACAATTGCACGACTACTTGCAAGCACACCAACATTCTCAGCTATGATATTGGCCATTCGATATCCACGGCCAGCAGAAAGTCGAACAACTTGATCTTCAGTAAAATTATATTTGACATTTGCTCTTGGTGTAAAAAGATACCCAAACATATTATGATGGTCTAACCTTGCTCCTACCACTAATCCAAATTTATGAGCAAAAGTATATGGGTCATCTTCGCATCCTCTCACTTTTGGAACGAAGCTGTATTCTGCAAATGCACCTGAAATTTTCTCAGTTCTACTTATATCAAGTTCATCTAATTGCTCATCATAATCATGGTATGTAAAAGAAGCCCCAACATCTAATTTATGCAATCCTGCACTATCTAATCCAGTTGAAAACATTCCATTGATGTAAGCATTTTTTTGAGTTCCTTGATGATTTAAATTTCCATAATAGGAATCCAAATCATGATATGCAACATCAGCAATCAAGCCTATTGATTGAGTTTGATTTTTAAACCCGAGGTAACCGATTTTTCCAAATAACTCAACTCGGTCATTATTTTGTTTTACTTCATATGGCGTCAATAATTCCTCATTTGGAATTTGACCTGCCTGGTGTCGATCACTTAAAACATGAGCATTAAATTGTCCTCGTAAAACATCACCTCGGTAAAATGTTCGCCAAATTGCATCCACCATAGTTTTTTGTGGAGTATCATAAAAAGTGTCATCATTGTTATCCATCTCATTTTTTCGAGTACTGGTATGAAGCAATAAACCTGTACTCCATTTCTCAGAAATTTTATGATTCAGATGGATATTG
This sequence comes from uncultured Saprospiraceae bacterium, assembly GCA_964564545.1. Classification (GTDB taxonomy): domain Bacteria; phylum Bacteroidota; class Bacteroidia; order Chitinophagales; family Saprospiraceae; genus CAJQQY01. The sequence goes on from CAZMBP010000118.1 coordinate 28,862, forward strand.
GCTTCTCCTCTTCCAAAGGTTGAACCATAGAGATTGATAAAAAATCTTTTGTCTTGAAATGGTTTAACTAATTCAGTATTGATTTGTCCGGTGATAGCTTGATAGCCATTTTGAACGGTACTTGTTCCCTTCGAAATTTGAATACCACTTAACCATGTTCCTGGAATATATTCCATCACGAAAGCTGAACCTAGACCAGAGATTAATGGTCTTTTTTCCACCAACATTTGAGTGTAAGCTCCTCTCAGACCTAACATTCGAATTTCTCTAGCGCCTGTCACCGCATCTGTATAAGCAACATCAATCGAAGCATTCGTAGAAAAACTTTCTGCTAAATTACAGCAAGGTGCTTTTCTGAATTCACCACTTCCTATCATTTCTATGTTTAAAGTGGATAATGTGGATACGTAATTATCTCTTCGTTTGGCAGCTACTTCAACTTCCATTAATTCTGTGATTCCTTCGACTGCAATTTGAAGTTCATTTTCACTAGGTAAGACTTCTAATACTACGGCATCGTAACCAACATATTCGATACGCAGAAAGGCAATAGTGTCTTGCTTTGGTAATTCAAAAAAACCATTTTCATCGGCAACTGTACCAATGTCAGTTCCTTCCCAAAGAACTGTTGCTCCAAAGAGCACTTCTCCTTTTTCATTGGTAATCGTACCTGTTAGGTTTTGTGCACCCAATGAAATTGAGAATAGTAACAAGAAGAAAGTATATATTAAATTTTTCATTATTTATTTTACGGATATTATAACTTGTTGTTTAAATTCAGACTTCAAAAATACTTAAAAATCAAGTAACTAGCCCTTTTTCTCTAACCACTTTAACAACTCGTTATCATTTGGGTTTCTCAGTTTTTTATCTTTTATCATGATTGTTGGAAAATTGAGTCGTCGATTTTCATATAAATTACGTAGTCTTTCAGCATGTTCGTCATTTTCTTCCACATCAAAAAACATAAATGGAATAGCGTTTTCTTTGAAAAAATCCATATAGTGTTGGGTTTTGTGGCAACGTGCTGCTCCGTATAGTTGGATGTCTTTTTTTGAAAAAATCATGGTTTTATTTTTTGAATTTGCTTGTTTTTTCTTTCGCCTTTTCAGGGCTTAAGTCTAGGAATTTGGAGCCCCATGGCGCTGCCATGGGTTGATACTTAAAGCCTTACAGGCTTGTTACTTTAGATAGTTTTCATTGGTAAAGTTATTTTAGAAATTAATTCAGGTCATAAATTTGTGATTATTTTTTTAGCCAACAGAAATCAAATTAAAAAAATTAACACACCCAATAGTCTGAAGGGCTTTTGCCTCAACCCATGGCAACGCCATGGGATATCCAAATCACTCTCCTAAGCCCTGAAAGGGCGAAAGCAATTCACTAACTTCATTTTCAACAAACAAATATAAATCCAACATGTTCCCAGTCTTTTTTTACAAAAAAATGAATAGGAATAGGAATAAACTACCTTTTCCCCTTTAATTAATTTATTTTTACAAAAAGAAAACCCACGTAGAAATGAAAGAATTCTTATCCAAGATTCACCCAGTAAATGAAGATATTTTGAATGAATACATTTCTCATTGGAAGGAATACTCTCTTCCAAAGAAAACGATCATGACTGCTCCAAATGAAACAGAAAGATATTGGTACTATGTCCTCGATGGAATTCAAAAATCATATTATTTGACAGAAGGTAAACAACATGTCATTGCCTTTACCTACCCTCCATCTTTTACTGGAATCCCAGAATCATTCTTTTCTCAAACTCCTTCAAAGTATTTTTTAGAAACCATTTCCGATAGTCGTTTTTTAAGAATTTCTTTTGAAAAACACCAAGAACTTATGAAAGAACATCGAGAAATTGAAACCTTATTTCGAATAGCAACTGAAGGACTTTTGATAGGAGTTTTGCAAAGGTATTATGAGTTAATGGCTTTCGACATAGAAACTCGTTTCAAAGAATTCGTCAAACGAAGTCCACATTTATTGAGTTTAATTTCTCATAAAGATTTAGCCTCCTATTTGAGAATCAACCCTACCAACTTTAGTAAATTGATCAATAATGTTAGAATCTAAAATCTTGGTTTATACCAAGAATAATTCAAATGAAAGAGTTGATCTTTGTTTTATATTTTAGACTAAGCCACATTTGGCTTTCATAAAAAAATTATAAATGAAAGATTGGACAAATCAGATTGACAAAACCACAGCAGAATTTCATCAACTATTTGGCGAGTTATCTTCTGAAGAATTAAACTGGAAACCTAATCCAACAACTTGGAGCATCGCCCAAAACATTGACCATCTAATTGTCATCAACAAAACCTATTTTCCAATTTTGGCTGAATTAAAATCGGGGAAACACCAACTCTCTTTTTTAAGTAAATTCGGTTTTGTCGTTTCCTACTTGGGTAAGCTAATCCTAAATTCGGTGGAGCCTAGTCAAAAGAAAAAAACCAAAACTTTTTCCATTTGGGAACCTTCGGAGAGTAATATTTCGGCTAATATTTTAGAACAATTTTCAAATCATCAAAAGGAACTAAAACGAGAAATACTTACTGCCAAAGATTTTATAAAAAAAGGAGCAGTCATTTCATCTCCTGCTAATAAAAATATAGTTTATAAACTTGAAACAGCTTTCGATGTAATTGTCACTCATGAAAAAAGACACCTAGAACAAGCAAAAGAAGTTTTAGTCCAACTTAAAAAAATCAGTAAGCATCGCATAAAAAATGATTCGACTGCTTAATCTAAAAGCAGTCGAATCAAGACAACAAACGTAAAACGTCCATCGTAAAACGTAAAACGTTTTAATAAATCACTCCATCCTTCATTACCAACTTCACTTTTTCCAAAACTCGAATATCTTCCATTGGATTTCCTTCCACCGAAATCAGATCAGCTAACAATCCTTTTTTTACTTTTCCAATTTTATCGCCCATTTGAAAGATATCAGCATTCACAGAAGTGGCAGATTGAAGTACCGCAAGAGGAGTCATTCCATACTCTACCATCATAACTAATTCTCTGGCATTTGTTCCGTGAGAAAATACTCCCACATCTCCACCAGCGCAAATTTTTACATTAGCGTCCAAAGCCATTTTAAAATTTTTTCTTTTGTTTTTAATTCTTACAGGTGGTTCTTCACTTCCTTTTTTCCACCCTCGATATTGCATAATCGCATCACCTGCCGCAAGGGTTGGACAAAGTGCAACATCATGTTTTTGCATCAATTGAAAAATTTCAAGTGTTCCTCCATCACCATGTTCGATAGTTGATACTCCTGCCAGAATTGCTCTCCGCATGCCTTCTTCTGAAGCTGCATGAGCGACAACTTTTCGCCCACTACTTTCTGTAATTGCCACAATCAATTTTAATTCTTCTAAAGTAAATGTTGGTGCTGCTTTTCCAAATGCTCCCCAACGATAATCGGCATAAACTTTAATCACATCTGCTCCTTTCCCAATTTGATCGCGAACTACTTTAGTTAAATCATCCACTCCATCTGCCTCCTCTGCACCAAGTGGAACTCTAACATGAGGAGCAAATCCTTTGGGACCATAACTTCCTGTCGTTACAATTGCCTTGCCTGCAACAATCATTCTTGGCCCTGGAATTATTCCTTTTTCAATGGAAGTTTTTAGACCTACATCTGCATATCCCGCTCCCTCAGAACCTAAATCTCGAATGGTGGTAAATCCTGCTTCCAGCGTTTTTCGAGCAGCGACTGTAGCTCTAACTACACGTTCCGCTTCTGACTCTTTGAGCACTTGATCATTCCAACCTGTTTCATTATAAGGATGTAATAACAAATGACTATGCCCTTCAATCAAGCCTGGTAACAAAGTTTGTCCAACTAAATTTTTAATTTGAAAATCTGGGTAATCTGAAATGGTAACCTGCTTTTCATTACCACAGGCAATGATTTTATTTTCTTTCACAATGACGATCCAATCGTTGTGCATTTTTTCTCCATCAAAAACTCGATCTGGTTTTAGAATGTAACCTGGAACTAATTGAGAAAATCCAACTTGGGAAGTTAATAATATATAAATGAGGAAGCTAATGTTGATTTTCATTTTTAGGAGTTTTTGATTCGGTTAATATTTTAAAATATCTGCTTGGAAAAATAGATATAATTAATTTCATTTTCTACATGATAGAAATTAATTTTTTTCGAATAGAAAATAAAATACCAAAACTTAGAGACTGTTTTGAAAACAAAAAAGAACGGAACACTAATCATATTAGCATTCCGTCTTCCATCTACTTAAAAATTTGATGTAGTATTCTTTAAAATTTTATCAATTTAAAATAACCTAACGAACCATTTTCATTTCTAACTTTTAAGAAATATGAACCTGCTGGCATTTGATTATTTATATCTAAATTGATTTGGTGATTTCCTTTTTGTAATGTTATTTTTTTAGAATAAACTTCAATTCCTGAAACAGTCCACATCGTTAAATACAACTCCTGAGAAATTTCTAATTCAGTATGTAAGTATAAAAATTCAGAAAAAGGATTTGGCAAAATTTCTATTTGAGAAACTCCTTGTGTCAAATCTGCTATTCCATCTATTATATCTGATTCAATTATAAATGTCACTTGTGAAATACAACCATTTGCATCTAGGACATAACCTAAATATTCACCTCCCTCCAAAAGAATAAAAGTTTCTCCAGATTGGAAATTTATTCCATCAATCGAAAATAAATAAGGTGCGACTCCTCCTTCTCCTTCAAAAGTTACTGTTCCGTCTGAACCTGCAGTTCCTGTTCCTGTATCGCTTGTAGTTGAACTAACTGTTATCAGTAATTCTTCAGGTTCTTCGATTTCGATTTCTTGGAAAGAGGTACAACCATTCGAATCTATAATGTCTACCATAAAAACTCCAGCAGGAAGATTTTCAAAAATTCCACTATTATTTGTCTCACCATTTAAGGTGTAGTTAAACGCTCCAACACCCCCTGATGCATCCAACATTGCTTCTCCAGTTGATGCTCCAAAACAATCCACAGGAACAATTTCTACAACATCTAAATTAATGGCAATTGGTTCAAATATTTCAACAGAAACGGTTTCAGTACAATTGTTTGCATCGGAAACTAGGACTTCATAAACACCTGAAGGGAGATTTTCAAAAACCCCATTTGAGTTGGTCATTCCATCTAAATCATACATGAGGTTTCCTGCAGGACTACCTGCTATGATATTGATCGTTCCATTTTCCTCTCCAAAACAACTGACATCTGTCGCTGAAAAACTTTCAATTGAAATATCGCTTTCTTCATCTATTGTTATCATAGTAGTCAATTCACATCCATTGCCATCGGTCATTAATAAATCATAATTTCCTCCAGATAAATTTTCAAAAAGTCCTGTTGTATTCGTTTCATTATTCATCTGATAAACGAAGTTTCCAGTTCCATTTAAGCCTTGAACTTCAAGTAAACCTGTTGCAGAACCGGCACACTCTTCTGGAATATTATTTAGAATTTCGATGGAAATCTCATCAGGTTCCTCTAGGGTTAACGTTTGAATTTCACTACAACCATTTCCATCTTCAACTAAAACTTCATAAGTTCCTGCCACTAAGTTTTCAAATAATCCAGTTGAGTTAGTTATGTTATTTAAGGAGTAAGTTAAGTTTCCAGTTCCTCCCAAAGCAATAGCTTGAATAGCTCCATCCGAGGAACCAAAACAATTTATCGAATTAAATTCTTCTACATTAAATGCTAAAACATCTGGTTGAGTTATTTCTATTTCAAGTTCGGTAAAGCAATTATTATCATCATTAATTACTACATTATAAATGCCTGCTTCCAAGTTTTCAAAAGTTCCAGTTGTATTAGTTTCGTTACCTAATGTAAATTGGATAATTCCTGTTCCCCCGTTAGCCATAAAATTAGCAGAACCATTATTTTCACCAAAGCAAGTCACATCAGTTACATTTAAAATAGAAGATTGAATTTCTGCTGTTTCTTCTACCTCAACTTGAGTGGAAATGGTACAATTGTTTTCATCATTGACAATTACTTCATAAGTTCCTTGAATCGGAATTTCAAATTGACCAGTTGAATTAGTTTCACTTCCAACTGTAAAATTTAAATTACCTGATCCACCATTAGCAGTTAGTTGAATCATTCCATTCGAACTTCCATCACAACCAATATTCTGCACTTGAATATCTTCAAAAGCAAGTGGCTGTGGATCCTCAAAAGTTAATGCAACTTCTTCCATACATCCATTATCATCGGTAATAAAAAATGTAAAATTGCCAGGTGGAATATTGGAAAAGATACCTGTTGTGTTAGTTTCATTTCCATAAGAATATTCAAAATTATTCGACCCACCCGTTGCATTTAATTCAACCATTCCATTCTCTTCTCCAGCACAAGTGATATTTTGATTGGTTACAATTGTGGGAACAATTTCTTGTGGAGTATCAACTATAAGGTTTACAGAATTTGAACATCCATTAGCATCTTGGATTTCAATATTGTAATTTCCACCTTCCAAATTTGTAAACACCCCTGTTGTATTTGTTTCACTTCCTAAAGTATATTCAACTGTTCCTGTTCCACCCACAGATGATAAATTGATTTCTCCATCTGCACTTTCAAAACAACTTACATCTGAAACATTCATTACTTCAATTTCAAGAATATCAGGTTCAGAAATCGCCACACTAATCGAAGTGTTACAGTTATTTTCATCTTCCAAAATCACACTATAATTTCCTGCTAAAAGATTTTCAAAAACTCCTGTCGAATTAGATTCACTTCCTAGCGTAAATGTAAATGCGCCTATTCCACCAGCTCCTATAACTTGGACACTTCCATTATTTCCTCCATTACAATTTACATTTTCAAATTGTGCAATGGAAACTGATAAAGAATTTGGTTCATTAATATCTACTTCAACTGTCTCTGTACATCCTGATTGATCAGTAACTTGAACAATATAAATCCCTCCTGAAAATCCTTGAAAAAGCCCGGTTGTATTTGTATCACTTCCTACGGAAAATTCATATCCTCCTACTCCACCATTGGCACTCACTTCTATCGATCCTTCTTGCCCTGAACAGGACGCTTGGGTAATATTTTCTACGACAATATTAAGTTGATTTGGTTCGAAAATGTCAAAGCTGACTGAAGTTTCACAATTGTTTTCATCAGTAATTTGGATGGAGTAATTTCCTCCATTCAAATTGGTAAATTCACCTGTATTATTAGAATTTCCATTTAATTCAAAAGTAATATCTCCAATACCACCATTCGCTTCCAAAGTGATAGCGCCTGAATTATCTCCAAAACAATTGACATCTTGTTGAGAAGAAATCATTGCAACTAATTCGGCTGGCTCGCTGATAGTTGATTGAATCGTTGTTTCACAGTTATTAGCATCAGTAATAGAAACAATATAGTTTCCAGCTTCTAAATTATTGAAAACCCCAGTTGAATTAGTCTCTATGCCATTGGAAAATTCAAAGTTACCCGCACCACCTGATGCTGATATCTCTAGGCTTCCTGTATTGTCTCCAAAGCAATTAACATTGGTATTCCCTACAATCTGAACCGCTACTTCCACAGGTTCAGTAATTTCAAAATTAACCACTTGCGAACAATCATTTTCATCTAAAACCATGACTTCATAATTTCCTGCGGCAAGGTTATTAAAAGTTCCAGTAGTATTAGTTTCTGTTCCTAGGGTATATTCAATTACTCCTGTTCCGCCTGAAGCTGTTACAGTTGCGGAACCATCATTTGCTTCAAAACAATCTAAATTAGTTTGTTGATCTAATTGAGCATTAAGGATAGATGGCTCTGTTATTTCAATAGTCAATTCATCATCGCATCCCATACCATCAGTAATCTCAACTAAATAAGAACCTCCTGATAGATTTGTAAATACATTGTTATTTCCTTGGTTAACTCCATTCAAAAAGAAGGTAAAAGCACTTAATCCTCCATTGGCTTCCACTTCAATCAAACCATTCTCTGCTCCATTACAACTAACATTCTGAGCTTCACTAAGGGTTAATTCTACTTCAGCATCTTGAGTAATTTCAACTGAGTAATTAACTTGACAATTAAGATCATCAGTAACTGAAACAGGATAAATTCCTGCCGCTAGATTTTCAAAGGTCACCGAATCTCCAGTTAAAATAGTTCCTCCTAAATCAACTGAGATTGTCCCAGTCCCTCCAGAAGAATTAATCGTTACAACTCCCTCATCTCCCCCACTACAAGCAATATTTTGTTGAGAAGTAATACTGGAAATTAATTCTGCGGGTTGAGTGATAATTGCTTCGACTGTTGTGGTACAGTTACTTTCATCTAAAATTGAGACAGTATAAGTTCCAGAAGATAGGCTATTAAATTCACCAGAGTTATTGGTTTCACTTCCTAAAGTATATTCTAAGTTTCCAGTTCCTCCTGAACCTGCAATAGTTATTGTTCCATTATTTCCACCAAAACAATTTAAATTCGTCTGTTGAGAAATTTGTCCAGTTAAAGCTTGAGGCTCAGTAACTTCTATCGTAATTTCATCAGAACAACCTTCACTATCAATACTTTCAACTAAGTAAGTACCGCCAGGTAAACTTGTAAATACATTGTTATTTCCTTGACTAACTCCGTTAAGAAAATAAGTAAACGTGCCTGATCCACCAGATGATTCTGCTTCGATCATTCCATTATTTTCTCCACTACAATTTACATTTTGAGAATTGGTGATGGATAAATCTACTGCTGGACTCCCTGTAATTTCAACTGATAAAAACACTTCACAATTATTTTCATCCTCAACAGTTATAGGATAAATGCCGACTGCCAAATTATTAAATATTACTGAGCTACCAGATAACATTGTTCCATTTAAAGTGACGGTAGGAGTTCCGCTACCACCTACAGAATTAACCGTAATTGATCCTTGTCCTCCTGTACAGGAAACATTAATTTGATCTACTAAATCAACTTCTAATTCTGACGGTTCTGTAATTTCTACCATGATCCCCTCGACACATCCGTTTTCATCCATTACATCTAAATTATAAGTCCCACTACTTAGATTTTCAAAAAGAGGACTAACTTGATAGCCTTGATTATTTATTTGGTATTGTAAATTTCCGGTACCTCCTTGCCCTGCTACTTCAACCAGGCCATTATTTTCACCAAAACAATTGAGATTAACTTGTGATTGTACGTTGACTTGTAAGACATCTGGTTCTGTAATTGTAACATTAAAAGAATACTCACAAAAATTATCATCAACAGTTTCCACAAAATAAACACCTTGTGATAAATTTGTAAATACATTGTTAGGTAAATACCCGCCTCCATTAAATGAATATAAATATCCAGGAGTTCCACCTGTAGATTCTAGAATAACTTGTGCATTATTATTTCCAGAACAATCAATCTCAATCTGAGTAGCAACAAAAGAAATTAACTCTGCTGGTTCATTAATAACTATAGTTGTCAATCCTTCACAATCATTTTCATCCTTAACTATAACAGTATGAATACCACCTGACAAATTCGTAAAAAAGTTATTATTAGAAAAAGAACCTCCATCTATACTATAGGTGTAACCTGCTCCATTATTCGTCCCTCCTACTCCATCAATAATCAAACTACCGTCACTCATACCAAAACAAGAAACATTCGTTTGAGTGTTCACTACAGGAACTATCGCTGTGGGTTCTGTTATCGTCACATTCACAGAAATCGTACTCGAACCATCATTTACTTCTACTACATAAGTCGAAGCAGTCAAGTCTGTGAATGTGTTACTATTTTGAGAAGAGCCTCCATTAATATTATAAGTATAATTTCCTGATCCACCTGAGCCAAGTACAGTAATAGATCCATCATTTCCTAAATTACATGTAACATCTGTTTGATTTACTAATTGCAAAACCAATGGTGCGGTTGAATTACAAACAATTGCCGCAGAACCCAACAAACTAGATCGAGAAGAATTTAATATATCATGCATTCTAACACCTTGCCCGGTCGTAAATGCATTCATACAATTATCATTCACATAATCCATATAATTCATAAACATATCTCCTCCATTACTACAGCTTGGACTTGGATGATTTGGGCAACCGAAATTACTAGAATTTTGTATTGGTGTATCTGCGATATTATCATCACTTGTGCATCCTCCATTTCCCCATACATGACGAAGACCTAAATAATGCCCCACTTCATGAGTAGTAGTTCGTCCTAAATGATAAGGAACATTTGTTCCAAATCCTGGTCCACCAAAAGTAGTCGAAGCAGTTACTACTCCATCTAAAGTTGCATTGGGTAAACTACCTGTACTGGGTAAATAAGCCCAACCTAGTAAACCTCCTAAATTAGGTCCGACCCAAATATTTAGATAATCATCTCGATCCCATCCTGTAGCTGACTTAATAGAAAACTCATCACTATTTAAGTTATCGTTAGTTGCATATCTCGTAATCCCGTCAGTCGGATTTCCACTTGGGTCAACTGATGCTAAACAAAATTCAATCTCCACATCTGCTGCAGCGAAAACACTAGGCGTATTTCCCGCATCTGAATTGGTTCGCCGAAAATCTTCATTGAGAACAGTAATTTGGGATTCTACATGAGTCAATGAGAAATTAACTCCTGTCCCAACTGATTGCCCTGGAGGGTGACAGATAATTACGTGAACTGGAATGGTGACTACAACTGAAGAGCTTTTCCCAAAAGTACTAGGAACTGATGCTGTGGGTTTTGACAAATCCTCCTCCAATGCCTTTTTATAAATCGGATCTGCATCCATTGCCATTTGCATTTTTTCGTCAGTATGGCATCTCTGAGGTGTATTATTTTTAAGTTTTTTTTGAGAAAATAAAAATAAAGGAAGTATTAGAAATACAAATACTCCTAACCATTTAGAAGGTTGTGAAAAGGACATAGTACTGACAATTGTTGGTTTTGAAAATATTTCTCTCTTATAATTAAGGGTATTGTCAATTTGGTCTTTCAGAAGAGATTATGCTAAAATAACACTTTTATAAAGGAGGAATACAAATTTCATAAAAAGATACATTTTTTCGGAAAATATTTTCCTAACTCGTTATTTCCCGACATTTTATATTAGGATGTTTATTTTTAAAAAAACTTGTGATGGAAGATGAAGGTTAAGTAATCACATTTATTATTTGGAATAAGTGGCTATATTTTTTTCTCTAAACTTTTATTTAAAAAAGTAAACTCCCCATTCTCAGTCATTACTTTCACATTACTATCCGTTTAATTATCAGATTGAAAATTTTCTAAGCAATATTCAGAGATGAACTCTTTGAAGAGATCATAATTTTGGAGAAAATAAGAAAGAAGTGATCTTTTAGTCTTTTTTTTAAAATAATCATATCCAGCTTCTTTAGTATTATTTTTTGCCTCTTCTTCATTTTCCAAAATCCGTGAAAGCAAATCATATCTCGGAATATCATTATCATACCATTCTAATTGTTCAAATCGAATAAAGCTTTTTTTGATGGGCTTATTTTTGCAATCCAAAACTTCCTTTCCCTACAAATCATGCAATCTCGTTCCTTTTTTTACCTGCCCAAAAAATGGACAAGTCAAATTTATCATTTCAAGATGTGATAATTGAGGTATCAATTTTATTTTACTTTCCTAATCAACAAGACCATACTTTCTAATTCTAAAAAAGGAATCAACAAAAAAGATAGCTTTTCGAAATTTACAAAAACTTATTTTTTAAATAAAACAAGCCACTCACAAATAATTGTAAGTGGCTTGTTTTAAAACTTTATAACTAACGTTTATATTTTTTATAATTTCGTTGCTTTAAAGTTTCCATATTTAGAAATCATATAAATATCATTCCCTTTGAAACCATAATATCCAACTTCTTTAGAAATAATATGATCATACTCAGGTTGAAGAACCATTGTTTTTTTCAGCAAATCATACAAACCAAGCTTTGAATTCTTTTTTACAATTACCACATTTTTTGCTTCACTTAAAATATCATCAAACATTGGAGCAACCACTTCAGAACCTAACTTATCAATAATTCCATATTTCTTATTGTTATTTTGGACTTTCAAATAAGAGAACCTTTTTGAATTATAATAGCTTTGACTTTTAGATTTATCCGAAATTCGTTCAATATGTTTATAAGAATTATCATTAACAAAAGAGCCATTACTATTGAGCAAATACCAATTATTTTTCTTTTGAGCAACATATATTTCTGAAGATAAAGACTCAATCATATCGAAATCAAACTTAGTAATCATTTTTCCATAAAAATCCATGATCCCAAATTTCTTATTTTTCTCTACGATAAAAACTTTGTCTCCTCGTTCAATATCATCATAATCACAAGTGGCAATTTCGTACGGCAACCCATTATTGATTTGTAAAATTCCACACTTATTATTTTTTGCAGTAATCATATTATTATAACCCGACTTCGTCAATTGGTCATATTCAAATGGAAGAGTCACCTTTCCATCAGCAGAAATACAACCATATTTTCCATCCTTATTTTGAGCCAAATAAGAACCATCTTTATATGGATAAGTAGCAATACTTTGATATTCTATTGGTACTATTTGTTCTTCATCTTCATTGATGATCCCCATTCTCCCATTCTCTTTGACAATGTATAATTTTCGTCCACCTTTCACTACATATAGTTCGTCATACCAATTTTTGAATCTAGGTTTGTCATTAATATCAATGATATTTTTCTCATTTCCTTTTGTGACTAAAAAGTAATTTTCATTACTTAATTTTTCAACCCGACTGTAGTTACAGTCAATGATTAATTTATTTCCTGTAACACTATATACTCCTGACAACCGAACTGGTTGAGAATAATCTGTAACTATAAAATAGTTTTCAAGACCACTAATGGAACCAATTCTAGACCATTTGAAATCTGTAATTACATTGTTCCTACCATCAACAATTCCCTGGCGACTATTGTATTGAGCCAAGTATAAATTCTTATTCAAGTAAGAAAGTGATTCATATTTAATCGGAATGTCCCAATTTTCAGTTTCTACATTATATAATCCATATGAATTCTCAATTCCTAAAATATATTGCTTTGTCCCACTTGAGTTGTATGTTTGAGCAGAAAAAATCATTGGTAAAAGAATATTTCCTCTTTTTAAGATACCATACTTCTTTCGATAATTAGTATCATACTTATCATAGAACCACTCATAATCATCATAAATCTTTGTCGTTTTATACTTATTATTTTGAGTTTTTCTATAGTCACTATCAATTTCTTCCATATCAATAGATTGATCCATAAAAACTGGTATTTCCTCTTCTATTTCTTCTTCAGGAACCTCTTCTATTATTTCTGGTACCGGCGGTGGTGGTGATGGTGGTTCTTCAATTTGAGCAATTATTGTGTTAGAAAAAATGAGCGCAAAAAGAAGTACAAATAAGTTTTTCATGAATATTTAATTTAGTTTTTTAAGAATTTATAAGTTTCTAGTCGCAAAATTAATCATTTAGTTTACGACAATATATATTTTTAACTATTTATTCTTTTATGAAAATCAATATGAAAAAGTAAATACCTAAAGTCAATATTTTGAAAAAAAAAGAAGACATTGAGGAAACTTTTATACCCTCTAAATGATTTATTAGGAAAATGGATGATTATCCAACAACTATTAATTCATTCTAATAATTTTTAACAAACAACACCCCTACTATGAAAAAGATTTCCACCCTCCTTTTTCCTATCCTCTTAATTGTAGCCTGCGCTAGTACACCACAAAGTCAATACACGAAACCTTTAGAATTTACTGATGCTAATTTCCAAAAGAAAGCCTTAAATAAAAAAGGGGTTACTGTTGTAGAATTTTGGGCTGTTTGGTGTGGTCCATGTAAAATGGTCGATCCTATCATCACCGAATTGGCTAATGATTATGGCAAAAAAGTTAACATCGGAAAAATGAATGTTGACTTGGAGACAGAAACGACTAAAAAATATAATATCAGAAGTATCCCAACTATTTTGATTTTTAAAGACGGAGAGGAGGTAGATAGACATGTGGGCGTTCTCTCCAAAAGAAATTTAAAGAAAAAAGTAGATGTTTTACTTTAGAGGAATTTATGACTGTTAAACTGTTTTCGCTTTGCTAACTGTTAGACTGTTAACCCTTAGGTGGAGTTTCGCACCCAAAGTGTTTTCATTTTTTTTCTTGATAAAAAATGAAGGCGCAAAGTGTTTTTATCTATTATAACATTAGCTATTGAGTTGATAGCTTAACAATTAGCAAAGTGAAAATAGTTTAGCAGTTATAAATTCATCTCTAAAGAAAGTTCATGCTCCAATTCCACCCCATCATCCGTTGAAATGTTTACTTTAAAAATATAACTCTCCTTTTGAAAAACTACTTTATCTAAAAATTCTTGAGTGAATTTAATTTCCATTTCAGCTCCATAATTTGCTCCATTATCGAAGTCTATACCAGTTGATGAAATAATATTCGTCCCAGCTGTGATGGTTTCATTATCAAAAACTATGTCTTTATCTAAAGTCAACTCAGCTGTGCTTTTATCCAGAGAATTAGAAAATGCATAGTCACAAGAAGTCGCATATGAAGTAGGAATAATACTAAAATCATTATTCATTCCTATT
>CAZMBP010000119.1:0-17651 GCA_964564545.1 uncultured Saprospiraceae bacterium
GAAGTAACGGATGATATTGTAGACCTATTGGGATGCAAACCCGAAGAGGTGATCCCTGCCAGTGCCAAAACAGGTATTGGAATTAAAGATATTCTAACTGCTATTATTGATCGTATTCCGCCACCAAGCGGGAATATTGATGAACCCTTGCAGGCCCTCGTCTTCGATTCTGTTTATAATCCTTTCAGAGGGGTTGAGACCTATTTCAGGGTAATAAACGGGGAGATTAAAAAAGGCCAGAAAATTAAATTCGTAGCTACCGGGAAAAGCTATTTTGCAGATGAAGTAGGGACCCTGAAATTAACCCAGGTACCTAAGCCCGGCATTAAAGCCGGTGATGTAGGCTACCTGATCACAGGCATAAAGGATGCAAGGGAAGTAAAAGTTGGTGATACCATTACCGATGCCGCCCATCCAACCAAAAACGCCATCGAAGGTTTTGAAGATGTAAAACCCATGGTTTTTGCCGGTATTTACCCTGTAGACACGGAAGATTTTGAAGAACTGCGTTCTTCTATGGAAAAGTTGCAACTCAATGATGCATCATTGGTTTTCACTCCGGAAAGTAGTGCGGCTCTTGGTTTTGGCTTTCGTTGTTGTTTCCTGGGGATGCTGCATATGGAGATTATACAGGAACGTTTGGAGCGCGAATTTGACATGACAGTGATCACTACTGTTCCTTCGGTTCAGTTTCATGCCATTATGAATGATGGGTCAATTGTCAATGTGAATGCTCCTTCTGAATTACCAGAGCAAAATGTGATGTCCCATTTGGAAGAACCTTTTATCAGAGCACAGATCATTTCTAAAGCTGATTATGTCGGATCCATTATTGGATTATGTATGGAGAAGCGTGGTCAGATCATGAATCAGGTCTACTTGACCTCTGATAGGGTGGAGCTCACTTTTGAAATGCCATTAGCTGAGATCGTTTTTGATTTCTTCGATAAGTTAAAGACCATTTCTAGAGGATATGCCTCTTTAGATTATGAATTGATCGGATTCAGACAATCGAATTTGGTGAAACTCGATATTCAATTAAATGGAGATAAAGTAGATGCACTTTCGGCAATCGTGCACAGAGATAAAGCTTACGAATGGGGTAAAAGACTGTGTGAGAAATTGCGTGAGTTGATCCCAAGACAAATGTTCGAAATCGCTGTTCAAGCTTCGATCGGAACTAAGATCATTGCTAGAGAAACGGTGCGAGCTTTACGTAAAAACGTACTAGCGAAGTGTTATGGTGGTGATATCACGCGTAAACGTAAACTACTCGAAAAGCAGAAAAAAGGTAAAAAGAAAATGCGTCAGATTGGAAATGTAGAAGTGCCGCAAAAAGCATTTATTCAAGTATTGAAATTAGACGATTAGAAAACGATTGATGTTTTTTAGAAAATATAAAAAGCTGTTGAGTATAAATTCAACAGCTTTTTTTGATAGATAAAATGTTATTTTTGATTTAAAAAACGAATATGAAACTCCATTACCTCTTCGGCATTGCCTTGTTAATTATTTTAAATGCATGCAATGAACCTACTCCAAAAATAGAAACATCTGTTGTCGAACAAAAGGAATTTCCTGAATTTTTCCAAAAAGTATTAGACGCTCATGGAGGCCTAGAAACTTGGAATAAAATGAATACTTTAAAATTCTCTAGCACTCGAAAGGAACCAATAACCAATTACTCCATTGATTTAAAAAGCCGTAAAGAAATCATAGAGGCTGAAGAGAAATACTCTTTGGGAAATGATGGAGAAACAGTTTGGGTAAGTCCATCAAGAGATTCATTTCCGGGGAAGAATCCTCGATTTATGAAAAACTTAGTTTTCTATTTTGTAGCGATTCCTTTTGTTCTAGCTGACGATGGAGTGAACTTAGAAGACCTTGGAAGCAAAGAAGTAAACGAACGTAAATATAATGTTATAAAAGCTACTTTCGGTGAAGGAGTTGGCGATGCTTCAGAAGATCAATACATACTATATGTAAATCCAAATACGAATAAAGTTGATTTTATCAATTACTCAGTTACTTATTTTGATAAATCAAAAGCAACAAAATATAATGCATTAAAGTACGAATGGCAAAATGTAAATGGATTGTTATTTCCAGGAAAATATATTGGTTATAAATGGGAAAATGAACAGCTGGGAGAAATTAGATATGAATCACCTTTTGAGAATGTAAGTTTTTCAGAAGAAAAAATGGATGATTCCATTTTTGCTATACCAGAAGGAGCTTGGGTAGAAAATTAAAATTAGGATGTTCAAAACGCTAACAATAATTCAAAGAATATTTTTTATTGGAATGTCCATTTTTTTGATTTGGCAATCTAAAAATACTTTGGTTGTTTTAGAAAAACTAACTGATCCTTCATGGAGTTTTCAATTGTTTTTGGCGTTGATTATTAATCTATTTGTCACCGGAATTTTTGCCTTTGCAGGATTTGCTTTACCTACAGAAAAATTAATGCCTTCGAAATATTATGAAATTAATAATCCGAAAAAATTAAAGTTTTGGTTTGAAAAATTGAAAGGGGAGTGGTTTAGAAAATTCTTGTTGGCAACCTTTTGGAAAAGTAAAGACCAACAAAAAAGTTATTTTGATGGAACGATTAGTGGAATAAATCACTTTGAAATACAAACGAAAAAATCAGAATTTGGACATTTGATTCCATTTTTCTTGATTACGGTAGTTTGTGTGTACTTTGCGATACGAGGATTTTGGTGGGCTATATTTTTTACTATGTTAGTAAATGTAATTTTTAATTTTTATCCGATTTTATTGCAACGGCATCACCGATCGAGATTAGCGAGAATGAAAAAGATTTTAATACAAAAACAAAAAAGATGAGATTCGACGAATACAATATTTCTCCTGAAATCAAAAAGAACCTTTCGAAACTTGGTTTCAAAAGGCCAACTGATATTCAATTCAAATCGATCCCTTCGATTTTGAAAGGAGAAGATGTGCTAGCCATCGCGCAAACTGGAACGGGTAAAACTGCCGCTTTCGCCATCCCCGTCATTGATATGATTGATGCTAAAAAACGAATCAAACGACCCGATGGAATTAAATGTTTGGTGATGGTTCCGACGCATGAGTTGGTGATCCAGTTGACCGAGGTTTTTATCAAATTAAGTCGACACACAAGAGTAACTACTTTTGGGATTTATGGTGGTGTGGAGCAAGAACCACAAATTGAAAAACTAAATAAAGGTGTAGATATATTAATTGCCACGCCAGGAAGAATGTTTGATTTGCGAAGCCAAGGATATTTAAATTTGGATCGAATAGAAATTTTGATTTTGGATGAAGCTGATCACATGTTGGATTTGGGATTTATTGGAGACATTCAAGATTTGATGAGACATTTACCTAAAAAAAGACAGACACTTTTTTTCTCAGCAACGATTAATAAAAAGATTAAAAAATTAGCTTACTCATTAGTAACCAACGCTATTCGGATTCAGATTTCTCCAAAAAATCCAGTTGCCAAAAATGTAAATCATAAGGTGATTTTCGTTTCGATGGATGATAAAAGGTTTTTCCTCGAAAGAATTGTCAATGAAAATGAGAAGAGTAAAATATTAGTTTTTGTTCGAACAAAAGTTCGAGCTGAGCGAGTGAAAAAAGCAATGGGACGAGTCGGTATTGAAGCAATTACTATACATGGAGATAAAGATCAAAGAGATCGAAATGCAGTTATGAATCAATTCAAAACTGGTGATGTGAAGTTACTAATTGCAACTGATGTCAGCGCACGAGGAATTGATATTCCAGATGTAGATATTGTGGTCAATTATGATTTGCCAGACAAAGATGAAAATTATGTTCACCGAGTAGGTAGAACTGGTCGAGGAAAAAATAAAGGAAATGCCTACTCATTTTGCAGTAAGCAAGAAGAGGAAATGCTCGTAGATATTCAAGATTTTTTAGGAGAAAAAATTGAAGTACTAGACATTGGGAAAAAAGAATATTTCGAAACGATTGATTTTTCTAATGACACTTCTGGCGACATTAAATCTATGCTAAAAGAAATCGAAGAGCATGAAAAAGCCAGTCGAAAAAAGCACAAAAAGAAAAAACGATAACAGATATTAACAACAGGTTTTAAATATCTGTTAAGCTGTGATTGATTTTTGGGAAAATAAAATTAGAGATATATTTTGGTGGAACCTTTTACTAAAACACCTAAGTTATGAAAAATATTTACTTCCTAATTTTTCTATTTTTTTCACTTCAATCTTTCAGTCAAACCGAAAAACATTCTCTCAAAGTTGGTTTCTTAATTGGAGGAACAGCTCACTTAGGTGCATCAGATTTTGGATATCATGCACAATATGATTATCACATTTTTGATAGATATTCAGCCTCCCTTAGCTTTGGACAACTTCATGGAAAAGCTACTCGCCAAGGAAGATCACAAGGAAATGCAGGGAATGTATCTTGGGATAATTCATACGAACTTCAATCAACCGAAGGATACAATTTTGTAGAAATTACTGGACTTTATTCCTATACCGGACGATGGCGAAGAGTTGATATGAAAGTGGGTGGTGGAATTACATTTTTGTCTAATTGGTTAAACTATGATAAAGATGTTGATATCGTCCAAGGCATTGTTGTCTCAGGTGAAAAGACTAGACGTCGAGATAATTTAAGTATGATAAATGTAGTTTTTGATAATGATTTTAAATTGAATGATCAACTTTTTATCAATTGGAAACTAATTTTTAGAAAAGCAATTAACGACCAAGACCCATTAGAAATAGTAACAACTTATGGTGGAACAGGAACAGGAATTTCAACTTCTGAAATAGATGTTCTTGGAGCAATGGTAATTGGTTTGGGGTATCGTTTTTAAAAAAAAATAACATTGAAAAACTTATTAATTTTTATTTTTCTCTTTTTTCAAGTTGTCATTTTGAGTGCTCAACAAGATGTTGAAATTTACGATGGCTCTACAGAGCTCGCAGTTAAACCATGGAAAGCATCCTTCCCAAAGGAATTACCTCCACATGAAGTTTTAAATCATATTGATACCATTCGACCAGGACTTTATCGATCAAGTGTTGGGCGAAATTTTGGATATTTCACGGATGAATATTATCAAGGTTTTTTTACAGATACCGAGACAGTCATTCCTTTTGAATATTATTTTTTGCCTAGAGATTATAGCAATTATATGATTGTCAAAAATCAAAAAGCAGGAGTGATTGATAGTATGAATAATTTTATTATTCCAATGATTTATAGTTCGCTTTTTCCATTGAATGAAAAGATACCTGTGGCTGAAAATAAATATATGAAGGCATGGAAAGGACTGAAGTTGGGACTAATTAGTTTAACTGGCGAAGTGATCATTCCTATTAAATACAAAAATATTAGAGAAGCTGATCCTGATATATTTATTATCCAAGATACGGAAGAAAACTTTGGGGTTGCAGATTTAAGAAACCCTACGGCTTATAATTTTACAGAATGTAAATACAATGATGGGATTAAGTTTTTGAATAAAAACTTCTGTACGGTTGGAGTTAAAACAATAATAAATAATCGAGTAAAACGAAAATTTGGTTGCATTGATTTGAAAGGGAAGGAGTTGGCAAAACCTATTTATAGAAAAATAGAATTATCCACGGATGAAAATTTTGTGATTGCTTATGATGGGGTGAACTCAAAAATTATTAATCCAAAAGGAGAAATCGTTTATGAAAAAGATAGTGTCGAAATTAAGAATTTGGTCAAGGGGATTTATACGTTCAATATCTCCAGAAAGCAATTTGTGATTCGAAATAATTTTAAAGAAACTATCGAGTTGAAAAATCAAGGAATAAAAACCTTGACCCCAGATTTTTATCTTGATACAAAAATATCTAAGCACAGAAGTCAATGGTTATCATCGAAAGTTACAGGAGTAAAAAACTATCAGGGAGAAGAAATTTTACCGATTGAGTTTGATGAAATTATTTATGCTAATGACAATTTATTTTTTGCTAACAAAAAAGATCAACCGCTTTTTGCAGCCTACAATCAAGAAGGAAAGGAGATTATTCCACCGGTTTATTCTCATGTGAAAATATATGAAAAGAATATAGTTGTTCGAAAACCCAATGCCTTTAAGTTTGCGATGATAAATCAAGTTGGAAAAGAAATCACTCCTTTTATTTATGATGAAATTACTTTTAAAAGAAATAATTCAAGAAAGACAACTGAGATATTGGCAAAGAAAAATGGTGAAGTAATTGTTTTGGATCCTAATGGAAAAGAAATTGCGACCAAGGAAAAACCAGAGAATTATCGTTATGATTTTTACGGAGAGCAATTTAATAAATCCAACGTGGTTGCATGTCAACATTTAAGAGGAAATCGATATCGACATGTTTTAGAAAATGATTTTTTGATTCAATATAAGTTCAATGAAGACTCAACGGGACAGAAGATTATTTATGCAAATAACAAAAAAGGAAAAGAGGTGATGATTGAAATTCCTTTTATTTCAACTGTTTCTAGTCAAGGTACTTCAGGTAGTAAAAAGATGCTTTGGTTGTTTTTTGAAAATGAGAAAATTAAAGGAAATAACTCGAAATCTATTTTGAAAAAAATCCGGAACCGAGGACTTTTAGGTGAAATGGAATTTTATCCTATCAAATATAATGTGTTGGATAAAACAATTTTTTCTACCGAAATTTCTACTTCTCAAATTGATTTTCAAACAGCGAGTTTGGAGGAAAAACAAAAATTAAAAACCCTATTGGAGATTCAAAGTAAGTTACAAAAGGAGATGGTTTATCAACCACTTCACCAAGAAGACTTTCCAAAAGTCTGGATTGATTTGGAAACCCAATTATGTTATTTGATAAATTTAAAATCGTCGAAACTTCAATTTAGTAAGGTGTATTTTAAAGATGGAGAGTGGTACCTAGGAAGTTCTGATAGTCAAGATCCAGCCATTGAAAAATTTGATTCATTTCTACTTTTTAATAATATAAATTATCTCACTAAGGGGCAAAAGATAGTCAATGGGATACTTAAGTTAAATTATAAAGAAAATACCCGATACTCCCATTTAATGCATTAAGATTTGCATTTTCCTAGTTTAGTTTTTTGATTTCAATCGATGACATTTATTTTTTATCTTGGAAAAAATAAAACATCAAAACGAAAAATGAAAAAACAAAATCTTACCTACTGGGTGATCACCGTTGCCCTCGCTGGATTCTTATTTGGCTTTGATACCATTGTAATTTCTGGAGCAGATTTACCTGTTCAAAAACTTTGGGGTGATGATTATCCCTGCGTTAGGTTTCTCGAAATATTAATGCCATTTTCTGATAGTTGTGCGGATCGATTTCATGGATTTTTCATTATGTCAATGGCACTTTGGGGAACTGTTTTCGGAGCCTTGTTTGGCGGAATTCCTTGCGATAAATTTGGAAGAAAAAGAACACTTTTTTGGATTGGAGTTTTATATCTAGTCTCAGCCATTGGTTCTGGGATAGCTTCCGACCCTTATATGTTTTCCTGTTTTAGATTTATTGGTGGAGTAGGAGTCGGTGCTTCATCGGTTGCTGCGCCTATTTATATTTCTGAAATTGCACCTGCTGAAGATCGTGGAAGGTTGGTAGCAACTTATCAATTTAATATCGTTTTTGGAATCTTGATTGCGTTTTTTTCAAATTATTTGATTGGGCAAAATATGGGAGATGAAGCTTGGCGTTGGATGCTCGGCATTGAAGCCTTACCTGCTTTGGCTTATTGCATTATGGTATTGGGTGTGCCGAATAGTCCACGTTGGTTACTATTGAAAAAAGGAGATGAAGCTGGCGCAAGAGCATTGTTAGAAAGACTTGATCCTCTTGGAAATATCAATGAAAAAGTTGAGAGAATCAGAGCTTCTGTTCAGGAGAAAGTAAAATCAAATTTCTTTTCCAAAAAATATAGTAAGCCAATTATGTTAGCATTTTTGCTAGCGTTTTTTAACCAAGTTTCAGGGATTAATTTTGTTTTGTATTATGCTCCACGGATTTTTGAAAGTGCAGGGATTGATCAAAGTAATACATTGCTCGCCTCGATTCCGATAGGTGTGGTAAATTTAATTTTCACCTTACTAGGGATGTATTTGATTGATCGATTTGGTCGTAAGCAATTAATGTTGATAGGTTCGGTTGGATATATTCTTACATTGCTTGGTGTGGCTTGGTCATTTTCTACGGGAGCGACAGGTGTAATTGTTGTAGCTTTTGTAACTGCTTTTGTTGGTGCCCATGCGATTGGACAAGGTGCGGTGATTTGGGTTTTTATCTCAGAAATTTTTCCGAATTCAGTTCGAGCAAATGGAATGTCATTTGGCACAGGAACACATTGGGTGATGGCTGCATTAATTACCATGGTGACTCCTGCAGTTTTAGCAGCATTTTCTACCGTTTCGATTTTCTTATTTTTTGCGGGGATGATGGTGCTGCAACTTTTGTGGGTCATATTTTTAATGCCAGAAACAAAAGGAGTTTCGTTAGAAGATTTGCAAAGGAAATTGATGGGAGAGACTACTCCTACTTCCCCTGACCGTGAATAATTAGATATTTTGGATATGCTGATAAAATAGTTCTCAAAAAAAATCCTTCTAGTCAATCTTGGCTAGAGGGATTTTTTTGAATTGATTTCTTTAATCACATAAGTTATCTAGAAAATCAAAGGTGGGAAAATTTGAGGCACTAGGATCGATATACAAATTTTGCCAATTCAAATTTCCATTTTCTAACTCGAAAAATATTTTATAAAAACCCGCAGAGACATCATTAAAATTCAACGCTACTTGGGTATTAAAATCTGTCAATGAAATATCTTTTACTTGCGCATTTTCTAATTCCGAAATGGTGTAAGTCAAATTTTGAGAGAGCGTTGGAATATCTGTGGTTGTTGAATCAGTTACACAAGTTGTAGGAATTAACCAGATCCGAACAATTTTATTGGGACTGTAAATGAAAGCATTTCCATTGTTTGGATTAGGGTAAGTGGAAACATCTTCAGGATTATGATTTGGCGATTTCCATCGTCCAAGTGGGGCACCATTTTCATCAAGAAAATCTAGACCGGTGACGATATCTAATTCTTGATAAATTGGTTGGTTCATTGGCTCATCATTAGAGTCATCACTTTTACAACTTATTAAGTTGATTAGAAATAGAATGCTAAAGAATAAAAGAGTTTTTTTCATTTTAAGAAATTATTAGTTTTAATAGAAATGGCTTCCAAATAAAATATTGGAAGCCATTTTAATTTTAACAATTAAAACTCAAAGAGAATTTTATCCGAGAATTTTATTGTCTTTTACGTATGGTTGATTATACATTCTTACTCCAGTTGCTGAGTGGAATGCATTCGCAATCGCAGCACCAGCAGGCGGCAAAGTAGGTTCACCAAGTCCAGTAGGAGATTTACCATTGTCAACATAATGAACTTCGATTTGTGGAGCTTCGTCCATTCTAATCAAACGATATTTGTTGAAATTATTCATAGTTGGTTGCCCATTTTCAAAAGTGAAATCACCAAACATCGAATGACCAATTCCATCAATTACACCTCCTTGGATCAAGTTAGTTGCAGCCAATGGATTAACTACTATTCCACAATCAACTACACAGACAACTTTTTCTACCTTCGGAACATTATCTACAACTTTTACATGAGCAACTTGTGCTACATAAGTATTGTGAGAATAAAAAGCACTAAACCCAAGGTGAGTTCCTCTAGGAGTATTTCCCCAAGCACCTTTATCTGCAGCCATTTTTATGGCAGCGATAAAACGATCTGGTTCATAATTTCCTTTAGGCATTAAACCTTTTTTCGCTTCTTTTAATTTTTCTTCATCTTCTATTTCTTCTTCCAATTTGGTGTGTGCATCGTACACTTTTTTTGCTTTTTCCAAAATATCTAAACGCATCTGCACAGCATCCTGACCTGTTTTTTGAGCAACCTCATCAAGGAAACTTTGCTCTGCCGAAGCAAGGAAATTTGTATAAGGTGCTCTCCATGCTCCAGTCGAAACATTACTTTCAATGTTGTGATTATCACATTGATAATTGCTAATTCCAGAAGCAGGGAATCCATCAGCAAGCGCAGACCACATATTTCCATTCACCGCAGCTTCGATCAAATGATAACCAGTAATTTTATTATCCTTGATAGCTGCTCGGATTTTATAATGAACAGCTGGACGATAAGTTCCTGCAGTCATATCATCTTCTCTAGTCCAAACGACTTGGACAGGAGCTTTGACTTCTTTGGAAACTTGCACCGCTTCCAAAGCAAAATCACCATAAAGTCTTCGACCAAAGCCACCACCCATTCGAGTCATTTGTAAATCAATTTTTGCAAATGCTTTATCTCGTGCAGCCTTTGATGCTTCTTTATCTTCACGATCATGCTCTTCAATCAAATCCAACATTCCTGCTACTCTTCCTCGAGTCCATTCTGGCGTTTGGATAGGACCGACAAGTTCTACTTTTTCATCAGTTACGTTAGCGAAAAAATTCATTGGTTCCATGCAGTTATGAGGTAAAAACGGCGACTCGTAAGTTCTTTCGATAATTTCATCTGCTTGCGCAAATGCTGTATCAGGATCTCCATCTAATCGAACAGGTTTTTTAGCTTTACTTTCTGTCAATTTATTTAAAGCTACTTTATGGTTGGTGGTATTCTCTCCTGGAGAGGCATTTTCCCAAACAGCTTTTAAAGCTTTTTTCCCTTTCATAGCAGCCCAAGTAGAATTAGCTACTACTGCTACTTTGTCCAACATTACCTGCTCACCTTTGAATTGTTGTCTTTGTGGAATTTGCATTTTTACCACTTGCTGTACGCCAGCCACTTTTAAAGCTTCGGTATCATCTACCGAAACTAATTTTTGACCAAAAGCAGGTGCTCGCAAGACAGCAGCATACATCATTCCTTCTCGTTTGGTGTCTATACCGAAAAGAGGTTTTCCAGTAATAATGCCTTCCATATCGACATTACCTTTTGGGGTTCCGATGATTTTGTAATCTTTAGTTTCTTTTAATGTAACATCATCTTCACTTGGTACTTCCATTGTAGAAGCCACTTTTGCTACATCGCCAAAACCTAAAGTTTCTCCTTTTCCATTTGAAATCATTCCGTCAGAAACAGAACATTCGGAAGGATCAATTTCCCATTGCTTGGCAGCAGCGTTAACCAACATACGTTTGGCAGTTGCTCCAGCCATTCTTAAACTATCCCATCCTTGTCGGATAGATTGACTTCCTCCAGCGACTTGGCGCGTATACCACTCTGTATTTAATCCAGCTTGCTCGACCATCACATCTTCCCACTTCACATCCAATTCCTCTGCGACGATCATCGGCATAGACGTTTTTATATTTTGACCAATTTCAGGATTAGGTGAAAAAATAGTTACTAAACCATTGTCACCTATTTTTAGAAATGCATTGATATCAAACCATTCTTTAGGCATGGTTTTGATTGGCGTAACATCTTTGGGAGAATTACAAGAACTCCAATTGAATCCTAAAACCAAACCTCCACCTGAAAGAGCAGATAGTTTTAAGAAATTACGACGATTAACTTTATTTATATTTTCCATAATAGAAATTATTATTTCTGATTTTTTAAATGATGAATTTTAAATAGAATCTATTCTCTTGACGATCTTCAGAAGTGTCATTTAGAACAAACTCAAGACTAACCGTTAACAGTTAAACATTAAAAGTTAAGAATTATCCATTTCCAGCTGCCGTTTTGATGGCTGCTTTGATTCTATTATAAGTTCCACAGCGGCAAATATTTCCACGCATGGCGTTGTCAATATCTTCATCGCTAGGAGAAGCATTATTACTGAGTAAAGATGCAGCATTCATAATTTGACCAGCCTGACAGTAGCCACATTGTGGAACGTCATGTTCTCGCCAAGCTTCTTGTAGTGGGTGAGATGCATCAGCCGAAAGGCCTTCAATTGTAGTTATTTTTTTTCCTTCTACTGCCGAAACAGGAAGTTGACAAGATCGCATTGCTTGTCCATCGAGGTGAATAGTACATGCGCCACATTGAGCAATTCCGCAACCATATTTGGTGCCGACTAACCCAATATTGTCCCGCAAAACCCAAAGGATAGGAGTATCCGATTCAGCTTCGACGGTTTGCATTGTTCCATTGATGTTTAGATTGTAAGTTGCCATAAGATTTGGTATTTTATTTTTATGACAAAATAATTAAAAAATATGAGAATCAGAGAGGTGATGGAAATGTTTTAGAAGTAATTAACATCTGAGGGTTTTGATAATTTGATATGAAAAGTTGACTTTGCTTCTGTTTTCCCAATATTTATTTTTGAAAAAAAGAACCCTCGAATCATTACAGTTGAGAAAGGATATTGTGAAAATAAAAAAACTCCCAAATCAAAAATGAAATGGGAGCTACTGTGAGCGCCTGCAATTGTTAGCAGACTTTACTGTTTTTTTATTTTTGGAATAAAAATTTTTCAGGTAATTTTTTTGCTTTTTTATTCATTTCTTGCTTAATAATTTATATCTGTTTAGACAAACATTAGGCATATACAAAAGGATACCTTTTGAAATGAATTAATTATAGCAAAGATAATTTAGATTGGCGGTTGATATCCTACTTCTATTATTCTCTAATGGTAAGGGGAAAAATAATTTTAGCCTAAGAAGTTAAGGATCTAGTTTTTTCACATTCACTTTTGAGTAAACTGAAAAAGTTTGGTTTTTTGAATGGGTTGATATTGATAATAAACTACAGAAAAACAGATCAGTACTTTAAATTATCGAAATCGTCGTAAAGATATTTTTTTTTTATGTATAAAAAAAGAGGATTTAAAAATAAAATTTGAATTTAGTTAGACAAAGTCCTTCTTTGTTTACATTTGTTGAGTACTTGGTCAATAATAGTGATTAATTAATTAAAAAAAAGGAAAATGAAGGATATCGCAGGAAAAGAGGACATTAAAATATTTGTAGATAAATTTTACGAAAAGATTCGAGATGATGAAAAATTGGGACCAGTTTTCGCTTTGCGAATTCCAGATGAAAAATGGCCAAAGCATTTAGAACGGATGTATAGTTTTTGGAATACAATCTTATTTTTCCAAAGAGAATATTCAGGGAATCCTTTCCAAAAACACATTGGCTTGCCTGTAGATAATTCTCACTTTGAACATTGGGTAGAACTTTTTCACGCAACGATTGATGAAAATTTTGAAGGGAAGCAAGCTGAAGAAGCCAAGCGTCGGGCGGGGAATATGGGAAAGTTATTTAGCCATAAATTGCAATACTTAAAAGACAATCCAAATTTTAAACCTATTGTTTGATTTAACAAAGAATCAAAAAAATAAATGAAATACTTTTTTGCTTTTCAGTCATTTTTAATTTTTGGGATTTTGCTTTTTTCCAGCAATACATTTGCACAAGCTGGGCGAAGTCCTATTTCGCTAAAAAAACCTTCGACTGAGGATATATATTATCGAGGAACAGGAGCTCTGTTTGCAAAAAAATATGAAGTAGCAATTATATATTTTGATCGGGTTCTAAAAATGGATAAAGAATTTTATTCTAGAGCATATAACAAACTAGGAGAATGTAATATTGAATTAGAAAACTACGAAGAAGCGCTACTTGATTATGATAAGGCTATAGAAAATGCTCCTCGTTTTGCAGAAGCTTATAATGGCCGTGGTGCGCTAAATATTTACTTGAAAAATTATGATGAAGCTCACAGCGATTTAAGTGAAGCCATAGATTTAAATCCTCGATATTCGGAAGCTCTTTTCAATAAAGGGAATCTTTATTTTGCACAAAATGAAATTTCGAAAGCTATTGGGTTTTATTCGAAAGCTATCAAATTAAATAACTATGAGTATGATTATTTTGTCAGTAGGGGAATTGCTTATCATGATTTAGAAATATATGAATCAGCTATTTCTGATCTTGATTCAGCGTTGATTCTAAATCCTGAAAGTTTGGAAGCTCTAAAGTATAGGATTAGAAGTAATATTGAGTTGAAGGAGTATGATTTGGCGATGGAGGATTTTGAAGAAGTATT
Organism: uncultured Saprospiraceae bacterium; assembly: GCA_964564545.1. Taxonomy (GTDB): domain Bacteria; phylum Bacteroidota; class Bacteroidia; order Chitinophagales; family Saprospiraceae; genus CAJQQY01. Next base: position 14,092 of record CAZMBP010000119.1, read on the forward strand.
TTTGTTGGATTCTACAGAGTTTTGGATCTGGAATAATCGAGGTGGCTTGTATATGGATATGAACGAAATTGAAAATGCGATTGAAGATTATTCTAAGGCAATTGAATTATCACCTGATACTGTTTATTTATATAAAAATCGAGCGATTGCTTATCGAAAAATGAAGCAATATGATGTGGCTATTATGGATTATAATAAAGCTTTGGAAATAGATTCCACTTATACTGATGCTTATAATAATCGAGGATTTGTTTACGATCTGATGGGAAAAGATGAATTGGCTGTTCTTGATTTTTCCAAATCTATTGAGTTAGATCCTGCAGGTGCAGATTTTTCATTGAATAATCGAGCGAACTCTTATCGGAAATTGAAGCAGTTTGGAAAAGCTAAGATTGATGTTGAGAAATCTATTGAATTAAATGATAGTAATGGTTGGGCATATGCAACGTTGGCTTTGATTTTTGCAGATGAAGGGAATGATGATCAGTTTTTTAAAAATATAGAAATTGCGATTACGAAGCCGATGGCCTATCCTTTGAAAGAGAAATTGGAGGAGGAGAAGTCGCTAGAGAAATATAAAAATGATGAGCGGTTTTTGAAAATTTTAGAGAAATCTGGGAGGTGATTTTTGAACAATATAAGGCATATAAGAAACATATAAGCCCACAACTAGGAAATCTTATATGTCTCTTATATGCCTTTTTTTGTTCAAAAAGTTAGAACATTTTTATTAAAATAATTCCCAAAACAACCGTTCGAAATCCTACCCAAGAAATTGTCATTGCAAAAGGAACATCTAGTAATTTACATCGTCGAATATGTTCCACAAGCATAATGCTCACCACAATTCCAAACATGGAAGTTAGTCCAATCAACGAAATAGGGAAATAATAATTAACCAAAATTACTGGTAATAAAAGTATTCCTCCAATCATCGAAACAGTTGACATATTTCCTAAATAGTCTAGTCTTTTATTTTTTTTGAAAAATGAAATAGCTACAAGTTGCCAACCAATCTGACCAAAGCAAATAAGAAATTCTCTCACCCAGGTATGTTCCCAACCTAATCTTGCATTTAAATGAAAAGCAAATTGATTCAAAACTAAGCCAGTAAAAATAGCCACGAAAATAATATAGAACCAGCGATATTTGGTATTTACTTCAGGTGTGCAATCTCTAAGATTTTCATTTTTTAAAGTTGGATAAATCACTTTTCGATTGTAAGAAATAAAACGATAGAGTCGCAAAAGAAAAGCGTAAATCAATTGACTGTATAAGAATTTTTTAAAAAGAGTAGAATGATGAGCAAGAATTTCGATCATGGCATCAATACCATAATGAGTTGTGGCCGTTTCAGTATCTAATAAAGCGATTTCGTTTTTTGCACGTTCCATGTCAATTTGATTGGCATAAAAATCATGAATCGTTTGATAAGGTGAAATGGTATTTTTATCAATCAGCCCTATTTCTGAAAAGCATTTTCCGTAAATATTACACATGGGGCAATCTTTATCGATGAGCAGTTTCCGGTTCTTTAGCATGGCAATGTTTTTTAGTATTGAATGAGTATCTGAAGCAAATATATGCTAAAAAAAACAAACTTTCAGTATTTATTGAAAGTTCAAAAAATTAAATTTCCCATTCGCTTTTCTCTTTTATTACACTAAAGCATAAAAAGATTCCCAACTTTTGATTTCCTTTGTCACTTCGAAAAATATTTTCAAAATAAATATCCGAATGACTGAAAATAAACGTGATATTTGGTTGATTCCTCTTTGCATTTTTATAGTATATATAGTGTGGGGAACTACCTATTTAGCTAATGCTTGGGGAGTGAAAGTGGTTCCACCTTTTCTGTTAGCGTCTGTGAGATTTATCGTGGCTGGAAGTGTTTTGTTATTGATTTCTAGTTTTTTTAAACCTATCAAAATCACTTGGAATCAATTTAAAAATTTAGCTTTTGCAGGACTCTTTTTGTTTGGAATAGGAAATGGTTTAGTCACTTGGGCATTGCAGCATGTGGATTCTGGAATTACCGCTCTCGTTATTTCATTAGAGCCATTGGTGGTGGCACTTATGCTTTGGTATTTTAAAAAACAAAAACCTCAAATTAATACTTGGCTAGGAATTGCTTTAGGTATTTTTGGAATGGCACTTTTAGTTGGGCAACCTAGATTCGTTTCTAGTTGGGAATGGATGGTAGGTTTTGGTTTTATATTTATTGCGATGTTAGCTTGGGGGTATATTTCGATTTGGATTTCGACTGCAGATTTGCCAGAGTCTGTATTTCAGAGTGCGAGTATGCAAATGATTTTAGGGGGCTTGATGTTGTTGGTGAGTAGTTTTGGGATGCAAGAAGTTCAAAATTTTGATTGGTCAACGCTGACGCCGAGAGCAATAGGTTCTTGGATTTATTTGATGATTTTTGGTTCGATTCTGGCCTTTTCGTCGTTTAATTATTTGCTATTAAGAGTTTCACCTACGCGAGTTGTTGCGTCGTCTTATGTTCATCCGGTGATAGCTATGGCTTTGGGATTTTTCCTGAATCATGAAAAAATAACGACTCAATCAATTTTAGCAGCTGGAATATTATTACTCGGTGTGGTTTTAATTAATCGAGATAAATCGCATTCACATTAAATTTTTACTAAAAATATTAAAACATGAAAAAACAGATATTACTTTTCATTTTGCTTTTTTCCACTTTTTTAACTTTCGGTCAAACCAATGAAGGAGATAAATTAGTAGGAGGTACTATTAGTTTTGGGACACAATTTGTTCAAGATAATAACAATCTTTTGTTTCTAAATTTCAACCCTAATTATGGGAAATTTATAGCTGATAATATTGCTGTCGGAGCAGGTGTTGGTTTGAATTTTCAGAAACAAAATGATAATTCTGCTACTTCATTTAGTTTATTGCCATTCGCAAGATATTATGTAGGTGATTCTGATGTTCTTCAATTTTATGGAGAAGTAAAAGGTGGGTATCTTTTTCAAAGGATAAATAATTCTTTCACTACCGAAAATAATAGTGGAGTTCAATTCGATATTGGGCCAGGAGTTGCTTTCTTTTTGAGTGAAAATGTTTCATTTGATTTTCTAGTAGGCTATGAATGGGTTCGAGTGGAGGAAGCTAGAAATAGAAGCTTAAGTTTTAACTTTGGATTTCAGGTTTATTTATTGGGAGATTAGTAAAAATATACCATCAACAAAAAAAGCCCTTTCAACTTTAGAGATGAAAGGGCTTTTTTTGTTTTCTAAACCCTTAAAAAACAACTACTTTTTTCGAAATAACTCGACCATCACTCAATCGAAATTGAAGATGGTATAATCCTTCTGTTTCGATTTTTAAATTTTTACTTTGTGAAATTGAATTTGTAAAAGCATTGTTAGGGTTTTCAATAGTTTGTCCAATTGAATTATAAATAACAATATCTTTAATTTCTACATTGTCCAAGTTTACTTGAAAGTTACCAATATTTGGGTTTGGAAAAATCTCAATTTTTTCATTTTCTAACAATTCATTTACATTCGAAGAGTTATCATTAATACATGGAA
>CAZMBP010000120.1:0-32733 GCA_964564545.1 uncultured Saprospiraceae bacterium
CAACAATAGACAGAAATAAAATATTAGAAATTGCTAGTCTACCTTACATCTCCTATTTAGAATTAATTCCTGCTCCAGGGCAGCCAGAAGATGACTTAGGAAGATCACTTCATCGAGCCAACCTTTTGGATTCCTATTATGCAGGAGGTCGATCTTATGATGGTGAAGGCGTAAGTGTTTTAGTTCGGGATGATGGAGTCGTCGATCCACATATAGATTTTCAAGGAAGGTTACGACAAGAATTTGTAACAGATTTTGATGATGGAACTCATGGAGAGGGAGTTGCAGGAATCATGGCAGGAGCTGGAAATTTCAATCCCAAAAATAGAGGAATGGCTGCCGCAGCGGAAATTCATGTGTTGGATTATGTAGCTAATCATTTAGATGAAACAATGAGTTTACATTTCAATGAGGATGTGATTGTGACGAATTCCTCTTATAGTAATGGTTGCGGAGCAGGTTATACAACCATTGCTCGAACAGTTGATCAACAGATTTTTGACAACCCAACTTTACTACATGTTTTTTCTGCAGGAAACTCAAATAATCAGGAATGCGGATATGGCGCTGGCGATCAATGGGGAAATATTACAGGAGGGCACAAGCAAGGGAAAAATGTAATTGCTACTGCTAATCTAAATTCAGATGCCACTTTAGCTAATTCGAGTAGCCGTGGCCCTGCGACAGATGGAAGAATTAAACCAGATATTTCTGCACATGGAAGACAACAAGTTTCAGCGGCTTTAAATAATAGCTACCAATCTTTTGGAGGAACTTCAGCCGCAGCACCTGGAATTGCAGGAGTGATCACTCAACTACATCAAGCTTATCGCGAAATGAATGGAGGAACAACTGCTGAGTCTGCCTTACTCAAAGCAATGGTGTTAAATACGGCAAATGATTTAGGGAATGTTGGACCTGATTATAAATTCGGTTGGGGACATATCAATGGATACCGGGCCATTAGAACTATGGAGCAAGAACATTATTTTAAAACATCAGTTGCCCAAGATTCTATCCAAACGCATGAGTTAGTCATTCCTGAAAACGTTCGACAAGCCAGGATTATGGTTTATTGGTCAGATAATGAAGGTTCTACTTTTGCAGCCAATGCTTTGGTTAATAATTTAGACGCAAGAGTAGTTAGTCCTTCTGATTCTACTTATTTGCCTTGGGTATTAAATTCATTTCCGCATCCTGATTCTTTAGATCTTCCTGCTACAACAGGAGTCGATAACATCAATAATGTGGAACAAATCGCGATCAATGATCCAGAAAGTGGAACGTATTCGATTGAAATAGAAGGAACGGAAGTACCATTTGGAACACATGATTATTTTGTGGTGTATGAGTTTACCTATAATGATGTAAAATTACTTTACCCAGTTGGAGGGGAAGGATTTTTCCCAGGTCAAGAAGAAAGAATTCATTGGGATGCTTTTGGAGATACGAGTGCTTTTACTTTGGAATATTCAATTGATGCAGGAGTAAATTGGGATACCATAACTACTGTTGATGGTGATGAAAGAATGTATGATTGGGATGTGCCAATTGAATTTACAGGACAAGCGAGAGTAAGAATTTCTCGAGATACTTTTTCAAGTATGAGTGAAGCTAACTTCACTATTGCTCGTCATCCAGTTGGATTACAAGTTAAAAATGTATGTGAAGATCATATTGAATTAAGGTGGGGTGGAGTAGCTGGAGCGACTGAATATAGATTATTTCAGTTAGGAGAAAAGTATATGGAAGAGATTGCCATTACAAGCGATTTAACTTATCGAGTGTATGTTGATCCTGCGACGATCGGTGATACGCGTTATTTTTCGGTTGCTACATTAGGTGAAAATGGATTAGCATCAAGAAGATCTAATGCATTTACTTATGTAGGTATCTACCCCGTAGATGATCTTACTTTCGCGAATTTTGAATTTACTCAATTGGATGATTTTGGAGTAGAGTTTACCAATACTTCTTTGGAAGGGGATGATTACTTCTGGGACTTTGGAGATGGCAATACGAGTACTGATGAAAATCCAACTCATGTTTACACGCAAGATGGAACCTATGAGGTGATGTTTGTTTCTTCCAACCAATGTGGAAGTGATACCATCATGCAAAGTGTGGATGCGTTGCAAACTTCGATTTTTGATCCAATGGCTTCCTTTGAATTATCGATTTCGCCTAATCCAAATCAAGGTGTTTTTGAGATGGTGATCGAAAGTAATGAGACCGATGAATTGAATTGGAATCTGTACAACTTGCAAGGGAAATCAATGCAGGAAGGAATTTTTTCCGTGGCGCCAGGGATTTCTCGGCAAACGATCAATGGAGAAAATTTATCTCAAGGGATTTATTATTTGAAAATCCAGAATGAGATAGGGTTTCAAACGACGAAAGTTGTGATTCAATAGTTAGGGAGGAATAAGTAGAAAACGTTTCCTAAAATGCGTTCTAATTCAATGAAGAATTAGAACGCATTTTTTGTAAATAGATAGATTAATACTATTTTATTAGTTGTTGACAATCAGTACTTTATACATGTTTTGTTAATTTATCCTTTCCATAATTCTTTTCACCTGTAAATCTCCAAAACCATAAATTCCTTCTTCTTTGGAAAATGTTCGGAAGACATTTGCAAAACTTGGATCATCCAATTCAGCCATAATTTTTTGAATACTTTCCTCTGGTCTTCCGTATTTTTTATTGGTTGGGAATCTTTCGATATGAGCTTCGACGACTGCTTCAATATAATCGATTTTGGACTTTAATTTTTTGGCATTAGCTCTTAAATGTGTCCAATCTGATTTTTGAAAAGCAGTCCACATTTTAGCAATTGCTTCATGATCAGTTTTGCTCAACTCTTTTTTATTTTCAAATGACTGGAGCAACTCATCGTAACTTAATGCGCCAAATCCCATCCAAGAATCTTTAATCGGGCTAACTAAAAAAACAGCAATATTTTTTCCCAACTGGAATAAAGTATGAATCGCAAACCAAAAATTTACTTGACAAAATAAATCATTTTCAAACCATAGATAAATGTTTGCTCCATCCTCAATCTGAGTTATTTTCGAAATTTCCAAAATGGATTTTTGCTGATATTCTTCCGCAGTTACGTTGTATTGTTTTTGGAAAAAAGGAAAACGATTAGTAAATATTTCCTCCAAAGAATCACCTTGTGCATTTCCATCGACGAAACATTCCCGAAGCACAATTTTTTCAGCTTCTAAATCTTGCAATTGATCTTTAAGACAATCGCCATTTAGGATGTGGTATTCTTTCGCCATATCTTAATAAATTCTATTGTATTCCCGAATTGCTTTTAAGTATGACTTTTCAGGTTTTATCCCAATAAAAGTAACCAGTCCTACCGTTCCGATTCCACTTAAAATCAACCCAGCATTTTTTGCGGGTTGATTGTTGACATTTCCTAAGGCAATAGCCAATCCAGTTAACATCGTTCCAGTTCCTGCGATCAATAAAATGTTACTCGCTTTCTTTTTCTTTTTTCCTTTTTGAAGATGAGCTAGAATTCGTTCGTTGGATGCTTTTAAGTTTTCATTATCCTTTAGGATTAAGTCCTTCTTTAAATTCTCATAGTTTATACTTTTAATGCCATCAAACTTTCTACTGTAAAAATAGGAGGAAGAAAAAATACTTCCACCATTTCCACTAGAAGATTGAGTAACGACTTTGAAGAGATCAATACTTCCTTCTTCCATTCTTTTGATGGAGGAATAATCCTTTTGCCCAAAAATAGTATTCGATGGTTGAACCGCAAAATATCCAGAATCATCTTGATAAAAACTGATGTCGGCAATATTGATTTTCGTTCCATTAGGATAATAAAATCGTTTTTGAAATCCTCTTTTCTCGATGATGAAATCTCCTTCCTTGAGGAGTGTACTATCAGTCAGATAAATGAAATTTTCGGGTGGGAATAATTTTCCTAATTTAAATTGGGCTGCAGCATTAAAGGTAAATATGAATAGAATTAGAAGCGTGTAAATATTTTTTGTCATCTTTTTAAGGTTGAATTTTTTATTAAGAAGTTGTTTAAAAAGTCCTTGCTGATCTACGCGAAAACCATTGCGGTTATTGGACTTCAGCTTTTTTTCGTCCCGTAGCTAAGGCTACGAAACTCAAAAAGAGCTTCGCTTCGCTGCCAATAACCACAAGCCTTTCCGCTCGATTTCAGCACGACTTTTTAAACAACTTCTAAAACTACAAGATTTTTTTCAAAAAGAAATCCAAACCAATTTTTCTCTCGTAGGTATGTCGAATACATAATTTTTAGTTCCTAGAAAACCTTGTGTCTTCAAGTCAAGCAAAAATTAAAAACAATACTCTCCCGAATGCTCAGGATCGTTTTGTCTTTAATTTTTGCTTAACCACAGGATTTTTTAAGAACGTAATTTTTTTAAAACTATTTATTATGAAAAAAATCACTACCACTACCTTCTTACTTTGCATGTCTATTGCTTTTATTTTCGCACAGCATCAAAATAACCGAGCTTATATTGGTATTCATTCTAATTCTGTTTCAGAAAAAAAAGCAGAAAAATTGAATTTTGAAAATGCCAATGGTTCGTACATCACTAGTGTATTGAAAAATTCTGCAGCTGATAAAAATGGATTGCAGCCTTTCGATTATATTTATAAAATTGGAGATCAAGAATTTACCGGACATCAGCACTTGACTTCGGTGATGCGAAATTATCAAGCGGGAGATGAAGCGATGGTTTACTTTATTCGCAATGGAGAAAAGATGGCGAAGAATATGACTTTTGGAAAAAAATCGGATGGGAATAATAATAAACGAACTAGGGAAGAAGATCCTTTTTTAGGAATTGAACAAAATCATACTCGTATACCTGAAGATGTAGTTGGAGTTTCTGTAAACATCGAAGATAATTCTACGGCTGAGAAAATTGGGATGGAAGACGATGATATTATTTTGGCTATCAATAATTTTAAAATGGTCGATTGGCATGATGTGGGAGCAGCAATTGATATGATGGAAGTGGGAGAGGAGATCAAAGTAAAATATTTGAGGGATGATAAAACAAAGGTAGCCATGGGCCCAATTCAATCTTTGGCTGCGACAAAAGATGGTTATAATCAAGGAAGTTATAGTTATTCCTACAGCTATAAAAATGGTCACAACAATTCGAATAATGATGCAACTGAACAGCAAGAAGAAATAGCAGAAGTGGAGGAAATTGAAATGGAAGACATGGAAGTAATGATGGAAGATTTGCCTGAAGAAGAAGCGGAACAGATGAAAGAAGAAGTAGGAGTGGAGATGCCTGTGGTACAAAACTTAGCTATCGAACGATTAAATGTTTTCCCAAATCCAAGTCAAGGAGAGTTTAATCTTAAATTCTTTTTGCCAAATAATGCGCCGACAAATATTCGAATTTTTAACTCAAACGGGCAATTGATATACTCGAATAATTTAGGAAATTTTGAAGGAGACTTTATGGAAAGATTTGATTTGACAGATAATCCAGCAGGAACTTATTATTTGATGGTTCAGCAAAATGATTTATCGATTACGAAGAAGGTAATTATTGTTAGGAATTAATTTGGGATAATTAGATGATGAGTATTGGGACTAAGACTACTTCTTGATACCCAATACTCATCATCTCAATACATTTTCTTAAAGTAGGAGGTTAAATGTATGGCAGTTAAAGTTAGTTTAATTAATTGATAATCAACTATTTGTGAGTTTTTAATTAATTTTTATTTCTTCTAATTTCTGCCCGCCTCATTGGCATTCGATCTATCTTGCTAAATAAATTTTTAACGGAAATGGGTCTTGAGTTTCTCATTTTTTCACCTCCATCCAAACCGATTAAAATAAAAGTAAATTCCTGATTTTCAATTCCAAATTCTTTAAACCAGTTTTTGATGTTTGAATTATTTTTTAGAAAAACTCCATCTTTTTTAACTGCCGTTGGAGAGATTTGATAGACCACTAATTTTCGATCTTCCAGCCCTTTTTTGTCCTTTTGAAAAAAGGATAATTGTTGTTTTAATTCCTCATCTTGAAAGTCAGCAACAAAAAGTAACACGACTCGATTTTCCCATTCGTGTTGAGTAAGCGACTGAGCCATGGCAGATTGATTTAATGTAGTTATTAAAAAAATTAAAAGTGTCAATATCTTTTTCATACCATCGAAACAGAAAAAAAGGGAGGAGGTTTAATACTGAAGTTGTTTAAAAAGATCCTTGCTGATCTATGCGAAAACCATTGCGGTTAACAATTTCACTTTAATTTTTCCATGTCTGTGACGAGCTCATCTAATTTTTTTATCAAACCACCATAAAGTGCTTCCAAATCATATTGATACATTTTTTCACTAAAAAATGAAAGTATCCCAGCTAAGACTATCACTAATATAATTCCGAACAAAGGAGCATTTCCTATAAAAATCGTGTTTGGAAATTCCTCTTTGATCCATCCATAAACGTTCTCTCCCAAAGTTCCTTTATCACCAAAATCTAAAAACCAAAACCCTGCAACAACCGATAAAAATATCATGGGATAAACAAAAGTATATACTTTTGAAATCATAGAAATTCTCTCTTGCAACCAATTTTGAAAGCTTTTTAAATAGTCATAACTACTTTTATTTTTATCGATATGTTCTAAAGTTTTTAGATGCTTTTTACTATAAATAACTACGCCATTAAAAATAAAAAACAACGGAACGCCCATATATTTCATTCCTATTGGAATGGAAATAATTAAAACGAAAATGGAAAAAACGACTAAGAAAATTAAATTCCATTTATACATTTTTTCAAATTTGTCCAATAAGTGAATAGATTTTTGATTGTACAAATCATTCAATTTTGGTGCAACTAATGCATCGTCTTTTAAAAAACCCTCTTTCCAAATTGATTCGATAGACTTACCCATGTGTCATATTTTTTAAGGTTAATAATTTTTTGAGTCGCTCTTTAATTCGTTTGATCCTGACGCCAATATTATTTGGATTGGTACCGATGATATCTGCAATTTCTTGATAAGATTTCTCTTCGAGATAAAGCAGAATGACTGCTCGATCTACTTCCGATAATTGTCGAATGGCTTCATACAATTGATTCAAATCTTCATCGTCAAAGGCATGATTTTCAACTGTAACATCATCGGGTAACTCCTCAGAATCGAACTGCGATTTTTTCTTTTTATCTTTTTTCATCAAAGTCAAACAAACATTCAGAGACAATCGATAAATCCAAGTGGACCATTCTGATTGTTCCTTGAAGTTGTCTTTCGTTCGCCAAATTTGCAAACAAACCTCCTGATAATAATCTTCAAAATCTTCTTGCGTATTCGTGTACGCCCTACAAATCTTGATGATGATTGCGGCAAAAGGTAGAATTGATGATGTATAAAAATCGCTACTCAAAGTTTCTTTTTTGGGTTCTTAAAAAATCTGTGTTTTAAGTTAACTTCATTTTTTAAGAACGTGTTTTATTAGTTAGTGGTAGAATTTAATAATTATTACACCCTAGGGATTATTTTTTTAAATGATGTTTTTTTGTTTTGAAAAGAGATGATTCGGTATAATACAACAAAACGTCTTTTTGCACTTTTAAAATAAATTGAATTGATGTACATTGCCGCCCAAATTAAAGGTAAAACATGGAAGAGAGTAAAATGCAAAATTATATTAAAAATCTATTAGAAAATATACCAGCTGACTGGTTGAAATTAACTACGCATCGGCTAGATATTTATGATGAAAAATTAGCCAAAGTTCAATTTTTAGAGCAGTTGGAAGCTTTATATAATCAGAATAATTGGGAATCATCGGCACTCAATGAATTGCCCACGGCTTACGATTATATTCGATTAGGTCATCCATTATCTTGTGTGCTAGAATGGGTCATTGCTAATATGCATCATCTCAATTCAGAAAATGTCATTAGTTTTTCCTCTAGAACGACTCCTATTTTGGCCGTTTTGAGAAAAAATTTATTGGATAATAAAAATACCCAAATCATCTATGCTGATGAATTACCTGATTCTTTTGATGCGGAAATATTGCGAAAAGTGTATGGCTATCAATTTGATGTAAAGAAGGTGGAGCAAGCAGAAGAGGTTACTGAATTTGACGGGAGTACTATTTTTATTTCACATCAGGATGAAATTTCAAATATTAACCTCACTCCAAATATTGATTTTTTCCTTCATGTTCCGAATCATCTTGGAAGTGTAATGCTCGTCAATGGTAAAGATAATGAAAGTTATATTCCAGCTATTCAGCATGTAAGAAGAAGAGAGACGATTGCGATGACGCCAGCTAATTGTTTGACCGCTTTAAAATCGTTAGTGGGAAAATCTTCTTTTGAACATCAAGAAAGTAATACCGAGACTAACAAAAGATTGGTGTTAGATTCTATTGCAAATATTACTGGAACTGATACCAAAGCACTTGTTGGTTCTAGCGGACTATCTATTCAATATGCGATTATGATGGGGTTAGTTCATGATGCATTAGAAAATCATCCAGGGAAGGCGATCAAGTTTATAGTTCCACCAAATTGTTATGGTGGTACCAATGACCAGGCTAGGAGAGTGGCCGCTACTCTTGACCAGGTGGAAGTGGTGGATTTACCTGTAGATGGCGGTAACGATATGGTTCAAGGTATTGATGTTGTTTTAGATAAAATTGCTACCGAAGATGCTATTCCTTATATCATTGCAGAAATTCCAACCAACCCTAGAGTTGAAGTTCCTGATCTATTAAAATTGAAGGAAGTGTTAAGTACGGAACGTAAAACGGCAACTGGAGAAATTGCGGTTGATCCAGTTTTTATTTTAGATCAAACATTTTGTCCGAATGTCCATTTCTTAGGAGAAGGAGAAATTCTCTCAACGGTTCGAACCATTTCATATGCAAGCGGATCAAAATTTCCAAGTGGTGGACTTTGTACTGCTGGCTACTGTGTAGGAAATAAAAAGACGGAAGCTTTGATGGATAAAATAGAAATTCATTTAAGGCTTTGTGATAACGAGGCGACTGATCTGCAACTTGAAATATTAGCCCAACAATTACCTTCCATGAAACAAAGAATTCAGGAGGCGTATCAAAACACTCGGGAGTTTGTCAACTTCATCGAAGAGACTTTGCCAACTGCCAAAATCAATTTTGTCTCTGAAGAATTGGCGGAACAAGGATTTACACCATCTGTATTTTCCTTAGACCTTCCGACAAGAGGAGAAACAGAGGAAAAAAGAGAATTTTACAAAAGAGCGTTAAACCACCGACTCATCAAAATGATGATTACCGAAATTCCTGACGAAAGTAAATACTGTGTAAGCTACGGGCAGTTAAAAGGATGTTATTGGACGATCCCAGCCACCTCTACTCAGGGAACCACCAAAGAAGGGGACAAAGATTATATTGCTAGGGTAGCCATTTCACCTAAGCTGGATCTTGAGCGTCATAAGAAAGTCTTTTTAGATTTTGTGGAAGCGGTAAAGTAAGTAATACCTTACTTTATCTTTTTGTAAATGTATTAGCGATAGCGTTATTTCGTTGGGTACTTGTAGTCTTTTGTAATTAAGAAATTAGCATTGAAAGAATTAATCGAAAAAATAAAAAGTAGTATAGACTTAAGCCCAGCAGCTGAGGAGTATCTGTACACTATTTCAGCGAAAAAGACGTACCCTAAAGGAGCTGTCTTAATTAACCAAGGGCAACATGTAAACAAAATATTTTTTGTGATAGATGGTTGTCTTAGATCCTACTGCGTTGATAAAAATGGAAAAGAACATACCTTACAATTTGGTATTAAGGATTGGTGGATAAGTGATTATATCGCTATTCACAATAATGAATCTGCCACCTTAACAATAGAATGCCTGAAAGAATCTACCGTCATAGAATTTAATGCTAAAAAATTAAATAACATATTTATTCCATTTCCTGAATTTGAACCTTTTCAGAGAAATCTTTTAGAACGACATGTAGTTAGTTTACATAAAAGAATTCTGAATCAATTACAATTGACTGCCGCAGAGCGGTACGATTTATTCTTGGAACAATATCCTGACATTGAGCAATTCACTCGAAATTATCATATCGCATCTTATTTAGGAATTACCCAAGAGAGTTTGAGTCGAATCAGAGTTGAAAAAAATAAAAGATGAATACGATCGTAGTTCGAATTTTCAATAGCAAGCATTTCTTACCATACATCAATTTTTAAGACAAAATAGGACTTTATTTTTGTGCCTTTATTTAGTAACTAAAAAATATTGGTATGTTAAAAAAATTATTTGGTCTTGCTCCAAAATTGGAATCAGACGGATCTTACAGTCCTTCAAAAATAGCTTTAAAGTTAGCCACCTCTGACAAAACGGATTTCGAGAATATTTCTTACAACAAATATCAAGGGAAGCGGAAGAAGATATTGGCAATTTTTACAGAGCAAAAAAACATGACCATGAAAAATGGTAAAATGTTTTCTACAGGAAATCATCCAGTAGAAGCTCTTGTGCCCATGTTACATTTAAGAAATGCAGGGTTTGATTTTGAAATTGCTACTCCAACTGGACAACCAGTTGTTTTTGAAATGTGGGCTTTTCCAAATAAGGACGAAAATGTAAAATCTATATTTAATCAATACAAGTTAGGTTTTGAGCAACCTAAAAAATTACAAGATTTTGTTGACCATGATTTTGATAAATCTGAATCATATGCAGCGGTATTTGTACCAGGCGGACATGGAGCGATGTTAGGGATTCCTGAAGACGAAAACGTTGGGAAAATATTGAATTGGGCTCATGAAAAGGACTTGTTTACGATCACGCTTTGTCACGGACCTGGAGCTCTTTTATCCACCACCTTAAATAATCAGAAGTTTCTTTACGAAGGATATAATATGGCGGTGTTCCCAGATTCCGTAGATAAACAGACACCGATGATTGGTTATTTACCAGGACATATGCCAAGGGGATTAAGCGAAAAACTAAAAAGTTTAGGAGCTAATTTAATGAATAAGAAATCAGACGATACCGTTTGCTTGGATAGAAGATTAATTACAGGTGCAAGTCCTTTAGCATCAAATGCATTGGGGAAATTAGCTGCTAGTACTTTATTGAAAGAATTGAAATAGAACTTGCAGCCGAAAAAATGGATAAATTTTTAAACAATCAATAGGGTTATTCAGTTTATAAGCGGAGTTTCAAAAGTGTATTAAATAAATTAAAAAATAAAAATGGAATTATTAGATAAGTTGAAATGGCGGTATGCTGCCAAGGCCATGAATGGCGAAACAGTACCTCAAGAAAAAATTGACAATATCATAGAAGCGATATCGCTTGCTCCAACTTCAAGTGGATTGCAGCCTTTCGAAGTTTTTGTGATTACGAACCAAGAAGTAAAAGAAAAAATTAAAGCAATTGCTTGGAATCAATCTGTGGTAACAGACTGTTCACATTTGTTGGTGTTTGCAGCTTGGGATACTTATACTGCGGAGCGAATTAATAAAATGTTTGACTTGACCAATGAGGTTAGAGGATTTAAAAATGAGGGTTGGGAAAATTACCGTCAAATGTTATTAAGCAGTTATCCTCAAAGAGATGCAGAAGTGAATTTCAATCATGCGGCTAAACAAGCTTATATTGCGTTGTCGCAAGCAATGACTGCTGCTGCTTTTGAAGGAGTGGATAGCACGCCAATGGAAGGTTTTGATCCAGCAGCGTTAGATGAAATTTTAGGTTTAAAAGAGAAAGGATTGAGAAGTTGTGTGATACTTACTTTGGGATATAGACAGGCTGACAAAGATTGGTTAGTAAACCTTAAGAAGGTAAGAAAATCTAAAGAAGATTTAATTACAGAAGTGGCTTAGTAGAAAGGCTGTTATTAAAAATAAAAAAAGGTGAATAAGATGATGAGATCTTGTTCGCCTTTTTTACATGTTGTAAATGTATTGTTTTTTTTAACTAAAAATTCACATCGAATAATAATAAACAGTTCAAACCTATCTTAATAGGGTTATTTGTATTCTGAGGGAAATATAGTTAAGCGATGTAGAAAACTACAGTTAACAATATGTCCTATGAAAAGCAGTAATTTTAACATAAAATAATTTTTTCAATTTGAAAGAATGAAAAAGATAAAAGGCCTTCACAAAAAAAGGTCTTTTGTTTTTTGTGGTCTAAGATTATAGGTAAAGTGTTCTAAGTGTAATACACGTTTAAGTAGTTTTAAGTACCGAACCAAAATTATGGTTCGGTACTTACCAGTATTGATACTACATTGGTCTGGTCATTTTTTGACACCGAATCAAGCTCATAAATTTGGAGAATTTAAATTGAAGAAATATTGAAAAAATTAATTTTCCAAAAACTAATTTTTTAATTTTAATCACCTGTAAGGTGTAAACATATATCAGGACAAGACAAATAAAAAAGCTTACTATATAAATGAGAATATTTGGAATAACCATAACAGTAATTTTAGCCTTAGGGCTGGCGAACTCTTCGAAAAGCCATGTGTCAATTTTCAATATGAATAATCAGATAAAACAAAATAAATTGGAAAAATCATGGAGAATTGAAAAAATTACAGAGTATAGAAATAACAAGGAATTGAAATGGTATCCTGCAAAACTTACCATATTTCATTATGGAAGTGAGCACTTTTTGGAAGGAACAATAACTTATATCGATTATTCTGTTGTATCTAAAAAATACGCTTCGAGAATTGAGTATAGAAATAGTAAAGACTTAGCCTCACTCACGAAGATTACACCCCTTCAAGATTCAAATATCGAAAATTGGAGTAACGAAAAAGGAACTATATGGCTAACGAATAGGAAAGAAGATAAGGTTGAAAATTATCAATTCAGATTTTCGGCTAAATCAAATGAATGGTTTTTATATAATTTAATGACTGACACATTTGAGAATAATCTAAAGATTCAACGATATTTTTATTCAGATATTGATCCAGGAAACTATCCAACCCAAGAGAGTAAGGAAATTTTCAAATACGCTGACACCTTGCTAATTGAAAAATCAAATATGTCGAGAAAAGGGAAAGATAATGAGTGGAATCATTCAAGGAAGGAAGTTTTTGAATACCAAAATGGTGCAATAAAAAAAAGAGAACTGTTCTTTTATTACGAGAATGAAAATAAATGGAATCTTAGCGAATCAGAAGAGTTTACTTGTGAAGAACAAACGTGTACTGAAATTTTCTTTGAATACAATAACCAAGATAAAACGAAATCTGGATATAAGATTATCAAAAAGAGAAATGCATCTGAAGTTTTAGAAGAAAAAATCCATTTAAATTGGAATGATAGAAAAAAGAAATATGAGCATTTTTATACTGAAAACATCTCCTTAAAAGGTGATTTGAATTTACAAGTTATTCAATCATATACGCAATCAGGCTATTATGATAAATATGCAACCTTCAACAGTTTTGATTCCTTAAATCGATTAATAAAAAGTGAAAAGAAGAATAAAAATGATGAAGATAAAGATTGGAAATTTTTAAGTGGAATATCGCTTTTTTACGACCAAGAAAACGAGCTTCCTTCCTCAATACAAAAAACTAACGCAAAAGGAGAAATGAGTGAAGAAACCCAAATAATACTTGATAATTTGAATAATCCGATCAGTCGAATATCAATAAGGAATGGGCGTAAGAGTGAAGTTGAGATTAAGCATGACTACTTGATCGATTCTGATAATATTCTCAATTCAGATGAACTAAAATTATTAGAAACGAATATTGAGAAGAATATCTGGAGACATAATAAAGCACCTGTTGAAAGAACATATTTTCGAATAGATAATGGCGAAAAAGTTAAATACAAAAAGATGGAATACAACTTTAAAGAGATAAAATAAAAACTAGCTACAACAAAAGCTCCTATGTCAATAGCCCTTTGCAGAGCTGCTGCATTTAGCAAAGCCGTTCTGCGTCAGAGAAAAAAATGAGCCACCAAAAAATTAATAATCATCAAACAAAATAGTGAAAGGATATATTCTAATATTAGCAATTTTACTTCAGATTACTTGTAACAATCAAGAACAATCAAAACTTGTCCAAGCAAAAGATTCAGTCCAAATAGATACAAGAGATAAGTCTTTAAAATTGAAATTTAAAACAGGTATAGGTTTAATTTTTGAAGATAGTAAAGGTAATTATTGGTTTGGAAGTCATAAAGAGGGCATTGCAATATTTAATGGAAAATCATTTGAATACCTAACCATTGATAAAGGGTTACCAAGTCACCAAATCAGTTCAATACAAGAAGATGATTCTGGAAACATATGGATTGGAACATCAAACGGAGTGAGTAGATATGATGGTACAAGAATCACAAATTATACTCCAATCGAAAAAGACAATTCTGAAAATAAATGGATAAAAAAAGAAAAAGACCTTTGGTTTCCAGCAGCCAACAAAGAAGGTATATATAGATTTGATGGGCAAGAGTTAAATTATTTAGCTTTCCCTAACCCCAAAGTAATTAATTCTCAAAATAAATATTTTGTAACAAGTTTATCAAAAGGAAGAAATAATAAACTTTGGATTGGCACTTATGCCGGTGTTTTTGGATATAACGGTAGTGATTTCACAATTATCAATGACGAAACGTTAGGATTAAACATTAATACAGAACCTCTACACATTAGAAGTCTTTTTGAAGATTCCAAAGGTAGACTTTGGATTGGGAATAATGGAATTGGCGTATTGCAAAAAGAAGGAGATAACATTATTAATTTTTCTGAGAAGTATAACTTAATTCATCCTACAAGCTCAAGAAGAGGAGAAAAGTCACTTCCAGGTACACTTGAACATGTTTTTGCAATTGAAGAAGATGGTGATGGAAATATTTGGTTTGGAGATAGAGATACAGGAGTATGGAAATACGATGGAGAAACTATTAACAACTACACAAAAAAAGAAGGGTTAACGAATGATTTTATCCTAACAATTTACAAAGACAATAAAGATGAATTGTGGATTGGTCTTATGGATGGAAATGTATTTAAGTTCAATGGAAAAACATTTGACAAACAATTTTAAAAAATAATACGAACACAGAACAATGTGTCCTAATAAAAGCAGTAATTTTGACAAGAATAATTTTTTCAATTTAAAATAATGAAAAAAAATAAAAGGCCTTCACAAAAAAAGGTCTTTTGTTTTTTGTGGTTTATGATTATGGTTCGGTACTTACCAGTATTGAGACCACATTGGCCTGGTCATTTTTTGACACCGAATCAAGCTCAAAAAATTGGAAAATTTTATTTGAAGAAATATTCAAAATTTCAATTTTCTAAAAACTAATTTTTTCAGGTTAATCAACTGAAAAGTGTAATACTATTTCAGGACATGACATTTTAATAATAAGGTATAAGTTCTTGCTCATAGTAATCTCAAAATAATTTATGAATATTTATGAACAAGAACTTTTTTTTATAAAATCTATTTAAACTACATGCTAAATTTTATTAGAAAAAAATGAAACCATAACATTCAATATACTTCATTTACACATAATTATGGAATATCCAATATTATATCAAAATTTCAATAAATATATACGTTTACCCATTGAGCCATATCTGGATTTAGAAAGTAGGTTACTTCCCAAAAGGCTGGACAATAAAGAATTCCTAATCAGGGAAGGGCAGGTAATTAATTATTTGCCTTTTATAAAGAAAGGCTTAATGGTAAACTACCGGATAGATGAAAGTGGAGAACAACATGTAATTCAAATTCGGGGGACAGGATTATGGTTAGGAGACTTGTACAGTTTTTTTTCAGGGAACCCAACTAAATTTAATATTCAAGCCTATCAGGACACCGAGTTGCTGCTAATGAATCGTGATACCTATGATTTCATTACAAGTGAATATCCTGTTTACGAAAAATATTTTCGACTGGGTTTACAAAGTGCTTATGTCGAAACACTTGACCAAATTTTTAACCTTCATAGTTTAAGAGCTGAAGAAAGGTATCTGGAATTAATTAGGAATTACCCTACACTTCTGGATGATATTCCTCATTACTTAATCGCTTCCTACCTGAATATTAAACCACAATCTTTAAGCAGAATCCGAAAAAATCTAAAAAAATAAGGGTCATTAACATAGGTGAATGGAAATTAAATCCATTGAGATTAGTTTTGCGTTTGATAAATCGCTTCACATTTAATCAAGCGTAAAGTTTAATTTTTAAAATCTAAAATGATGAAAAATTTAAAAGTATTCATAAGTACTTTAATAATGGTTTTTGCTATTTCATTAGTTAATGCACAACAAATCGGAGCACTTGGAGCATTAGAGTTCAGCCCCCAAGGAGTATTATTTGCTGGTGACAATGTATCAGGAGCAATACACGCTTTTGACTTATCTTCCGAAAATAGAAAGAAAGACAAGTTCGAAATTAATGTGTACAATATCGATGCACAAGTAGCTGCTGTTTTAGGTACTTCCCAAGGAAATATCAAAATTAATGATATGGCTGTTCACCCTAAAAGTGGGGAAGTCTATCTTACAGTAACTAGAGGTCATGGTATTGATGCCTTACCAGTTTTGGTAAAAATAAATGCAGCAAATCAAGTAAAAAATATTGACCTAGCTTCAATAAAAGCTACAACTCAACGTCTGACTAAATTGCCAGACGGTAGTCAAAAATTTGTATTACGAGGGACTATGGCTCCACCTACTCCCAAGGAAATTGCAAAATCCAAACGCCCAATGAGAATGCTTTCCATACTTGATATGGAATATTACAAAGGGGAATTGTTTGTAGCAGGTATAAGCAATGAAGAATTCTGTTCTGTATTGCGTAGAATGCCTTATCCCTTCAATGGCAAAGAAAGTATCAGTAATATTGAGATGTTCCATATTGCCCATGATGAATATGAAACTCGTGCACCTATTCGCTCGATGTTAGTAAAAAATATTGATGGCAAAGACCAAATGGTCGCAGCTTATACCTGTAGCCCATTGGTATTGATTCCTTTAAATGAATTGAAGGATGGTGCAAAAGTTAAAGCAAGAACCCTTGGTGATATGGGTAATGGTCAACCAATTGATATGGTTTCATTTAACATGATGGGGAAAGAGATGCTATTTGTAACCAACAATAGTAGAATGCCACAAGTGATTCCATTAAGTGGATTAAATAATGCGAAGGTAGTTACTGAAAAGGATTTTGAAAGAGGACAAAAAGCAGATTTAGGATCAGTATTACCTTACGGACCAATGGGGAAACCTGTTATGTTTGTGGGGGCTTCACTACAAATTGATTTATTGAATGAAGGCCAATTTGTATCATTGACACGAGATGCCCAAACTGGTAGTTTGGATTTGGAAACTACTTATACCATGTTTCCAAACAAACTAAATAACCTTACTGCAGAAATGGATTTCCCTGGATACCAGCCACCTAAACAAAACTAGTATCTTATGTTGGAGTCTCGCTTCGATTTTATGATTTTTCTATTGATGATATTTAGCTCAGGAGTATTGGCTCAAACTACTCCTGAGCTAATTTTGCCTGAAGGAGTACAAGGAACAGTTAAACTCAATATTTCAACCATCTCAAATCAAAAAAAGGAATCATTAGGATACAAAGACTTGGCAGTATTTGTAAAAAGTAAAAGGGGAGAAGATATTTCAAATGCAATTCAAGGACAATACATCAGAGAAGGAGAGTATCTTCATTTTAAACCTTATTTCCCATTTGAAAGTGGAATGACCTACCTAGTTAAAACAAAAAATACTAATTCAGATAGTATATATTTCTATCAATCATTTCAAATAGGAACAAAGAAAAGGGTAGAAGAAGCAAAAGTAGTCAGCATTTATCCATCATCCATTCAGCTTCCCGAAAACTTGTTGCGATTCTATATTTATTTCAATACTCCGATGAGAAAAGGAGAGGCTTTGAAACATATACAATTGATTGATGCAGAAGGAAAAATAGACAACCATGCTTTCATGGAATTCAAACAAGAACTATGGAGTTCTGACGGTAAGCGACTCACCGTTTTATTCGACCCTGGACGAATAAAAAGAGGTGTTTCAACGAATATGCAACTTGGATCTGCTTTGCAGGAAGGTAACCGATACAGCTTAAAAATATCAGGTGCTTGGCAAGATGTTTATGGCCAGCCATTATCTGAAAAGACATCGAAAGAAATTGAAATAGTTAAGCCTTATCGTCATCATATGCTAATTGAAAATTGGACAATAGACCAACCAAAAGCAAATAGTGATGATACCTTAACCATACATTTTGATAGAATCATAGACCACGCATTAATTCAATCGATGATTAAATTAGTCGATGCAGAAGATAATCTCATTAATGGACATTGGGAAATTTTAGAAAATGAACGATCAATAAATTTCATCTCTAAACAAAACTGGAAGACAGGAAAATATCAAATAATTATTGATAGTCGCTTGGAAGATATATCAGGGAATAACCTTCACAATTTATTAGATCATACAAAAACAAACCAAGAAGAAAGGAACGAACTTCATCAAGTTATTGAATTCAAAATATGAAGTTGTTTAGAATTAAAAATAAAAAGGTGAATAAGACATCATTGTCTTATTCACCTTTTTATTTTTTGTAAATGTATTGTTATAGATAAACTCAACTCATAAGAAATTAATCCCCTTAGGATTTTCGATCCTCTCGCTGGCGAGACCTCGCTCTCGGATGGTTCAAATGTTTTTATTGGGTATCCAAATGTTTTATGGAGCAGAAAAATTAGCTAATATGTTCATCGGATATATGACTTAAAACCTGCTAACTTGTCTCCCAATCATTCTTTTTATGCTTGGTCTGGTAAAAAAGTGCTTTCGAAGGAATTTTCATTTCTTAAATGAAATGATGAGTTGGGATTAATGAATTTCAGAAGCAGTAAATTTAAATTAGGAAAAAAGCTAATTTCTTTTGGTTTAAAAAGAAAAAAAATTAACTTCGTTAAAATACATATTTCAATATAATATACGTCCAAAGTGCATTATATTAAAATATATGTTAACTGTAAGTCGATTTAACATAACAAACAAACACTAATAGGATACTCTCATTCCTAAATTCTTTTCCTTGCTAAACAGCAATTTTAATAAATAAAATGATTTATTCTTCTATGATCAAAATAAGAGAATAATCCTCTGATGGAGGATATCTACTCAAGATATCTAAAATAAGATAACACAACGTACGTACTAATTTTAAAGAGAACTCTAATGAAAACAAAAGAAAACAATAAACAAAGCCAGGATGGTTTTGTCCATCTTAAAAAATGGTTAGCACAGAATAAAAATGTTAACCTACTTTCCGCAAGGTTTAATAATCAAGCATCTGTTGATGTGATGAATTGGAAAAACTTAGAAGATAAAAAAGCGGAAATAGTTCCTCAATTAAAAGCCTACCAACGGCTACTTAAAATCTTACCTAGAAAAAATAATAAACTAATTCTCAATTTGTTAGGTGCGAATATTCATTCGGCCATTCAGGTGGCTTCCCTGCCCAAACAAAATTTTATTACTACCTATTCACATTTGTTTTCGGGAAAGGAAACAGCTGCTGAAGAATTTTATGATCAAGCATTAGTTATTAAAACTCAGCTATTGCTAAAGCATGTTCAGAGAATTAGTTAAGTCCTTTTTAATATACCTTTTTCATTTTTAAACTCTCCCTCTCACGTAGAATGAATTTTTTTAATTAAAAAAAAAATACCCCCAATGGCAAACCTTAATAAGTTTCAAAGTTTCGAACAATTATTTGAAAAAATAAATTTTAAAAAAGGGCGAGAAGGTCGTTCTGTTTATTCTCCTGCAGCCTATTTATCTGATTTACTTCAGTTGTTAGAAGATAAATTTTCAGGTGGAGATAAGTTTTTTGATAGAAGATCAGATGTTAAAGATATTCCTTTGAATGGAGATAATGCTTTTTCAGAGGTTGCCTATCTTGATATCGTCAATAGAATTTTGGAAAACAAAATCAAAAAAGAAACAGATAAAGATGCCTATGATAAATTACGAGAGGGAACCTATCCTTTTCACTTACCTTTCGATTTAGATCAAAAAAAATATTTACAATACTTAAAATATTTGGAGGTAGCTCCAGCTACTATTTATCAGTTGTTCGCAGAAAATCCTCAGCCGGATGTGATGGCGAAGACATTTCTTAAATTAAGCAATGATGAATTAAATTTTATCACTCAGGAGCTAACTAGTGTGGATGGTTTTTTTAAGGATCACTTTGATTTGGAGGCTAATTTTCATGCGGTGTTAAGTGATTTAGAAAGTTTCCTAGAGATAACAAATATTTCTCTGGAAGAGTGTCACGCTTTACTTTTCCAAAACTTAAGTCGAACCACTAAAAAGAAAACGGAAACGGATCCTAAGTTAAAATCTGAATTAGAATTATTGGCTAATGGTTCGTTCATCAATAATGGAACGAATGGCTATGCCTTTTTGGAGAATGACGATACAAAAATTAATTGGGGAGAAATCCAACAACCGATGGATGAGTCAGAAGAGGTATCTTTTTTATTCTCCCGTGATGGAATCATTCGTCTGCAAAGAGCAAGTCGATTGATTCGATTGTCGAAGAAATTGAGTATGTCGATGATTGATTTAGAGCTGATATTACGAATGCTTTGTGGCAATACTTTGAATGCTACGGCGATCCAAACAATAGCTGTGATCAAGCAATTTCAAGATCGATTTGACTTATCGGTAGAGGAGTGTTGTGCATTGGTTATTGCAATGAATAATAGAGGACTTGGTGATGAGAAGCAACCGATGGATTTATTTAATACCGTTTATAACAACAGTTTTACAGATTTTGATCCGAAGTATATTCTTGGTTCAGGGTTTATTCCAGAGGCTTATTCGGATACTCAAAAGTACCAAGCTATTTGGGCAAAAGGAGATATATTATCTTCCGAAAATGCCGATTACAGAAAGCGGATTGGTAAAGCCTTACATATTTCAGAGCGAGATTTGGTAATGATTGTCCAAAAATTTAGAGACCATTTTGGAGAAGCAGATGCGACTAATAATGTATTCGATATTTCGACACCTGAAGCTCGTCCGATGTTAGATGTCTTGTATAGAATGAGTAAGTTAGTAGAGGTACTGGATATTACTTTTGAGGAGTTGTTCCATATTTTTGATATTTTAGAAAAGGACTTATCGATTCAGAAGTTTGCATTATTCTCTGTATTAATCCCTTACGATCCTGCGGAAGTTGATTGTTATAAGATCATTCAAGGAAAAGCCTCCGTAGCTATTAATGCTTCGTTATGGCTAGTTCAAATTTTGATAGGAGTTACCTATTGGATGCAAGAAAGTGATTTCACCGGAGAAGAGTTAAAGCAGATTTTGACAGGAAAACCTGCAGATGAAAAGTCAGCAAAATTACTTGCTGATCAACGACTCGTTTTTCTAAACACGCTGTATGGGCAGATTAAGTCTACCTTTTTTAGTGATAACAACTTTACTTCTGAGCGCTTTAATAAGCGAGCTGCGCGATCTATTTTTCGAACGGTGAGTGATCCTTCCTTAGGAGTAATTTCGAAAAATGATCATCGCTTGGTGCATTTTGAAAAAGACGCTGCAAAGCAAGCGGCAGAGCAAGCTGTTGAAAATTTAGGTATTTTTTCGAAAGAAGATTTCTTAGGATTAGGGATTGAGGAAAAAATGGTAGATAAAGTTTTTAATAATTTAATTATTAAAGGCTACATCAATGAGGAGGGGGAATTGATAGAATCTACCTTTCCTAAAGAAATGTCGGAGTTTAAAATAAATAGTAGTAGTGTTGATGAAAAGACCGCTCTTTTCGAAACGATTCAAGAATTGGTTAGAGAAGAGTACGAGGAAAATAGAAATGAAACGAGCGGAGTTGGAGTTGCTGTTTATCTTTCTGATTTTGAAAATTTGGATTTGCCAGAAAGTCGAGTAATGGAGTTATATGACAACTTGATTTTTAATGGTTATATGGATGAAGAAGGGAATTTAGTTCAACCAGAATTTTTTATAAAAAAAGAAAATGTAGAAGAATTTGAGCCGAATGCGAATATTGATATTTACTCACAAAAGGTTTACAAAAAGATAAAAGCTAAAATTGATTGTTACCACGATGAAAAACTAATTCTAAAGAAAGAGAATTTTTCTTCCCTACCATTGAAGGCAATAGAAGAAGAAGACTTAATCGAGAATCTTCGTTTTAATGAATATTTGGATGAACATAATGCTATTGTTGATAAGAATAAAATATTAGCATTAACTGCTGATGATATTAATTTGGGGATTCAGTTTTATATGCATCGCCATCAAATATTAGCGATACTAAAAGAAGAAGTCCTCAAATTTAAAAAACCATATTTTACTATTTCGAAAGAAATATTGAAAGACGTGGGGGAGGCTATTGTAGCCGAAATGGTATTCCATGAATTGGAGAAAAACTACCTCGAAGATGGCGTGCTGAGTATGAATGGAAAGCAGTTTTTTGAAGATGGCGAAAATGTTTCCAATTTCCATATCAGCCCATATTTTACAGATGTTTTTCATCAGACTGTTTTTAAAGCAGTTCGTCAAATTATCAATGACAATAAAAATTATCAAATCAATCTTGATGATTTAGTAGCCTTAAATTTAGAAGTAGAAGACATAGAAGATATCTTCGATATTTTAGAAGACGCTGGTTATTTGGAAGGAGGTAGGATAAAAGCGGATCAAAGGGCTTACTTTTTAAATATTAATCATGCACTTACGTTTGATGTAGAGGAGTATTCTGATTTTTCGAAAGAAATATTTTTTATCCTACAAAAGGTAGCACTTCAAGTAGAAGCAGCAGTTGCTGAAGTGTTTGAAAACATAAAAGAAACGTCTAAAAAGCAGCATGATACTGTCATGACTGCCTTGGGCGAATATGCAGAACTTTCAGCAGAGGTAGCCGAAGTTATACTTTCACATCTTTATAAAAATAATCCTAACCTCGTTGAAGCTATCGTTTTACCTACTCTAAAACAAGTCGATGAAAAAGGTAGAATTACTTCCGTTCCGAAGAGTAATTCATTCAAAGTTGCTTTGCAAAGATTAAAACAAACAGCGTTACTAGTTACTAAATTGCAACTTAATAAGGCAGAAACAGAAGTGATTTTTAAGGATCAAAGTTTAGCAGAAAAATTTCCAGAAAAATTGCACCTACCAGAGAAACTCAAAAATTTTGATGCTCTTTTAGAGACCGATGAGAAAATATATGTTTTCAAAAATCGAAAATATTGGACTTATTCAAAAGATGAATATGCCTTGTTAGAATCCGGGATGGCTTTGAGGAATCTTTCTGAAAACTTTGCACCGCTTTCTCAAATTGATGCGGCATTTATAGATGGTTCAGGCAAACAATGGTTGATTGGCCGACAAAACAGAGAGATGGAAGAACCTTCGCTTGCCATGTATTTTTGTAAAAATGAAAAAAATGGGAAGTGGGAAAAACAGGATAAGTTAGTTGGAAAAGTAAAAAGTAATTTTGATTCACTAGAAAAAATAGATGCCTCTTTTGCAGATCAAGATGGAAAAATTTATTTGTTTGCAGGAGATCAATACATGCGATATTCTGATGACCTTTCACCTGATGAAGGTTATCCCAAAATCATCAAAGGCAATTGGATTAATGAATTAGAATATGATTTCCCAGAAGAATTTTATGAATCCATAGATGCTTCATTTACTAATTTAGATGGAGTGGCTTATATTTTCAAAGGGGATCAATTTATATCTTCTGAGGATACTTCTACAATAATTCCTATCAATGAATTTTGGGGAAAAGTCAAAAATAATTTTGACTCAACTGAGCAAGTAGATGCTGCTTTTGTTTATGCAAATCAGGTTTACTTTTTGTCTGGTAATCAAGTGATTGCTTATTCCGACAGCATCGAAAATGATGAAGTTATTGGAGTAGAAGGTTCATTGACGAGTTTGAAAAAATTAATGCCAGGGCTTCCTGATGATTTTGAAACAGGCATTGATGCGATGTTAAAAGGTGCAGATAATCGGTACTATGCTTTCAAAGAAAAAAAATATGCGGTTCTCAATAAGGAATTAAAAAGTAGAAATAAAAGTGGAGAATCTATTCCTAAATCAATTGAATCAACTTGGGGAAAAGTAGAAAATAGTATTGCTTTGACCGGAGTAGTAGATGCAGCTCTTGCTGGCCTGGATGGTCGAACGTATATATTTAGTGGAACTCAATTTTACCGATATTCAAAAGCGGATTATTCCAAAGTGGATGAAGGGTATCCGCGCACCATTTCCAAAGGTTGGGGAGGATTAGTAACCGTTGATGCGGCATTTGTCTTGAATGGAAAAACCTATCTCTTTGGAATGGATAAAAATAAATTTAGAACTCATGTTCGATATTCTACCAATGATTATCAAAAACCTGATGAGGGCTTCCCGATGACTGTTGGTAAAAATTGGTGGAACCTTCCCAATGAGTTAACCACCAATAAGTTTGAAATTCCAGATGCAGTTTTCGTTGGGAATGATGGAAATACCTATCTCTTCAAGGGAGCGGAATTTGTTTTCTATGATACGCAACATCGTTGGTGGTCTGAGCCTCAAAAAGTCGCTCAACGATTTGACAGTATTCCATTTAAGAAAATTGCTGCAGCCTTTACAGGTAAAGATGGTCGAACCTATATTTTTGAAGATGGTTCAGCCTCAAGAAGAAGAAGAGGAAGAGCGGCTAAATCAGGAAATGGAACCGATCCAGGTTTTAGATTTATTCGATATACCGATAAAAACTATAATAAAATTGATGACCGCTATCCAAAGTCAATTGTAAGTACTTGGGGTAAAGTTGTTAATAATATCCAAAAAACGAAAACCATTGATGCTGCGGTGAAGTTGCTTTCCCGCGAAACAACAGTTGCTGCAAATGGAACAGAAAAATCTGTCGAAAATATTCATACCTATTTATTTTCAGGAGATCAATTTTTCCGATACACCGGTAAATCGTATGATCAATTAGACGAAGGTTACCCTAAAAATATTCAGACTTCCTTAAAAGAGGAACCTCGATTTAAACATTTGACAACAGATTTCCCCAATGGCATAGATGCTGCTTTTGCTGATCAGCGCAATGTTTATCTTTTCAAAGATGGAGCCTGTACCATTGTATCTGAACAAAAAAACAAAACCTATTCAAAGTTAACGGATGCTCCAATAGGTACGGCTTTTATCGATGAAGGAAGCATTTATGGATTGACCAAAAATACATGGTTACATTTGAGTGCACTTGAAAATGATGAAGTTTCTGCCACAAAAAAATTACCACCAGTCTTAAAAGAGGTACCTGAAAAATTTCAAGTAGGAGTTGATGCCATACTACAAGGCATCGATAAGAATACTTATATTTTTAAAGGAAAAGATTGTTACAATGTTTCTCTAGAAAAAGAATATCCCACCAAAGAAGAGTGGGGGAAGTCTGCTAACCTTTTTCAAATGGAAGGAACAGTAGATGCAGGTTTCGTAGGTCGAGATGGAAAGACTTATCTATTTAGTGGCCATCAATTTATTAGTTACACCCCTGCCAAAGGTAGTTCTACCAATCCACCCATTGCTGATAATGGACCCCAATCTATTGCTAAACATTGGGGAGGACTCACCAATATTTGGGTGGCTTTTGTCAAAGATGAAAAAACATACCTCTGTGAAGCTGCAGATGAGGCTGGTAACTTCCGCTATCTATGTTATAGTTCGGATGACTACACCAAACCTGATACGGATACCCCAATGATTGCCGATGTCTATTGGTGGGATATGCCTGAAGACTATATTGAAGAAGGATTTGATAGAGTCAATGCGGTTTTATTCGAAGAAGATAATATGCTTTTATTGAATGAGGAGTCATTTGTTCAATACAACAAGACCGAAGATATTTGGACATATCCAAGACCTTTACGTCGTATCTGGAGAAACTTACCAGACGAACATGCTAAGTTTGAAAAGGTCAAGGCAGCATTTAAAGGAAGCGATAATGTGACTTATTTCTTCTCAGAAAATACATTTGTTGAACATAAGAATGTATCAGAGAACGATGGAATCTTAGCAATTAAGCATATCGAATCTCATTGGGGAATTGAAAACAATAATTTTGTACAAGGAGGTACCGTTGATGCAGCAGTTGTGATCAATAATAAAACAACTTACTTGTTTTCAGGCGAACAATATATTCGATACTCAAGTGATGATTACCAATTTATGGATGAAGGTTACCCAAAATCTATCAAGGATAATCTTAGAAAGGAAATAGGTTTTGAAAAAATATCTTTAGAGTTAGAAGCAGCACTAGGTAGTAACAAAAATGTCACCGCCATTCTAGCTAATCAACATAATATTTACATTTTTGAAAACGATAATTGTCATGTCTTTTCTGATAGTACTAATCGGACTTACGAGATTGATCGAATTGGATTTTTGAAAAATAATATTTTACAAAATAACCATGTCGATGCGGCATATCTGAATCAAGAAGATGAAACATTCCTGTTTTCAGGAGATCAATATTTTAAATATTCCTCCTTCGATTACGAATGGGTAGAGGAAGGATATCCTAAATCAATTGCAGGTAATTTATCAGATGAACTTGATTTTGGTTTTTCCAATGGATTCCTCGACAATGGAGTAGATGCTATTTTCAAAGCACCGAATGGCTCTATTTATACTTTCAAAGATCGACGATATCAGACTTCTAAAAAAAGTAAAACCACCCGTTTAATTAGTAACATGTGGGTAAAATTAAATAATCAATTTACAGAAAATGTTGCTTTACCTACTTTAATTGATGCTGCCTTTACAGGGCCAGATGGTAAGACTTATTTTTTCAAAGGAAATCAATATGTGCGTTATTCCAATCTGGAAAACGAATTTATTGATGAGGGATATCCTAGAAGGATTAAGGATAATTGGGGTGATTTATTTACAGGATCAAGAATCAATCTCATTGGAAAACGAGACTTTGAAGCTAAAATTGATAGTGCTTGGGTGTTGGAAGGTCATACTTATTTTGGCAAAGGAAATGAGTATGTTCGATATTCAAATAGCGATTTTACCACAATGGATAGCATCTATCCGCAGAAGTTCGTCACTCAATGGACAGATCGTAACGATTTTCTATTGAGTGATTTACGAATCGCCAGTCGATATAAAGAATTGAATGATCAGTATCAAGGGGGAGATATGACTTTGACGGACTTCTTTTATGAAGGAATTGGTTATCAAAAAGAACCTTTCCAAATGTTGGCTGAAATATTTGACTGGAATGTGGAAGAAGTAAAATGGCTAAAACGGAACAATGTTTTCTTACGTCCTGAGAATGACATGGAAGTGAGTTTTGATATGGAGCAAGTTTTAGGGATGTATGACATTTTTGCGGTGGCGAATAAGATAGGAATGGCGCCAACTGCTTTGCATGAAAAAGTTTGGGAAAAGTTATTTAATGAAAAATCCCAACAGGTGAAAGATGCTGCAACGGCATTGTATGCACAATTAGGAATGAATAATAGTGAAACAGATTGGAAAATCCTTGCTCGCCAAATGCATGACGAGATGAATCTCTTGCGACGAGATGTATTGATGCCCTACCTTATTCATATTCTTCCAGCAGCAGCAGGAGTAGCAGATGCTCGAGATTTATTTGAGTATTTGTTGATTGATGTAGAAATGGGAAGTGATGCCAAAACTTCCAATATCAAAGAAGCTACTGCAGCTGTTCAATTATATTTCCATCGTTATTTTGTGAGCCTGGAGGAGACTAAGGAAATTGAATCAGACGAGGATGAGATGAAAAAAGAAGAACTCCGAGAATGGTGGAAATGGATGAAAAATTATCGAGTATGGGAAGCGAATAGAAAGGTATTCCTTTATCCAGAAAATTATATCCGTCCAGAGTTGCGAGATACTAAAACAGCTGAATTCAAACAGCTAGAAGATGCTCTGCTACAAGGGATGATTACGCCAGAAAGTGTAGAAAGTAATTATAAAAATTACATCGATACTTTCTCCGTAGTTGGAAACCTGAAAATCGCAGGAGGGAATGTTTACAAAGATGAAAAAACCAAAGAAGATGTCTTACTACTTTTTGGACATTCCCGAACGGAGCCTGCTGAATATTATTTCCGAACTGCTCGTTTCGAAGGTGACGTAGCAGAATGGGGAGCTTGGGAAAAAACAGAATTGAATATTCCATCTGATCGAGTATTTCCAATTTTTGCCAATGGAAGAGTACTTGTCTTTTGGATAGAAATCGAAGAATACGAAGACTCAACAGGCACTTTAAGTCGTCAGAGCGCAGAACGTGAAGTACTGGAAGTGAATACTTCTAATACGACTGTCAAGCATCGTGCACACGTTAAGTTTTCTTATCTAAATCATAGTAAGCTTTGGAGTCCTCCGCAAAATTTGAGACGTGGTATTGATCTTAATTATAAACTCGATGCTACTTATGTGGAGTCCAAGCCAGGTAAAGATAATGAGTTAAGAATATTTACCGGAGAGTATTGTTTGAGTTCTTCAAAGAAGAATCCGGCAGGAGATATTAAGTTTATTGAGGAGTATCCTGAGTATGAAAACTTACCTGATGATTTTAAATTAGGACTCGATTCTATTACCACTTTTAAAGGCAGACGCTATTATTTTAAAGGTAATAAATGTGTCGTTCAGAATATTTCTAATAATGCTTGGTTGTTTGATACTGTAACCGTAACCCGAAAAAGGAATGGTGAAGATAGATCAGTTATAGTTCCTGTACCAATGCCAGCCAACAAATTGATTTCTATTCCTAAAGGTCAATTTCAACTTGTCCTAGTAAGTATTAATATATTTGGAATTGGTTTTATGACTCATGCTGCTATCCAGCCTAATACCTATAAAGTTCCTGAATATTTTGATGCCGCATTTAGCATTGATGATGAAGTATTCTGTTTGATTGATCAAGAAGGAAAATATACTTTCTTCCAGGAAAATCCTAATCGAGCAGGTGGATTGATTCCGCTTCAAGCAAGTACCTTACATGCTAATAAATTAAAATCTGGAATGGACTTCTCCTATTTTGTACATACGATTGCCAACAAAGGAGGACAATTTGCGCCAGCGGATGGAGTGTTCCAAGAAGACGGAGCATACTATGTACTTCGAAATGGACAGTACGAATGTTATGATGTAGATGGACGAGGAATGTTGCAACCAAGAGAAGGTTTCCCTAAATCGATCAAGGGGAATTTAGCATTCAATATGGATAAATTCTTTAATCGACTGCACCTGGTTTGGCATAAAAATGATGGAGGATATATTAGTGTCAATTATACAACTTCGCGTGGAGACCTACTATTATCTGGAAAATTAGCTCCTGACTTTATCTATGAAGATTTTGTTTTTAATAATAATATTCAAGAGCAATTCTTAAAAGATTGGAAGCGATATTTATCTGCTAATTTTTCTCAAGGCTATAATAATACGCTAGCGGATGCTGCTGACAAGAGAGTAAAAGATTTAAAAGATTCATTAGAATCACATGTGGGGCAGCATAATTTTTTAAGCAATGTTGAGTTAGGTAGTAAAAAGTTATTAGCAGCCATTGGTTCTGCAAAAATTGGAAATACGGAACAATTTAATGATAGAATAGGAGAGGCTGCAGCAGCACTTTCAGGTATTAAAGAAGGTCACGGTCTTATTTTCCAACAAGTCAAATCATATACTAGTGCTACTAGTGAGTTGATTACAGCTTATAATGATTGGACATCAGCTGATGAAAAGACCAAAGATGAAGCAAAGAAGAAATTAGATACATCACGTAATACGATTAAGTCCTACATTAATAATACGGCAACCCCAGAAATTGATCGAGCATTTACGGAGTTACAGGTAATGATTAAGGATACGCAAACAAAAATTCAAAGTTCAAACCAAGTTCCAAGTTTGATATCCTATCATAATTCTTTGATTCATAATTCCAACAGATTCGAGCAATCTATTGCTTGGTTAGAAAGAAGTAATAAAATTGGAGATTTACCGAATGATATCGTTTCCGCTGAAGATATAGCTAAACTCCAGACGAGTAATAATCAGGTCATCAATAAATACAATCAGAGTTTAAATAAGCTTAGTGCAGCAATCAATTTGTTGGATCCTGCTACTTCTTCGAATAGAATACCTAGTGAAGTAATTACTCAACTGAGTGATATAACGGAAGATGTTTCATCTGTGATCACTAGTATACCTGAGAGTAAAACTATAGCTTCGTCTATTGCAAGTAAGAATAAGAAAATGTATGCTTCGATAGAAGGAAAACTTAGCGAATTAGAAGAACAAGCTTTTGGTCGTTTCGATTTATTTCATAAAAAAGCCAATTTTGAAATTAATAATACCACTTCTAATTTCTCTTTTGGATTGGTGGATTGGTATGTTTTCGAAAAAGAAGGAGGCACGTTCCTCTGTCGACCACGGGAAGGCAAAGAAGATGGCAAGTATGAAATAATTAGATTGACGACTAACTCTGCCTACAAGTTGAGCAGTAGTTTATTTGTCGGAGGCATTAAGGAATTCTTAGAATTAGAAACTCAAAAAAATAAAGAATTACCAGCTTTCGCAGCAAATACAGCTATAGATAGCAATGGAAAATTAGTAGTAGATGGTACAAATCTGATCACCTATAATTCAGCTAAAATAGAGAAGGATGGAACTGAAGATCGAGTTCCTACTTCCCTAAACCTCGACTTTGAAGGAGCTAATTCTACCTACTACTGGGAATTATTTTTCCATGCCCCTTTCCTGATTGCTCAAGCCTTGAATACTGCTCAAAAATTTGACGAAGCCAAAGAATGGTATGAGTTTATTTTTGATCCAACCAAAGGAGATAAGGTATGGCGGTTTTTACCATTCGATGATAATGACATAGAAAATTCATTTATCAGTAATGCCGCACAGCTGAAAAAATATTATAACGATCCTTTCGATCCACATGCCATTGCAGGTCTGCGTATCAACGCTTACCGTAAGGCAATCGTGATGAATTACATAGACAACCTTTTAGATTGGGGTGATATGTTGTTCCGTCAGTATACCATGGAAAGCATCAATGAAGCTCGAATGCTTTATATCCTTGCGTATGATTTGTTGGGTAAAAAACCACAAAGTGCAGGAACTCGTTTCCTTACTCCTGATCAAACTTATCAAGACCAAAAGGATGTCAATGATATTGATTTAGATATTTGGGATTTGGAAAATGAAAACGACGATAATAGTAATGGAGAAGCTACTTCAGTCAGACCAATTCATACCATTCACTCTTCCAATTTGAGTGCGTACTTTTT
The DNA here is from genome assembly GCA_964564545.1 of uncultured Saprospiraceae bacterium. Classification (GTDB taxonomy): domain Bacteria; phylum Bacteroidota; class Bacteroidia; order Chitinophagales; family Saprospiraceae; genus CAJQQY01. The sequence continues at coordinate 31,411 of CAZMBP010000120.1, forward strand.
TATTCCTGAAAATGACTTGTTCCTAGATTATTGGGAAAGAGTAGAAGACAGGTTATATAAAATTCGTCAGAGCTTAAATATCAAAGGAATCAAACAACCACTTCCTCTTTTCCAACCACCGATCGATCCAATGGCATTGGTATTGGCAGCGAGTTCAGGTGCGGGAATCAGTTCCGCGATGAGCAGTATGAATGTAACGGTTCCTCATTACCGATTTAATTTTACGATAAATAAAGCCAAGGAGTTGGTGGATAGGTTAAATCAGTTCGGAGGAGAATTATTAGGAACGTTGGAGAAAAAAGATGCCGAAGAACTAGGCATTTTACAAACTCGTCAAGAAGGAATTATTCTCAAAATGTCGCGTGAACTTCGCGAGAGTCAGTTGACCGAAGCAGAGAATCAATTAAAATCCTTGAAGCAAAACTTAGATGATGCGAAGCGTCGATTGAAGTATCACGAAGATACGATCGAAGCTGGTGCGCTCCCTGCCGAAAGAGCTCAAATGGCGATGATGGGAGTTGCAGGTGTTGGACATATCGTTGCTACGACATTTAATGTTTTGTCAGCGATTGCTTATCCATTTCCAAAAGCTCACTTGGGACCATTCACTATTGGTACCACCGTTGACCCTGGGGATATCGGAGAAGGATTGGCTAAGATTGGAGAAACCGCATCGACTGCTGCGGAAGCCGTAAGTATTTTCGGAGAGTTGGCAGGAATGGTAGCTCAACAACAACGGATGTTAGAAGATTGGGAATTCCAACGAGATGCAACTAAGTTTGAAATCGAACAAATGGATTTAGAGATCCAAGGCGCGGAGTTACAAATAAAAATGGCTGCTTTGGAAATCCAGATTTACGAAAAAGAAGTAGAGCATCAAGCGTCTATTCAAAATTTCTATAAAGAGAAATTTTCGACCTTAGAATTGTATCAATGGATGTCGAGTCGCATGTCTAGCTTGTATTTCCAAACCTATAAGTTAGCCTACGACATGGCTAAATATGCTGAAAAAGCTTTCCAATATGAAAGAGGCGTCAAAGCTGCCGAGGTTAATTTTATCCAACCAAATTATTGGAATACGCAGCGTAAAGGATTGATGGCAGGAGAAAATTTAGGGATGGATTTGGATCGGATGGAGCAAGCCTTTTTTGAAACTCATGAGCGTCGTTTAGAAATTGCTAAAAACATTTCTCTACTTGAACTTGATCCAGTCGCTTATATGAATTTATTGAAAAAAGGTGTTTGTGATTTCAGACTGAGCGAAGCCTTATTCGATTACGATTACCAAGGACACTACTGCCGACAAATCCAAACAATTACTTT
>CAZMBP010000121.1:0-47624 GCA_964564545.1 uncultured Saprospiraceae bacterium
AATTTTAGGAATGTATTCTGGAATGAGCTACGAATACGAAGGCAAAGATCGAAGTTTTGATGCATGAATACCATCTGTTCAATATTGGGTAAAAGACCGATGGTGGGTAAATGCTGGTGCAGGTCTAGCAATGGATTTTCCAGCATTCTATGAAGACAACATTGAAGAGGAAGATTGGAATTTTGGTGGAGCAGTTGCCTTTAGTACAGGGTATGAATTAGTGCAAAAGAAAAACTTTGCGCTAGACCTTCAAACCCAACTGCAGATGGGATGGACTAATTTAGATAATGATAAAGATCGAGAGGCTGTAGTGCTCTCTATTGGATTAGGATTTAATTGGTATTAAAAATGGATTTGATTTTGAATAGAATCTAGAGGAGCAAATAAAAAGGTCTGAAGATTTTGAAAGGGAAAGGCTGAATAAAACTAAAATAACGAAATGCCAACAATGACTCTAAGTAATTGCTCATCCTTGCCCACTTCTGAAAATCCGCTAGGTTTTTCAGTTTGGTGTTTACTTTGTGGAACACAAACATGACGCTGAAAAAAAAGAGTGAACGGCATTTTAATTCGCCATTCACTCATTTTATTGGTAACAATTTTTTTCAATTATTTAAACCAAAAGGTAACTCCTGCTGTCCCAAATAAATCGTCGACAGAATCGGAAAGAAATTTTCTTCCTTCAACATCCAAAACAAAAAACTCATCCAAAATAAAACCTCCCCAAATCCCGCCCTCGCACCAATTAATTCCAATTATTCATTACTTTTGGTCAGTTTAATAAAGAAGCACTACAAAACTTAACAAACAAACTAGATATGAGGGTCAACAAATAAATGGAAATTACACCAAAAAAAGGATTTAAGGGGTTAGTTGAAAATTGGCAAAGTGATTTAATCGCCGCAATAAGTGTCTCGCTTATTGCCTTACCGCTTTCTTTAGGAATTGCCTTAGCAGCAAAAGCGCCTCCTATGGCAGGGATTATTTCTGCGATCGTTGGTGGGGTAGTGACTACCCTTTATCGAGGTGGGCATATCTCGGTGAATGGGCCTGCAAAAGGAGTTATTGCAGTTATCCTTTTGGGGATTACGTTGATGGACGATGGCTCAGGGCAAGCCTTTAATTATGTGTTGGCGGCCGTGGTGATTTCAGGTGCGATTCAGGTATTGTTAGGGTTATTGAAGTTGGGTCGATTCGCAAATATTTTTCATTCCTCTGTGATTCATGGTCTTTTGGCAGCAATTGGAATTATCATTTTTGCCAAACAAATTCACGAAGCCTTAGGAACATCTTCTAAAAGTCCGAGCATTATTCAAAATCTTATTGATGCGGTAATGTACTTACCTCAAGCCAATCCCTTTGTCGTCATCATTTCTTTAGTAGGTTTGTTCTTATTGTTTTTTCACTCCAAAATCAGTTATCGATTTTTTCATATCCTACCTACTCCGATGTGGGTAATTGCGGTTTCTATTCCATTCGTTTATGCATTCAATTTCTTTGAAGATCATCCGCTTACCTTTTTTGGGACAGCCTACGAAGTAGGTCCAAAGCTATTATTGGATATGCCTGATAAAATAATGGATTCTATTATGCATCCCAATTTTGGAAAAATTTACACGATTGAATTTTGGACAACGGTCGTTTCCATTTTGATGATTACGAGCATTGAGTCGCTAGCCATCGCTAAGGCCATCGACAAAATTGATCCTTACAAACGAAAAACGGATTTGAATAAAGACCTAACTGGAATAGGATTGAGTACGATGGTCGCAGGTCTTCTTGGTGGACTTCCGATTATCGCTGTAATAATTCGAAGTACCGTTAACGTTCATAATGGAGCTAAGACCAAGTGGTCGAATATGTACCAAGGACTTTTACTCTTGCTTTTCATTGTAGTCTTGAGTCCGATTCTACAAAACGTTCCGCTTTGTGCATTTGCTATTTTACTCGTTTATGCTGGATTCAAATTAGCTTCGCCAGCTGTGTTCAAGCAAGTTTATAATCATGGAATTGAACAATTGATTTTCTTTATTGGCACCATGGTAATTACCCTTTATACCAATTTATTAATTGGATTATTTAGTGGATTAGGATTGGCGTTGATTAGTCATATGCTCTTAGCAAGAGTTTCCATTCCTCGTTTTTTTAAAATGATTTTTGACTCTGGTTCTAATTTGGTCATGAAGCCTGATGGAAGTTATGATTTAAGAATTAGAGGCATCGCTAATTTTTTAGGCATCCTAAAAATTAACAATCTAGTTTCCCAAATTCCTAGCGGTGCCAATGCCACGATTGATTTGTCAGAAACTAGATTGGTAGGAACCACGGTGCTGGAGGATTTATATGATTTTCAAAAAATCCATCAAAATTCAGGTGGAAATATTGAAATCAAAGGACTAGATAAACATATTTCTTCCACCCATCACAAGTTGGCTACTAAAATCAAAATCGATACGATCGAACCACTTACGCGTCGTCAAAATAAACTCAAAGAATTAGCAGAAAATTATGGTTGGAATTTTCAAGTGAACCCTGTAGAAGATTTAGAATATTTTAAGTCCTTTTATTTTTTCAAAACCCGTCCCATTGAAGCCAAGTCTAATTGTATTTCTGACCACGACAAAGACATGCACATGGAAATAATCGATGTGACTTTTGAAGAAGGCGCAGATATTTATCCTGACGAATACCAAACCACCATTGGTATATTAAAACTCCCATTCTCCATTCCAAAATTTACCATTGAGAAAAAAGATTTTTTAGACAGAGTGCTTCCAATTTCTGAGCATTGGGATATTGATTATTTGGTGTACAATAATGCTCCGAAAGATTATATCGTCAAGGTAGATGATGTGCAGGCGGTGGATGCTTTTATGACCGACAAACGAAAGGTATTAATTGAAATCAGCGGCTTGCATCATCTGGAAAGTAATGGGGAAGCCATCTTGATTTTTAGTAATAATTTTGCACTTGCTCAAGTGAAGGATTATATCCAAATGATTCAATTTGGTGAAAATTTTAAATCAATGATTAAAGAAGAAGAATAGGAAATGTAAAACCACTAGTTAGGTGAAAATAATCGATATGGATAACAAATATAGATTATGAGATCAACGTGGTTTAAGTACTTGCTCTCTCCATCCTTAGAAAATATTCCCGTTATCACCAGCGCTAGCTAGAAAAAAAGAAGTCTTTCAAAAATTTGTCAATATGGAAAGCTTCTTGTTTGGTTCAAAGAAATTACAAATGAAATAAAAAAATAAAAACTGTAGAGAAGGTATAAACAGCAATGGAGACTATGCGCCTCACCTGCGAATATGCTGGGTAGTTAAAGCAATTAGAAAAAATGAAAAAACGAATAATAGGAATTGATGTAGCAAGAGCATTAGCGGTTATCGGAATGATAATCGTGAATTTCAAAGTTGTCTTTGGAGAAAATGGAGAAAGTTGGTTAAAATCATTTGCTCATCTTTTCGACGGAAAAGCTGCGGCAACATTTGTAGTTTTAGCTGGTATTGGATTGGCTTTAATGACAAATTCTGCCATAAAAGATCGTAATCAAGAAAAATTAAAAGTAGCTCAAAAAAGGATATTAAAAAGAGCCCTATTCCTTTTTGTAGTTGGTCTTTCTTACATCTGGATTTGGCCGGCAGATATTTTGCATTTTTATGGAATCTACATGCTGGTGACATTACTTTTTATCAGTAGACCTTTAAAACAAATTTTAGTTGGTTCATTAGGCTTGATACTTTTTTATCCAATATTAATTATGTTATTCGATTATGAAACGGGGTGGAATTTTGAAATCTTAGCATATACTGACTTTTGGACTTTTAATGGATTTTTGAGGAATCTGTTTTATAACGGATTTCATCCTGTAATACCTTGGACAGCTTTTATGCTTTTTGGATTATGGTATGGAAGACAAAATTTACACGATGATAAATTTATTAAAAAATCAGGGTGGATTAGCTTGGGCGTTTTTATTGTAACTCAGGTATTATCAATCGGACTAATTCAATTCCTATCCAAAGGAAATGCAAATGCAATAGAAGGTTTAACCCCATTGTTGGGGACAGATCCTATGCCACCAATGCCGATTTATATGATAAACGGAATTTCTATTGCCATCGTAATAATATCTTCTTGCATTCTATTGGCTAAACAATATGAAAACAACAAACTAATCGATGCTCTCAACAAAACTGGGCAATTGGCTTTAACTTTTTATGTCGCTCATGTAATTTTTGGAATGGGAATTATAGAAGAGGTTGGTTCCTTAAAGTTAGGGGAATATTCAATTGAGTTTTCAGTAATTTACGCCTTAATATTTAGTTTTTTATGTATCATGTTTGCCCAAATATGGCTACGATATAAAAAATCAGGCCCGTTAGAATGGGTTATGCGAAAATTAACCAATTAAAGAAAATGAAAAAACTGACAGCTGTCGCCACCTCCTAGGCGTGACCTCTCTGAGCTTATCCTGTCCCATAAAATAAAAAAAGGATATATTTAAAAGTAAATATATCACACATGATTGAAAAAACATTGGAAGGGACATTTGGATATGATGAAATGAAGAGCGCACTATTACCTGACGAGCGTTATCGCAATAACGTTATAAAAATGTGCAACTCTTTATTAGAAAAACCAGGACATTCTTTTTCAGCAGCCTGTGGGAATGTTGTTAGAAAATCAGCAAGTCGATTGTTTGATAATGAAAACAAGATTGACTTGCAGGAAGGTCATCTTGAAAAAACAATATCAAGATGTAAAAATCACTCGTTGGTTTTAGTTTTTAAATGGCAGTATTGATGATAACGTTCCGGGAAATTTCAGCACCAATATAGCTTGGTGTATTGATGGTGGGAGCAGTAGTGGGTTACCGACTTCACAAGATTGTGCTACAGCTCGTCCTAGTGGTACGTGTTTAAATCCTACTTTTTACACTAATTTTTCTCCCCCAACTGCAAATGCAGGAAACGATGTTTCTATTTGCAATGGGGCAAGTATTAATTTAAGCGCTTCTAGTGGAGATACCTATACATGGAGCCCAGCTACTGGCTTGAGTGCTACAAATATTTCCAATCCAGTAGCTAGTCCATCTTCGACTACAACCTATACTGTAACAGTTACAAATGCGAATGGGTGTTCCAATACTGATGAAGTAACAGTTAATGTAAACAGCGCTGGTCCTACAGCAGATGCAAGTCAATATACCATTCTTAGTACAGGAAAAAGTGTAAAACTAAACGCTAACGCTACAGGAGGAAGTGGCAATTATAGTTTTTATTGGCAAGGATTAGGTAATTCTGTTGCCTATATAGTTACTCCTTGGGGTTCGACTACATATACTCTTATTGTAACTGATAGCAACGGGTGTTCAGATTCTGATACTGTGGTATTGAATATGGAGCGCCCAAGGTGTTCCTGTGAATAAATAAAGTTATGAGTTCTATATCAAGCAATTTTACACTTACTCCATCTCTAGAAAATACTTCTCCGCTGGCACCCTTGCTCTTGCAAGGTGTTTACTAGCAAGAACAACAAAGCCACTTACATTTTATAATATAATTGGCTTTTTCCATGAATTCAATTAAGAAAAACTACTCATCCACATCCTTAATTCGATTACGTTCAGGCTTCTGAAAAGGAATCGTATCGAGCAAGTTACGGACTTCTTCAATATTGTCAGTAATTTTAGGAATATGCCATTCGAGATTTTTTTGATGGAACTTTTGTTCTTTGAGTCGTTGAAATTCCTTGAGGATAAAGACTTGGAAAGGTGGACTAATCCAGTAACAAAAACCAAGTGCAATATCTTTATAGGCAAAAGTACCACCACCCCGAACAGGTTTAGTAAAGATGCCAATCGCATGCGTTTTCTTGACCCAAGTAGAAGGAGAAATAGCAAACCGATTACGTCCTGCTTTAATCATTAGGGTATCGAATTCGATACCCTTAAATTTAGGATTAGAAATTTTTTCCCAAGTGGCGAGAAACTCTAAAGTATCTTTATTACGCATCCAGTTTTGAATGATTCGACTAGGTTTCATGTCATCTTCGACAAATTTTTTAGCAATATCGGTAAGCGAAATATAATCGTTTTCGTGGACGGGTTCGATGCGAATTTGCAAACCTTGAACATCAATCTTTTTAGAACTTTTGGAGGATATGAAGTGATTTTTTGTAAATGAATTGTTATAAGTTCTTTGAAAGCTATTTAGAAAAAGCCAATCGAGTACGAACATTTTGCAACAACCCATCAATGGTGTAAAGAATATGAATTTTTCCTGCTGGAACCACCTCTGAATGATTCAAAAAAATGTGCTTGCTAGCGCCCTTACTCCTGAAAGGTGTCTACACAGCACGAACAACAAAGCCATCAGCAGGGAACGTTGGTGGTTCTGTTGTTTCAGTATAGTACTAAGTTTCCAATTTTGGCAAAAATTAGATTTCTCTCTGCATATGATTTACCACCAACCTCAATTGACCATAACTAAACCTTCCTCCAAAATGCTCAAACGATTCTTTAAATGATTCGGATTTAGTTTCGAGAAAATAGGATTCAATTTCTTTCACCTTTTCCATATCCATAATTTGAGAAATATCTAGTTCGCCTTTTAAAATAAAATGTCCTAAATGAGTTTCAATGGTACTTCTTTTTAAATCTCGTTTGGCAGCAATCTCATCAATAGTTTTTCCTTCTTTAAATAATTGAAAAGTATGTTCTTTCGTATCAGTCGTTGTTGCTGACTTTTTCTTTTTAGGTATTTCGGGAAAAGGTAAATTAGCCGTGATGTTTTTTTCTCGACAAAAATCTTCGATGATTTCAATAATCGCTGCACCATGTTTTTGAACCTTAGTTTTTCCGATACCTTTAATTTTTATGAGCGCTAAAGAATCAGTTGGCAAATAATTCGTCAATTCAATAATTGCTCGCAAAGTAATCACGACATAAGGTGTTACCTCTAAATCGGCAGCCGTTTCATCTCGCCACAATTTAATGCGCTCGTATAGTTCTGGATATGGCGAAGTTAAAGTATCGATGGTCGGAAGTGATTTCCGTTCCGTTTTCTTTCTCTTCTTTTTTTGTTTTTCAAAATCCAAATCTGCATTTGCTTTTAGTCGCAAATATTGTTGGGAAGAGAATTTATCCTTTGCCATGGTAAAGCAGATTTTTTTGACAAACAACTCTTTCGTCAACAGCGCTAAATTATCAGTTACCAATTTCTTGATGGATTTATTATCGGTCAAAACTGGAATTTTTTCTAACTCAGACTCCAACTCATTTTCTATTTTTTCGGAAAAATAAACACTCGCCTTTTGGATACGTTCGAGGAGTTCTTCATTTTCCTCAGGCATTGGTGCATGATAAATTAAATACTCTAATTGCTTTTCAAATTTTGGAGCAACGGCAAAGACTTTCTCTTGCGCACTAGCAATCCACTTTTGAACTTTTTCTGTGGCAGCGCGAGTCAATGAATTTTCATTTTCCAAAAAATTCCGTTCCAATCGACTTGCTAGTTTTTGGATATACTTGAAGCTAAATAATTCTAAGATTAGCTTTTTTTGAAATGCTTTTTTTGAGGCTAAAAGCTTGTTTTCATCAGGTGCATTTTGATCCGCTTCCTTCGAGTAATTTTTAACTACAGAATCAGTTTTGACACTCGAATAGGCAATTTGTGATCTTAAAACAATTCCTTCAAAGCTAGTGCATCGACTCAATGCCACATAAACTTGTCCATGCGCAAAAGCAGATTTGGCATCAATGATCACTCGTTCAAAAGTCAATCCTTGACTTTTATGAATAGTGATTGCCCAAGCTAATTTTAAGGGAAACTGAGAAAACGTTCCAACCACATCTTCATCCACTTCCTTGGTTCCTTCGTTTAAGGTATATTTTACATTTTCCCAATCAACAGAAGTTACTTTTATTTCATCAATATCAGTTGGACATTTTACATAAATCTCGTTAGGCTTGATGCGAGTGATTTGCCCAATTTTCCCATTATAATAAAGCTTCTCATGCGAAATATCGTTCTTGATAAAAAGGACTTGAGCGCCAACTTTAAATTCTAACTTATCATCGGTAGGGAAGGTGTGAGGAGGAAAGTCTCCATCGATTTTTGCTTTGAATTGGAATGACTTTCCTGGAAGCGAATTCAATTTTTCTTTATTAATCGTATTCGCAGTATTATTATGAGAGGTCAAAGTGATGTAACCTTCGTCATCTGCAGGTTTGAAATTATCGATAAATCTCGAATTCAATTTTTCCAAAACCTCTTGATCGATTTGGTTGTCTCGAACCTTATTTAGCAAGTTAATAAAAGTAGTATCTGACTGCCGATAAATATGTTGTAATTGTATTGTTATAGGATTAGTTTTTTGCAAAGCTAAACTTCCAAAAAAATAAGCGGTAGAGTAGTGGTCTTTTAATAAATGCCATTCTTCATGTTTCACTACAGGTGGTAATTGATGCAAATCACCAATCATTAAAAGTTGCACTCCGCCAAATGGTTCCGTTGGATTTTTGTAGCGACGAAGCACCTCATCAATTCCATCGAGAAGATCCGCTCGAACCATACTTATTTCATCAATGATTAATAAATCGAGACTCTTAATTAGGTTTCGTTTGTCTTTGGAAAATCGTCTTTGTTGGCGAGGGTCATTTTTTTGGCCAGGTAAATATGGGCCGAAAGGTAATTGGAAAAAAGAGTGAATCGTCATCCCTTTTGCATTGATGGCAGCGACACCGGTAGGTGCAACCACCACCGCTCTTTTGATACATTCTTTTTTTACTCGATGGAGAAAAGTGGTTTTCCCCGTTCCAGCTTTCCCCGTTAGAAAGATGTTTTTATTCGTGAATTGAACGAATTGAAAGGCTAGTTCTAATTGTGGATTGGTGGAAAGAGTCATTTGTTTTGTCTTCTTCATATTCAAAATGATAGAGATAGCATATTTTCAAAACAAAAATAAGAAATCAAGCAACTAAAAAGGAATGATAAGAAGAGTGTTTGATATATTGTTCTTAGAAATATAAAGGAAAAATATTTAGGAAGGCTAAAATTGAATTGATGAATATTGAAATTGGAATGAGCAAATAATACAGCGGTAGATTAAATTTAGTTCCTCGACGATTTTATTTTCCCAAAAAAATTACTTTTCCTATTTTGTATTATCAAAATTTCTAATCAAAAAATATATCTATGAAAGCCTTACCTTTTTTATCAAGCAACCTATTTTTAAATTTCACATTTTTAGTGGCTGTGTGTTTTTTAGGAAGTTGTGAAATGCCCGTTGAATCCTCACCAAAAAAAGAAAAATCTATTGATCCAATAATTGAGTTTGATTTATCGGATTGTATTTCAATTTCACCAAGCAGAATGAACATATTATATATAGGTGTAGATAATCCAATTATGATTGATGCTCCAGGAGTTGATCCAAATACTCTAAAAATAAGTGTAAGTGGTGGCGGTGGCGGAACGCTTAAAAAAGGAAGAAATAATCTCTATCTAGTTAATGTAACGAAGCCTGCTCCTTCAGGGCAAGAGTGCGAAATTCGAGTATCTGCTCAAGGAGTTGAAGCAATTGAAAAATTCAGAGTAAAACGAATACCTGATCCTATGGCAATGGTTTCATCAAGTAAAGGTGGTGTAATGGGAGCTGGAGAATTTAAGGCTCAAGGAGGTGTTCATGCTAAATTGGATAATTTTGATTTTGATGCATTATGTAAAATACAAGGTTTTATTATAACTCGAATTCCAAAAATTGGAGATAGGGTAGAAGTAATTAATCGAGGTCCTAGGTATTCTGTAGAAAGTAAAAAAATAATTAATGAAGCTTCGCCTGGAGATATTTATACTTATGATAAAGTGAAAGCAAGATGCCCTGGTGATCCTGCGGGAAGAATGATTAATTCGATGGTGTTTAAGATTAAGTAAATTTTGGGGAAACTGTAGAACAAATTATTCTTATCCATCTCTTGTACAAATGGATTTACGATAGGTAGGTGTGTCGAGCAAAGTTCGCTAAGAATTTTAAATATTCTTAAACCATCCTGTATTATAGATGATTCCCTTCAAATGATAGCAAATACTTCTTTTGTTAAACGAGTCCCCCTTCCTAATATCTCACCAAATAATATCGCAAGCGACAATCAGCCATCTAGGATGATAAAAATCACTTTTCAAGGTGATTTTCATCATTACTATTACTATTTAATCCATAGATCTTTTCACTAGTTGTATCAACAGTAGGAATAGTTATAACTGATGTTATGCCCTTTTTGAAATCCCCTATACCGATTTTTTTCCTTGATAAAAAAAATGAAAACACCATGGTGTAGTTTAATGTGCCTAACATGGATTATTAATAATATATCAAGATCTTAGATGAAATTAATTTTTATTTCTAACCAAAATTTAAACTTATGAGTACCCAAGTAAGAACTTTTATGAAACAACCAGTCGTTACCTCTACCTTCCCATGTGATGTCGGTGCAGTTCGAGATTTGATGAAGCAAAAAGATTGTCATGCTATTCCATTAGTTGAAGTTGGGGAAAACAATCAAATAACTATCCGAGGTATCGTTACATCTGATGACCTGCTAGGGGTATATGATGATACCATAAACATTCAGCAAATAATGAATGATAACGTTCATGTTGTCAATCCTCAATCTAATGCCCAATCGGCTGCTAAAATGATGCTCCGTCATCATACTCACCATCTTGTAGCTATGGAAGACGGAAAGATTGTAGGTATCATTAGTTCACTTGATTTTGTAAGTCTAGTGGCAGAAAAAGGAATATAGGACGTTGGTGATACAAGAGTAGTTATATGGAGGAACTAATAGGCTAAGTGCTGAGGAAATTATAGGAGATATCATCATTTCTTATGGAACCCTAACTTACCTTATTCTCTTTTCGGGAATGATCATCATTTTAATTTTTGGATTATTGATTAGAATGGGGAAGAGTTTTTTATATTTAATGCTCTGTAACAGAGTATTTAAGTTGTATAACAAAGTTTATTAGAAATGAAAAACCACAATTTAGACTACGACTATGTCATCATTGGCAGCGGTTTCGGAGGTTCTGTTAGTGCTTTGCGTCTAGCTGAAAAAGGCTACAAAGTATTGGTGATTGAAAAAGGGAAATGGTGGAATCCAACTGATTTTCCAAAAAACAACTGGCAATTAAAAAAATGGTTATGGGAACCTCGACTTGGATTAAAAGGTTTTTTCAAAATGACTTTTCTCAACCATGTGACGGTGCTTTCAGGTGTTGGAGTCGGGGGAGGTTCTTTGACGTATGCGAACACCTTACCAGTTCCTAAAAAGACATTTTTTTCTTCCGGAAGTTGGGCTGGGTTGGCGGATTGGGAAAACGATTTAGCTCCATTTTATAAGGAGGCCTACCGCATGTTGGGAGCCATGGAAAATCCGAGTGCAGGACCAGCCGATAAAGCCATGAAGCAATTAGCAGGGGAATTAGATAAGGCTGACCAATTTGGGCCAACCAAAGTTTCCGTTTATTTTGGACAACCAGGCCAAACTGTTGCTGATCCCTATTTCGAAGGTAAAGGCCCTGACCGGACGGGATGTAAATTATGCGGTGAATGTATGACAGGATGTCGCCACAATGCAAAAAATACTTTGGATAAAAATTACCTTCACCTGGCACAACAACTTGGTGCAGAAATTATTGCAGAACATGAGGTGACCGATGTAAAACCCATTGCTACTCAAGATGGAAGTGAAGGATATGTCGTGCATTTCAAGTCGAAAAAACAAAAGCAAACCGTTAGCACTAAAGGAGTTATTTTCGCAGGTGGTGTAATGGGAACTATCCCTTTATTGTTAAAAATAAAACAAAAATCCCTTCCTCGATTATCTGATAAATTAGGATGTAATGTAAGTACCAATAACGAATCCTTGATCAATGTGGTCAGTAAGGATGACGATGTGGATTATACCAAAGGCATTGCTATAGGATCCATATTGCATACCGATGAAAACACCCATTTAGAACCTACTCGATATGGGAAAGGTTCCGGTTTTTTTAAAACCATGATGCTCCCTATGGCACATGGTAGCAATATTTTTAGTCGGACGGCAAAAATGATTTGGGGTATTTTAAAATCACCTTTGACTTTTATTAAAATTCTTTTTTCCAAAAAGTTTTCTGAAAAAACGACGATCCTTTTGTTTATGCAAACGGTGAATAGCACTATTCGAATCAAGCGAGGAATTCTAACACCAATGAAAACGGTGGTGGAAAAGGGCCCCAAACCAAGTGCTTTTATTCCCGAAGCCAAAATCCTGGGAGAGAAATACAGTAAGATAGTAAACGGAACTCCGTTCGTTAGTTTTTTGGAAACCCTAGCAGGTATTCCTACAACTGCTCATATTTTGGGAGGAGCAGGAATGGGAGCCAATGAAAAGGAAGGGGTGATTAATTCGAAGAATGAAGTCTTTGGCTATAAAAACATGTTAGTCTGTGATGGATCGATGATTTCCGCAAATCCTGGAGTAAACCCTGCTTTGTCCATTACAGCCATTTCAGAGCGGGCGATAAGTAAAATTCCAAATAAAGAAACTGTATAATAATATTTACAATAATAGTTGATCACCAAACCAGAAAATAAAATGTTCCAATTCTCAACTCGTCTAGGCCTAGCTATTTTATTAATACTCTTTTTTTCCTGTGATAAAAAAGAAACCAAACTTCCAAAAATTGCCATTGCCGGAATTGCCATAGAGTCAAGTACCTTTTCTCCTGCTAAGACAGAAGAAGAAGCTTTCCATGCCAGGTATAAAAATGGCGTTTTCTTTTTATATCCTTTTTTAGGAGAAACAGCAGACCTTCGAAAAAGAGCAGAATGGATTCCTACGGTAAAAGGGCATGCATTGCCTGGGGGAATAGTTACGCGGGAAGCCTACGAATCTTTATTGGGTAAAACCTTGAAATTACTAAAAGACGATTTGCCTTACGATGGTCTTTTTTTAGATATTCATGGAGCAATGAGTGTAGAAGGATTGGATGATCCTGAAGGAGATTTCATCACTCGAATAAGAGAAGTAATTGGCAACGAAACTATGATTTCTACCTCGATGGATTTACATGGAAATGTGTCCAATCGATTAGCAGAATATTCAGACTTGATTACCTGCTACCGAATGGCACCTCATGAAGATGCTATGGATTCTAAAAAACGAGCAGCTCAGAATTTAGTAGAAAGATTGGAAAGTAAAAAAGGTAAACCAAAATATAAAGCGCGAATTAAAGTTCCGATTCTTTTACCTGGAGAAAAAACAAGCACTAGAGTGGAGCCAGGAAAAAGTGTTTATGCCAATATTCCACCTTTAACAGGAGATGAAGGAGTCATTGATGCGGCCATTTGGATGGGATACCCTTGGGCTGATGAACCTCGAAACCATGGGGTGGTTATGGCTGTCGGAGATGATGAACAAAAAGTATCAGCCGCTGCCGAAAAGTTAGCCGTTGCCTTTTGGGAGGCAAGAGACAAATTTGAATTCGTTGCTCCAACGACTACCTTGGAAGATGCCATCCAGAAAGCGGTGGAAAGTGAAACGCGACCTTTTTTTATTAGCGACATGGGAGACAATCCTACGGCTGGAGGAGCAGGAGATGTGACTTGGACATTGAATGAAATTTTAAACCATAAAGACTTAAATACGAATACTTCGCCAACAGTAATCTACGCTTCAATCCCGGGCCCGAAATTAATTGAAGAAGCACTTAAGGTAGGGAAGGGAGGAGAAGTTTCTGCGTTGGTAGGAGCGGAAGTGGACAATCGATATTCTCCTCCGATAAAATTAACAGGAATTGTGGAAGCGATTAAAGAGGGTGATAAAAATGCCGAAGTGGAAGTAGTTGTAAAAATCAATAATTGTAAAGTCATTGTTACAAAAAAAAGGAAGCCCTATCATTATGAAAAAGATTTTACAGAACTGGGGTTAGATATTAGAAATACGGATATCGTATTTGTCAAAATTGGTTATCTCGTTCCAGAATTATTTGCCATTCAAAAAGATTGGTTGATGGCACTAACACCAGGTGGAGTGGACCAAGATTTAAAGCGGTTAGAGTATAAAAGAATTCAACGGCCAATGTTTCCTATAGATGATTTTGAAGAAATGCCAGATTTGAAAACGAAATTTATTCCAGTTTTAAAATAAGAAAATCAGGCAAATAAAAGGAAAAATAATTATGTGCGATATTACCATTGTCGGTTCAGTTTGAATACTGAACTGTTCGGTGTATTTTTTTTCTATTAAAAAAAAAATCAATGATTTATATCGAATATGCTGAATTAGTGAATTTCTTTTGTAGATTAGACCCATAAATTGTTTTATCATATTTGAAAGCCTCAATTTTTTTTAGGATAAAATCAATTTAAAAAACCATTAAACATACCAAGAGACAACCATTAACAGTAATGCATTTTTGCAAGATTATTGTTAATTAGAAAAACCAAATTCAGAAGGGATAACAAAACGCCAGTTTTAATACGTTATCCAAATGCAAACGATTAATCTACTACAATTCCTTTCCAAGTATCACATCAAAGTGATCATAAAAACTATCCAAAAAAAATCTAAAAAGATTACTTTTTTTGATGAAATGATTCTTTCAATTCATCCATATTTTGATAGCCTCAAGGTTACCTGTTTTGAATTACCTACCAGCATTAATAATCACCCTTACATCTTTAGCAATGATCATTTTAACTTTCAAAAAAGGAAGGAGTTAGGAATTTAATCTAACAAATGCTAACTCTTCATTTACAACAAATAACAAAATTGTAAATGAGAAAATAGTTGGAAGTAAAACTTGACCTTTTTTGAAAATAAACTTCGATATAAAATTCTAAAATGAAAAAAATTATTGGCAGAGGAGTTCTCCTCCTGAATTCAACAAATGAGAATGGTCTTAAATTTGGATATATACTTAATTCAGAAGGCATTCAACTCACCACTTTAGGTAATGAAAAATCGCCCTTGAAAACTTTAAGTGAAGCATTGAGTCGTCCTTCAAATCCAGTTACTGGTACAGGACATCTCATTCTGAATGCTCTTCCTTCATCTCCTAATCATGCATTTTACGATGTAACTTTTACAGCTATAAAAGTGGGGAAAAGTACTGAGTCTTTTACTATTCGAGTAAGGGAGAGCCAACCGTTTGCTCATGGACCTCAATACCACTTTTCCAAATTGGATATGACTTTTACATATGACCAAACAAATGGTCTTTCTATTTTACCCAATGGGAAAATTACACTCAATTTAGATGAAGAGGTATTTGAGAATAATCAGGTGAATAACGGAGAAGATCTTAAGTTGACTCCGGAATGGAATACGGAAAGTGAGACATTGATTTTTAAAGCTCCCCAAGATACCGAGATTCAAATGGAGTCTATAGGTACTCTAAACCAAATTGTGGTTGAGATGGGAGAATCTTATGATCGATGGGCAAATGTACAAGGTTTATACACATTTGTTGGAACTGCGGGAGATATTGTCACGCATGATATTTCTGGTCAAGGTGCCCCCAGTCTTTATTTTCAAGGTGAGAAAAATCCAGATAGTCCTTATGGTGCCACTTGGTTGAATGAGGGAATTAAATTTTCAAAAAAAGGAGTCATGGCTAGTTTAGCAAATAGTCCTAATTCGGTGGTCGAATCTATTAAGTACTCCAAAGCTTTTTCAGTTGAAATGTGGATTAAATCTTCTGAAATTCCAGACGACGAACCTGCTTGGATTTTTGGATTTAGAGGAAAAAACGAAGGTAAAGATTATGCACATAATTTTTTCCTTGGCCAGGATTCGTGGGCTAATGCTCATTCTAATGTGAAAGCTAATTTCAAATTTCCACCACTAGGAATAGCAGACAAAACTAGAGGATGGGAGACCCCTCTTAAAAGTCCAGCCAATTCTTTAAGTGAGAAACTTACACATGTCGTTTATACTTGTGATCAAGATGGAATGCAACGAATTTTTATAAATGGGGTGCTTGCTGCTCAAAGACATGATCCAGAATATTACAATAAATGGGGAGGGAATCCTCGAATAGTGGTAGGAAGTGATCTAATCAAAAAAGACCCAGGTAATATTTATGAAGGCAAACCTTGGAGTGGAAGAATTCAACAGCTAGCAATATTCAACCGAGCTTTGACTGTAAAGGAGGTCAACTTACATTATCTTCCTTCCGTCAAGATAACTGGAGATTTTAGTTTAAATAATGTTATTTCTCCTTTAAAAGAAGTGATATTTCCATTCAACCTACTTATTAATAAGAATGCTTCCTCTTTAGTAACTGGGGTAGAAGGAAACTTCAATATCAAAACTCAACTAGGGATAAGAAAAATTTATTTGGAATGTAACAAATTGAAGAACGACTCTTGGCACCTTTCAGGTAGGTTTCAAACTCGCTTCTGGGAAGATTTATTTGACTTGCATATAAAAACACCTGAAGAAGATGATACGAGCCACTTACTTTTAATTGGCTTGAGAGGAGAATCTGATCCAATTAATATTACAGGAATAGGGGTTGCAAAATATCAAGATATTTTGCTCAAAATCACAGCTGAAGATGTTTGGGATCTTTCCTTTGGGGAGCATCAAGAATATGGATTAATTTCTATGGTTCTTGAAAATTCCAAGGCTGACTACGGAGACTTTAGACTCGGCAGGCCTCATTTAGTTTTGGACGAATCAATCACTTTGGAAGGAAGTTGGTTAGAAGAAAGGATGGTTTTCATTTCTTCAGAAAAGTTAAATGCAGAAGGAACTCTTGACACCATATTAAAAGGGAGTACAGCATTTGATATGCTATTTTCTCTTACCATTCCTGCTACTGTTCATGAGACAAGTGGAATTAGAAACGGTGAAGATATTAAATTTGTCGATGAGGTAATTAGTATTGCTTTGGATTTGGAATTGCAGAAAGAAGGATTCTTCGCGACATTAAATTCTAGTTTTACCTATACCAATCCTTCAGGAAATTCGGAATCTATAAAATTGGCTGAACGATTTTTATATCAATCTCCAGCCTCTAAAAATGCATTACTCGAAGATATATTAGAAGAAATTAAAGCTCAAGCGGATACTTTATTCGTTGAACTTCGAAGTCATAAAGAAGACTATTTCATAAAGGTGGAAAATGATAAACCTAGGCTTCATTATGAAGGTTCGTCTACATCAGATAAGGTGGTTCTATCGATGTTGCCAGATTTATTTGAAGAGGATACAACTCTACCTAGTAAAACTGATCCGATTACCATTATCAAAAAATCTGTAGAAAGTGATGAAACCTCTGAAGACGAAAATGAAGAAAAATTCTGGCTGCAAATCAAAGTAGAAGGAATCAATGCGGAAAATATTGATCATGCTTTTGAGACTTTTTTCGAAAATAAGCTAATTAAAAACCTCTCAAGTGCTGCCAGCAACCTGCTTAAACGAAGAATTATAGAACGGCTCCCTCTGGATTACAAACAAGTATTGGCGTATCACTATGGTTGGAATATAGAGGGAAATTATTTGGATTTGCAACCAGGAATGCGGTTGCGCATAGATTTCCAAAATTACCAATTTGTCCAAGCATCAGATCCTACGGCACTTCGAGGATTTGCAGGTAGTGGAGGATTTTATATTAATATAAACAGTTATACCAATCCTGAGAATGATGACCCATCGCAACTACTTGGATTTGGTCCTTTCATATCACGACTTCAATCCGAGAATGGAATTGACTTGAATACGATGGGAGCAGGAGGTGTTCTTGATTTACTCAAAACAGGAAATCGAAAAGCTTTTTATCGACTAGTGTTTCCCAACCAATTAGAATCAGGAACTGACCCTGAGAGATCAGTTACCATTATCGGTGCAGATGATTTGGAAAGTTTAGATAGTGGCACAACGAATTTTATTTATGGGGACACTCAAGCTTCTAATAGTATCAGTTTCTTCTTTAGGGGAAAAGCAACCATAGTTCCAGAGATACAGGTATACGTTAGTGAACAGCCAGTATATGTTCCAGTTGGAACTACTATTCGTCAATTGATTGAGATGTATGATTATATTCCAGAAGACGGACTTAATCAAGACCTTAGTGTTTTCTTAGGAAAATCAAGACCATTACGTCGAATACACGAAGGAGCAAATAACCAACCCGAGTATCGTTTTATAAATTTCCCTGCTTCTAATGATGATAATAATAGTAGAAACTTATTAGACCTTCCTTTGATTAAAGGTGATCGGTTTTATTTCTAAAATGTAGCTCAATGGCAAATACCAATTGGAAATATAAAAGTGAGCCCTTCAATGAATGGAAAGATATAGGGCCTCATGAGGGATATATCTCAGGATGGTTTGGAGAAGATTATACTTCACCACGAGTTCTTTCAGAGCTTTGGACTGATAAGGAAGGGGTATTTCTGTTTTTAAAAATGACAAATGACGAAGACGCTGATGTAAAGGCATCTCAAGAAGATGAAGATCTTGAAACGCCTTTAATTACAAAGCTGCTCCAATATCTTCAACAACCTATCTATGCCCAAGTTCGATTTCTTTGGGTGGAAAATCCTCAGTCTCCTGTGAATCAATGGAGGACAAATTCCATCTCTGTAGATGAACCTAAAGGTGATGGAAGAGTAAGCAGTTTAAGTTTTTTGGATATACGCAATTACTCTTTTTCCATTGCTAAGGGAATGAATGTTAAACTTGAAGATGATGGAGAAGATGACCAGGAAAATACTTTGTACAAATTTATTTTTTCTAATGAAACGAATAATAAAAGAGGATTTGAATTTAGTATAGGCTATGGTCACCACAACCTGAATAATACAAATGATAAAAGTGTTTTAGGAGATATTGTAACAATGTATATGCATGGAAAATTATTGGGGTGTTTAGAATTTAATTTAAATCTAAAAAAGGTTATAAATAATAATGAAGAGACGGTTAGTTTTAGTTATCCTAGCTTAAGCCAACTAGATATAGGGCTTCGGATATTTTTTCGAGATCCAGAATTTCCAGAATCAGGAAACAGTTTTTATTTAGCTTCTCATCGATATCCAATAATTGATGAAACTCATCCGCTTATTGATGAAAAACCTCTTCCTAGTGATGAAGTCGCTCCTGTTTTAGATGATAGCCATTACTTATATAATGAAATCAACCCTCTTTTGGGTGGAGATTCCAAATTACATAGAGCTTTTAAATATTATCCCGATGCTCTTCCTTTTAAGGTAAGACTTGATTTGCTCTATCCACTTGAAGCAGAACGTACTCATTTTATTTTTAAGACAATTAATGGGTTCGGAGAGAATACTGGTTTGCCTTCTTCCTATAGAACTAATTTGGGGTATCGAGTACATCTTATTCCAATAGAGGAAAAAAGCAGGTTACAATTTGCTATTCGTCCAGCACTTTTCTCAGATAAAAATAGTGATACTGCTCCATTGTATTTAATTCCAGCAGGTGATTTTAATATACAGGTTCCAAATTACCATGGAGATGCCTCGATAGATATTAAGGCTGTAGCCAATGTCGATTGTGGAATTTCTGGGGTAGAGTACATAAAGCTTAATTCAGAACCCGCTGCCACGTTTACTTTCATTCCAGATCAAGCAGCATATGCTCCTTCACATGTTTCGGTCAAAGCCCTGCTTCGTGATTTCCCTATAATATATGAAGCAAAAACTAAGGACGTATTAGCAAGCGATACTACGGATCAAGATGCTCCGATTGCTAATAAAAGGAAAGACCTTAATATCATGAACGAAACAGATGACGGATCTCTTGATTATATTGAAATCATAAAAAGAGATTATTTCCCTGTTGGGTTTAAATTTACCGATAGCCATTCTGCAGAATATAACCAGTTAGAACGAGTCGAAGAATTAGTGACTTGGTTACAAAATACATTGATCTCTTCTGGAAGCGGAAACGGAGAATTGAGTAATGAAGCAACCACATCATGGGTTTATATTACACAAGGAATAGGAGCCGTATATTATGCCCAACCTGAGCAGGCCATTTTATACAAAGCAGAAGGATCGAGTTCAGACTTTTTAGATTTTTTAGAAATCCCCTCAGTAGGATTACCTATCGAACCAGGAGAAAATACTCCCTTAGCATTTCCAATGCTACCTTATGGAGATGTTGATCCATATGCGTTGACTGATTTAAGATTACTGGAAGTTTCGCTCATCAATAACTTCCGACGTAAACTCATTCAACAAATAAGTGCTGAAGAAGATGATGGGAATGTGACTCCACTTATTTCAGAGGATGATAAAGTAACTCCACCTATTTCAGAAGAAAAGAAGGAACCAAAACCAACAGGCACTTCTCCACAAGGTTTAATTGCTAAATTCTCTTCTGATTATCAAACTATTGAGCGACTTGAATTGGGTAGAGACACTAGTGAGCCTACTCCTAAAGTTATTCCTTTTGTTGATATCAAGCATAGATCTTATTTGAAGTCAGCGTTACAATCTAATCAACTATTTATGGTAGTTTCTCATCCAGATTCTATCTCTAAAAATTTTGCTGCTGACCTGATGGATTCTATTGATACAACATCAATAGATATTAAGAAATGGATTTTTGAATTAGGAACAGAAAGTTGGAATAAATTTAATCGGAATACTATACTGATTTTCAAATTTCATGACAAACCTTTAATTGAATTAGCTGCTCGTCCTGAGCTGTGGTCTTTTCCTGAACATTTTACTAATAGTAATGAACTGGCAGATAGTGCCACTATTCTATCTCTTCTTTATGATGCTATTGAAATTGGTAATAGGGACGACCCAAAAGAGAGTGGAAAGTATGAAGTTTTAGCACAAGCAGCAACTCAAGCTAATTGGACAGGTATTCTTGTTCTTAACGCTCATGTTCCGCCAGGTGGCCTTCCTCCAGAGTTGTTGGCTTTAGCTGCAGGAATAAACCCTGACCTTTTTTATGCTCAATATGTAGGAATAGAACTAACTCGAGTGACCTCCGATGGATTTAATCTGAAACCACATGAGTCTTCACTTTTTGGATTGATTGATTACTCTAATCCAGAAATTCCTGTTGCAACAGAATCTGGTTATAATTTCCATGTAGCATCTTTAACGGTGGTTTTTGAAAATTCGCGGATTAAAGATTTTTCTGCAGAGATTCTTCTTGTCGTTGAAAAACTTTTTGAAGAACCTGCTCGACTTCTTGACAGCCGAACCAATATTATTAGTCTGATTGGAGTAGCTGAAGAACATAATGGAAAGATGACTTACTCATTTGGCTTTAGAGGATCGAATCGCTTTAAACTTTCGGGGAATGCATTTGAAGAAATAGAAATTTTAAAAGCGCAATTTGTTACAGATCCTATTCCGGATCTTAACGCAGAAGTTTTGAAAGTAGTTGGTCGATTTATATTCTGGAGCCGGATAAGATTTGCTTATTTAGACCAATTCGATATCCTTTCTTTTGGTAGAACTCCAGGTGTTGATTCAGGAGAACCAGACTATCTAAGCGTTAGCAATATGCAGATTGAAATGGCTTTTGATTTAGTTAAGGATGCTACCACTAGACCAGTTTCAACTTTCACTTTCAACCCAAATCAAATGGCTTTTGACTTAGAAAAAAGTGGTTGGAGAGGTCAAAGTTTGTATGAAAAATTTCCACTCATTTTTAGAGAGTTTCTTGTTGGCAAAGCTGATGGCTCAATACAGCAGGGGTACATGAATGTTAATAATCCATTGAACCCAGTTGAGTTGGGTAAAAACGGTATACAATGGTATGGAATGTCATTTTCAATCAATATGGAAAGCTCTGAAGACCTGGGAACAAAAGCAAAGATTAAAGCAGACATTATGGTTGGTTGGAATGCTGGACAAAAAGGAACCTTTGTTGGATTGAGGTTCCCTGGCACATCTGGGACTGATAAATCTTTGACTATTGTAGGTATTTTAAAACTTGTATTTAAATCCATTCGATTTGTGGTTTACCCGCTAACAAGAGAATGGGATGATAATGGAAATAAACTCCTAGCTGAAAATACCGAGCGACAAGTGGGCTATCTCCTCAACCTAAAAAATATTCGATTAGAATTTTTCGTGCTTTCTTTCCCTCCAACCGGAAGGACAGAAATCACTTTGTTTGGAGATCCTACAGAAGGAATAGATCGAGAAAAGAGGCAAGTAGGTTGGTATGCAGCATATGTAAAAAAATAGTGTATTTAAATTTTTTTAACCATGATTATTAATATGAATCAGGAATGAGCGCAAAAGGATTTGGAATAGAAATAGACTACAAGGGAACCTTGTTTAACTTTGATTTTTTCAGTTCTAGTTCAGATGAAAAAATCACCTCCATGTTGGTAGCTGCTAATATGGATGAAGGTGAGAAGTTCGATCTTGTAGATGACCTTCTTGGCTTGATTGCAGATACTTCAAGTATTGATATAGATCCTAGCTTGACAACTATTATTCTTTACGGAGGAGCGATCACAAATAGAAAAAATGAAACAGATGTAGAATTTGGGATTAGTGGTGGATTAGGTTGGGAACCCGTAATCGATTTTGGTGGACAATTGATTGCTTTAAAAATAGAAGCTTACGCCGATCTATGGAAATTAAAGAATGGAGATCCATCAGGCATTCAAGGCCTTTTATATGGTTCTGTCCAAACACCTATTCCTGGGATTGAATTCCTTAAATTAGGTCTTGGTTATAATGTAGGTAGTAAAGCAATATTTTTAACAATCCTATTGGGCAAATATGAAGTACGTGCTGACTACGAAAAACAATCAAATGGAGATATCAAACTTGAATTTGGACTTACCCAAATGCCAAGTCTGACCTTGGGAGAAGTAGTTACCTTTTTTGCTTCCTTAGTAGATCCTTCCATTGATGAATATGAATTTGATCCTCCATGGCATTTCCTTTCAAGAATTGACCTCGCTGTTCTTTTAACGAACCTCAAACTTATCTTAATCCTGAAGAACAATAAGGAAAAAGTATTTGGAATTAAGATTGGAGGATTACGAGGTTTGGTTCCATCGGATGTAAGACCTTTAGTAGAATCTTTCTTGCAACTTAATTCTGTAGAATTAAAATATTCAAGCAATGCTAGAACTAAAAAGAAAAAAACTTCCATTACAATCAATGGTAAGTTTCTAGGGAAAAATCAGCCTATTACTTGGGATCCAGTCAATGGAAGTTCACCAGCGGTACCTGGGCAAGGTGGATCAATTTTCGATTTGCGATATCTTGGAATAGGGCAGAGGGTAGCTTTTAAAAATGCCGCTAAGGTCAAAAATATAGGTGAAGTTATGAGTCTCCTAAGGGGATCACTTAGTGATGCTGAAAAGCAATTAATCGCCAATCGATCATTAAGTATAGGAGATCCTAGTAGTTCATTTTTAGGCCCTGATAGTCCAATAGAATTTAATACTGAAGCTGCTTGGTTGATCGGTATGGATGTTTCACTTCTGAAGACGC
This sequence comes from uncultured Saprospiraceae bacterium, assembly GCA_964564545.1. Taxonomy (GTDB): domain Bacteria; phylum Bacteroidota; class Bacteroidia; order Chitinophagales; family Saprospiraceae; genus CAJQQY01. The sequence goes on from CAZMBP010000121.1 coordinate 23,521, forward strand.
TAAGCCTAAGTCTTATTTTTAATGACCCTTTCATCACGGGAATACGACTGGAATTGTATGGGAAAATGGCAAAAAATTTCGCAGGATTAAAATTTGAAATTCTTTATCAGCGAATCAATGAAAATCTTGGTAAATATCATACTGAGCTAGTTCTTCCAGATATTGTTCGTCACATGACCATAGGGGCGGTTTCAGTTACGCTTCCGATAATTGTCATTGATATTTTTACTAATGGAGATTTTAAAGTTGATTTGGGCTTTCCTTGGAATTTCAATTTTGAAAGATCATTTGCTTTGGAAGTTTTTCCATTTACAGGAGCAGGAGGATTTTATTTCAATAAATTATCAGCAGCAACTGCAACTAGTACGCCTAGACTAAGAGAGGGTGGGGGCGAGTTTACGCCAGTTTATGAATTTGGGATAGGACTTAGAGCAGGTCTAGGCAAGTCAATCAAAAACGGACCATTAAAAGCAGAGTTCAGCATAACCATGCAAGGACTTATTGAAGGTGTAATTTCCTATTATAAACCACCAGGAGGAGATGATCAATCCCTGTATTATGCTATAAGAGGTGGAGTTGCTATTGTAGGTAGACTTTATGGAGAAGTTGATTTTGAAGTTATTGCTATTGAAATAGAAGTTTTAGTCAAAGTATCCGTAGTACTTCAACTAGCAGCGTATACTCCAATTGACGTGGTTGTCTCAGCTGAGGTGAGCGTAAAAGCAAGCGTAAAAGTACTTTTTGTAAAAGTCAAATTTAGCTTTAAACATAAGATTAAGGAAAAATTCATCATCGATTCACCAGATGGTCCGGCAAGTGCAGCCCCTTGGTATAATAACTTAGTAAACTAATGAAAAAATTAAAAGCCATATGAGTTCGAAATGGACAGATTATAGTTGGGATCTTGGATTAACCGATGAGGAAAAACATCTAGATGTTTTTTTTCAACCTGCATTGACTTGGTCAAGTGAAGCAAAAAATGAAGCAAAAGGTATCATTTTGTTTTTTATTGAAAATAACCCCTCCAGAACAGATGGAGAAGATTTTAAACAATTGGTGCGAGGTCTTCTCTCTTGGATTTGGGTGGTTTCAGAAAAAGGAATTGATGATACCATTAGTAAAGAGGATGCCCTACCGTATTTCCAAAGTTTATATGATCAATTTCTTTCAGATAATTTTACTTATGAAGAATTGATAGGGTTTTTAGAAGTATATTATATTTTCAGAATTCAGGAGCCTCTATCTTCGGATGGGGAAAAAGAAGGTATTATTTTTCCTATGTTACCTCAGCTGGATTTAAAAGTAGGTTCTGATGTACCTATAAATTCTTCGGAAATGGCAAGAGGAAGTAAACAGGAAAGCCAAGATATTTTCTCTGGGCAATATCTTCCTGTTCAAGAAAAAGAAGAAAATCCTCCAGCTGTAGAATCTAAATCTGCAAGAAAATTCATTTTTGAGGATTATGGTCGCTTATTGATGAGAAGTGCCCTTCAAATGATAAAAGACCATTTGGAACAAAGCCTTGATCAAAACCCTGAATTAGGAGAAGTCGAATTAACAATTAAGGAATTAATTAATGAAATTACCTATGATAATTTTATTAATCTTGCAGGGATGGTTTCGAGATTTATGTTGCATGGAGTTCGACTAGATACCAATGATGGGGAGGAAGCATTGTATGACGCTATAGGTCAGCAATTTAACCTTTCAGAGGCTAAAACAGATACGGATTATAGGTTTATAATTTCTACTGACTCGGCCCTAGACTTTTTGAAATTTTACCCATTTGATGAACTAAATCCTATACATTCCTTATCTTATTCTTTTCCTTTATCAGAAGATATAACAGAGCCAAAGTATCCTCTTTTGGCCTTGACTCACTCTTTTAATAAATTAGAAAATTCTCCTTTATCTCTTGTTCCAGAAAATATTAAACTCCTTCCCTTTTATCGAGAAGAACCTCGTCTTTTTGCGTTACGTAAATGGGTGAAATGGGAAGCAGCACCAACAGACAAAACTGATTCAACATATCAGTTTCAAATCCCACAAAGTTTACAATTTTTTCTACAAAAGAAAGATCCCAATCCGATAATCTCTTTATATCAAATTGACCCAAGTAAGAGACCTGAAAATTTAACAGATAAAAAAAATGAAGGTGTCGAGTTGTTTACTAATTCTGAATATAATTGGAGTACTCGAATCAATATTTCAATTTCACGAATCCCAAAATCAGAAGGTGAAGGTTATTTAGAGGACACCTATGCTTTGTCGGGAATTAGTGAAGCTGAAATCAATTTGTTGGAGTCTATTTTGAAAAAAGAAGACTTAAACTCTAGCTCCACATTGCAACTTTTATTTGCTTCTGAAGGAGGAACAACCGCACCTACTTTATCAACTTATCCTAATTTTGGAGTGGATAACAAAGGTCAGTTTTTACTGCTTCGAAATAACTTTTCCACCAATAATCCCGATTCAAATATCACTTCTCCTGCTGTTCAGGCGAAGATGGATAATGAAACAGCTTTTTTACAATTGTTATGGGAGGGTGCAACGGTCGATAATGGAGGGTATTATTTTTATTTTCCTTCAGAGAACCAAGAGCCAGAAACTTTATTTGACTCTGGAGATATTGGTCAAATAATTTTAATCATTGAGTTCCAAAGTGACGTTGAAGATCCAATACTTGATTTTCATAACAATGTCATTCTTGAAGTTGCTGCTACTGTTGATATCGAAAGTCATTTAATAATTGCCAAAATTGAAGACCAGTTAGACGCTAACGAAAAGGTAATTGTCAACGAAAAGGTTTCCATTTTGAATATTCCGCCTGGGTTTTTTGGGTTTAATTATGAAACTGATATTCTACCAGAAACCGAATCCGAGCTTCTTGCTTTAATTCCAGATTCTAAGGTGTTGGCAAATACTGAACTTTTAGAAGAGCCAAACACTACAAAAAAAATTAGTGATGTAAGTATAGGAAGTAATGTAAAAGCAATTAATCTAAGTGAAGGTAACCAATGGGTGCTTGTTCAATTAAATGATGGTAAAAAGGGTTGGATACCTTTAATCCAACCTATCCAAAATCCTCCAAAGGATAATTCCTATAAATTAAAAGATGCTACCAAAGTATATATTTTATCAGTACCGGCAGCAGAAGAAAAATCAACAACATTACCTCAAAATACGCTAGTTGACATACTTGAAATAAAAGAGGAGAGAATAAAAATCGAATCTGGAACATCAACAGGATGGGTTGATAAAACAACTTATTTTATTGAAACAGTATTCGAGCTTCCAACAGGTTTTAATATTGATACCCAACATGCCAAACGAGAATTACAAAATCTTTATCAATTATTAGGGTTCCAAATCAAAGGCAATTCAAATAATAAATTACCTATTGGGCCAACCATTGATGAGACTGATTTATCTAAGGCCGACAAATGGCAATATGAAAGATTAATTCCAGCCTATACACATTTTGCTCCAAGTGATACTTCAAGCGAGCAGGAACCAGACTCCGCAAGAAATCCATACAATGGAATCGAAACAGGCTTAGATTCTGAGTTAACACTCCAATATTGGTGGCAAGATATATACGGAAATAAACTGTCCAATACTCCTGTAGAAAAACCTTTTAAGATAAAATATACAGATCCATTGATCGGAATTAATCAATGGCCATCTGTTTCAGAATCTTTTCAATTTGTCCGTATTCCGGATGAAGAACCGAATAAAGTTCACCTCGAAATTGAACTATCTTTTTCACCAACTGGTTACGAAAATTTAAAACCTGAGGGTGCTACCGCTCGTCGACTAAAAGCAGATCTCGAAACCTATACTCGAATTTATTACCAACTAAATCAACCTGACATCGATCTTATAGTTAAGACTTCCTTGGATGATAATTGGAGTGTGGATTTTAAGCCAAATGAAGTTAGTGACCAAACTAACGTAGTAGAATTCGTTAATGCGATTTATAACTATTTATTAGGACTTTATAACTATTTACAAAGCTTGGAGGCTATCGTAGAGGATTTAAAAGCCGAAGAAATTGAAATTGAAGAAGTTATCGAAAGATTTATAAATGACGATGATGTCAATGGATTAGAGCAAGATGAAGTTGATAAATTAAATGCCTTGAAAGATGAGATAGAAGAGGAGTTGGAAATAACAATAGAGGCTGAGTTGGAAACAGAAATAATTCCACAAGTGGTCTCGGATTTGGATAATGAACTAATTGAACTTAAAAAGTTATTAATAGAATCTTACTATGAAAGTTTTAAAACAAAACATACAGAACAGAAAAATAAAGTAATAGAAAAATTAAATAATGTAAACAAAACAGAACCTGAAATAGATCCAATTCTCAAATTAATTGACGATCTAAAACCTGACATCGAAGAAAATTTTTCATCCACAGTTTATGATAAAGGAGGACAACTTGCTCCAATCTTAGATGTTTTGATAATCGATGTCATTGAAGAGTTAGAAAACCCAAGTGGAACAGAATCAGAAATTGATCGAATCATACCAATCATACAAAATTTAAAATCTGCTGTAACAGAATTAAATGAAACTGGAGTTAGTGAAATTTTAGATCAAATGCTTACAAGCGCGGAAGAGGAATTAACAAATTTAGGTTTAACAGAAACAGAAACAAATGATATTTTAACTGATTTAAATACCTTAAAAACGGAGGTAGAAAATATTAGACTAAATGCCACTAATGATTATGTAGCCATATTAAATACAAAGGTAGATGTATTGGAAAATGAAATAACAACAGAATTAGAAAAAGTAATAACAGCTGAAACTGTTGAAGAAAAAAATGATCGAGTAAAAGAAAAATTAGAAATTGAAATTATAAACCTTGGAAAAGCAGTTATACCAAATTATGGTTATGGAGAACGATTCCAAGAGATTTTGGATATTAAAAAGGGGGAACAACTTCAAGAAAAAATAAATACTTCATTAACTGAAAGAACAAATGAGGTATTAGTTTTTCAAGGATTTAATACAATAAAAAAATTAAGAGAGGACTCGTTTTATGTGGATTATGCTAAAGAAATGAGTAAACAAAATTTGAGTCAATCCAAAATTATTTATTCAGAAGATGCTTACACAAAGTCTATCGATGCTTCTTATTTGGTTCCTAAAAGTAAATTTATTCAAGGCCTAGATTCCAGCATTACGATTTCCAGAAATATAGAAAATATTCATTCATCTCTCTTGATCGATTCTACAAATCCACAGAAAGGTGTCGATCAGAAATATCAACAAGTTTATCAGAGCTTGGCAATTCTCAGCCCTAAACACGAATCTTCAACTTATCCAACACCAGATAGTCCAACACTTTTAGGAAAATCTCTTCAGCAAACAACAGAAGATATTCTCAGCAATCTTCAACTTTCGGTTACTGAAGAAAATCTCGTTGATTGGAATCAAGATGTTCCTAATGTTATTAAGTATAAAGAAGAAGTTGAAATAAAAGAAGTAGAAGTATTGGTTGATGGAGTATTAGAAACAGAAGAAATTGTAGTAGTCAATGTATTAGAAACAGTAGCGTTTCCTCTACTTTTAGGGAGAATAGAAAGTAAAGTAGGTGATACCTTTAAATCTATTAGTGATGAACTAGCTCAACAAATAGAGTCTTCTACTGAGAGACCCAAGGAAAGTTTTTCAGAGATTGATTTTGTAGAAAACTTTAAAGTTAAAACTGGTATATTCAAAGCTAATGCTAAATTAAATTTAGGAGATTTAAATGATCAAAAACATTTATTTATCATTTCTCCTGAATTAACGCTTCAAGGAATAAAAGATGAAATTCCAAGTGATCTCATCCCATCTCTTACTGTTAAAGATATTGCAGTTTGGAATCAGGAAGTTTCTGGAATAATTAAAACTGGAGAAGAATTCTCTCTTGTCGGTCTAATTGATTTGGAGGAGGATCAAGCTTCGATAATTGAACAAGCACCTCCAGTAATAAGTAAATTTGATGATACTATAAAGAGCTTAACGGACCGAATCAGAAAGACACTTATAACAGAGTTAAGATCTTCAGGAGTAAATGAATCAGAAATAAATTTCTCCGTTGAAGACTTTGCTGAAAAATTCCAAGATCAACCTAATATTTTTATTGACAATTCTTTATTGAATATTGAAGGTCTTGATGATACCAATCATTTAATCCTTCTTTCGCTGGAACCTACTCTTCAAGGAATAATTAATGTACTTACCAATAATGCTGAAGCATTAATTTCGATGGAAGATCTAGTTCGTTGGAATTGGGAAGTGTCAGGAATTGTAAAAGAAGAAGTAGATTTTTATGTGTCCTTAATTGAATTGGTAGATTCTCAAATTTCTGCTATAGATGATTCTATGTCTGTTGTTAGTAGTTTAGGTGACACCTTTAAAAGTATGACTCTTAAAATCAAAGAGGCGTTTATCGAAGCTCTTCCTGAAAAAGATGAAACGAACAATATACCAGAACCTATTGTAAATTTTTCATTGAGAGATTTTACTAGATATTTTAAATATAAAACTGATATTTTTAATTCTGATGCTACCCTAACTCTCGAATCACTTAACCTACGAAAGTTCGCCGAAAATTTCACTTTAGCTTTTCCAAACTATCACCTTGCAGTAAGTGAAGAACGCAATGCAAGTCAAGATAACACCACTACAAATGATCGATCCCAACCCGGTCCAGAGAAATTTTTGTTTGCGGTACATATGGGAGCTTCTGGAGTTAATTATGATATTAAAGAACAAGATCCTAATTTCTATGCTATACCTCCACTTGCCACTACACTTTTTACTGGAGTAGTTACCGTCTATGATTATAATGATATGACCGGTCCGCCAACCATAGAAAAAGAAGTCAACGCACTAGACATGAATGTGTTGGCTAGGAACTTTCTAAGTGCATTTGAAGATTTCTTAAAACCAGAAACTATTATTCCTGCTTTGGAATTGGAGGAGGAAAAAGTGAAGAATATTCTAATTAATAAATTTCGCTTGGCAGAAAGGATTAGCCAGACAGTTATACCAATCTTAGAAGATGATGATGATGAAACTATTGCCGAGCGATTGAGAGAGGCCCAAAAAACAATCCGACATAAGCTCCGACTTAATTTGATTGAAGGATTTGATATTGAATCAATTGTGCAATTTCAAGCAGACGTCAATGACGAAAACGATTTAACTGAAAATGTACCTAGACTTACTGGAAGAACTAAAGTAATTGGGGCTAGCCTAGGTGAAGATCCAAATAATTTAATTGAGGTAGAGCCTAGTAGTTTAGATTATTTAATTACACCAGGTTACTTTGAGCTTTCTGGTGTTTCCACTCCTTCATCTTTTACCTATTTATTTGATACAAAGACACCTGAAAAATTTGGTAATATTCATTTGGAATTAGAGTTCGAACCTCTTGAAATTGAATACAACCTTAATGAAATTCTTGGTGAATTTTTAGCATCAGATAAACTCCGATTTATCCTTCCAGAAAACTTAAATGTTTATCAAGTTTCAGAGGCAATGATTGCGGAATTGAAAAAAGATGATAGTGTCCCTGCAGAAGATGAAGATAGCTTTAATAAGGTGATTGAAAAACTTGAAGAGTTAGCACTTTTAAAAGTCTCTCATTTTTCCTTAGAAAGTTTCGAGTCTGCCATCAAAAATATTGAAAGTGTTGTTATTGATTACTTTGAGAAAAACAAAGATGATTTACTTTCCAAAACAAAGACCGAAGAAAATCCAGATGTGTACAAAGTTACTGATGAACTAATTACAGAGCTAGAAGAATCTAGTGACTTTGATGACTTGGAAGAAACAGCCTTAGCCCAGGTATTGGCCTTTTTGGAAGATATAAAAGATAAAGATATGACCTATGAGTCATTATTAATTGAAGTCAAAAATATTGATGGGATTGTTGTAGATTATTATTTCGAGAAGTTCAGAAACAAAATTCTCTCTTATGCCAACCCTAACTATATGGGAAAAAATGCTATACCGATTCCTTTACGAAATTACCCACAGCCTCCGTCATTAATTTTCCAGCGAGCCGAATCAGATGATAGTAGTTTAGAGATTATCAATGACTTAAGAGAGTGGGAATATAAAATTGTATACGAACACCAAGATGTTGCTCAAGACAGCATTGATTGTATTGTAAAATTGAATGTTTTGGAGGAGGCATTTGGTAAAAAAATAGTCCTGCCTTTTAATACTGTAGAAGAAGCAACAACTGCTGCTGCTGAAGCGGCTGACAATGCAAATGTTGAAGCATTAAAGGCTGAAACCGCAAACCAAGCTGTAATAACCGCAAAAGCAAATGAAAATATTGCTAGAACTAATGCCGAAACTGCTGCTGCTTCAGCAGCAGAAATAATAGACAATCTCACTATTGCTAAAGAGGAAGCTGCAAAAGCAAATGAAGAAGCATTAAAGGCTAAAGATGCAGCCAAGTTAGCCTCTATTGAAGCTAATGAAGCCATTAGAGCAGCAGAGGCAGCATCAAGTTTGGATGTTAACTCTGATGATGCACAAAAATCTGCTGATGATGCACAAGCATCTGCTGAGGCAGCACAAAAATCTGCTACTCAGGCAGCTCAAGCAGTAGATAATTTATTCGATTCATTGATAAATTTTGAAGATCTTTTTCCAAAAATATCGGCAGACTTAGCTCTAGTCCGCAAAGAAGAATTCGTTGATGGTGATGAGGAAAAAATAACGAAAGCCCTTACAGCGATTGAGAGATTAAGTGGACTCATAGCTGATAATTGGGGGAGCGTTAAAATATACGACAATAACACTTCTTATTACATCGCAGATTCTAAAGACTTACATTATGAGATTAGTGAAGAACCTTTAGATAATGATGACGACGATGCCAATATTGAAATGAGGCAAGCTGTGGTGACTTGGAATAATCCATCTGAAACAAATAGGGAAGGAGTAAAACCTTTAAATCCAATATTAGATCTTCCTGGGTTTTCCCGCAAATTGCCCTCCGAAAACGGTACGCCATCCAACCCTCCAAACACGATAACATTTACTTATATAGAAGGTAATGTAGTCGAATTTACTTCTGAAGGTGAATTTGAAAACGCGATCAAGGATATTGAAGATATTTATAAACCTGATTATGACATCTTCAAAAATGAATTGTTTGAGTGGGTCAAACCTACCAATAGCGGTGATATAATTCGGATTACCGATGCTATGTTTATGGAAATAAACAATCAAGAGATAGTTACTGAGGAAGGTGAAAAAGAAAAGTTTGAAAAGTTTTTAACCCAACTGGAGCCTCTATTGAAGTCTGAAAAAAAGACTTTTGCTTTTGATCCCCATGACTATGGCGACTCTTCCATTCCAGATCGGGTTTTCCGGATCGAAAATCTGGATATTCTCCAATACCAAAATGCTGCTGCTTCCATTTGGTTAAGTCGGAATAAAAACCTTGTCTTCGATAGGGACACTAATCCGGCATTTATTTTTCAAACACCTGCAGTAAGTTTTGCAAATCCGGCATTTCCTTTTATCACCAATGATGAACCTTTTGATATTGCAGCACTTGGGTCTGAGGATGGAGTGACTCCTCAAGATCTTGATTTCCAAGTCCACATGGAAAATCTTTTGGAACTACTGAAACCAAAAGCAACTTCTCCTGAAATAAATGATTACAGATATGAAGCAAGACTTAGTTGTCGATTTGCTTTCTCATTGGCAAAAGGAAAAGGGCTCAATGATGATTTGGTCAGTACACTTCCGTTGCTGATTGGACTTCGACTTTCTCCTGGAGATAGTTTAGATGAAAGCAATCGAAGTGAAATTCTTGCAGCTTATCCAGGGAAACTTAAAGAAGAAATTAGTACATGGTTTAAACTTAACAGACCGATAGAAGAAAGTGCTTATTTACTTTTCTCTTTGGATATTTTTTCAAAATTAGATCCTAATGAAAATTCTAGTTTACCAATGTTAAGAGTAAAACGATTGGAATTAAAACTGAAGAATATTGAAGATATGGATGACATTAGAACGGGGAATATTTAAACCAAAAAATGAAATAGAATGGCTGATAAAGGATTTACAAAATATATTTCGGACTTCGCTGGAGCAATCAAGGAGAATGGTGATGATATTATAGGTACTACTAAGGAAATTGAAAGAATACTAAATGAATTTTTGGAGTACCTCACTAACGATGTGAATCTAGGCTTAATAAAATCTGGCGTTCAAACTTCACTAGATACATTACTAGGAACCTTGGAAGCAGGTGAAATTTTTAATGTAGATGACTTAAAAAATAAATTTGAAACAGTTGTCGAAGATATTAGTTTAGCAATAAACATAGACCTAAAAAAATCATTTGATCCTGATGATATTCTTAAAACCATTACAGATATTATTCCTACTGAAACATTTCCTGAAGAATTAGGAGAATTCTATACAACACTCAAAGAATTTTTTAGCAATATTGATGTTTCAGAAATTCGGATCGGTGCCAAAATAATAAATGATCCTGTCCCAAAAGTAAATGTTCCAACTGAGGATACTACAACTAATCAAAATGCCTCAATTGACCAATCAAGCGGGCCAACCTCTTTTGGCTCAGAAGCAACAGATCCAGCATTAGAAACCCTTTTTAATGATTTTATTGCTAATGTCACGACAAAAATTACTAACGAATCATCTTTAATCGAAAGAATATTAGGGAATTTTGAACAGGCAGTTATTGAATCTGGATTTTATAATGATCTAGAGGAAAAGAAAGAAGAATTTATAATAACTGTTACCTCTGATGGAATAACTATTTCAAAAATACTTGAAGCGGTGAGTCAATTACTATTGGATCTAATAGAAAGTGCCATCAAAGCCATATTGGCTGCCCTTGATTCACTTATTGTAGACCTTCAAGAAATTTTTACATTTATTAAAGATGTATTGTTAATTACTGAAACTGGTGAATCTAGTGCAGGCTCTGTAGTAAATTCAATTTTTGATCAATTTGATATTGACGACTATCAGCCAAGTTTAATTAGTGTACCTGCTTTTTTATTGAGTATCCCTTTTACTTTTTTCACAAAAGCAGTTGGATATGATTTACAATCATTGACAGATTTTTCTTTAAATGATAATGAAAATAACAAGATTAATGGAAGTCTTCAAATCAGCAAAACTATTTTACCTGTTATTGGATTAGGATCTTATAGGTTAAGTAAAAATTATAAAAAAACGGCTATTGGAGTAGAAATGGGGGGAGATGTCATTGGATTAACTTTTGACATCCTTGGTCAACTTTTTGATCAACCAGATTTAGAAGACCTAGATTCTTTAGAAACAATATTTTGGTATTTGCAATGGGCAAAAGTTGGGACGGATTTTAGTAATATGCTCTATAAAGTTTATGTTGATAGTAAAGATTTAAATAATACCAACATAGAAACTAACACAAGTTCAACATTACACCATAAAGTAGATGATAGAACAAAAAAGATTCTTTATCTCAAAACCGGATTAGAATTTCTCAACTTAGGTTTTCTAATTGTTTTAGATAATTCTGATGAAGGGAAAGAAGATTCGAGGCTTAGAATTGGATATTACCTTGATGCATTACCTGGAATATTAGATGGAATACTTTCTATTGCAAAAATCCCTAAGAATAAACTATTGGAGCAAATGGAAGATAGTGATAAGAAATTATTAACTAACTTAGGAAAAGAATTAGATACTGCGAAAACGGCTATAAATAACATTTCTGAGACTGAAAAGGGTGCTTATAATACGTTCTATATAGATAACAATGGAATATCTGACCTTTTGTTTTTACATAATAAATTGAGTGCTATTCGGGAGGTAAATAATGAAACCAGAGAATTATTAAAAAGTAATTTTGAAGAACAAACTCAAGTTGTCGAACTGAAAGAAACCTTAAATAGAATCATTGATAAGATAGAGCAGCTACTAGAAAAAGTTACTGAGACTCAAACTTTGATTAATGAACACCAAAATAAATCATACACAATTGATGAATTAATTAATGAATTTAATGAATATCTGCCAATCATTAAATACGATCTTGAAGAATCAATAGAAGATTATAAAAGTGGAATTGGTGATAGAATTACATCCACCAATGAAAATGATATCAAGTTATTAAAAGGAAACTTTGAACTAAATTTAAATATCTTAAATGGGACTAAAAAGAATTTGAATAATATTATTATAGCTATTCAGCAGAATGAATTAATCAGAAATTTTTTCTTCAATTCTAATCGAGAGGTATCAATTTTACTTGAAACAGAAGAGATTATTGCTAGTCTTGAAAGGTTAGTAGTAGAGGAAAGTTTTATAGAAAATTTTTCAAAAATAGAAAGGGATAAACTAAATACTCCAATTTCATCAATGCAATCAATAGCACAAGAACTTGAAGTTAAAAAGAACGAAGATCCAATGAGCAATCAATTAGGATACTACTTTCCAATTACTGAAATTCCTAAAGGTAAAATTGAAACCATCATTGCGCAAATATCAAAAGGATTATTTGCTATTGCTCAATTTGAAGAAAGAAGGTCATCCAAAGCAGATTTGGAAAAACTAAATAAAGAAATCGCAAGATTGGATTATTTTAATATTCTTTTCAATGCAGTTATCCAATTGACTTATGGTAGCCTGCAGGTCAATGCTGGAATTAATCAATCATCAGATTAAAAGAAAATGGATTCAAAATTTCTAATCGGACATTTAGATACAGGTTCGCCACCTGATCATCCTCGTCTGAATGGAAAAATATTCGAATCTATTACATTCAAAAAAAATGGAATTCTCGCAAAGAAAGAATCCAAAAGTAGACAGCATAGTCATAGCAGTTTGTCTACTAGGATTATTTTTGAAGATAAGTATTATTCCCTTCCACCTCTCAATGATTCGTCCAAACTTGCTGCTGTTTCAATTCCTTCTCACGGAAAAACACTACTCAACATTCTAAAGGGGATGGATCATTTGATTGATTTAGCTCCTCAAATTATATGTATGCCAATCGGTTTCCGAAAACCAATTCCAATTTTTTATCCAATGATTTCGGCCTTTTATAATAAAGGAATACATACCATCATTCCTGTGGGAAACAACGGAGTCGGGATTGCACATGTACCTGGATGTTATCCAAATGTAATTTCAGTAGGTGCTATTGATGCAACTGGAAAGGTAGCTCGATACTCAGGAAGTTATTTAGATGATTCTGGTAATTGCCTAAAACCTGATATTTTAGCTTTAGGAAATAGTCTTCCTATTGCTGGGAAGAAAAGTAAAAAAGGAACATCTTTCGCTTGTTCATACATTGCTGGAGTAGTTGCACGGCTCCTTCAAGTTCACCCTGAAGCCACTCCTGAAGCTATCAAGCAAGCTCTTTTTTCCAATACATTGCCACTACCTCCAAAACAAAGTCATCGTTGCAAAAGAGGAATTGTACAACCAGATGCTGCTTTGGAATACCTACGTCAAAATAAAGAACTTACTTCTTCATTCGAACCAGATTTAATTCCAAATTTTTTACTTGAACCCTACCAAGACAATCGGTTTCTTTTCCAATGCAGGAATGCTAAATCTGAACAGCTCATCGAGGCTATAATTATTCCTCTGCCTAGCCAAGAGAAAACAAAAGATTTGCAAATACCTTCTCCAAGGTCCCACGATTTGATTACTCAAACCCAAAATATAATTGGTCTCGCGCCTGATAGTATTCATTTTTTTACTCATGCAGATATGGCTCATGTTGTTGCCAATCCTACCTTTTTTGAAGCATTGCTTAACAATCCTAATTTGTTTTCGATAAGTGCAGTAGATGTAAATATTTTTGAAATGTAGATTAAAATTTTGGGGTTGTTTGCACCTAGTGCAAAAAAGGTAAAGTTTATAAAAAGTACATTGGTTCTTCATCACAGAGGTTGAACAAAGTCTCAGCAAAAACCAATTCCCTATTTCCACTTGTATCACCCTGCTCGTCCCATAGCGATTTTAAAACAACTTCATTAAGATAAACAAGCATCCTAACAAAAAACTCATTATTTTTGAACCTTTCTTTAGATATAACCAAGTAGGCCAACCAAATTAATTTTTTTCAAAAACCACATTCAACGAATTTCTCATGATTCCTACGGAACTGAAAAACGAGGTACTCACCACGCTTGTACAACTTTTGGTTACTCACCAAGATCAAATAATTTCCGCCAATCAAAAAGATATTGCTGCCTACCAGGGAGGTGATGAATCTATGCTCGATCGCTTGAAAGTTAATGATAAAAAAGTGCAAGGAATGATTGCTGCCGTTCAACAAGCCATTGCTTTAGATGATCCGGAGGGAAAGGTTTTATATACTCATCAGCCTGATAATGGGTTGAAAATCGAAAACCGAACGGTTCCCTTTGGTAACATTTTAATCATTTATGAATCTCGTCCTGACGTAACTATCGAAGCGGCAATTACTGCCTTTAAGGCTGGAAATAAAATCCTTTTGAAGGGTGGAAAAGAAGCTCGAAATACGAATTTGGTCTTAACCGAAATTTGGCAAAAAGCATTGACTGAAAATGGGGTGGACAAAAATTATGTCACCTATTTGAGTTTGGATCGAGTAGCCACTCAGGCTTTAATCAAAACGAATAGTCATCAGGTCGATTTGATTATTCCTAGAGGAGGAGAGGGGTTAATTAATTTTGTTCGACAAAATACAGACATTCCACTTATCATCAGCGGTCGAGGAAATAACTTTTTATATGTGGATGATACTTGCGATTTTGAAATGGCGATCAACTTAATTATTAATGGAAAAAGTCGAATCAGCGTTTGTAATGCTTTGGACAAAGTACTCATCCATCAAGACCTTCCTGACTTTGGAAATAGATTGTTACAACTCATTGCACGGCTCAAAGAAAATCAAATTGAAGTAGTTGGCGATGTGGGAATAAGTGATGATTTTGATGTTTCGCCGATGGCAAATAATGATGTTTATTATGAAGAATTTTTATCCGCAAAAGTATTGTTAGGAATTGTAAAAAACCAGGAGGAAGCTATTTTGAAGATTAATCAATATTCAGGAAAACACTCCGCATCTATCGTCACTTCCAATACTCAAAACGCTGAACAGTTTTTGCATGAGGTAGATTGTGCTGCGGTTTATCACAATGCTTCTACCAGATTTACAGATGGCGGAGAATTTGGTTTTGGTGCAGAAATAGCGATCAGTACCCAAAAGCTACATTTTCGAGGCCCAATTGGAATCAACCAATTGGTGACGAATAAATGGTTTATTTTTGGAAACGGACAAACGAGATAAACGATGCAAAAGAAAAAATTAATTCTAAAAATAGGATCGTCTACTTTGTGTGCAGGAACCAATCGAATTTCTTACGCAAAGATCGAAGACCTCGCTCGACAAATAATTTCCCTTCAAGAAACCTATGATATTGTTATAGTCTCCTCCGGTGCGATCGCTGCGGCACGGCAGTTTGTGGACATCAGCAACGGTGCTTTGAAAGTGGATTCCAAACAAGCATTGGCTGCGATCGGGCAACCCAAATTGATTGGAATTTATGATGAAGTATTTACAAGTTTTGGAATAAATGTGGCGCAATGTTTATTGGTGCATCGTGATTTCAAAAGCGAAGTGGCTCGAACTAATGTTAAAAATACGATTGATAAATTATTAGAATTTGGATTTACGCCCATCATCAATGAAAACGATACGGTGGCGGTTGACGAAATTGTTTTGGGAGATAATGATCAACTTTCAGCGTTGGTAGCAGTTATCTGTGATGCTGATTTATTAGTCTTGGCTTCTGACATTGATGGCTTATATGATAAAAATCCTTTTTCGAACCTGGATGCAAAATTGATTGAAGAAGTGGTGGATTTGGAAACCGTTAAAGAATATATTGATGAGTCAAAATCCGAATTGGGAACAGGTGGAATGATGACCAAAATTCAGGCAGCTCAAATCTGTAAAGAACATCAAATCGAAATGTGGATTGTGAATGGCGGAAAAAATAATTTTTTGGTAGATGCCTTAGGAGCACAAATTTTATACACTAAGTTTATTTGAAAATTCAGAAACCCAGTATCAGTTTTTCAAAACATCTTTTCAATTTCTGCGTAAGACAAAGCTTAGAAAACTAGACCATAATAAAGAATGAAAAAAGATACTGCAATATTATTAATTCATTGTCCTGACCAAAGAGGAATCGTCAGAGCGATTACAGATTTTTTATATGAGAATAACGGAAACATTGTTTATCTCGATCAGCATACCGATCTTACCACAGGGCAATTTTTTATGAGGATAGAGTGGGAGCTTGACGAATTTCAAATCAGCCGAAATAAGATTGGGGAGTACTTTGATACCTTGCTCGGCAAGAAATTTAAAATGGTGTGGAACCTTCATTTTTCAAATGAGAAAAAACGAGTGGCGATTTTTGTAACAAAGCTTTCACATTGTTTGTACGATATTTTATATCGCTTTCATTCTAAAGAATGGAACTTTGAAATTCCTTTGATTATCAGTAATCATGAATCCTTGAGGGCGATCAGCGAGCAATTTGGAATTCCATTTTATCATTTACCCATTACGAAAGAAACCAAGGCGGAACAAGAAGCCAAACAATTAGAATTATTGCATAAATATGAAGTTGACCTGGTTGTCCTAGCTCGATATATGCAAATTGTTTCGAGCAATTTTATTAGTCATTTCTCCAACAAGATTATCAATATTCATCATTCATTTTTGCCTGCATTTGTTGGTTCCAAACCTTATCATGCGGCATTTGATCGAGGAGTGAAAATTATTGGAGCAACCAGTCATTATGTGACGGAGAACTTGGATGCTGGGCCAATTATTGAACAAGGAGTCAGTTATGTCACGCACAAAGAAACGGTTTCTGACTTTATCAAGAAGGGAAAAGATATTGAAAAAATCGTTTTATCAAAAGCCATTTCAAAAGATTTGGAACATAAAATTTTAGTGTTTAATAATCGAACGGTTGTTTTTGATTAGAAGCTTAGATTACCATGAATTACAATAAAGGCAAAGATTAAAAGTTGGACTCAAAAAGCCATATTGTAGGATTTTGTGGATATAATACTTTTAAGAATTTGAGGCACCCATCGAAAGATTAATTTTTTCCTGTAGAAATTGTTCGCCATCTCGAATGGGTATAGATAATTGAAAGGTAGACCCCGTGGGGCTGGAGGTCAATACCTTCAAATCTCCTTCATACAAATTAGCAATCTTTCTAGTAATCGCTAATCCAATACCGGTTCCTTTAAAATTAGAAGAAGACTGAAGTCGAGTAAACATTTCAAATATTTTTTCTTGATTCTCTTTTTTGATTCCTATTCCATTATCTTGAAAATAGAAGGTGTGGTAATTACCTTGCAATTGATATTTTATCCTAATTTTTGGAAATTCACTTATATTATATTTAAGTCCATTGCTGATAATGTTAAAAAATAATTGGTACATATGAGATGGATTTGCAAAAATACTAGGAAGATTCTCATAGGTTATCTGGCAATTTTTTGATTTTTGGCAAGAAAAAGTTTCTAGTTTGATTTTTTCAAGGGTTTGATCCAAGGCCACCCATTTATGGTTTTCAATTTTGAGCGTACCAATTTTAGATAGATCTAAAATATCTTTGATTAATTCATTAATTTGATCAGTTCCATCCTTAGCAAATTTAAGATATTCTTCTAGTTTTTTGTTGGCATAAGGTTTTATCTCTCGCTCTATCAATTGGACAAAACTTCCAATTAATCTTACCGGTGCTTTTAAATCATGTGAGGCTACATAAGCAAATCGTTCAAGGTCTTTATTTTGACTTTCAATAATGTTCTGTTTGACTTTTAAATCAGCATTTGATTCTTGAAGCGAATCTAATAACTCATCCGTGTGTTTTTCATATTTATTTAGATCATTGAGGAAGAAATTAATGGTTAGAAAAAGACAGAATGTAACAATGAAAAGTTGAAGATAATAAGCAGCAACTGGTAATTCTTGATATAGCATATTTTGATAATCCTGTAAGAAGTACAAAGGACTTACGTACAGAAATGAAATGCAGATCATTCCAATAATCTTTATTTTTTTATCTTGAAAAAGAATTATGTACAAAATAACATATAGTATAAAGCCAGCATCACCAGGAATCATTTTCCCATACACTAAATTAAGTAGTCCATACATTAATGTACCTCCTCCTAGTAAGACAAATTTAGAAGCATTAAATTTATTTTTCTTTTGGAGAATTAATATAGTAATGAATTGAGTAATAAAAAATAGATTAACCAGAAGTCCCATTTTATTCATAGAGCCCATGATTAAAAATAAGGGTTGTAGACTAAGACCTATAGCAGCAATAAAATTGACAAGTTTGATCCTTTTTCGTTCAAGGTGAGATTGAGATCTATGAAGTCCAAATGTTAAGACTTTAGAGAAAAATCTGAATTGATTTTTTTTCTCTTTGTTATACTCAAAATCTTCTTCAATTCTTTGGTCTAGAAAAGAAGTTTTTTGTTTAGTTGTAACTGAAGTTGTTCTTTTTTTTCTTTGAACAAACTCAGTAGTTTTCCTAGGTCTCTCTATATTTTTTTTAACCATACCACAATTATCTTGAGGCAAAACCTCCTTTTCGATTTTTGAAAAAAGTAAATCTTATTTGAAAGGGATTGGTGAATTATAGGTATGTATTAGTAGTAACGATTAGGGCTGCAAATGAAATGCCAATATTCATATATATTTAGAGTTTAAAATATTACCACTCCGATACTTAATTATTATTTTATCTAGTTTCTTTCACCATTAGCCGATATTTTATGTTTCTTTAACAAAATATTAACAGGTTTGAATTAAGAAAAAAATAAGACAAAAAATTTATTTAAAACGATCTTTTTAGAAGTCAGACTGCTCATCATTAGGTGTAGTTTAAGGTCTCATTACTAAAATCATCGTTCAGCTAATCGAAAAAAATATGACTGAATTATTTCAAGCTGCACTTTCTGCAGAAAACATCATCTACACGTTATTATTGGTTCTCGTACTTCTCTATTGGCTATCCGTCATTTTAGGAGGTTTGGATATGAATGCCTTTGATGTAGATTTAGATGTTGATGCAGATCTTGATCTAGACTTGGATGCAGATGTAGATGTAGACGGCGGAGGAGGGGCAAGTGGCTGGCTGGCTGGCGCACTTCACTTTTTCAATTTTGGAAAATTGCCCACGATGGTGATCCTTTCTTTTGCCATATTATTTGCTTGGATGATCAATGTACTAATGAATCATTATGTAGGAGGAGGCAGTTTGGTTTTTGCACTCATGCTAATGATTCCAAATTTATTCGTAAGTCTTTTTTTAACAAAAATAGTCACCACACCTTTGATCCCTATTTTTCAACAACTCAATACGCCGGAGGAGGAGGTTAACTTTGCTGGAATGATCTGTAAGTTGACGGTAACTGCTAATAAAACAAAGAAAGGGCAAGCAGAGGTTATCCATAAAAATAGGTCACTTCTTATTTATGTAAAAGTGGACATGGATGAGGTAGATACCATCAATAAAGGAGAAGAAGCTGTCATTCTTAGACCTTCCAAAGATGCTTCCTATTATTTGATTAGGAAGCCAACTGAAATAGTCTTCTAACCTCTGGCCGTAAACGATTGGTGTATCACTCTTTTACTTTAAACTAAATATCAAAGTGAAGCCGTCAAACGCAGCTGAGAGCAAACTCTCTCAGTTAATCACTTAAACATTATATCAACTAAATATCAAAACTCATAAAATTTAAACCTATGCTATCTAACGTATTTTTAATTGTCATTGCCATTGTTCTTGTCATCCTAATTGGTTTAGCTTTCGCTATTACTTCTTGGTATAAAAAGATTCCTCAAGGGCAAGCACTTATCCGAACAGGCCAAGGAGGAACACAAGTGGCCTTAAATAAAGGAATGTTTGTTATCCCAGTTTTACACATGGTGGAACAAATGGATCTATCCGTAAAAACCATAGAAATTGGTCGATTAAACAAAGACGGCCTGATTTGTAAAGACAATATGCGGGCAGACATCAAAGTGGTGTTCTTCGTTCGTATCAATGATGATCCGGCGAGTATCCAAAAGGTGGCTGGTGCTATTGGCACCGCACGAGCATCAGATAAAGATACCCTTCGAAATTTATTTGAAGCTAAATTTTCGGAAGCCCTTAAAACGGTAGGGAAGCGTTTTGACTTCGTAGACCTTTACGATTCCAGAGATAAATTTAAACAGGAAATTATTGATGTCATCGGCGTTGATCTAAATGGTTATGTGGTGGATGATTGTGCCATTGATTATTTGGAACAAACGGGATTGGAATTTCTTAACGAACATAATATTCTCGATTCAGAAGGAATCAAAAAGATTACTGAGCTAACAGCTAATCAAAAGATAAAAGCCAATTTCATTCGTAGAGAAGAAGAAAAAACATTGAAGGAACAAAATGTAGAAGCGCAAGAAGCCATTCTTGAATACGAAAGACAATTAGCAGAAAAAGAAGAACGTCAAAAAAGAGAAATCGCCAACATCAAAGCGAGAGAAGAAGCAGAGATTACTAAAATCAACGAAGAAGAAAGGCTGCGTTCTGAGATGGTGCGCATTCATACGGAAGAAGAATTGTCCATTGCAGAAGAGAACAAATTGCGCCAAGTAATTGTCGCTGCAAAGAACAAAGAGAAGACAGAAGCAGTAGAAAATGAAAGAGTAGAAAAAGAACGATTGTTGGAGCAAACAGAAAAGGAAAAAATTGTAGCACTTGCTGAAATCGAAAAACAACGTGCCATTGAATTAGAAAAGAAAAATATTCAAGATGTGATTAAAGACAGAATCATGGTCGAGAAAAAAGTGGTGGAAGAAGAAGAAAAAATTAAAGATACTAAAGCATTGGCTACTGCTGAACGATCAAAAACTGTGGCGATTATTAAAGCGGAAGAAACTGGGCAGGCTACGGTTATAGAACAAGAAAAATTGGCAGAAGCAGAAAAATTAGCAGCAGAAATTAAAGCAGAAACATTGGTCATCGAAGCACAAGCATCTATGAACGCTGCAGAAAAAGAAGCAGAAGCTAGAAAAATTCATGCAGAAGCCAAAGCGGCAGAGGAAGCAACGATTGGATTATCCGAAGCACAAGTCATCGAAGCCAAAGCCAAAGCGAGAGAGCAGGAGGGAAGTCTTGAAGCCATCGTGATCGAAAAGAAAGCAGTTGCAGAAGCCAAAGGTATCGAAGCCAAAGCGGAAGCACTCAAATTACAAGGTTTAGCAGAAGCAGAAGTAGCTGCGGAGTTGGGCGCTGCAGAAGCACAAGTAATGACTCAAAAATATACTGCTGAGGCAAAAGGAGTAGAAGAAAAAGCATTGGCGATGCAAAAACTAGATGGAGTAGGTAAGGAGCACGAAGAATTCAAACTAAGATTGGAAAAAGAAAAAGAAATCGAGTTGGCAGAGATCAACGTTCAAAAGCACATTGCTGAAGCGCAAGCTAACGTTCTCGCCGAAGCTTTCAAAACAGCGAATATTGATATCGTCGGTGGTGAAATGACTTTTGTAGATAATATCATGAACTCTATTAACAGAGGGAAAACGGTAGATCGAATGTTAGATAATAGTAAACATCTTACAGATGTGAAAAATAGATTATTGTCTAGCGGCAATAAGGTAAATGGGGTTGGAATGTTAACCAAAGTCAAAGATTTAATTGCCAAAACAGGCATCACTAATGAAGATCTAAAAAATCTAACCATAAGTACTTTACTCCTAAAAATACAGGATCAAGTAACAGAGGAAAAAGATTTAAGTCTGATCAATCAATTAATGATGACCATCAAAGACCTCGGTATTGGTCAAAAACCAGCCGAAGATGTTTTGTAAACTACGTAGATTTGGCTTTAGCCGAATGCAGCAGAAACGGACAAAATAAAATCTATTCGGCTAAAGTCAAATCTACGTTACCATCTGCCGCCAAGTAGAAAAGGAACCAATAACATTCAACATCACAATCCTTTTTAGTAAATGACTAATATCAAAGAAAAAAATATAGGCTTAGAGGGAGGCACCTACGAAATCATCCAACAGCGTTTACAAGAACAGGCGAAGGAATTGAGCCAACGACTCCAACGCCTCAATAAAGCGCGTAAGGAAGTTTTCGGTGCCATTGAAACTAAATTGATCGCCAATGATCGCATCAACACCAATATTCATTGTACGGCTCGAGACGTTTTCTCGATTGGCAATCAATGTTTGTTTGGATATAATGTACATGTCGGCTTAAGGTCGGGTATTAAACTTAGCGACGTTTTTAGTATTTATCATTTTGAGAATAATCACTTTCACGAAAGTGATTCAACTTTACTGAACAACGAAAAATTTCAAACGGATTTTCAAAACCTATATCGTTATTATAAGCAAGCCTACTTCGCTCGGTTCGTTGTTTTAAATTCGTACTTATATATGGTTTTCCATGTGAGTAGGGAAGGGACTGATTTCAAAGTTTTTAAATGGCTGATTAGAGAAGATAAGTTGGAGTATATTGATGCTCGTTCTGATCAAGAAGTTCGTTTTCCAAATCAACATGAATTTCAATGGCAACGTGCACATCGTGATTTTCATAGAAATGGAAAGCACCCGCATGTTTCTATTTTGGATCGGGTTTTTGTCAAAACGGTTGGCGGTGAACTGACGATTAAGGTAGAAGACAATACCGATGATGGCTTAGGGATTTATAGAGAAGAAGTGGAATACAAAGAACAGACGCTAGATGATGCCGAATACTTATTTGCAGACTTAGGGAATTTGATTGTGCTAAAAATAAAGCCTTATCAAGAAGACTTTCGGTATTTTGTTTTTAATGAAAAAGTACAAGAAATTCAACGGATTGATTCTTTGGAAGACTCCGGGGTTTTGTTGCCAGACCAACACGGTTTAATCTTCGCCAACGGTTATTATTTACAAACAGGAGAGTTTAAACTATTCGATCCTGACATGAGAAATAAGCAGTTTAAAAAACGAATTATTTCTCCCAATGGAGAAGACTTTCTCTATGTTTTTTATAATAATAAAACTGGCGTTTATGTCCTTTTGCATTATAACCTTATCGAGCAAAAAATAATTACGCCTATTATTTGTAATGGGTATACCCTTTTCCCAAACGGAGAATTGTGTTATTTCCGCGCAGAAGAGGAAGCCACCAAGCACCATGTGATGCAAATTTGGCAAACCCCATTTGTCAGTACGATAGCTGTTCCCTCAGAGCATACAGATTCCTATTTATTCAAAGTGGGTAATAAGGATATTGTCAAGGCGATGGCAGAATGTCAAGAGATACTGACGCTAAGTAACAAAAAAGATTCTTACTTCGGTCTGTACAATGATTTGTTGAAGAAAAGTACCGATCTGATGGATGCGTACTATTGGATTTCCAAGCCAGAAACGTTCAACATGCAGGAAGTCCTTCAGCAGATTGGCGAAACGGCTTCTACGGCGATAGATGAATTTGAAAAGAAAAACCGAATTGAGAAAAACACCAAAGCAGAAATTTTAAAAGCTGAGAAAAAGGCTAAAGAATTGTTTAAGCGTAGTCGATCTCAAACTTTTGACAAAATTGATTTATTTGTAGAAACCTTGGCAGAACTTCGAGTATTTCGAGGACAAATTATTTCACTAAAAGAACTTAGATATACAGATTTACCACTCCTTGAAAAACTGGAAACCGAATGTGCTGAGATCAACAGGCAGTTGTCCAACGACTGTGTGCAATTCTTGTTGGAAGATAATGCCCTAAAACCTTATCTAGAAAAAATAGCACTAGAACAAAAAGATTTAGAAACGATTAAGACGGCAGCAGAAGCAAAAATCAAGGAAGCTAATGTTGAAAAAATAGGGCAGGAGCTGGAGTTATTGATTGAGATTGTCAACAACTTGAATATCGAGGATGCCACCCACACCAGCAAAATCATTGAGAATGTTTCAGCTATGTTTGCCGGACTTAATCAGGTAAAAGCAGCCATAAAAAAGAAACAAAAGAGCC
>CAZMBP010000122.1:0-19878 GCA_964564545.1 uncultured Saprospiraceae bacterium
TCTTCTCCGAGAGGATTGATTATTAGTGTTACAGCAATTGGCGAAGCAGAAAAAGATAAAATAGTTTACAGGAATACTGCGAAGGTTGGAGATTTGATGTGTGTGACAGGAGATTTGGGAGCCGCATATTTGGGGCTTCAAATTTTGGAAAGAGAAAAACAAATTTACTTATCTAATCCAGGAGTTCAACCTGACTTGGAAGAACAATCTTATTTAGTGCGTCGTCAATTAAAACCTGAGGCTCGGAGAGAAATGATTCAAGAATTCGCAAAAGCGGAATTAGTTCCTACTTCAATGATTGATATCTCGGATGGATTAGCTTCTGAGGTTTTTCATATTTGTAAAGAATCAGGGGTGGGAGCTTTTGTTGAAGAGAGTGGAGTACCGATTCATCCTGATGCAGAAATGATGGCTATAAAATTTCAAATGGATCCTATTACATGTGCTTTGAGTGGAGGAGAGGATTATGAATTACTTTTTACTATTGCTCCTGAGGATATTGAAAAGGTGAAATTTTTGCCTGGGATTTATATTATGGGAGAAATTGTAGAAGCTTCAGAAGGAATTAAATTGCATACGAAAGGAGGAAATATTCATCCAATAAAAGCGCAGGGATGGAATCATTTTTCTGGAAATGAATAGAAGAAAAATCTAAATGAAAAAAGGTGCTTATCAATTTTGATAAGCACCTTTTTTTATTTGTGATGAAAAAACTAACGTCTTCCTCTTCGATCATTTCGACCTCGATCATTTCTACCACGATCGCCTCTTCCTCCTCGATCACTTCTTCCACCTCTACTACCTCTACCACCACCGCGGTCATTTCGACCTCCTCGATCATCATCTTTTCTTTTTCGACGATTAGAGTTACTTAACCCATCGAGAGAAACATTATCGGCAATCACTAATTTTCCATCAGACATTTTGTGTAAATCTCCTTTGATAATTTCATCACTAACGAAGTGTTCTCTGTTCCAAGTTTTATAAGCCATTTTCATATAGCCACCAATCACTAAAACAAAACCATCCTTTTTTGGTCCATCTTCCATTTTCAATGCCTTATTAATCAATATTTGAACATTATTTCCATAATGTCTGTATCTCACATTGGCAACAGGATAGTTAACTGGTTCAGGAATAGTAATGTCCGTTTCAGGAGTAGGGATTTCTCCACTTGGAGGCATGACTTTGATATCATATTCAGCAATTCGAAACACATGTTTCCATAACTTAGACATATAGTCTTCGATGTTTCTATTTTGCGGATGCATTTGATGCATCAAGTCAATTACCCTTTCGATAAAAGCTTGTCTAATTTCATCATTTTCAATGGTCTTCGCATGTCGAATTAACATTTGAACGTTTCTACCATATTCAGGAATAATGAGTTTGCTTTTTTCGGAGTTATACTCCATGTTATGTGCGCTATGTGTGCCCATTTTTATACGTTTGACGTTGAACGTTTGACGTTAGACATGTTGTCTTTTTGGTCAAATGTTTTTAATAATTTTTTTATTCTACAGTTACGGACTTAGCTAAATTTCGAGGTTGATCTACGTTGCAACCTCTTGCTAAAGCAATATGATAAGACAATAATTGTAAAGGAATAACTGATAATAAAGGAGTAAATGGTTCTTCTGTATCAGGAATTTCAATAGTATAATCTGCAATTTTACTAATTTCTTCGTCGCCTTTAGTTACAATTGCGATAACAATCCCTTTTCGAGCTTTTACTTCTTGGATGTTACTTACAATTTTTTCGTAAGCACTTTTATTAGTTGCGATTACAATTACGGGCATATTTTCATCAATCAAAGCGATTGGTCCATGCTTCATTTCAGCTGCCGGATATCCTTCTGCGTGGATGTACGAAATCTCTTTTAATTTAAGAGCACCTTCCAATGCAACAGGGAAATTATAACCTCTCCCAAGATAAAGGGTATGATTGGTATTAATAAATTTCTGAGCTAATTCTTTTACTTGATCATCACACTTCAATGCCTCTTCCACTTTTGCAGGAATTTGTTCTAAACCTTCAATCAACTGGTTATAATATGATTTAGGAATAGTACCTCTTTTGTATCCCATGTAAATAGCTATCAAAGTAAGTGCAGTTACTTGACCAGTAAATGCTTTTGTACTTGCTACTCCAATCTCTGGTCCAGCGTGAATATACGAACCTGCATCTGTGATTCGTGATATAGAAGATCCAACTGAATTTACAATTCCATAAATTAAAGCACCTTTTTCTTTAGCTAATTCAAGTGCAGCCATGGTGTCGGCAGTTTCGCCTGATTGAGACAAGGCAATAACGACATCATCTTTATTAATGATTGGGTTTCTATATCTAAGTTCAGAAGCATATTCAACTTCAACTGGAATTCTCGCTAATTCTTCAAATAAATATTCACCAATTAATGCAGCATGCCATGATGTTCCACAAGCTGCCATAATGAATCTTTTTGCATTAAAAATTCGATCTTCTATATCTTCGATTCCACCCACTTTAATCCAACCTGCTGCTGCATTTAATCGACCACGCATACAATCAGCAATTGTACTTGGTTGTTCATAAATTTCTTTGAGCATGAAATGTTCATAATCTCCTTTTTCCAATTTCTCAATATTCATATTAAGATGTTGGACATATGGAGTTTGAATTTCGTTGTCGATAGTTTTTATTTCAAACGTTCCATCATTGCACACTACAGCAATCTCTTCATCATTCAAATAAACTACTTGTGAAGTATAACCAACTAAAGGTGTTGCATCAGATGCTAAGAAGAACTCATCTTGTCCGATCCCAACAACTAATGGACTTGCTTTTCGAGCAGCTACTAGTTTAGTTGGATCATTTTTATCTAATACTACAATGGCATATGCACCAACAACTTGAGACAAAGCGATTCTTACAGCTTCTTCTAACTCTAAATTATCTTGTTCTTGAAGTGCGCCAATTAAATGAACTAAAACTTCTGTATCTGTATCACTTGTGAAAACATGTCCATCTTTGACAAGAGCCTCTTTTATTGTCGCATAATTTTCGATAATTCCATTATGGATAATTGTTAATCGACCATTATCTGAAGTATGTGGATGGGCATTAATGTCATTAGGCTCTCCATGAGTTGCCCATCGAGTATGTCCGATACCAACATGTCCATCAATATTTTTTCCTTTGACAAAAGAAACTAAGTCATTGACTTTTCCTTTCTTTTTGTAAACGTGTAAATCACCATTAAATAGAGCTACACCAGCACTATCGTATCCTCGATATTCTAATCTTTTAAGTCCTTTGATGATAATAGGGTAAGCGTCTTTTTTTCCGATATAAGCTACGATTCCACACATAATAGGTTGGGGTTTTAAAGCAGGTCTAAGTTTTTCTTTCGTATGAACAACTTAGACTTGCTTATAGTGTTAAAAAATATATATTTTCATTTATTATTGGTTAATAGTGTAAGTTACGTTTATTTTTGGAGCAAAAGAAGGATCTCCAGTCCCGAAAATAATTGATCGATTAGCTGATTGTGCTTTTGCGAGAGGTGTAATAAATATTTCATCACTTACTTCTAGCCCATTGATCATATCTTGCAAATGTTGTGAAATATTCATCGTATAGGTTTGAATAAGCATATTATCTTTAGTTCTCTCAACCAAGTTTCCGCCAAATCCAGTAAAAGTTAATTGCAAATCTGCAATAATTATAAGATCACCCTCTTCATTTTTCTTTGATAAAAATAGCTGTTCAAGAGGTTCATCACTATAAAAAGATACATCATTTGGCAGCATGGTCGCAATAGTTAATTCTAACTGTGCTTGATTAATTATTGCATTCTTTAACCCACTCAAATATGGAATTCTTAATTTCCCATTAATTCCTTGCATTCCTTGAACGAAAAGGTATTGTTCTCCATCCGTTTCATCATCAAGAGTATCGATAAACGATTTCACAAATGAGTTTTCATAATCATGATTAAAACTGACCATTTGTGCAGCATCATTATTGATTCTAAATCGATAAATTAGAGTATCAGAACTATTATCATCAGGAGTAGGAATAGTATGATAGTACATATACATTCCACCTATAGAGGAGGAAGATAATTTAAATGCCATCATCAATTCAGTAGGGTCAGAGTTTTCCACTACTACTTTTACTCCTTTTAAAACGTCTAATAAAAGTGTGTCATTTTTATAGTATTCTATAGAAGAGCCATCTTTAAAAAGGATGTCGGTAAAGAGAGGGTGATTAACATCAATCGGCAATCTTAGTTGAGGAGGACGAATAGTATCTCCACTTGTTCCAACTATCGAAATTGTAGAATCGGGATTACTTGGATTTACTGTTGCCGATGTTAATAAATCTCCTGAAGCAAAATTATCATTTGAATAATAAGTTGCATTGTTATCCATATCCTCATCGAGTAAATAAATAGCAATCTCTTGTTCTGAATCAGGATTTCCAAAGAACTGATCAGGATCATATTCTAGAACGAAAACAATAGAGTCAAGTTTCGCATTTCCATCTGGAATTTTAGCAAATTTTAAAGAGTCAGGAGTTCCAGAAAGTCTCAACTGAGTATTAATTTCTGATTCGCTTATTCCAAAAATGGGATCTTCTAATTTTCCACAAAGGTAACTTGTCAATAAATTTAGATCATCAAATGTTTGAATGGAATCATCTTCGACAGAACTTGCAAAAATAGATAAGCTATCTGTGAAAACCACATCAAGTCTGTCAGAATCAAGAACATCTGCACCAATTAGACTTGGCTCATTACACGAAGTAGTTGCAAACAAAAACATCATAAATATGCTTGTTGCAAACATGAATTGTTGAAATATCGTCTTTTTCAATGATTAATTATTTTAAGGCATTTTATCAAAAATAAATAAAATGCCAGAAGTATTCTAAAAAAAAGGTATCATACCTCTAAACGCAAAACCAGCTTCTACCAGTTGGGTTTAGACCCATTTTAAGGTAGAAGCTGGAATTTTGGTTTTAGAATATTCTTTTTTGTGAAGCTAATAGAAAGGTATTATTCAACCTCTTGTTCCAATAAAGAATTAAAAAATTCAAGGTAAGCGGCTAAGTATTCTTCTTCGCCTTTATATTCCAAAACAGGCTTGTCTGTTTCTTCAATTAATTTTGTAGTCGCTTTTGACATTTTCTCGCTACCTGTAATTACAGCATCGGAAAAAGTAATAGCCCCTGCATGTAAATTGATATTTTTTCCTTCTTTGTATGCCTCTAAATCTTCAGGTTCCAAATTATTTATGGAAGCTTTGTCGAAGAAATCGTCGCTAAAAGTTTTTTCTAATGAATTATCATAAAGTGAATAAACCGTTTTTGCATTTTGGAAAATAGGCTCGTTTTTGTACGCAGTTTTTAAATATAACGGTACTAAACTTGTCATCCAGCCATGGCAATGAATGATATCTGGTGCCCAACCAAATTTCTTAACAGTTTCTAAAACACCTTTGCAGAAAAATACTGATCGATCAGCATTATCCTCAAACGGTTTACCTTTTGCATCTTCAAATACTGATTTTCTCTTGAAAAAATCATCATTATCCAAAAAGTAAACTTGTAACCTTGCGCCTGGCAAAGATGCTACTTTAATAATTAGCGGAAAGTCATCATCATCTACGATAATGTTCATTCCTGAAAGGCGAACTACTTCATGCAGTCGGTGTCTTCTTTCATTAATAGTGCCGAATCGCGGCATTAAAACTCGGATTTCAAATCCCTTCTCTTGAATATATTGTGGCAATTTTCGCGCTATTCGTGAGATTTCAGAGAGTGCCGTATATGGCTCCATCTCTTGTGTTACTATCAGAACTTTCTTCTTCTCCATAAAACTCTAAATTCATTTTTTTTAAAAAATAAAAATGATACCTTCAATGAACGGGTGTGCAAAAGTACAAAATATTCCGCATTTTTCATGATTTTTGCCTTACTCTTATTGTTAAGGAGTTCTTAATTGAATCTTTCCTGACATTTTAAAAAGTATTGAAAAACAAACAAAATCAACAAAACGAATAATTATTTAATATGATTTTATTCAAAAAAGAATATCAACTCCAAAATTACTTGGATACTCTAAAATCAGACAAAAAAAGCATTGGAATTGTTCCAACAATGGGTGCATTGCACGATGGTCATCTGTCTTTGATTAGAAAAGCAAAGGAAGAGAATGATTGCGTAGTTTGTACCATTTTTGTCAATCCTACTCAATTTAACAATGCAACTGATTTGGAAAAATATCCACGAACTGCAGCTAAAGATATCGAGTTGTTAACGTCAGTTGGTACTGAAGTATTATTAATGCCTTCAGTTGAGGAGGTTTATCCAGAAGAATTGGATACGACATTGGAATTAGATTTTGGAGAATTAGCTACTACTATGGAAGGCGAATTTCGCCCAGGGCACTTTGATGGAATGGCTCAGGTCGTGAATCGGTTATTGAATATGGTCAAACCACATAGTTTGTATATGGGGCAAAAGGATTTTCAACAAATAACTATAGTTCGCAACATGTTGACTCAATTAGGATCTAAAATAAAATTAGTCATGTGCCCAATTATGCGACATGAAGATGGGGTAGCAATGAGTTCTAGAAATGTTCGATTGACTCCTGAAAATCGAAACCGCGCAGTAATAATTTCACAAACGCTTTCAAAAGCTAAAAATCAAGTTGAAAATAAAACACCAAAAGAAGTAAAGAATTGGGCAATGCAAGAATTGAGCATCCCAGAATTCAAACCCGAATATTTTGAAATAGTGGATGGAATTACTCTTCAACCAATTGATGATTATAATGAAACTGACTTCGTTGTGGCTTGCACCGCAGTTTGGGCAGGAGAAGTAAGATTAATTGATAATATGGTTTTTAAATCGTAAATTTGCGTCGCCTTCCTTAAACATTTTCTAATCACCTATTCTTATATAAGAAATTATATTTTTTTAATAAAATTTCATTTTGTGACCTTTTCACAAAATGTTTCGTTTTATTAGTAGTAGTTAACTTTTTTAAACAAAATTATATTTTATACTATGTTCGTAACAGTTTTTAAATCTAAGATACACCGTGCAACTGTGACTCAAGCTGACCTCAACTATGTTGGTAGTATTACTATCGATGAAGATTTGATGGATGCAGCTAATATTATTGAAGGAGAAAGAGTACAAATTGTAAATAATAACAATGGCGCAAGACTTGAAACTTATGTAATTAAAGGAGAGAGAGGTTCAGGTGTAATTTGCTTGAATGGAGCTGCTTCAAGAAGAGTAGCAGTTGGAGATATTGTAATTATCATTTCTTACTTGAGCATGGAGTGGGAAGCTGCTAAAAAGTATAAACCAACTACGGTTTTCCCAGATGCTAATAATCAATTGCCTAAGAAAAAGACTAAAAGGAAATCTAAGTCTAAGAAGAAATAAATTAGCAGATAGTAAATTTGTTAATCAGTCAAATGGTTATTTCCATTTTATGACTGGTTAACAAATCTACTAATTTACAGATTGACTAATTAAAATTTCAAGTGCTTTATCGTTAATGAATTATTGCTCAATTTCATCAATGATTCGATTCCAATCTTCAAGTGCATATTCATGTAATTCTTACTGACAATTTTATCTCCTTGCTCGGTTTTTACCCCTTCTGGAACCATTGGCATATCTGAAACTAATAGTAGTGCACCTGCTGGAATATGATTTTTGAAGGCAGCTACAAAAATTGTTGCAGTTTCCATATCAATTGCAATGGGTCGGAGTGAAACTAGATATTCTTTAAAATCTTCCCGATGTTCCCAAACTCGTTTATTTGTTGTGTAAACAGTTCCGGTCCAATAATCTTTATCGTATTCTCGAATAGTTGTTGAAATTGCTTTTTGCAAGGCGAAGGCAGGAAGTGCAGGTACTTCGGGAGGCAAATAATCATTAGAAGTTCCTTCTCCTCGAATTGCTGCAATCGGCAAAATCAAATCACCTACCTTATTTTTATTAGTTTTTATTCCTCCACATTTTCCTAAAAAAACTGCGGCTTTAGGTTTTATTGCTGTCAATAAATCAATGATTGTTCCTGCATTTGGACTTCCCATTCCAAAATTGATAATGGTGATATTTTCAGCAGTTGCTGAAATCATCGAACGATCTTTTCCTTTTATTTCTACATCATATTGTTCAGCAAACATTTCTACATATTTACTGAAATTGACAAGAATGATGTATTGTCCAAAATCTTTGATTGCAGTTCCTGTGTATCTAGGTAACCAATCTTCAACTATTTCTTTTTTTGTCTTCATATAAATGTTTTTTTTATTTAAAGGTAATTATTTTCAAATAGAGTATTAATCGTATAGTTTTTCACATTCTGTTTTATTGAGTTTTATAGGAACAAAACAATTAATACTATCGGGTTTATTATTTAATTTAAAAAAGGAAAAAATAGATTTTGATTTTTTTACACTAGGTGCATTTGAAGGGTATTGTGGTTCGTTCAATTCTATTTTTTCTTTTGAAATGATTTTTCCAAGAATTTTTATCGCAGGTGGTTGGAGGTTTTTTCCTTGAGTTGAGGCGTACCATCTTTCTAGATAAATATTAGTATCAGAAATAATGTACAAACCAGAAGAAGTTAATTCCTGCGCTGTTTTTGAATTGAATTTATAGTCAGGTGAAATATCATTTCCATTTCCACCAAGCCTAAGCACAACTCCGTTTTTGTAAAAAATATATCCGAGAAAAAAATCTGATAATCCTGCTTTTTTATCTCCTTTGTGAAATTGAAAATATCCGCCATCTAGCCTTAATTTATCTGATTGGTTTTCAATTACAGGAAAACTTATTTGCTCATGTGAGCATTTTGAAATGATTAAAACTAAAAGACAAAGAAGTAAGAATTTGAGCATAAATTTTATTTAGATCTTAAGATATAAAAAAAGCGAGTTGCAATTTGCAACCCGCTTTTTTATGTTTTTTACATTGTTAGATACATTGAACGTTTTTTGTCCAACTCCCTGAAGTAGGAGTCTTTTGTATCTTTTATAAATCGAATTGCTTCGCCTGTTGATTTCATTTCAGGTCCTAAGTTCTTATCTACATTCGGGAATTTATTGAATGAAAAAACAGGAACTTTAATTGCGTAGCCTTCCAATTTTTTGATCATTTCAAAATCTTTCAATTTCTTATTGCCCAACATTATATGTGTTGCAATATTCAAATATGGAACTTGATAAGCTTTGGCAATAAATGGAGTCGTACGTGATGCTCTTGGATTAGCCTCGATTACATAAACTTGCTCATCTTTGATAGCAAATTGGATATTGATTAATCCTTTTGTTTCTAATGCGAAAGCTAATTTTCGAGTATACTCTTTCATTCTCTCAATCACACTTTCACTCAAACTATAAGTTGGTAAAACAGCAGAACTGTCTCCTGAGTGAATTCCTGCAGGTTCGATATGTTCCATGATTCCCATGATGTGAACTTCGTCTCCATCACAAATTGCATCAACTTCTGCTTCTTTTGCTCGATCTAAAAATTGGTCAATCAAAACTTTGTTGTCAGGCATGTGCTTGAAGATTTCCAACACTTGTCTTTCTAATTCTTCATCGTTAATTACAATCTTCATTCGTTGCCCTCCTAAAACATAAGATGGTCGAACCAAAACTGGATAAGTAACTCGATTCGCAATATCGATTGCTTCCTGAGCATCATCCGCTTGACCATATTTTGGATATGGAATGTCTAACTCTTTTAATAAGTCAGAGAAACGTCCTCGGTCTTCAGCAAGATCAAGTGCTTTATAACTAGTTCCGATGATTTTGATACCCTTTTTGTCAAAAGTCTCTGCTAATTTCAAAGCTGTCTGGCCACCCAATTGAACGATTACACCTTCTGGTTTTTCTAATTCAAAAATCTCTTGGATGTGTTCCCAGAAGATTGGTTCGAAGTATAGTTTATCAGCCATGTTGAAGTCTGTCGAAACAGTTTCAGGGTTACAATTAATCATAATCGCTTCGTAACCTGCTTCTTGAATTGCCATTAATCCATGCACACAACAATAGTCAAATTCGATTCCTTGACCGATTCGATTTGGACCAGAACCCAGAACAACTATTTTCTTTCTATCACTTGGAATACTCTCGTTTTCCTGATCGAAAGTAGAGTAGAAATAAGGTGTTTTTGCTTCAAATTCTGCTGCACAAGTATCCACCATTTTATAGGTTCTACGGATACCAATGTTTTTTCTATGCTTTGTAACTTCCTCTTCTTTAATTCTCATCAACCAAGCAATCTGAGCATCAGAGTAACCTACTTCTTTTAGGCTTCTTAAAAAATCTTCAGGTAAATCTTCCGCAACATTATATCGCATGATTTCATTTTCCATTGCTACCAAACGCTTAATTTGAGTGATAAACCATGGATCAATTTTAGTCAATTTGTGAACCGTTTTTTCAGGAACACCTAATCGTAAAGCATCTTTTACTCTATAAATTCTATCATCACTTACTTGTGATAATCTTTCTAAAATATCTGCTGTTCTAATCCATTCTTTTTTGTCAGCTCCTAATCCCATTCTACCGTTCTCTTGAGATTGACAAGCTTTTTGAAGAGCTTCCAAAAAGTTCCTTCCGATTCCCATTACTTCTCCAACAGATTTCATCTGTAATCCTAAAATATGACTTGAGCCTTTGAATTTATCAAAATTCCATCGAGGCATTTTTACAATTACATAGTCTAATGTAGGTTCGAAATATGCAGATGTATTTCCAGTAATTTGATTTTTTAATTCATCAAGCGTGAAACCTAAAGCAAGTTTTGCAGCAATTTTTGCAATTGGATAACCAGTCGCTTTACTTGCTAGTGCAGAAGAACGAGATACCCGTGGGTTGATCTCAATTACAATTAATTCTTCCGTTTCAGGATTTTGAGAAAATTGAATATTACAACCTCCTGCAAAATTCCCCATAGATCGCATCGCCAAAATTGCTTCATCTCTCATTTGCTGGTAAGCAGTATCAGAAAGTGTCATAGCAGGTGCTACAGTAATACTATCACCTGTATGGATTCCCATCGGGTCAAGGTTTTCTACTGTACAAATAATAACTACATTATCATTGGCATCTCGAAGTAATTCTAACTCAAATTCTTTCCAACCCAAAACTGCTTTTTCTACCAAAACCTCGTGTGTTGGAGATGCATCCAAACCTCTTCGTAGTGCTTCGTCAAATTCATCAGCAGTATGACAAAATCCACCTCCGTAGCCACCTAAAGTATATGATGGACGAATTACAAGTGGAAATCCAATTTTCTGTGCAGCTTCTTTTCCTTCCAAAAATGAATTAGCAATGTGTGAAGGAGCAACGCTTAATCCTAACTTCACTACGTGCTCTCGAAATGCTTCTCGATTTTCGGCCAACTCGATCGCCTCTAAATCTACACCAATAAGTTTTACATTATATTTATCCCAAACACCTTCTTTCCCTGCTTCAATGGCAAGATTCAAGGCAGTTTGTCCTCCCATAGTTGGAAGTACTGCATCAATTTGACGCTCCTCTAAAATTTCAATTAGACTTTGAACCGTAAGTGGCTTTAGGTAAATATGTTCTGCTGTTACAGGATCAGTCATGATCGTTGCAGGGTTAGAATTAATCAAAGAGACTTCAATTCCTTCTTCGCGTAAAGCATGTGAGGCTTGAGTTCCAGAATAATCGAATTCGCAAGCTTGACCAATAATAATAGGGCCACTTCCGATAATAAGTACAGATTTGATTGAATTGTCTTTTGGCATGACGATTTGATTGTTGAGTTGGTGGATTATTAAATTTTTTTACTGTAACACAAAAAGATGACTTCTGTTTTGTTACTTATAAAAAAAGACATTTTTCTTAGGTAAAAAATGTCTTTTTTGGTTTGTAATAAGGTTGAAAATCCCAAATCGAGTGCAAATGTAAGGATTAATTAACGAGTTAGAAAGTATTTTAAAAAGAAAAAATCTTTCAAGGCTTTTGCCTTGAAAGATTTTTGTACGAAGGTTTTTTAATTCAAGATTATCTTAATGATTACGATAACCTCGTTGTATTTTTCGCTCTAATTTTATGGATTCTTTTAATAATCTTCTGAGTTGAAGGGAGTCTCGTTTTATTCTTTTGTTTTCTAGTTTTTCAGCATGTGATCTTTTTCCTCCTTTGATGTTTTGTAAATCTTCGTTAGGTAAAAGTTGTCCCGCAAAAAAGTGTTTTAAAATTTTACTGTTTTCCATAATATTTAAAATTAATGAGATGAATAAAAGGAGGAAAAGATTCATCGATTAAAAAATTAGTTTCCTTTGCTATAAGCAATAAAAAGCAATGTGAATACTCATCAAATGAATATCCATTCAAGGAAATAGGAAAATTAAAGTGGAGGAAAAAGGGGTGGGGGGAATTGCGATAAAATTTAATTACCAAATACCATTTCCGTTTCCGTTAATTCTTTTGATTAGTCGACCTTCGGCTTTGGCTTGTTTCTCAGCTTCTTTCCAAGCTTTCTTACAACGTTTTCTTTCTTCTTTTTCTTCTTTTTCTAACTCTTTTTCTTCCTTAGATTTCTTTCCTCCTTTTATCTTTTGAAGGTCATTGGAAGTTAGGATTTGAGAAGTGAATTTTTTTGAAAGTGTATGTTTGGAATTTCCCATAATAGTGGATTAGGTTTAGTTCGAAAAATAGCAAAATGTATTAATCGAGTTTTTGTTATATAATAAAATAAGGCTATTGGGACTTGTAGGTCTAGATGGGATTTACTCAAAGTTCTTTTAATTCCTTGAAAGAATCAATCATAAAAAAGGTTATATTACATATATGAAAAAAATAGGTATTAAATTTGAAATCAACCTATTATGAATATATTTTTTCGTAATACTTTCAGTTTGATTTTACTATTATTTGTTGGTAATAGTGGTTTTGCTCAATCAAATTTAATTGATAGTCTTCGTCAATTAGTCTATGAATCACAACAGTCTGATACCTCAAAATTAGAGTTACTGAAAGAGTTAGCAGATGAATATTATGAGTTTGATTTTGATAGTACGATTTATTATTATAGTCAATGTCTAGAATTAAGTCAAAGTCTTCCTCACTATGAAATAGGGTTTTCTACGTTGCGAAGTTTTGGCTACACTTATTCTTTTCGAAAAAGTGATTATGAAAAATCATTGGAATATTTTGATCAAGCAAATGATTTAGCAAAAGCAGAAAAGGACTCCATAGGAATGGCAGACGCACTCAATGACATAGGGAGTGTTTATTGGAAAAAAGGACAAAGTGCAAAGGCTATGGAATATTATTTAATGGTTCGAAAAATAGGAGAAGAATTGCAAGATGCGGAAACTTTACTCCGCTCAAATCTTAGCCTTGGAATAATTCATAATGAGGAAGGGTACAATGAAAAAGCATTGTTATATTATGAAGCTGGTCTGCCTCAAGCAGACTCAATTGGAAGTCCGGTAGCGAAGGGATTACTTCTGAATAATATGGGGGTAGCTTATCGAAGTGATGAGAAGTATGATGAGGCTTTAGATTACTTCAAAAAAGCGGAAGTTGTTTTTTTAGAAATAGAAAGAAATGGGAGGTTAGCATTGGTGAATTCAAATATTGGTGAGAACTATGTTTTGCAAAGTAACTTTGAGAAAGGTTTAATGTATTTTAAAAAAGCATTGGATTATAATTCAAAAATTGACGATAAAGAGCAACGAGTTGAAATTTATTCAGGGATTGCCTCTGCGATGTTAGAGATGAAAAATTATACCCAAGCGATTTCTAATGCAGAAAAAGGCATCAATTTACTCCAAGACATTGAGACTGATTTGCACTACGAAAGGTTATATAAAATTCTGTCCGAAGGTTATGAAAAAACTGGAAATTACAAAAAATCATTAATAGCATTTCAGAAAAGTTTAGCTGCCAAAGAAAAATTGAATAGTGATGAAACCTCCAAGGAAATTGAAAAACTAAACTATTTATATGAACAACAGAAAGCGGAAACTGAAATTCAAAAGTTGAATTTAGCTCAAGAAAAAAATGCTCGAAAGTTAGATAAATCCGAGTATCTGATCAAGTTATTATTAGCACTAATTAGCCTTATAATCGTTGCGGCAATTTTGTTTTTTACATATAATCGAATGAGACAGATTAAAGAATTTGATCAACTCAAAACGAAGATGAGCAAAGATTTGCATGATAACATAGGTGCATCTCTTAATCATATAAAAATGCTATCGTCAAGGTTAACTAACAAAAATAATCCTGCGATTAATGCCGAAGAAGATGCTCAACAAATCAAAAAAATAAGTGACGAATTAATGTTTGATTTGTACGATATGTTGTGGGCAGTTGACAAGGTAAAAAGTACTTTGGGGGATTTGATTGAACGGATGCAAGATCATATCGATAATACTCTGAGAGAAGAAGGGTATAAAATTCAAAGTAAATTTACATCGTCAAATCTAGAATTGGTTTTGCCTGTGGAAATGAAAACAAATGTATATTCTATTTTTAAAGAGGCTATTCATAATATTTTAAAACATACTGAACCTTGCCCTGTATTGATCGAACTACAATTTGAGAAAAAGAAGAAAATGTCTTTATTGATTAAGAATGAGTTTGATCAAAAAATAATCGACCCGCCTTTTTCATCAAAAAAAGGTTTGGGGAATATGAAAAAAAGAGCCAACCAAATAGATGGAATTTTGCAAATAGAAGAACATCCAAATTCATTTAAAATTTATTTAGAGTGGAAAACATAAAAATGTAATATGATAAAAGTTGGAATAATAGAAGACGATTCGTTTGTGCGAAATGAACTAGTCAAGATTATAAAAATGTCTTCTAAGTTAGAGTATGTTTTGTCGTCGGAGTCTGCGGAAAATTTTTTAAAATATTTTCCAGAAAAGCTAGATGTCGTATTACTGGATATTGAATTGCCAGGGATGTCTGGGATAGAAGCATTGCCTAAAATTAAAAGTAAAAATGATGAAATAGAGATAGTAATGTTAACTGCTTTTAGGGATAGCGATCGAATTTTTAGAGCATTGCGAGCAGGGGCTTCTGGTTACATGTTAAAGGATAATTCATTGGACAAAATAGAACAAACTCTAATTGATCTAAAAGAAGGAGTTCCAGCTTTGTCACCTGATATTGCGAGAAGAATGATTACTTTTTTTAATCAAAAACCTACCACAGTAAAGGACATTCAGTTAACAGAAAAAGAAGGAGAAGTTTTAAAATATTTGATAGATGGGTTAAGCTATAAAATGATCGCTGATGCTATGAATAACTCTATTAATAGTGTGCGTTATCATGTGAAAAATATTTATAAAAAATTGCATATCAATTCTCGCCCAGAGTTAGTCAAACTCTATCTAGACGGAAAAGTTAAATTAGATTAAAAAGATTTAAAAAATCGACTTAAATGGGCTTCCCACATTTTGATGTGGGAAGCCCATTTAAGTCGATTTTTACTTTAATTTCAAGAACTTAATTTCTTAATTTTGACTTTTATCAAAAAAAATAGATCCAAATAAACACAAAGAGAGTTTTCCCTCCATAAAACTAATTTTTTTTACATATGATTCTTTCGTTTTTATTTTAATTAGTAGATTTGAAAGAACACCTTTTTTGGTAGTTTTCTTGAGTCATATTTTCCAAATACCACTATTATTATTGAATAAATTAAATGAATTTGCTATTCGTTTAGTTTTTCCGTCTAAAGATGTCATGATTTTTGGATAGTGTATTAATATCCGTACACTAAAGCAATTTTATTACATGAGGTATTTTAAATTAATTGTATTTCTCTTTTTGTCCAACTTATCAATGAAGGCACAGGTTGGAGATCAGGTATTTGATGATAGTTATATCCATGAAATTAGATTGTCTTTTTCTGAAGCAGAATACTGGGATACATTGACGACCTGGTATTATGATTTTAATACATTTAGTGGAGAAGATATTCCTTATTTAAAAGCAAGTATGACCTTTGATGGAAACCAATTGGATACGATTGGAGTTCGGATAAAAGGAAAGTCTTCGGTTTTTTATGTACCCAATGATAAGCTGCCTTTTAAGTTAGATTTTAATGAATTTACACAAGGGCAGACTTATGATGGTTTGAAAAAAATAAACTTGCATAATGGATTTGGTGATCCTGGAATGTTGAGAGACTTTTTAGGATATGGTTTTATGAGAGAGGTAGGAGTTAGAGCACCAAGAGTTGCTTATGCTAATGTGTATTTGAATGACGAATTGTGGGGATTATATGAAATCATCGAGCAAGTAGATAAGACTTTTTTAGAGAATAACTTTGCAAGTGGCAAGGGGAATTTATGGAAAAATCAAAGATGGTCTGAGTTGAAATGGTATGGTGATGATCCAAATACTTATCGAGATACTTTTGAATTGAAAACAAATAAATCAGAAGATGACTGGAGTGCGTTCATTCATTTTTTAGATGTTTTAAATAATACACCTGATCAAGATTTTGCAGATTCGATTGAATCGGTTTTTAATGTAGATCAATATTTACATGCTTTGGCAGTAGATATTATGATCAATAATTGGGATTCGTATCTCGATAATGAGCGAAATTTTTATCTGTATCATGAGCCCAAAAGTGGGAAGTTTCATTGGATTCCATGGGATTATAATTTGTCGATGGGTGGTGCAATTACCACAAGTGGAGATCCATATCCTCCTTATGATCCATCGTGCATTTTGCAAACAGATTTTAGTTTTACTAAAAATAATCCTTCAGTAGCTTTTGATGAATATTCAGAACCTGCTGCTGAGACATGGTATTGGGACTTTGGAGATGGAACCGTTTCTACGACTCAAAATCCAATTCATGTATTTGATAGTAATATCGAAAAGGTTGAGGTTTGTTTGACAACAACGCGAATGGAAAATGGTAATACTTGCGAGCAAACTCGCTGCAGAGAAGTTGACTTGAGTGATAATCCGTCAGACTGTGAAACAATAACCAATGGGAGTTGTCCCTACCCAGCAACCGATCCAATTTTTCAGCAAACGATAGAAGAGGATCCCTTTTGTTGTAGTGACGACTGGGATGTTTTTTGCGAAATAAAATACCAAGAGATTCAGAATAATCCACCTTCAGGGTTTAATTATGATGTGGATTATGATCTTAATTTTCCAATATTACTGAACAATCCAGATAAGATTTTAATTGATCGGATTTTGAATGTTCCAGAATTTCGAGATCGCTATTTAGATATATGCTGTGTGATGTTGGAAAAAGTTTTTAACGTGAATGAGGTTTCAACAAAAATAGATGAGAAAGCAAATCTGATTCGAGATGCAGTTCATAATGACCCGAATTATATGTACACGCATGACTTTTTTGAGTACGATACGGGCAATGGAACTGGTGGAGGGAATACTGAAATTCCTGCCCTGCGATATTTCATGAATCAAAGATTTGTTCAACTAGTGTCTCATTTGGCCGCAACTCAACATAATTGTGCACCAGCATTTACGAATTTAGAATTTCATGATTTAGTGATTAATGAATTTGTAGCATCTAATCAAGAAGCTGGAGGAGGCATTCCTGATCCAGCAGGTGAATATGATGATTGGATTGAGATTTATAATAATACATTTCAGACGATTGATTTGAGTGATTATTATTTATCAGATGATAGTGACAATCCTAAAAAATGGATTTTTCCAAAAGGGAGTTCGATTGCTCCAAATGAATATTTGATAGTTTGGGCAGATCGAGATTTAAGCCAAGCAGGGTTGCACACAGAATTTGGTTTGTCCGCATCAGGTGAAGAGTTATTGCTTACTCATGAAGATGAGACAGTTCTCGATGAAGTTCAATTTGGTGCGCAAAATACTAATATTGCAAGTGCCAGAATTCCAAATGGTTCAGGTTCGTTTGTTTTACAAACACCGACATTTCAACAAAATAATGAAGATGTTAATGCTACAAAAAATGTAGTTATTCAAGATCAGTTTTCTATATTCCCAAATCCTACCGATGATTTTATAAGTATTAAATTCCAAAACGATTATTTATTAAACAACTGGAAAGTAACACTAACAAATGCAATTGGAGAAAAAATTCAAGAACAGAATTTCTCTAATAACAAGACATCTACAAAATTAGATGTTCAGCATTTGCCAAGTGGAATTTACTTTTTGGAAATCCAAAACGGAGCACATTTACAAAGTAAAAAGATTTTGATTTTCTAAAAATTGCTCAAGGCTGGATTAATTAGATTTTGATTTTTTGATAAAACAATGGATTGGTTTATCAAGGCAATCAATATGCAGGAATAGCAAGTTGTGCTATCTCCTGTATTTGTCTATGGTATGCCTTGTGCATTCATTAAATCTAAAGACAATACAATTAGTTTTTATTCGGGTTAAAAAATAACACGCCCTCTTTTGTTAGGGAATTAAATTTTTACCCTTTTCTATATTTTTTAATAAACAAACATTTTAATTTTTTAACAAAATTCACAAATCATGAAACAAAATTACCCTCCCCAAAGATTACTTTGGGA
The DNA here is from genome assembly GCA_964564545.1 of uncultured Saprospiraceae bacterium. Classification (GTDB taxonomy): domain Bacteria; phylum Bacteroidota; class Bacteroidia; order Chitinophagales; family Saprospiraceae; genus CAJQQY01. Next base: position 18,576 of record CAZMBP010000122.1, read on the forward strand.
ATTTTTTAACCAAAAGAATAAATGGAAATATCTATTGATGTTCTTTTTAGCATTTGCAGTTAATGCTAATTTATCCGCTCAGGATTGTTGTGATACTGGTGGCGATAAAGTTCAAACTGTAACGATGACTTACACAGGTGAAGGCTGTAATGCGTCTAATACTTCACAACAATCAGATAAATGGGATTGTGATAATTTTGGAGGTGGACCTAATGGTGATCCTTCAGTATATATCGTTGTAAGTAAAGATGATGATGGAGGTGGTGATATTTATTTTTCAGGAAATGTAGCTATCAATACTTCTTTTTCTGCAAGTGCACTTAATGCAGGAGATGATAAATTCCCTTCTAGAATATACTTTTTGATTTATGGAAACCAAGGTGGTGTTCTTAGACAATTAGTAGAAGTACATATGTCTTGTTCCGCTCCTGTTGTAGCTGGAGACCAATGGGGAAGTTTAATTTTAGACAATGCCATTTTTAAAAATGGTTACTCTTGTGGCCCAGCAGTTCCACCAGAGGAATGTCCAACTCCAATTATTGATGGACCAACTGGTCCAATTTGCCAAGGTGAATCTGTAACCTTTGAAGCACCAGATTTAGGATTTCCGTGCCTAGAATATGCATGGGATTTTGGTTCTGGTGCATCTCCTCAATTTGCTTTGGGAAAAGGTCCTCATACTGTAACGTTTAATATAACTACAACTTCTCAACAAGTTGATTTGTCTATTGATAATGGATGTGATCCATGTGTCAATGGAGGAGGTTCTGGTAGCAGCGGAAGTGGTTCAGGTTCAGGTAGTAATGATTGTTGTGATGGAGGGATTGTGTATTTTGAAACTAGTGATGGAACAACCTATGGAGTTCCTGGTGGTCAAAAACTTTCTCCAAATAATTATCCATTAGTTGGCGGTGGAACAGTACATGTGTCTTGTTCTCAACCTTTTGAGGTAGGAATGACTCTAGCAAACGGAACAACGATTCTAGCTTTTGAAGATAAAAATGGAAATGTGTCTCCTGGGTGTGGAAATAGTGATCCATGTAGTGGTTCAGGAAGCGGTTCAGGAAGTGGTACAGGAAGTGGTTCAGGCTCAGGAAATGGAAACTCAGGAACAGGAACGATTTGTCCATTAGGGAATAGTGGAAGCGGTTCAGGAAGCGGTTCAGGAAGCGGTTCAGGAAGCGGTTCAGGAAGCGGTTCAGGAAGTGGTTCAGGAAGTGGTTCAGGAAGTGGTTCAGGAAGTGGTTCAGGAAGTGGTTCAGGAAGTGGTTCAGGAAGTGGTTCAGGAAGTGGTTCAGGAAGT
>CAZMBP010000123.1:0-32379 GCA_964564545.1 uncultured Saprospiraceae bacterium
TTATGTAGTAGGTGACTCAACTTATACAACCACAGGAGTTTTCACAACTAATATGACAACGTTTAATGGTTGTGATAGTATCATTACTTTGGATTTGACAGTAAATGAAACTTATGCGGAAAATATAGTTGCAGAAATTTGTGAGGGAGGAACTTATGAAGTAGGCGATTCAACTTATTCGACTACAGGCATTTTCACAACTAATATGACAACGGTAAATGGCTGTGATAGTATCGTTATATTAGACTTGACAGTAAATGAAATATATGCAGAAAATATAGTTGCAGAGATTTGTGAAGGCTCTACTTATGAAGTAGGCGACTCAACTTATACAACAACCGGAGTTTATGTAACTAATATGACAACGGTAAATGGCTGTGATAGTATTATTACTTTGGATTTGACAGTAAATGAAACTTATGCGGAAAATATAGTTGCAGAGATTTGTGAAGGCTCAACTTATGAAGTAGGTGATTCAACTTATACTACAACAGGAGTTTTCACAACTAATATGACCGCGATTAATGGTTGTGATAGTATAATTACTTTAGACTTGACAGTTAATGATGCTTATTTGATAAATCTAGTTGCGGAAACTTGTGAAGGAAATAGCTATGAGGTTGGAGATTCAGTTTATACAACAACAGGAATTTTTACAACTGTTATGAATTCAGTTTTAGGCTGTGATAGTATCGTTATATTAGATTTGACAGTCTATGAAGTTTATGCAGAAAATATAGTTGCAGAAATTTGTGAAGACTCAAGCTATGACGTGGGGGATTCAACATACACAACTTCTGGAGTTTATGTTACAAATCTTACTTCCCTTAATGGCTGTGATAGTCTTATCACTTTGGACTTGACTGTTTTTGAAAACTATGCAGAAAGTATAGTTGCAGAAATTTGCGAAGGAGCGAGTTATGAAATAGGAGATAGCCTATACACATCAACAGGAGTTTATACAACTAATCTAATTTCAGTTAATGGATGTGATAGTATTGTTACATTAGATTTGACTGTAAATTCTACATATGCAAATACCATTTTTGCAGAAATCTGTGATGGAGAGAATTATATAATTGGCGATTCTACATATTTTGTCTCAGGAACTTTTATTCAAAATTATCAAACAATCAACGGTTGTGATAGTCTTGTCACATTGGACTTGACAGTACATCCTACATATTCGAATACCGTAAATGAATTTATCTGTTCTGGACAAAGTCTCATTGTGGGCGATTCCATTTATACTGAAACAGGAACTTATACAAATACACTTCAGACTATTGAAGGATGTGATAGTCTGATTACTTTGAATCTTGTAGTGGATGATGTTTTGGAAATTAGTTTAGTTGAAAATATTTGTGAAGGAGATAGTATTGAGATGGGCGGAGTTTACTATAGTCAAACTGGAGTGTATTCAAATACGACTCAAACCGCAGGAGGATGTGATAGTCTAGTGACTCTGACCTTGACAGTTTTCGAAAATTTTGCAAGTTCATTGGATGAAGTGATTTGTGAAGGAGAAAGCCTTGAAATAGGCGACTCAAGTTTTACAGTTACTGGAACTTACCTTGTGGAAATGCAAACGATCAATGGCTGTGATAGTATCGTTACATTAGATTTGATAGTAAATGGTATTGACAATATTTCAATTGCAGAATCTATTTGTGAAGGTCAAAATTATTCAATAGGTGATTCAACCTTTAATTCAACTGGAGTTTATCAAGTTGAATTTGTAAATACGAATGGCTGTGATAGTGTTGTTACTTTGGATTTGACGGTAAATGAAATATATACAGAAAGTGTAGTTGCAGAAATTTGTGAAGGCTCAACTTATGAAGTTGGTGATTCAACTTATTCATCCACAGGAGTTTATGTAACAACTATGGCTACGGTAAATGGTTGTGACAGCATCGTTACTTTGGATTTAACAGTAAATGAAATATATGCAGAAAGTGTAGTTGCGGAAATTTGTGAAGGCTCGACTTATGAAGTTGGTGATTCAACTTATGCGACAACTGGAATTTTCACAACGAATATTATTACGTTTAATGGTTGTGATAGTATAATTACATTAGACTTGACAGTAAATGAAATATATACAGAAAGTGTAGTTGCGGAAATTTGTGAAGGTTCGACTTATGAGGTAGGCGATTCAACTTATACAACCACAGGAGTTTATGTAACAACTTTGACAACGGTAAATGGTTGTGATAGTATAATTACATTGGACTTGACGGTAGACGAAATATATGCAGAAAATGTAGTTGCGGAAATTTGTCAGGGCGCAAGTTATGAAGTGGGCGATTCAACTTATACGATGAGTGGTATTTATACTAATGTATTAACTTCAGTAGCAGGTTGTGACAGTACTGTTATTTTAAACTTGACAGTCAATCCAAATGAGGAAACAAATATCCCAGTAACGATATGTGCCGGGGAAAGTTATTTTGCCGCAGGCGCAAATCAAACTACTACGGGCATTTATTATGATACCTTAAACACAGCATTAGGTTGTGATAGTATCATCATAACAGACTTGACCGTACTGCCAAATTCAATGACGAATTTACAAGAAGAAATTTGTGAAAATAACTTCTTCACTTTTGCAGGAAATCAATTGACAGTATCTGGAATCTATACTGATACACTTATCGCTGCAAACGGCTGCGATAGTATAATTATTCTAGAGTTGAATATTTTACCTGAATCAGTTGTTCTTCTTCCTGTGACTGTTTGTGAGGGAACAGGGTATGTATTTGGAAATGAAACCTATTTCGAAGCAGGAACTTATGAAGAAACTTTCACGTCATCAAATGGCTGCGACAGTTTAGTTACATTAGTATTAACTGTAGGGGATGAGGTCATAGAAGAAATTGATGCTACGATTTGTTCTGACGAGTCCTATGAGTTTGGCAATGAAATATTGACAGAGTCAGGATTATATTCAGATACTTTGACTGCAGCTGGAGGTTGTGATAGTATTGTCAATTTAGACTTGACAGTTTTAATTCCAGCTGAGGAAACATTAAATGCTACTATCTGTGTTGGTGATACTTATACACTTGGAGATACGACTTATCAAACACCAGGAATTTATCAGCAAGACTTTATCTCAACTTCAGGTTGTGATAGTTTGGTGACTTTATATCTTTCAGTTGTACCGAATTTCCAAATACCAATTTCGGCAACACTTTGTGCTAATGATTATTTCCAAGTGGGAGATTCATTGTATAACCAATCAGGACTTTATATTGATACTTTAGCTTCAATATCAGGATGTGATAGTATTATTATGTTGAATTTGAATATTCTTCCATTTGAAGAAGAGACAATTGAAGCAACTATTTGTGCAGGGGAGACTTATCAAATAGGAAATAATGCTTACAATACTGCAGGTATTTATTCTGATACCCTTACATCAATTAATGGATGTGATAGTATTACAAATTTAGTATTAGAAGTTTCGGATGTACAACCAACCGTTGTTTATCAAAACCTTTGTGAGGGAGATAGTATAATTCTAGAAGGAGCGTACCAAACTACTGGAGGAATTTTTACTGATATTTTACAATCAACGAATGGCTGTGATAGTTTGATTCATACTTATGTAACCTTGTTGGATAACACAACAACTTATTTACAAGAAGTAATTTGTGAAGGTGATAGTATTTTTATCGCAGGGGCATATCGATATGAAGTAGGAGAGTTTACAGAAAATATGAACACAGTTGAAGGCTGTGATAGTATCATTATTACTGAATTATTAGTTGATCCTCCTACTGAATTATATGTGGATGGATTAGAATTATGTCTAGGTGAAGAAGGCCAATTATTTGTCGAAGGAGCAGAGGTAGTTACCTGGTCTCCAACGGTAGGATTGAGTTGTGATAATTGTCCAAACCCAATGGTTTCACCAGCTTCAACTACGACGTATAAAATTAGCGCAGCAAGTTGTTTAGGAACTACTGTAGAGACAAGTGTTACGGTTTATGTCAATGATCCACCTGAATTGGTAGTATCTGATGATGAAACAATTTTGTTAGGAGAGTCAGCATTCATGATGGCGTCGACTGATGATATGCAAGATGTTATTACTTGGTCAGATGGAATTCAGACGATTTGTGATGACTGTAGAGAATTGACTGTAACTCCAGAACAAACTACCACTTATTATATTTCAGTTGTAAATGCAAATGGATGTGCTACGACAGAGGAAATAACTATAAAAGTAAATGAAGGTTGTCAATATTCTAGGTTAGAAATTCCAAATATGATTTCTCCAAATGGAGATGGTTACAATGATCGATTTGAAATAAGACATGAAGGATTTGGTCAAATTAATTTGCTTAAAATTTATAACCGATGGGGAGAAGTCATTTATGAAACGAATGATATAGATTTAGCATGGGATGGTACATTTAAAGGACAAGTTCTTAATCCTGGAGTTTATGTTTATTACTTAGAAGGATTTTGCTTGAATGAAGAGACATTTATTAGAACAGGAAATGTAACAATAATAAAATAAAATTTAAAAATATAATAGTTGCAAGTGGCTGATTACCAGTTGTTTGTAATTTTAAATAAGAGTTTAGAACCTAATTTTAGTTAAAAGGCATTTGCTATCTAGCGGATGCCTTTTCTTTTGGAAATATCGATTCATGAGATACATATATAATAAAATCACTAATTGTAAAAAGTATCTGTCACACTCTCTTTCTGTTTTCAAAAATAAAAAGCCCCTTGGCACAAAAATTGACTTTTCCACAATAGGATATTATTTGAAAAAAAAGAGTTTTCCCACCAAGACCATTTTCCCCAACCTTTCAATTCTTCCTAATCAAACAAAGTTGAAATTTATTTTTATAAACAAAATAAAGGTCAATTAAGCTGATACATAACACACGATACTAACCATTTTAATACATTACCATGAAACACATTTACACAGTAGTGATGCTGTTAATGACGCTTGTGCTCAAAGCTCAAGATGTTCATTTTTCACACATTCATGCTTCACCTACCATTATGAATCCGGCGATGACTGGATTGTTTGAGGGAGATTTAAGATTGATCTTAAATTATCGATCTCAATGGAACAACTTCACAAACGGATACAAAACTTTTGCTGCGTCAGCGGACACAAAACTAATTAAGATTGGAAGACATGATTTCCTGGGAGCAGGAATGCAAGTGTACAAAGATGTTGCTGGTGATTTAGATTTTACGACGAGTTATGCTGCATTATCATTTTCGCTTTTAAAATCATTAGATGGTCAAGGGAAAAACTTTCTCTCTTTTGGATTGCAAAGTTCTTATATGGGGAATAGTGTTAATTACGATAATATTATTGCTCATGATAATGAACCCTTAATTCAAGGAGGAGCTCCTGATCGAATAAATTTTTGGGATGTGTCAGCAGGGGTAGGTTGGTTTTATGCTTTAGACAGATATAATATGGTTTACGCAGGTTTAGCATTATCACATATCAATGAGCCACGTGTTTCATTTTTTGAAAATAATCAAGGAAGTACAGATATTTTAAAATATAGAAATCTAACAATTCATGGTGGTGCAGATATTCGATTGAATGATGACATGTCTTTAAAACCAAATTTTGTTTTTAAAGATCAAGGACCACATCGGGAAATATTGATTGGGTCTTTTTGGAAATATAAAAAATTGAGAAGCAAGTTGCGACAACCAGCCTCGCTTTATTTTGGAGGATGGATGAGATGGTATCTCGATCAAAAACAAGATGTGCGAGGAACAGATGCTTTTATTTTTGCCATTCGATTTGATTATAAAAAGATGTATATCACTTTTTCTTTCGATGCCAATATATCAAGCCTAAGAAGAGTAAGTGCTGGAAACGGAGGCCCTGAGCTTTCAATTATCAAAGTTTTTGATTACGAAAAACAACGAAGAAGAAGTAACAAAGTAATCTGTCCGGCCTTTAGATATTAGAAGTAAGTGCTGATTTTTATTAAAATAAATAAATAATTGATTATCAAATAGTTATTGACCACATAAGACATTAAATAACCTTTAATGGTATAGAATTTGAATAAAACACATTTGAGAATCCACTATATTTTTGACTTTGTTTTGGAAAAATTAAAAGAACTGTCCGAAATAAAAAAACTAACAATAAAATGGTCAATAAAATTTGTCGTAAGATCCTCCCCACAATTCTATTTTGTGCCCTCTCCTTGGCGATGACGGCACAGTTAAATTATGAAAACTTTGTTTACAATGGTTCCGGCGGCGGAGCATTAATGGATCAAGCGAGTTCAGTCGCAGTTAGTCCCGATGGAGACTATGTGTATGTAACTAGTGCGGGGTCGAATGCAATCAATGTTTTTAACAAAAGTATCTCAAGTCCTGATGGACAATTGACTTTTGTAGAAGTAATTAAAACTGGTTTGAATGGAGTGCAAGGTTTGACTTCTGCTCAATCTGTTGCAGTTAGTCCTGATGGAAATAATGTATACGCAGTCGGAAATTTCGATGATGCGTTAGTTACATTTAATCGAAGTCATGTGAATGGAACATTAACTTATGTCGGAATGCACAAAGATGGATTGGGCGGAGTCGATGGACTAGATGCCCCTTTCATGGTAAAAGTTAGTCCTGATGGAAAACATGTTTATGTATCTGCTACGGACGACAAAGCTATTTCGGTTTTTGAAAGAAATGCCACAACAGGAGTGTTGACTTTTAAATCAAAATTAACTGACCCTTCTTTGAATGTAGTATTAGGATTAGATATTAGTCCTGATGGAAACCATGTTTATGCAGCAGGACATGTTGATGGAAAGGTGGTCGTTTTTTCTCGAAATTCTACAACTGGATTGTTGACATATGTGGAAGCAATTCAAGATAACGTAAATTTCGTAGATGGTTTATCAGGAGCGTTTTCAGTATATGTAAGTCCTGATGGGAAAAATGTATACGCAACTGGAGTGTATGATAATGCTATAGCTATTTTTGAAAGAGATGAGATAACTGGAACTCTGACCTTTATGGAAATCCAACAAGATGGTCAAAATGGAGTAGATTATTTGGCTTTTCCATTTAATGTTTCAGGAAGTTCAGATGGAAATTTTATTTATGCTTTAGGAGCAAATGATAATGCCATTAATGTATTTGAAAGAAATCCAACCAATGGACTTTTGACTTTTAAAGAAGCTCAAGTGGAAGGAAATGTTGGTGTGTCAGGAATGAATTATCCTGTTTGTATTGCAGCTAGTCCAGATGGAAATCAAGTTTATACTGCTGTAAATGGAACTGGTTCTGTCGTAGTTTTCAAAAAGGAAAATGATGGAGGATTGAGTTTTACTGAAAATCAAACTAATGGAACAGGTGGAGTTGCAGGATTAGGAAAACCATATTCATTGACAGTCAGCCCTGATGGAAAAAATGTATATGCGGCTGCTTATGATGACAATTCAGTAGTGATGTTTTCGAGATCAGAAGAGACTGGTAATTTGACTTATATAGATATGTTGAAGGATGGAGAAAATGGAGTAGATGGATTATATCGAGCCTACTCAGTTACAGTCAGCCCTGATGGGAAGCATGCTTATGCAACGGGAAATAATGATGATGCGTTAGTTATTTTTGATCGAGATGAAACAACTGGAGCATTGACTTTTGTAGAAAGAATTAAAGATAATATTGCTGGGGTGGATGGATTGAATGGAGCTAGGTTTGTAACGGTAAGTGATGATGGAAATTACGTTTATGTGGCTGCTTATTATGATGATGCAATTTCAGTTTTTCAAAGAAATCCTACAACCGGAGCCTTGGCTTATATCCAAATAGTTAAAGATGGAGTGAATGGAGTAGATGGGTTGAATGGAGCAAATTCTTTTGCTATTTCCGCAGATGGAAATTATGCTTACGCAACAGGTTACGCAGATGATGCGATTGTTTCATTTGCAAGAGATCCACTCGATGGGACTTTGACTTTTATCGAAGAATATAAAAATGGAATTGCTAATGTGAATGGACTGAATGGTGCACATTCTGCAGTTTTAAGTGAAGATGGAAAAAGTTTTTACGTATGTGGATACAATGATAATTCAGTTTCAGCTTTTAGCCGAAATATCACAACAGGTAAATTGACTTTTGTTGCAATGTATAAAGATGGTGTGAATGGAATTGATGGGTTAACAGGAGCAAGAGCTGTTGCATTAAATCCTGATGGAACTCATTTTTATGCAGTAAGTGGTGGAGAAAATGCTATCGTTTTATTCGAAAGAGATGAAAATTCAAGTGCATTGACCTATCAATTAAAATATGAAGATGGAATTGATGATGTGAATGGATTATCGGGTTCTAGATTTGTAACACTTGACCCTTATGGTCGACATATTTATGTAGCAGGTGCAGATGATGATGCGATTGCTGTATTTAGTTGTACGTATTTTGAATCAATGACAGAGGAAATTTGTCAAGGAGGAAGTGTCACGATAGGAAATAATGTTTATACCGAAACAGGAGTTTACGATGATGTTTTAGCAGATACTTACGGATGTCAAAGTATTGTTACTTTAGACTTGACGGTTTTAGCAACTGAAGAAAATTTGGCTCAAACTATCTGCCATGGCGAAATTTATGAGTTTGGAAATACTACTTTAACTGAAAGTGGAACTTATCAAGATGTAGTGACTAATAGCTTAGGTTGTGAAGTAAATACCACATTAGAATTAACTATTACTGACGAAAATGAAACGGCCATGGTTGCAGAAATTTGTCAGGGTGATACTTATAATGTGGGCGCCAATACATTCTTTGAAACTGGAGTTTACGAAAATATTTTGACTGCAAGTTCAGGATGTGATAGTATTGTTCTTTTAGAATTAACAGTTAATCCAACTTCATTTAATGACAACGCAGCGATTTGTTTTGGAGACGAATATACATTTGGAACTCAAATTTTAAATTCAAGTGGAACATTCCAAGAAACTTTTAGTTCAAGCAACGGATGTGATAGTGTGGTAACATTACAACTTGCCGTAGTGAGTTCTTTTTCTGAAAATGTGACTCAATCTATTTGTGAAAATGGAAGTTATACTATTGGAAATAATACCTACACAGAAGCAGGAGTTTATACAAATACATTGACTTCATCAAGCGGATGTGATAGTGTGGTGACTTTAAATTTATCAGTTGAACAAAGTATTTCTGTTCTTGTGAATGAAGTAATTTGCGAAGGCGAAGATTATATTTTCAATGGAACAAATTTAACTGAAACAGGAGTTTATACTGAAACCCTTACTACTGTAGGAGGATGTGATAGTACCGTTTCAGTTAACTTGACGGTTCTTCCAGGAGTACCACCTACGTTGAATGAAGTAATCTGTGAGGGTGAATCATACAACTTTGGAAATAATATTTACACAGAAAGTGGAGTGTACACAAGTACATTTAGTAACCCTAATGGTTGTGAAACTTTAGTTACATTGACCTTGACAGTTCAGACCTCTCAAGAGGTATTGATTGGTCAAACAATTTGCGAAGGTGAGCAATATCCGTTTGGTTCTCAACTATTGACTGATGCAGGAACTTATGTTGGAAACTTCAATACATTGAGTGGATGTGATAGTACAGTTACTTTGACATTGAATGTAAATCCAATCGAGGAATATACTTTATTCGAAACGATTTGTAAGTCAGAAACATACACAGTTGGGAACGAAACATATTCAAGTACAGGGACATATACCACAACACTTAGTTCCTCATTGACAGGATGTGATAGTATCGTTACTTTGAATTTGACGGTAGTTGATATCAACGGGGGAGCACTTATAACGAATGATGATGGAACTGGAATTGGAGCAATTAATTTGACAGTAAGTAACGGGACACCACCTTATTCTTTTGAATGGAGTAATGGAGCTGATACTGAAGATGTAACTGGATTAAGTGAAGGAGTTTATGAAGTAGTTGTTAGTGATGCTAACGGTTGTGGAGAGACATTTTTATTCACAGTTGATAACTCAACAGGTATTTTTAGCCCAGCGCCGAAAGTAACTTTTGATGCAACGGTATATCCAAATCCAGCTCCAACAAATGGAGAATTGAACATTCAAATTACCAATGATCAAGATCAAAATTTCGAATTTAGATTATATGATTCAGTTGGAAAAATGATTCATAATGAAAAAGTTCAAATGAAAGTAGGGGAGCAAGTACAAAGATTAATTGCACCTCAAAATGCTGGATTATATTACTTACAGGTAACGAATGAAAATCAAGAAGTGAAGAGTTTAAAAATTATTATTCACTAAATTTTTGATTTTTGGAAATTAAAAAAGGCGACTTGAAAATGAATTCAAGTCGCCTTTTTTATTGAAAAGTATTAAGGTCGATCCTCTCTTAAAATCACTAATTTCATTTTATCCGCTCGTACTATTTTTTTATAAAATTTCAATAAATCATCATATCGTTTTGCGGGATAAGTATCCTTGTTTATTTTCAAAGTACGCACATAAGTAATTTGATTTCCTTCCTTCGATACAGTTGCAGCATAGGATCCAAAGTCAGAATCAAAACTCACCGACTCAGGCAAATGTTCTACATCAAAATAACCCGGCACTTTGTAAACTACTTTGTCAGTATCAATAAAAGCGATATCTATTACCACATCAGTTTTTCTATTTTTTACTTTAGGAGGAGTTCTTTTTCTTTTATTTAAAATATTAAAAGGAATAAAAATTCGCTTCCCACTTACCGATGCATAATTTCTTATTTGTAAATTAATTTCTTCAGTTGCTTCTGGAATTCTTTCTTTTTTTTGAGAATATTTAAAGTTTTCAATTTCCATATTTGGAATATCTAGATTTTCAAAAAGCGCCTCTTTTTGTTCTTTCTCATTTCTTCTAAACTGAGATTGAACATTCTCATATTGTAATCCACTATATTTTGTAACAATATTTGCACGTGCATTTCCTTTTGTGTCAATTTCCACCATAGCTACTCGGTTTTGAGTATTTACTTCTTGTGGATATCGAGTAGTTCTAACAATTTTCCCACCTTCCTCTGTGTACAAAAGTGCGTTCCGATCATCTGTAAATGATCCCATGAATCCAAATGGACTATCTTGACTTGTACACTCTAACCAGATGGTATCATTTTCTAGAGGAACACAAAGTATCTGATGATTGGCAAATCCCATTGAAGGAAAATCAGGATCAAAGGAAGGGTGTCCTCGCCCTGCTCCAATTGATGCATTATAAGATTTAATACCAATGACTTTGAGCATAGCATGAGTATAATTACTTAATGCCTTACAGTCGCCGTAGCCTTTTTTATCTACCTCTTCTGCCTTAAAGGGTTGCCATCCACCAATGCCTAATTGAATGCTGATATATCTAGTTTTGGATTGGAGGTATTCATAAATAATTTTCACCTTTTCTTCATCACTTTCCACACCTTCGACAAGTTCTATTATTTTTTTTACGGTTTCTTTTTTTAGTTTATCTCTTCCCGTTTCTAAATCTTTGAGCCATTTTCCGAAGCTCTCCCATGATTCCATATTGCCTGAATGACCATCATATTCAAATTTGTTTGGAGATAAATAAACGATGGGCAAAAAGTTTCTATAATTAGGACTATATGGTTCTGCGTCAATTGCTTGGAAGTTTTCTATTGTCCAAGTATAGGTCTTTAGATTGTCTTTCGAAGTTATTTTAGGTTCGCTTGAAAAGTTTTTTACTTTGTATCGCATACCTAATTTTGTGGGGATTTTTGCGATGTAAGTAGATTGTTCAACAGCCATTTTATAGCTTCCAACAGGGATCCAATTTGGGTAAGAAAGTAACCCTGAATATTCTTTTTTGAATTCAAATTCGATAGTAAAAGGGTAGTTGTTTTGTAATACTTCTACATATTTTATTCTAGAATCATCAATTAATGAAATGCTTGAAACGGCACTTACATCATTAACTTCTTTCTTTTTTATCTTTTTAATTACTTTTCCATTTTTATCATAAATGACTCCTTTAATTGATTTTATTTTGGAGAAATCATCATAATACTCACTAAACTGAGCGTAACTATCTGCATTTTTATTAAGAATGGTAATGGCATATTTTCGAGTAAGAGTGGCACTCTTTTTTGACTTTAATTCAAAAAAAGTATAATCCATTCTTACTACGGCATTTGCATTATTCAATAATTCATATGGAATATTAGAAATTGAATAATCGTTGTCACCCGATGTAATAGAATTGTTTTTTGCAAAAAGATAAAAGTTACATAACAGTATATTTACAAAAAAAATAAAAACATGTTTTTTCATAACTGAAATATTTTTATAACAACTTTCGTATTTCCAAAATGATAGGAAGTTCTGGAAATCACGATTTTTCTAGAATAGTTTGCTCGATGTTTTTTTATTCAGGTTCTTTTTTTATCCAGATAAAAATGAAAACCTGAAAAGTGTAAAACGATTACCTACGATTATAAAAGTATTTATTTTTTTCATAGCTATTTTACGTTTATTGGTTTTAAAAAAATGTTGTATTATTTTTAGGGAAAAATATAAGATTTTATGAGTAAGTTTTCAAGAAACTAAATGTAGTGAAAATGATATTCTCTAAAATAAAATTTATCTTAAAATATTAATTTTTAAATTTTTTCTAAAATAATACAAAATGGATCAATTCAAAAAACAAATTTTCGCTTGTCTTTTTTGCATGATGATTTTAAATATAGGATTCACTCAGATGCCTAGCAATACAAGTAATGATATCTCAAAAAAGGAATTAAAACAGAAAATCGATGATTTAGCTAATCAAGTTGAACCAAAAGTAATTGAGTGGCGAAGGCATTTTCATCAAAACCCAGAACTATCGAATCGGGAGTTTAAGACAGCCGAAAAAATAGAGAAACATCTTCGTGATTTAGGTTTGGAAGTGAAAACTGGAATTGCACATACAGGTGTTGTGGGTATTTTAAAAGGTGGAAAACCTGGCCCAGTTGTGGCACTACGTGCAGATATGGACGCACTCCCTGTGGTAGAAAGAGTGGATGTTCCCTTTGCTTCAAAAGTCAAATCAACCTATAATGATATGGAAGTGGGAGTAATGCATGCTTGCGGTCATGATACACATGTGGCCATGCTGATGGGAGCTGCTGAGGTATTGACTAAGGTGAAGAACGATATCAAAGGAACGGTGGTTTTTATTTTCCAACCTGCAGAAGAGGGAGCTCCAAAAGGTGAAGAAGGTGGAGCTGAGCTGATGGTGAAAGAAGGAGTATTGGAAAATCCAGATGTAGATGTCATTTTTGGATTGCACATTAATTCTAAAACTGAAGTTGGAAAAATAAGTTATAAACCAGGAGGAACAATGGCTGCAGCTGATCGTTTCGAAATAAAAGTAAAAGGAAAACAAACACATGGATCAACTCCATGGGCTGGAGTAGATCCAATTGTTGTTTCTTCTCAAATTATTACTGGTTTGCAATCAATTATCAGTCGTCAAACTGAATTGACCAAAGAAGGAGCTGTAATTAGTATCGGATTGATTCGAGGTGGAGTTCGGAATAATATTATCCCGGAGGAAGTAGAGTTAATCGGAACAATCAGAACATTGGATGTAGAGATGCAAAAAATGATTCATGAGAAAATAAAATTGACTGCAACAAAGATTGCTGAAAGTTCAGGAGCGGTTGCAGAGGTCGAGATTTTTACTGGTTATCCAATTACTTATAATGATGTTGATTTGACGAGTCAAATGTTGCCAACAGTTCAAGAAGTAGCAGGAAAGGAAAATGTAAAATTAGTTGATGCTAGAACAGGGGCTGAGGATTTTTCTTTTTATGCTCAAAAAGTGCCAGGGCTATTTTTGTTTTTAGGAGGAATGCCAAAAGGGCAAGATCCTGTGGAAGCTGCATCACATCATACACCTGATTTTTATATTGATGAAAGTTCGATGAAATTAGGCGTGCGGACACTTTGTAATTTGACTATTGACTACGTGAAATAATTTTCTAAGTGTTGATTTACTCACAAAGTGACTTCGAGTCACTCTGTGAGTAAATTGATTTTAAACTATGTCAAAAAAAAGAGGATAGAATACCCATCTATCCTGCTGGTAAAAAATGAATAAATATATCTTTAGTGAAGTACAATCTCATCAAACGTGCTCTTAATTTCCCAATCAGTTAGAAATCTTCTGTGATATAAAAAATACCATCAAGAGGGTATTTAAGCATGCATTGTATCAGTTATCTTTGTGGAAAGCATTTTTATACCTATCAATTATTAAATCTGTTTAGTCTTAAAACGACTAATCACCTTCACACGATTTTTTTAGCCTATTGGTTCTGGCAAAATCCTAACTCAAAAAACAGATATTAAAAAGAAAGCAGACTTGGATGTTTTTATAAAAACAGAATTTCCAAACCTCTTGCGTTTTTGAGTTAGGTGAAATATTGAAGAATCTATATTTACAATATAGACTCGTTTGACTTTTTTTATTTTAAAGAAAGAAAGGCGTGTAAAATTTTTTGGAACAGTTTAGTTGGGAAAAGCCTCTACATTTTTTTGTGGAGGCTTTCTTTTTTGCCTCACGGAAGGGAAATGTTATTTTTTTATTAAAAAAAATAAAAAAACTTGCGAAAAATGAAAAAAAACCTGAACTTATAGGCAGCAAACGATGTTATAGTATCGTTATTAAGATAGAAATTCGATATAAAAGTAAACAATCGGTTTACTTGTCGAAAATCTAAGTTGTCAAAATTTAATCCTATGTTAATTAGGAAAAGTTAGAATCAGTTAGGCTGCTAGCAATTCCCAATTATGTTGACAAAAAAACTCTAAAGCAGTTCACCAATCCGGATGAGCTGCTTTTCTGTTTTTAAGGAGTTTTTTTCAAAAAATTACTCCTCATAATATCCATTTTGTATTACGATCCTAAATCCATAGGTCATAAACTCATCTTCGTAGCTATCTAAATTTACTCCAGTATTTAAATCATTTTCCAAATTGGTCAAGTCAAAATTACTCCAAGGAATTTGCACATAAGGTTGCAAACCAATTGTCAAATAATCATTTCCATAAACATTCAGACTAACAAAGAAATGACTGCTTGTGCTATTTGATTTAAAGATGATATGTCGATCAGTTCGCTCAGTATTTTCAGATTGGACTCTCATTCTGTTCCAATCGTAACTAGCTCCAAAGGAAAATTTTTTTATAAAAAACTCGAGTCCCACAGAGTAGGTATTGTATCGATAATAAAGTTTTCGAAATTCATTGGCATTGGTTGTTGGATTAGTTCCATCAAATTCAATTGCTTGAAATTTAGGTGTCCAATCTAAATTAAGTCCTACATACCCCGCTCGATATCGAGTTCCAAAGTTGATTCCATTAAATGATTTTATGGATTCCATTTCATTGTAATCTTCAAAAGAGATATTATTAGAATTGATCTGATCAATTATTTTATTGTTAACTATTGGATCAGTCGCAGCATATTGATAACCGACTTTAAGATTGAGTTGGGCAGAAAGAGAAGTGCATAAAAATATTCCAAAAAGGATGAATAAACTGAAACGCATGGTTTTTAGATTTTTGTGATTTTGAAATCAAGCCACAAGGTCTAAACTTTTTGGAAATTATTTATTGTTTTTTTAGAAAAGGATTTAACAAGGAATAGCCAAGATCAAATTTTGACCTTGGCTATTCTTTTTTGAATATGGAATCTTCAAAAGATTTATTTTGTAACAGTTAAATCCCCTGAGTACGAAATCACCACTCCATCTAAAAATTGAATCTCCGCAAGCCATATATAAACATCTGGGTTAACCGTTTTTCCATTAAAAGTCCCGTTCCAACCTTCTGTATCCATTCCTGATTCTAAATCATTTCCTTCAAAAACAACTGCTCCCCAACGATTAAAAACGGTTAGTTTTTTTATCAAATCGACTTCTATTCCTCCATATAAAGTGAAATAATCATTGTATCCATCGAAATTAGGAGAGAATGCATTTGGAGCGAAAAACTGACGAAATTTATTCACAGTAATTGTAATTGAATCTGTTGCAGGACATTCATCTTCTGACGAAACAAACAAAGTGTAATTTCCAGAATTCAAAGGCAAAAAAGTAGGCACTAAACAATCCTCACAATCAAATCCATCAGTAGGAGTCCAAACGATCTCTTGCAAGTTGACATTATTGAATGCAGTTTGGAAAGTATAAGCTTCCCCTAAATTGATTTCGATATTTTCCCCTAAATCAATCTCTGGAATTTGCGGAGCGACTAAAGTTTCAGTTATCGAAAAGATACAACCATTAGCATCCATCATTTCCAATTCATAAGTTCCTTCTGTCAAGTTTTCAAACAGTAAATCAGTTGTGAAATTATTTCCATCCAGACTATAAGTATATGGTGAAATGCCTCCACTACTTTGAATTACATTTACAAAACCAGTAGTTGGGCCATCGCAAATTGGGTTGCTAAAATCAGCAGACAAAGTCAAAGGAGGGGGAGCAATCATTTCAAAATTTCCAATAATTGAACAACCTGAATTATCAGTTACGGTAACTGTATAATTTCCCGCGGGTAAATTATTAATCAAGTCTGAAGTTGCATTAGAAGCCCAAATGTAATCGTAATTTGGCACTCCACCTGAAGCCAATACTTGCAAGTTTCCATCTGAACTATCTACGCAGGAAACATTAACTCCATTAAAATCAGAAGCTGCAAAATCCAGATTCATTTCACTTGGTTCTGTCACTTCGGAAATAATAATATCACTATTTCCAAAATTATCTACAATGGTAATCAGGTAAGTTCCTTTTGTCAAGTTATTAATCGTGATAACTTCACCTGCCGAAGCGATATTTCCAGATCCTGAAAGGGTATTATTTAATTCCATCCAAGTATAAGAAAAAGGTGGCGTTCCATTCACTACATTAAAATCTATACTTCCTGAACTCTCTCCAAAACAAATAGGAGGTGTAAAAGAATCATCACTTGTAATATTACAGACTATGGTAAATAAATCTAAATTGATAATACTATCGCAACCAAAAACAGAAGTCAGAACTTCTTGATAAATACCAGTTTGAGTAAAAGGAGTATTCCCAATCGACAAAGTATCCCCATCACAAATATCTACATCAATATCCAAAACAGGGGTAACGATTTCTGTTAATTCAACAATTACCAAACTATCACAACCATCAATATTTTGTAAATCAAATTGGTAAAATCCACCTTCATAAATTACTGTATTGGCTACTAAAAAAGAATCTCCTTCACAAAGGATATCAATAATTTCAGTATCTGGAACAGAATTCACTTGAACGATGGTACAAGTTGGAGGTGCTTCATCACACGCATTTTTAGCGGTGACACAAATGGTATAATTTCCATCATCAGGAAAAGTATATTCGATAGAATCAGCAGCTGTATTAATCGCTGAACCATTGACTGTCCAATCGAATTCTGTTGCACCTGAGGGCGCATCTACATTATATATAAAAGGCAAATCAGGGCAAACTGTTTCTTCTCCAGAAATATTTCCAGAAGTGGTCAGCGGCGCAACTTGGGTCGAGCCTGAAACAACTGTAAATTTCCAATCACAATTATCTCCAAATGCTCCATCCATCACCAAATAATAATATTGACCAATGACAAGTGGAACTGTGTTAGAAAAATTTTTACTAGTTCCTTCTGCTACCGCTGTTTGTGCTCCCCAGCATTGCGAAACTTGTTGGTAATTTTCACAATTAATACCTTCATATATTCCAATTTCCAAACCCGGCCCTTGCACACAATTCGATACCGCTAGATTAATTTCCAAGTCAACACTTCCGGCAATAAATCCAATCCAACGAATATTATGTTGAACAATAGTGCAAAAATCTGGAGGGCCTGTACCTGGAGTAGAACCTTCATGCCTTCCTTCAAAACCATCAATATCACAAATGATACAAGCATCCTCACATAATGAAGTCATCATTGGAGGGTCAATACATGGCTCAGGTTGTGCATTTATTTTCCCCAAAACAAGAATAGAGAAAATCAAGAAAAAGAGGAGTTGCCGATACATTAGGTTTAATTATTTTTTTGTAAAACTAATTAATTGGAAGAATGAACTCTAATCTTAATGGTGCATTTTTTGTCGAAAGGTTGCTTTAGATATTATTTAATATTTTGAATTAAATTTACCTTTTAGAAACCTATCCTTGATTTTTTTGTAAAAACATATATAAATAATCATAAGTTCTTGACCAAAATGAAAATGATTAAATTGTGTGCTAGAACTTATTGGAAGAGTTTTTAATTTTACAATCTTATGGCGAAGAAAAAAACATTAAAAAAACAACCCGTCCCAACTCGACCGAAAGCGAAAAAATCAAATGTTCCTGACCTGGTTATTGAAAATGGGTTTTGGAAAAAAAATGCAATTCCTGCATTAATTTTATTTGTGCTTTCAATAGGATTATATATACAAACAAAATCTTTCGATTTTGTTTTAGATGATAAAATCGTTTATCATGAAAATGCCTTAGTAAAAAAAGGGTTTGGTGGAATTTCCGAGATTTTCGGAACAGAAAGTATGGTAGGGTATTTCGGCGAACAGGTTAATTTACTCCCTGGAAGTAGATATCGTCCACTTTCGATTGCCACATTTGCTGTGGAGCAAGAATTATTTGGACATCATAATTATAAGATTGAAAGCTTCTGGACAAAGGAATTTAAAAAGAATCCTGCTTTCGCAAAAAAGATGGATAGAATTAGTACTGATGGAACAATCTATGAAGTCATTTTTCCAACTGAAGAAAGTTTTCTCACCGCACTCACCGCTCATTTTTCAGAAAGTGAAATCAACGAAAACAAAGATCAATTTCTTTATCATGCTGCTTATTCTAATTCAGGAATAAGTCATATGATCAATGTTTTTTTATATGGCTTGTTGGTTTTATTATTATTTCGAGTGTTGTCGGTACTGTTTCCAGTAGTTCAATCAAAGTGGTATTTGACGTTGGCGTTTGTTTCAACGTTGCTTTTTGTATTGCATCCAATTCATGTGGAAGCAGTTGCTAATGTCAAAGGTCGAGATGAGATTTTAGCCTTGACAGGAGCACTTGCTACGATGTTTTTTACATTAAAATATATCGCAACTGAAAAGCCAATTCACTTGATTTTGTCAGGAGTGGTTTTTTTATTTGGACTTTTAGCAAAGGAACATGTGCTGACTTTTATTGCATTGATTCCCTTGACCACTTATTTTTTTACCAAAAGTTCTTTTCGAAAAAATGCTATATCGATTGCTCCTTTGGCGGTGGCGAGTTTGATATTTTTATACATGAGGAATGAAGCGATTGGAGGAGATAATATGTTTAATTTGGGTGCAGGAGGAGTATCGACTGATTTGATGAATAATCCTTTTTTGGAAATGTCAGGAGCAGAAGCATTGGCAACTAAATTCTACACTTTAGGACTTTACGTAAAACTATTGTTATTTCCTCATCCACTCACACATGATTATTATCCATATCACATTCCAATTATGAGTTGGGGAGATATTAGTTCAATTCTTTCATTTTTGTTGTATGCGGCAATGGGAGTTTTTGGAGTTTTAGGATTACGAAAGAAAAGTATTCCAGCTTATGGAATTTTCTTTTTTCTAATTCCACTTTTTGCCGTTTCGAATTTGGTGGTTCCTGTTGGAACATTTATGAATGATCGATTTGTGTTTTTCTCATCGGTTGGATTTTGTATCATTTTAGGCTATTTGATTTCTCGAAAATTACCGTCCCCTGTGATCAATTTGGGATTATTGGGAGTTTTAGTTTTAGGTTATTTTGCCAAAACAATTACTCGAACTGCAGATTGGAAAGACGGCTACACATTGAATGTTTCTGCCATTCAAAATTCACCTAATAGCGCTCGGGCAAATCTTTTTATGGGTACTGCCTTGTTTAAAAAATATGCACAAAGAGAGACCGATACCAACAAGAAAAAAGAACTATTGCAAGAAGTGAAATCTTATGTTGATCGAGCTTTGGAAATTCATCCAGATTATGGTTCAGGTATAAAAATGCAAGTAAAAGTAGCGACTGATATTTATAAAATAGATAGTCAAATTGAACCACTTCTGCAGACCTTTGAGGAAATTATTAAAGTCCGAAAAACAAATGCATCTATTGATCTCTACCTCGATTATTTTAAGAATAGCAGGTATTGGACAAAAGAATTAACGGCCTTTAGTTATAATATGGGGTACGAGCATTTCTATAAAAAAATGGGAGATCCATCGACTGCAGCTAAGTATATAAATTATGGTTTGAGCCTTTCGCCAAGCGATCCTTCCTTAAATCAAGCGGCTGCGGAAATGCGAGGACAGTAGTTTTAGAGAATAAAACTTAAAAGAAAAAACATAAATCTCGAACTTTTAAACAAAGGGTTCGAGATTTTTTTTTGGAAAAAATGGAATTGCTATATTTTTAAATATAATGTTTTATACTTTATAAGTGTTTGATATTTAGTTGTTTATGTTTTAATAAGGAGGTGGGAAAAAATAGCCTAGGATTATTTTAAAAACAAAATGTTTGTCAAATTTAAAATTATTGTTGTTTTTGAAAACATTTTGTTTTAAATTTGATTTATCAAAAAGAGAAACTTAGAATTTTTATCCAAAAAGAAATAGTTATGGTCAGTCAAACCTCCCCTAAGAAAATAAAAAATCCATTTGGTATCAATTGGTTTACGATGGTGCTTTTCGTCGTGTTAGCATTTGTATTTATACGCAAAGATTTAAGTCTCAATTTTAATCTCAATGCACCAATGAAAGTGGAAAAAGAACGTCTACAAAATTATGAAGCACCTACTCAAAAAATATCAACTCCTCGAAAAAAACAAGAGAGCAAATTAACTGAAAAATCACCTGAGAAAAATGAAGTTGCAAAGGAGACAAAGAAGGGAACTTCATTGTTTAATTTTTTCTCCTCTCCATTTAAGCAGGGGAAAAAAGGAAAAGATTTTTTACGAAAATTGGAGACAGTAGATCAATCAATAAAAGAAGCTTATCTCGAGCGTTTTGCTCATGTGGCAAAAAGTGAACAAGAGAAATTTCAAATTCCAGCATCGATAATTTTAGCGAATGCATTATTGCATAGTCAAGGTGGTCAAAATGATTTATCTACAGATTACAATAATCATTTTTCTATTTCATGTGGTGATGATTGGGATGGTGGAACGGGAAGTTTGGAAGGAGTATGTTATCGGATCTATGAATCAGCATGGATGAGTTTTCGAAATCATAGTCAGTATATCACTTCTGGAAAATTTGCAGATTTGACTGAGTTAGGTGTAACAGATTATCAAGGTTGGGCGAAAGGGTTAGCTAAAAGAAATTTTTCAGAAGATAAAAATCTTGCAAAAAACTTGATTCGAATCATTGAGCAATATGGGCTAAGTGATCTCGATTCGTAAGACGACTCTCCGAGTCGTCCTACGGAGACGACTTGGAAAGTCGTCGTACGTAACTTAGATTTGCAGAAAAAACAAATCATGAAATATTTTTTCTTAGCATTCTTTTTTTTCTTTTTGCAAACTTGCGATACTCCAACATCAACTCCGCAACAAGACATTTCCAAAAATGAAATTGCAGTTCCATCGCCTTCTCCAAAGGTAGTTCCAGATCGATACAATGTTGCTTTTCTAATTATGGATGGAGTTTACAATACAGAATTAACTGCACCTTGGGATATTTTTCAACACACGATATTTAGAGAAAATATTAAACCGATGAATGTGTTTTTGGTAGCAGATACACACGATCCTGTTTTGACTTTTGAAGGAATTCGTCTCTTGCCCGATTATAATTATTTGAAAGATGAAATGCCGAAGTTTGATATTTTGGTGGTGCCAAGTGCAGAGCATCATTTGGATTCAGATTTGGAAAATAAAGCAATGATTGATTTTGTGAAAAGGGTGGGAGAGGAAGCACAATTTGTTACTTCACATTGCGATGGAGCATTTGTTTTAGCTAAGGCAGGTTTGTTGGATGAAGTAGCATCGACAACTTTTCCAAGCGATATCCCAAAATATAAAGCGATGTTTCCTCAGTTAAAAGTGTATGATAAAATTGATGGCGAAAAAGTGTTATTTGTACATGATGGAAAATTTATCACTTCAGCTGGTGGAGCGAAATCTTTTGAAGCGGCACTTTATTTATGTGAACATTTGTATGGAAAAGAAATTGCAGAAAGTCTTGCGGGTGGATTGGTGATTGATTGGAATTTGGAGGAGGTTACACATGTGATTGAAAACTAATAAGTAACACGTGGTGGTCTGCTTTAGCTGACCTAAAAATTACCCATGATGGATTTTTTTAGGTCAGCTAAAGCAGACCACTACGTGTTTAACCTGCATTAAACCGAAACCCAACCCCATGAATATTCTCTATTTTCAGCGTCTCATCTTCTTTCAAATATTTCCGTAATCGAGAAATAAAAACATCTAAACTTCGTCCTAAAAAATAATCATCTTCTCCCCAAAGCGTTTCTAAAATATCAGAACGCTTCAATACTTCATTTTTATTTTCAATAAAATATTTGAGCAAGTCAGCTTCCTTTTGAGTTAGCTGGCGTTTAATGTCATCTTTTTGGAGTTGTAGATTCTTATGATCAAAAGTGAAATTTCCAATTTGGAAAAGGTGGTCATTTTCTCTGACCACAATTTGACTCCGTTTGAGAAAAATCTCAATTTTTAATATTAATTCCTCAATACTAAATGGTTTAGTGATATAATCATCTGCTCCCAATCGTAAACCTCGAATCCGATCTTCCTTCAATGATTTAGCCGTCAAAAATAAAATAGGGACTTGTTTATTTCGTTTCCGAATCTCTTCTGCAATGGTAAATCCATCCACGTCAGGCAACATGACATCCAATATACATAAGTCAAAATCTTCTTTTTTTAAAATATCAATCGCTTTCTGCCCATTCTCGCAATAAGTAACTTTGTAACCTTCCAATTCCAAATTATCACGAGTTACGAAACTCAAGCTTTCATCATCCTCTACATAAAATAAGTGTGCTTTCATTGTTTTATTTTTAAATAATTAAGAGCCAATTTTTTGAATTAATATTTTAAATTCCGTTCCTTTTTCTTCTTCACTTTTCGCCGTAATCTTCCAGCCATGTGTTTTACAAATATTTTTCACATAAAATAACCCCAAACCAAAACCTTTGATATTATGAACGTCCCCAGTAGGTACACGGAAGAATTTTTGAAAAATTTGAGGCATGAATTCTTTTTTGATTCCGATACCTTTATCTGTTATACGGAGTTCTATTTTATTGCCAATATCTTTTGTTTCAATTGTTATTTCTGGCACATCTTTGCAATACTTAATGGCGTTGTCTAATAGGTTATGAATGATATTTGTTAGATGTAATTTATCTGCTTCGATGATCGGATTTTTACTTTGTAAATTCATTGTTATAATTCCACCAAGTTGTGTAACTCGTAATTCTTCACTTTTTACAATTTTCTCTAACAATTCATTTATATCGATTGGTTCTTTTTTTAATTCAAATGTATCTCCTTCCAATCTGGCAATCTGCAAAACTTTTTCTACTTGATTATTGAGTCGATTATTTTGATCGTTAATAATATTGGCATAGCGAAGTAACCGATCATCTTTTTGAATATTTTCATTTTTTAAAAAAACATTGGATGAAATTTTAATGGTAGAAATTGGTGTTTTGAATTCATGCGTCATGTTATTGATAAAATCTTTTTGCATTTGCGATAATCGCCTTTGTTTCAAAATTACGGTCAACGCATAAATAAAAAACAAAATCGTAATCAATGAAATCGCCGAAAATAAAATAGACAGTCGCATTTCACCCATCAAATGACTATTTCGATTGGGAAAAGTGACTCCGAAATAATAGGTGAATTTTTCTACCTCAGGTAGTTGTTCTGTCTTTTTTGGAGGTTTAGTGTTTAGGTTGTCAAACTGGCAATAATTTCCATAAACCATTTCCTGACTGGAGCAATCATAAATACCATATTCGAAATCTTCATTGAGTGAAAGTGCTTCCAATTCTTGTCGTAAAAAATGTTCTAAATTACCTGCATCAATACTTGCTTCAGTATTTACAACATAATAATTCGATGAAATTTGGGTAACTAATTCTTTGGAGGGTAATTCAAATTGATCCGTTTCTGCTAATTTTTCCGTAGTTTTTCGAAGAGCAATTCTAACACTTTGGTTGAATTCTTTACTTTTGATGTCCCATGTTTTTAGTACCCAATAACTTTGAATACTGATCACCCCAATGATGGCCAATGCTCCTAAAGTTACTACTCCAATGATGATTTTGTTTGACATGGAAATTGATTAAAAGAGATTACTTATGAAATAAAACGATTTTTTTGAAAAGTAGTTGCTGATCGTTTTTTCTATGATTTCAAATTTCTTGCTTATTTCTCATAATGTAAAATGGTTAACAACACATTAACAAGAAAAAAATCGGCTGTAAAATCGAAAAGAGAAATAGTAAATTTCAAAAAAATCAAATGAAAAATTAACTTTGCAGCTAATATGAGTTTTATCCAAAAAATTAATATTGTGGGGTTGCTATTCCTTTTACTCTGGAGTAGCCAAATGATGGGGCAAAGTGGAACCAATCCCTTTGAATTACAGCATCGTGCTGATAAAAAAGCAAAAGTGGTGGGGTCTGATAGTGATATCATTGAAGAACCTTCAGAGGCTGATGTGGCAAATGATAATCCTTTCAATGTAATTCGTACTCCTAAAAAAGCAAAATCACCTGTCGTTAAACCAAAAGAGGCAATCAATCCCAAAAAGAAAATTACTGAAGCGAAGGCTCCAGATGATAAAAATTTTCGATTTTCATTGACTTTAGCAATGCTGGTTTTTTTAGCAGTAAGTATGAGTATTTATCGAGCTCAATTAGTTCGAGCCTATCAGGCATTTACCAATGAAAATGTGTTGCGGATGCTTCATCGTGAAAAAGGAACGGTAGCGTATTTTCCATATTATGTTTTATATTCCTTGTTTTTGTTCAATTTAGGAGTCTATATTTATCTGCTTTTGAGATATTATAATTTAACCCCTGAAATTTCGAATACTTCCTTATTATTGATGACTACGGGAATTGCAACTGGTTTGTTTTTTCTCAAACATTTTGTGATTAAGTTTCTTGGATGGGTTTTTCCAATTCAGAAAGAAATGAGCATTTACAGCATGACAATTACCATTTTTGGAATTATTTTGAGCATCATCTTATTTGCCGCAAATGTTACAATTGCCTATGCTCCACCGCAAATTATACCTATCGCAATCTATATTTCTTTCATAATTATTGGAATTATATACTTTTTTCGCAGTATTCGAGGATTATCTATCGCTTCAAAGTTCTTAAATCGTAATAAATTTCATTTTTTTATTTACCTTTGTGCCGTCGAAATAGCGCCTGTCTTGATTTTGTGGAAATTTGCAACGAGTGGGGCAGGAATTCAATAAGTTTTTTAAGGGATGACTTAATCTCTTTCTTAAAAAAAAGAGGACTATTTCTTAATACAAAAACATTTTTGAATGTCATCAAATAGTAAAGCAAAAGGGGAATCGTTTCGTAAAATCAAAAGTATTTTGATTTCACAGCCTAAGCCTGAGCGATCACCTTATTATGAATTGGAAGAAAAATATGGCCTACAAATAGATTGGCGCCAATTCATCCAAGTGGAACCCGTAACTGAAAAAGAATTTCGAAAAACTCGAATCCGTCCGGACGAGTATACAGCAATTATTTTTACAGCCAAAGGAGCAGTTGATCATTTCTTCCGTATGTGCGAAGAGATGCGAATCAAAATGCCACAAGACACCAAGTATTTTTGTTTGTCTGAAGCCATTGCAAATTATTTGCAGAAATTTATTGTTTACCGTAAGCGAAAGGTTTTTGCGGGTAAACGATTAATTCAAGACTTGAAACCATCATTTATGAAGCATAAGGATAATGAAAAATTCCTTTTGCCTTGTTCAAATCTTGGTGCAAAAAAAGTAGTTGATTTCTTAGAAGCAAACGAAATTGAATACCAAGATGCAATGATGTATCGAACGGTAAGTGCTGACTTGTCTGATTTAGAAGACGTGACTTACGATGTTTTGGTGTTTTTCAGTCCTTTGGGAATAAATTCTTTGTATGAAAACTTTCCAGATTTCAAGCAGAATGATACTCGAATGGCAATCTACGGAAGTGCTACTCAAAAAGCAGTTGAGGAAAAAGGATTAACAATCAATATTCCAGCTCCTGCTCCAGATATTCCTTCGATGACTATGGCATTGAAGAAATACTTAGAAATTTCGAATAAATAATAGGATATATAACTATTAATTTAGAAAGCGGTGATTTTCAAAAAATGAAAATCACCGCTTTCTGTTACACCTCATCCCGCTCCTATTCCTTTTTAGGAGGTGTAATTTTAATAATACCTCGGCGTCACCACCTTTCTACCTTTATCAATTTTGATTTCTTTGTCTTTTGGATAAGTGATAGAAAAACTAAACTCAACAGTCTTCGATTCGCCAGGTTGAAGTTTAAAATCCCATTTTAGCTTTCCTGTATTTTCATAATACTGAGCACCTGAAATTTCTTTTACATCAACATCAATTTCTTTTAATTTCGAAATAGGAATCTGATCAAGTAACTCAAAATCAATCGCACGGTTTCGATTATTTTTAACTGTAATTCTATAGGCCGTCGTCATTTTCTTTTTGCCTTGCATAAATTGTTTTTTAGTCAACTCTTTTAATTTTGTTCTTTTGACCAAAACCTTTGGATCACGACCTAATGAGAGATTCAATGTGTCGCTCAAGTTTCGTGTATCCAACTGCGCCATTCCAATAAAACTTTTATCATAATAAATATTCATCGGACCAGGCATTAAATCCAAATCTTCCCAACCAACAACTTGTCCAAGCAAAAATGCATCTTTATCCATTTTCGGAACGCTGTAATGTTCGTAATTAGCAGGTAATTCATTTTCAGAAACCATGATTGAATATGGTTTTCGATCAGCAGGAATCGAGTATGGTTGATCTATTTCAAAATCAGAACTCAATTCTGAAATTTCAACCTCTTCAAATCGAACATTTGCACCAGGAGCTCCTAATTGATTTTTAGATTCATACTTTTTCATACTTTTATCTTTTTCCTGTTGGATATAAACATTGCTGTTTTGAATATTATTTAGGCGCCCTTGATTATAGGCGTAAACCTGAGGAACATTCTCTTTAATGAACCAAGGATTCAAAATTGGTAGCGTTGCATTTTGATTAACATCTGCAGTCGAAAGCACAATTTTTACTTCATCCCAATCAATTCCAGTATCATTAAATGCAAGCGCTCGATATTTAATTTTGATAGGCTCTGTTAAATTTTTGACTGTCAAATCATAAATTGGAGACCATCCTGCATCCCTAACTACGTAGCGAACTCGAAATGTAGTTGTAACATTTTGCTCACAATTAAGAGCCAGGTAAATTTCAGAAGTTGGCCTTTTCCCAGCATTAAATTCATTGAGTTGTTGTTGAATTTTTCGTTGTTGTTTTTGAAGTTCAGCACGGTCTTTTCTGATTTTTGATGATTCTTTATTGATGGCTAAAAACCGTTCTCGATAATATGTAGCAGTCGCTTTAAGTTGTTCGAAATCCACAGATTTTTCTTTTCCCGAGAGCTGTTTGTTTTTTTCTAATAAACTTTTCTCCTGTGCAATCGCACCTTCTTGATCGGATAAAAATTGCATCTCATCTGCAATCAATAAAAGAGAATCTTGCAAGATTGAAATCTGAGGATTTGATTCTTCTTTATCTTTTAAAAAATTAATGCGACTTGTGGTGGACAACATATTTACCTCACCTCCTTCTGTTGAAATTTGAATACTAGAAGGATTCATTTTTGGAGAAAGTCCTGTGAAAACTAATTTGTGTTTTCCTTTTAGAAGAGTTACCTCATCCGTTCGAATAATTTCTGCTCCCTGCAGGTGGATTCTTACTTCTTCGATGGAAGCATTTATTTCTTTTTCTGTTTCTTGTGAAAAAATAGAAAATGGGAATAAAATTCCAACTAGCAATAAATAATGAATTTTTTCAGTCAACATAATTTTAATTTTTAGGTTAATTGTAAGTTGGTTCATTAGAACCGATACTCAAATATTGAAACCAAATTTCAAATAAAAAACACAAAAAAAGAATGTAGACTTGGTGAAGAGGTCATTTGACTTGGTAAAGGGTATATTATAACGTTGTGGTCTGCTTTAGCTTACCTGAAAAATAAGCAAAGCGAATTTTTCAAAAGAACAAAATATAATCAAAGCCATGTTAATTGAAAACTTTATTTCTAATTTCGCTATGCTCATTTTTTTAGGTCAGCTAAAGCAGACCGCTACGTAACAACTACCATGATAGATAATATTCGAAAAAAGTTAAATCAATCACTTCCGGGCAGAGATGCCCAATTAGCAATGGCTCCAAGCTTGCGAAGACATTACAAGGAAGCACCAAGTGATGTTACAATCGCCTGTGTATTAGTTTTATTATTTCCCAAAAACGATGATTGGCATTTTACTTTAATTCAAAGAATGCCTCATGAAAAAGATCGTCACAGCGGACAAATTAGTTTTCCTGGCGGAAGATTGGAAGATGACGATGATTCACTTGTGGCAGGTGCATTGCGAGAGGCAGAGGAAGAAGTTGGTATTCCGAGAGATGAAATAAATGTGTTAGGTCGACTGACAGAATTATACATTCCGGTAAGTAATTTTTTAGTACATCCGTTTGTAGGTTTTTTGGAAAAAGCACCTGAGTTTGTTCCGCAACCTTCGGAAGTTGATAATATTTTAGAAATTCCAATTGAGGAGTTAAATAAAAATGAGAATAAAAAAACAAGAGATATAAAAGGAGGAAAAAATATAGTTTTAAAAGATGTTCCTTATTTTGATTTTGAGGGAAAAGTGGTTTGGGGAGCGACGGCGATGATGTTGAGTGAATTTGAGAAGGTGGTGTTTGGAGAATGAAAACAAATTAATGATGTTAAAAAATAACTGGCATTTATTCTTAATATTATTTTTATGTCTTGATATAGGATATTCTTTTTGTCAGCATTTTCATATTGCGTTGGACGGAGATTTGCCCAACATTATTCTTCCTTCAGAGCAATATCAACCATTGATGGAAGATCCATTTGGCTTTAGCATTTTATTGAATAATGAATCTTATGCATCTCCGAATCGTTTTTTTGCTCATTGGTTTACTTCGGAATATTTTAGAAAGGTTCCATTACTTTTACAAAAAATAGTTTCTCCAATTGATAGTGTATATCTGGCTTGTGCTTTAATAAAAATGTTTATTCAATTTTTTTTAATAGCATTGCTTTCTATTTTTATTACAGGAAAATCTAAATTAACTGATAAGCATTTTTTAGTAGTAGCTGCACTTTTGACTCCTCTTTTTCAAGTATCAGGCTATTATCAATATATGGGTGTAATAGATATGGCCACCACGTATACCTTATTTTATGCCTTTCCTATTAGCCTTCTATTATTCTTTTTTCTACCATTTTATCAGAAGTTATTTTTTAATGTTGAAATAAAACTAAGCTGGTGGAGAAAAATCATTTTGGGTTTATTGACAGTTTATTTATCCTTGAATGGGCCTCTCATTCCACCAATTGTATTGTTAACAATAGGAATGATTTTTACTTTTCAGTTTTGGAAAATATTAAAAAAGAACCAGGGAGAATCCTTTGTTACAATGAGTAATTCTTTTTTTGAAAAAATAGGAAAACAAACATTGTTCTTTTTTTTACTCTTTAGTTTTTTCTCAATTTATTCGTTTTACATTGGTTTAAATACCTCAGAAGGAGTTAATAATTCTATATCTATAATTGAAAGATATCAAAAAGTACCATTAGGTATTTTTAATATGCTAACTCAGAAATTAGGTTTCCCAATTTTGATCTTGATGATTCTGATTAATATTTACTTGATGAGAAAACAATCAGGATCAACTGAACGCAAAAAGATTTTTATTTTTCTCCAATGTTTGAGTGCTTTTGCGATAATCTATATTTTACTTTTACCATTGGGAGGGTATCGAGAGTATCGACCGAATATAATCAGGAGAGATACATTTTTGCCAGTTACACTTTTATTTTTCTATGCATTCGGGATGACGTCGTTTTACTTAATTCGACATCTCTTGCCTAAATATAAAAAATGGTATGTGATCGGATTAGTTGTGGTAGGATTTAACTTTATGATAGTTGATATACCTGACTTCGAAAATAATAAATGTGAGAGAGATGCTTTAGGGAAAATATCAAATTCCTCTGAAAGTATTATCAAGCTAGATAATGATTGTTTGATTATGACTTGGATAAAAGTAAAGGATCCCGAGTTTACAGAAACGAATAGCGAAGTATTAAAAATGTGGAATATTACAGAAAAACCAATTTTGTATTATCAGGAGTAGATTGCTTTACCAAATGACACTTAACATACTTTGAATAAGATTATTTTTGGTATATCGAGAGTGATTTCCCTTAATTTCTAACCGTTTCAAAAACAAAAAAGCGTAATTTTGTGGTACGTACATTTTGAACCAGAGTCCTTTTAGAACGTTAGATGACAAAAGGATTAATAACCAAATATATTTATGGAAAAAATAACTCCGTACCAACCGAAGAATAAAATCCGAATTGTTACAGCGGGTTCTTTATTTGATGGGCATGATGCAGCTATCAATATTATGCGTCGGATTTTACAGAGCAGCGGCGCTGAAATTATACACCTCGGACACAACCGATCTGTCCAAGAAATTGTCAATACTGCGATTCAAGAAGATGTGCAGGGAATTGCATTGACATCTTACCAAGGTGGTCACAATGAATTTTTTAAATACATGTATGACTTGCTCCAAGAGCGAGGTGCAGGGCATGTGAAGATTTATGGTGGTGGTGGTGGAACCATTTTGCCAACTGAGATTGACATGTTGCATAAGCATGGAATCACTCGAATTTATTCGCCAGATGATGGTCGAGAAATGGGATTGCAAGGAATGATTAATGATATGTTGGAAGGTTGTGATTTTCCAGTTGGAATTAATTTGAATGGAGAAGTGAAGAAATTTGCAGAGAAAGATCCTCATGCGATTGCACGAATGATTTCAGCGGTGGAGAATTTTCCAGAAGAAAATCAAAAATGGCTCGATCAAATTAATCAAGAAAATGAAACGAAGACAATTCCAGTTTTAGGGATTACAGGAACAGGTGGAGCAGGGAAGTCTAGTTTGGTGGATGAATTAGTTAGACGATATTTGATGGATTTTGAAGATAAAACAATTGCAATTGTTTCTGTTGATCCATCGAAAAGAAAAACCGGAGGAGCATTGTTAGGAGATCGGATTCGAATGAATGCGATTAATCGAGATCGAGTTTATATGCGTTCGTTGGCGACTCGTCAATCGAATTTAGCTTTGTCAAAACATGTGCAATCAGCAGTTGATATATTGAAGGGAGCAAACTTCGATTTGATCATTTTAGAGACTTCTGGAATTGGCCAATCGGATACTGAAATTGTCGATCACTCTGATGTAGCAATGTATGTGATGACGCCAGAATATGGTGCAGCGACTCAATTGGAAAAAATTGACATGTTGGATTTTGCTGATATTATTGCGATCAATAAATTTGATAAAAGGGGTGCGCAAGATGCTTTGCGTGATGTGAAAAAACAATTTCAACGCAACCATCAAATGTGGGAAACACCTCCAAGTGAGATGCCTGTTTTTGGAACGATTGCTTCTCAATTCAATGATCCAGGTACAAATGTTTTGTATAAAAAATTAATGGAAACAATTGTTGAAAAAACGGGAGCAAACTTAAAACCTAATCTTTCTCTAGATGATGGTCAGAGTGAAAAAATCTATATCATTCCGCCAAATCGAACTCGATACCTTTCTGAAATTTCTGAAAATAATCGACAATATGATCGTTGGGTAGAAAAACAATGTGAGGTGGCGAGAAAGCTTTTTGGTATCAAAAATTCAATTTCGATTATTGAGAAACAAGAAGGAATTGAAAGTCGCGAAGCTGTATTGGAAGGTTTGAAAAAATCATATGAAGAGTTAGAATTAGATTTGGATGGACGTTGCAAAAAAATACTCGATGGTTGGGAAGCGAAGAAAGCGGCTTATGCAGCAGATGAATTTATGTACAAGGTTCGGAATCGGGAGATTCGAGTTCCAACTTTTACGACCTCACTTTCTCATTTAAAAATACCAAGAGTTTCATAACAGGTAATCACTT
>CAZMBP010000124.1:0-126860 GCA_964564545.1 uncultured Saprospiraceae bacterium
AAATGTAATTATTCATGATTAATTGATTTTGTAAAAGTATTGTTGGAAGATGGTGGACGGTAGACGTTGGACGTTGGACGTTGGACGTTGGACGTTAGACGTTTTACGTTTTACGTTAGACGTTGGACGTTGGACGTTGGACGTTGGACGTTTTCAAGGACAACCATAGTTTATTTTAAATTAAATTAGCTGCCCGTAAAACGTAAAACGTCTAACGTCTAACGTCCAACGTCCCCGTCCCCAAAATACTTTCAGGTTAAAAAAACTTTTTTCAGGAGTTTTATAAAACTGTTCAAATGTGAGATTTTGAATTGGGAACAAAATGATTTTATAGATTAAAATCCAATTAGAATGGATGAAAGGGCGAATTTTCGCTATTTTTATTTTTATGAAAAAATAGGTTTAAAATGTGGAAATCATGCACATTTAGATATTTTTACAACCTGAAATAAAAACAAAATGCTCCATAACTCATTGATAATCAGTATGTTTTGTAATTAAAAGTAAAAAAAGAAATTAGAGAATGAGATTTTCCCAAAAATATTTAATCCTTGCGATAGCCATTTTTAGTATCGGTTGTGGCTCATCCAACGATTCCAAAAAGAAAAAACCGACCAAAAATGTAACTGTAGATATTCCCAACCAATTAACCTCCGAAGAAATTGCAGGCGGGTGGGAATTACTTTTTGATGGAAAAAGATTGGAGCATTGGCGAAGTTATAACTCAGATACCATTCCTACTCAGGGATGGTATATTGATGTGGAAAAAAACTTAGTTGTCGAAACTGGAGGAGGTGATCTCGTCACTAAAAGAAAATTTGAAAACTTTGATTTGAAAATTGATTTTCAACTTTCAGCACTTTCCAATAGCGGAATTTTTTATAGAGTTTTAGAAAAAAAGGATACTGCAATTTGGTGTAATGCCATGGAATATCAATTGTTGGATCCTAAAGTTTTAGAAAATTCAAAAGACTTCCCACTTGGAAAAAATTTGACTGGTGATGTGTATGATTTGTATTCGAGTAATTATGAAAATGCAATTTCAATTGGAAAATGGAATCAAGCTAGAATTGTAATTTTAAATAATTACGTTGAGCATTGGTTAAATGGGAAATTGATTTTAGAATATAAATTAGAAACTGACGAATGGAATGACCTTGTGGCAAATAGTAAATTTCGAAACTACCCTGATTTTTCCAAAACCACTTTGGGGAATATTGGACTGCAAGAACATGGTAGCATTGTCAAATTTCGAAATTTAAAAATTAAAGAATTGTAACAGTTTTTTAGTAAGTATTTGGCAGTTGGAAATTGTTTATTGCTTACTGAAAAACTGAAAACTGCCAACTGAAAACTTGCAAATAAAATCCTAAGTGTTATATTTACCCTATCAATTTTTTCCTAAAAAAACTCTATAAAAAATGAAGCGAAAAATCAGAATGGGAATGGTCGGTGGTGGCCGTGGTGCATTCATCGGAGCAGTTCATAGAATGGCTGCAGCAATAGATGGTGAAATCGAATTAGTCTGCGGTGCATTTAGTAGTAATCCAAAAAAATCGAAATTGTCAGGCGCAGATTTATATTTGCCAAAAGATCGAGTGTATGGAAGCTACGAAGAAATGATCAAAAAAGAAGCAGAACTTCCTCTCGGAGAGCGCATGGATTTCATTAGTATCGTTACTCCCAATCATATGCATTTTGGTCCTGCAAAAATGGCTTTGGAAAATGGCTTCCATGTTGTGTGCGACAAGCCACTTACTTTCAATATGAAAGAAGCAAAAGCATTGCAAAAGATAGTAGAGAAAACAGGACTCATCTTCGCACTTACTCATAATTATACTGGCTACCCAATGGTCAAACAAGCCAAGTCGATGATTGCAAAAAACAAAATCGGAAAGGTTAGAAAGGTAGTGGTCGAGTATCCCCAAGGTTGGTTGTCAACTTTTGTGGAGGGAACAGATTCGAAGCAAGCAGCTTGGAGAACTGATCCAAAACGATCTGGGATTGCTGGAGCAATGGGAGATATTGGAACACATGCAGAAAATTTAGCAGAGTATATTACTGGTTTGAAGATTAAAAAAATGTGTGCTGATTTATCCATTTTAGTGGATGGAAGACAATTAGACGATGACGGGAATGTATTGTTAGAATTTGATAATGGAGCGAAAGGAATTTTGTCTGCAAGTCAAATTGCAGCAGGGGAAGAGAATAATTTGCGTATCAGAATTTATGGAGAAAAAGCAGGTCTGGATTGGAGACAAATGGAGCCTAATACATTGATTGTCAGGTGGTTAAATAAGTCGACTGAAATTATGCGAACGGGTATTGGAAATCTTTCAGCCGAAGCTCAAGCACATACTCGACTTCCAGGAGGACACCCAGAAGGTTACCTCGAAGCATTTGCAAATATCTATCGAAATTTTGCGAAATGTGTTCAAGCACGTTTACAAAATAAAAAACCTAACAAGGTATATACGGATTTTCCAACAGTTGCTGATGGAGTGCGTGGAATGCAATTTATCGAAAAAGTGGTTGCTTCAAGCAAGAGCAAAACGAAGTGGACAAAAATGTAGATTAACTCTTAGTAGGTTTAATAATTAAAAAAAAATAAATAGGAAATAAATCATGGAAATGAAAACCATAAAAGGCCCAGCGATATTTTTAGCACAATTTGTAGGAGATAAAGCACCATTTGATACATTAGAAAATATGTGTAAATGGGCCGCAAGTTTAGGATATAAAGGAATTCAAATTCCTAGTTGGGCAGACCAATTAATTGATTTGAAAAAAGCAGCTACTAGCAAAACCTATGCTTCTGAATTAAAAGGAATGGTGGAGTCTCATGGCTTAAAAATCACCGAACTTTCGACACACTTGCAAGGACAATTAGTTGCGGTAAATCCAGCTTACGATTTGATGTTTGATGGATTTGCTCCGAAAGAAGTTCAAGGCAATCCAAAAGCTCGACAAAAATGGGCGGTACAACAATTGAAGTATGCAGCACGAGCAAGTAAGAATTTAGGATTGAAAGCACACGTAACTTTTTCTGGTGCTTTGATCTGGCATACGATGTATCCTTGGCCACAACGGCCAGCGGGTTTAGTTGATGAAGCGTTTAAAGAATTAGCAAAAAGGTGGACGCCAATTTTGAATGAGTATGATAAAAATGGAATTGACCTTTGTTATGAAATTCATCCAGGTGAAGACCTACATGATGGATTGACTTTTGAGAGGTTTTTGGAAGCAACAAAAAATCACAAGCGTTGTCACATATTATATGACCCGAGTCATTTTGTTTTGCAACAGTTGGATTACTTGAAGTTTATTGATTATTATCATGAGCGAATCAAAATGTTCCATGTAAAAGATGCAGAGTTTAATCCAAGTGGAAAAGCAGGAGTTTACGGCGGTTATGCGGACTGGAAAGAACGACCTGGAAGATTTCGATCTTTAGGTGATGGACAAACTGACTTTGCCGGCATTTTTTCAAAATTATCTCAATACGGATTTGATGGTTGGGCAGTGATGGAATGGGAATGTTGTATTAAATCTCCAGAACAAGGAGCAAGAGAAGGAGCGCCATTTATCCAAAAACATATTATTGAAGTTACGACAAAGGCATTCGATGATTTCGCTGGAGGAATTGACAAATCGATGTTGAAAAAAATAATAGGAATATAAATTAAGATTAGAATGAATAAAATTTTCAATAAACC
This sequence comes from uncultured Saprospiraceae bacterium, assembly GCA_964564545.1. Classification (GTDB taxonomy): domain Bacteria; phylum Bacteroidota; class Bacteroidia; order Chitinophagales; family Saprospiraceae; genus CAJQQY01. The sequence continues at coordinate 3,717 of CAZMBP010000124.1, forward strand.
ACAAAAGCATTTTATTAAAACCACAATGCTTTTGTGGTTTCTTTTTTTGTGTCAGATTTCGTTTGGGCAAAACATGACTCAGACGATTCGAGGGTATGTTTATGATAGTTATACCCATAATCCATTGGATAGGGCATCGGTTGCTCTAGTGGATACTGAATTTGGAACAACGACAGATGTTAATGGGATTTATCGTTTAGAAAATGTTCCAGTTGGGAGATATAGTTTGCAAATAAGTTTTGTAGGCTATGAGACTCTGACTATATCTGAAATATTATTAGAGTCGGGGAAAGAATTGGTTCTAGATATTTCTCTAAAAGAATCGAGTGCTTCACTCAAGGAAGTTGTAGTAAAAAGTACAGTCCCCAATTCAAGAGATCGAATTAATCCCTCTGCAGAAATTTTGACCATTGAAGAAACGCTTCGATTGCCTGCTACATTTTATGACCCTGCTCGATTAGCATTTTCATACGCAGGAGTGGCAACAAATAATGACCAAGCTAATCATATGATTATCCGAGGAAACTCACCCAATAACATGAGTTGGAGATTGGAAGGAGTTGAAATTGTAAATCCAAATCATACTAGCAATGCAGGAACGGCAACTGATCGTCCTAGTCAAAATGGTGGTGGTGTAAATATGCTGAGTGCTCAACTTTTGGGAAATAGTACTTTTATGCGAGGTGCATTTCGATCAAATTATGGGAATGCTTTGTCTGGAATTATGGACATGAGTTTGAGAAAAGGGAATAATGAAAGACATGAGTTTATAGGACAAATTGGAGTAATTGGAATTGACTTTGCAGCGGAAGGTCCTTTTTCCAAAAATAGTAAAGCCTCATATCTAATTAATTATCGCTACTCTACTTTGGGACTGCTCGGTGCAGCAGGAGTTGATCTAGGAGATGAAGCAATTAATTATCAAGACTTGGCTTTTACGACTAATTTTCCTTTGAAACGTGGAGGTGAGATTAAACTATTTGGATTATTTGGAACTAGTTCAAATGTGTTTGAAGCGAAAGAGGATTCGTTGAGGATGGAAGAAAAAGATTTTAAAAATATAGATTATAGTTCCAAAATGAATCTGCTAGGAGGAACTTATTCTAAATCATTTTCAAATAATTTAAGATGGGAAAATACAATTGTTTACTCGGAAAGAGAAGATGATTATCTTTCAAAATTATTTGATGCCTCCACAGATAGTATTTTAATATCTGACAAAACTATATTGAAGAATACGTCAATTAAATCAACGTTGGAATATAGACTAGACCAAAATAATAAATTTGTTGGAGGAATAAGTTATACTCTACTTGATGATGACAATGGATTAAATGATGCCCTGATACGCCCGTTTGTAGAATGGAATCTTAATTTATCGGCGTTTCAATTTAGATTAGGAGGAAGTTATTCTTATTTCAATCTGAATGAAACAAGTAGTTTCGATCCTCGATTTTTAGTTCAATATAATTTTAATGAAAAGCAACGACTTGCTTTATCAATCGGGAGAAATAGTAGAATTCAAAATTTACAAGTTTATCGATTTCCAACTTCAGTTGAACCCGCAAATGAGGATTTAGGATTTACAAAATCAAATGAATTGACTTTGTCTTTCCAAAATCAATTTGATAATAAACTGCTATTCAAAGTGGAAACTTATCTGCAATATTTAACTGATGTGCCAGTTGCACAAAATGTAATGGATGGCTTTTCTATCTTAAATTATTTTAATGAGGAGATTGATTTTCCACTCGTTAATCAAGGGAAAGGAAAAAATTATGGAGTGGAATTAACTGCCCAACAATATTTTCACAAAAATACTTTTTGGCTAGCCAATGTAAGTTTATATGAATCAAAATATGAAGGTTCTGATGGTGTCGAGAGAGACACTCGGTTCAATGGAAGTTATATAGTCAATGCTACCTATGGGAAAGAATTTCCATATAGCAAAAAAGGAAAAGATTATATTTTAGGAGTCAATTTAAGAGTGAATTATATGGGGGGATTACGAGAAACTCCTATTGATGAAATTGCATCAAAAGCAGCTGGTACAACTATTTTTAATGAAGCAGAGCCATACTCTCAAAAACAAAAAGATGTTTTTAAAACTGACTTAAGAATTTATTGGAAAAGAAATAAAAAGAAGTTTAATAGTACATTAGCTATTGATATTCAGAACGTTACGAATACTAAAAATGAGTCATTTAAATATTACGATACCTTCTTAGATGAAGTGGTTCAAAAGTATCAATTAGGATTAATCCCTATCTTGAGTTACCGAATTGAGTTTTAAAAGTTTAAATCTACCTCAAAAATAAAAATCATGAAAGTAATTAATATCATACTTACAGTTCTTTTTGCCTTGTTTGCGATTGTTCAATTAAATGATCCAGACCCTTGGTTGTGGGTAGCGATTTATGGATTGGTGGCTGGCATTTCTGGTTTTGCGATTGTTGGAAAATATAGCAAGGGAGTTCTTTATACAGGTATAGCTATTTGTGTAATTGGACTAGGTATTCTATTTCCTGATTTAATAGATTGGGTAAAAATGGGAATGCCTAATATTGCAGAAACCATGAAAACAGAAAAAAGTTATATCGAGTTTGTTCGTGAATTTTTTGGATTAGGAATATCCTTGGGAGCTTTGCTTTTTCATTTTTTTCAAATGAGGAAAAATGAAAAAAACAGGTAACTAAGGGTGGCTAATTTATGAAAAGCATGGTTTTTTATTAGCCTTAAAAGGGCATAAGCATAAACATTGGGCACCGGCCAATGATAGTAAATGAAATTTAAAAGCTCTGAAAGAGCGTAAGCAAATACTTAAAATAATAGTAGTTAGTTTTATGGCAAAAGAGATAAATGAATTTGTAAATACATTGTTAGAGAAAATGACCATCGAGGAAAAAGTGGGGCAGATGACCCAAGTTACTCTTGATGTAGTTTTGAATGGAAGACCATATAATCCTAAAAAACCATTTGCATTTAATGATAAAAAATTTGTAAATGTATTGTTAGAGAAACATGTTGGGTCGATTCTTAATGTCCCTTCAAGTGAAGCCTTGACACCTAAACAATGGTTTTATGCAATTTCTAAAATTCAAGAAAAAGCGGTGAAAGAATCTCGATTGGGAATTCCAATATTGTATGGAATTGATTCGATACATGGTGCAAGTTACACGCAAGGAGCTACTTTTTTTCCACATCAAATTGGATTAGCTGCCACCTGGAATCCAGAATTAGCCAAAACACAAGGCGAAATTACAGCCTACGAAACCCGTGCTTGTGCCATTCCTTGGATCTTTTCCCCTGTTCAAGATGTAACTCGAAATCCCGCTTGGGCAAGAATTTATGAAACGTTTGGAGAAGATCCATACTTGTCTGCGGAAATGGGAAGTGCAATTGTGAGTGGACTTGAAGGTGAAGATATTAGTCGTTTTGATAAGGTTGCCTCATGTTTGAAACACTTTTTAGGCTATGGAATGCCTTTGAGTGGAAAAGATAGGACACCTGCCTTGATTCCGGAACATTTCCTTAGAGAGTATTTTGTGCCATCTTTTCAAGCTGCGATAGATGCGGGAGCTAAAACGATCATGATAAATTCGGGAGAGATTAATGGTATTCCAGTCCATGGCAATAAAAAAATTCTAACCACACTTTTACGGGACGAATTAGGTTTTGAAGGCTTAGCAGTAACAGATTGGGAAGACATAAAATATTTACATTCTCGACATCGAGTAGCTTCAACTCAAAAAGAAGCTGTGAGAATGGCTATCGAAGCAGGAGTTGATATGAGTATGGTTCCTGACGATTTAAGTTTTTGCAAACACTTAATTGAACTCGTAAATGAAGGTTCCATATCTGAGGAACGAATAGATCTTTCTGTTCGACGAATCTTAAAATTAAAATATGAGTTAGGATTATTTGAAAATCCAGTTCTTCCAAAAGGAGGGAATTATGAGAAATTTGGAACTCAAGAATTTTTAGAAAAAGCCCAGGCTGCAGTTGCTGAATCCATTACGCTTTTAAAAAATGATGGAAATACTTTGCCTCTTTCATCAGATAAAAAAATCTTAGTCGCTGGTTGGGTAGCAGAATCAATGCGAAGTTTGAATGGAGGTTGGTCTTATGATTGGCAAGGAGAGACAAGTGATAAATTTGCCAAGGACAAAACGAATTTATTGCAAGCGATTGAAAATGAGATAGGAAAGAATAATGTAGTTTTTTCTGAAGGATGTAAATATGATGAAGTTGGAAATGTAGAAGATGCTATTCAAAAAGCAAAGGATGTCGATCATATTATTTTATGTTTAGGTGAAAATTCCTACACAGAATTTTTGGGAGATATTAATGACTTAGATTTACCAAAGGCACAAATCGAATTAGCCAAGGCAATGATTAAAACTGGGAAGCCGGTCACTTTAATTTTGTTGGAAGGCAGACCTCGGATTATCTCTGATTTTGTAGATGGTATCGGGAGTGTATTGTTAGGGTATTATCCAGGGCAAGAAGGCGCAAGCGTGATTTCGGATATTCTTTTTGGGAAAACAAACCCAAGTGGGAAGTTGCCATATACTTATCCTCGATATTCTAACTCTTTGATGACCTACGATCATAAACATGCAGAGATGATTGAAATTCAGGGAAGTGACATTCCTTTTAATCCTCAATTTGAATTTGGACAAGGTTTAAGTTATACTTCCTTTGAATACGGAAATTTAATGTTAGAAAAAACAGAGCTAACTAAAGATGATGATCTTAAAGTTTCTTTGATGGTAAAGAATACAGGACATCGTTCAGGAAAAGAAGTAGTTCAAGTTTATGTTAGAGATGAATATGCAAGTATTACTCCTCCTGTAAAACGACTTAGAGCATTCCGAAAAATCCATCTTGAGGCGGGAGAAGAACAGCAGGTTCAGTTTTCAATTTCTATGAATCGCATGGCTTTTGTGAATTCAAGAAATGAATGGGTTTTGGAAGCTGGAAGTTTTAAGGTAATTGTTGAAGGAATGGAGAAGGAATTTAAACTTAATTGTTGAATTGGAATTAAATGAAAAAAGGTATTGATTTATTTCTTCTTGGGATAGCTTTGTATATGGTTTATGTACTAGTTCAATTTCTCTTTTTGAAGATGAATGCGGCATGTCTTTAGGATCTTGTAATGGAATAGATATTGAATTAGCAATTGATACGGTAAGAATAGATAGTCAAATTGAAATTCCTGATGGTAATATTGTATTCATAAATATAAAAAATGATCAGGTCCCAATCTCGCTAAATTAAACTCCAACAATCAAGTCCTCTAGGATAAATATTTAGATACTGAAACTAAGGAATATGAAATTCCTATGGTCAAAATGAGTGGAATAGAAATAAAGAACTAAAAAAAGAAATAGAGATTCAATTTTTCAATGAAAGTTATTCAGAACTGGGGAGGATCTCTCTTGATAATGAGTTTAACTTTAAAACGATGTGTTTGAGTCCATTTTAGTTTAGCTTACTTGAACTAAAGAACAATGCTTTCCCAACAAACCTAAATTCTTCTCCATCTACATAGGGAATCTCACCATTTATACATCCTACATATATTTTTTCTATATAAGAATTACCTTGCTATCTAAATCAAGCTTAACTCTTTAGTTTCCCTCTAATCTGTTAATCTGATATCACGTATTATTAACTTTGATCTAAAGTGAGTATTAATTGACGTGAATCATTTTAAACTAAAATTCAAAACCTTAATTTTTTTAACCACAAAAAAAAAATTTATGATTCTATCTTTTAAAATTCGATTATTTATTACCCTCGCTTTTAATATTCTTTTCTTAGTTGCTTTAAATGCACAGACTTTCAAAAAAGCACCAAGTACAGCAATAGATGTCGCTATAGATCCAAGCAATGGAAAAGTTTATGTAATAGGTGAAGCTTCAAAAAATGTATTTTATTATAACACGTCAGCAAAAAGATTTCGTGCTTACCTAAATGGTGCAGATGCTCAACGAATTACAGTTTCTTCTACAGGAGATGTATTCATAGTTCGACAAAATAAAAAAGTTGCTAAGGTTGTAAATTCGAAATGGGAAGATGTGAAACCTTTTTCTTATTCAAAAGATATAGCTGGAGATGAGAAAGGAGACCTTTTTTCTGTATTTGCTATCAATGGAAAAGCGATTAACTATAAAAATGGTAACTGGCAAAATTCTATCAATTATGGAAATAAATATGATCGAATTGCTGCAAGACATTCTAAAGATGTGTGGTTGGTGGGGCAGGATAAAAGAATCAAGCATTATTTTAAAAATAAACTAAATAGTGTAGCAGGAAGGGCAATCGATATTGCAATTGATTTTGCCACAAAAGATGTCTACATCGTCGGTGGATCAAAGCAAATATTTAAATGGAATAAAAGTAAGAAAGACTGGGATAAATTACCGGGTACTCGAACTGATATAAAAAATATTGCAGTTCATAATAATCAATTGTGGTGTACTACTTTTAATAATCAAATTTACTATGCTGACTTAGCAAGTGGATCAAGTAGTGGAAATGATGGGAATTTTACTTTTTCAAAAAATAAAAAAAAGGTTGTCGTTCTTCTACATGGAATTACTGCTTCTTCATTTACTCCTAATGGAAAAAGTAATGGTGTTGGCACTTATCGTTATCCTCAGTACTATTGGGGTTACGATTTTATAAGACATGTCGCTGGAGTTAGTCCAAGTAATGGAATTAAAATAATGACTCCTCCTAATTCAGGGTTATCCGCAAGGTCAGTCTCTTTTGATTCTTGGGGTAATCACTATAACGGTATTGCAAAATTTATGAGAAATAAGGTAGAGGTTGATAAATATGCTATTATGCTTCGACCTAATAGAAGCAATGTAGATTTCATGTGTACTTTTCGAGATGGAGCCGCTACATTTATGCCTCAAACCAAGGCTGCAATTAATCAAATTTATGACACCTATCAAGAGTACTATGGTATGCTTCCTATGGAGGAACAACCCATGATTTATTTAATAGGTCATAGTTTTGGTGGAATCATTAGTCGAGCTATTTTATCCAATCCTACTGAAGCCGATAGAGGATATGTAATACTCACGGAAGAAGAACGGAAAAGAGCTGACTTTATAAGAAATAGGACAGTCTGGTTAACAACGCTAGCTACACCTCATGAGGGAAGTCCACTTCCAGCTAAAGCACATGAAACAGATGCAGATTTAAAAAAAATGGTTAAAGCCATGAGGTCTTCACCATATTTTGCTTTGGCAGATGGTTTAGAACAATTTAGAAGAGAAGAGATAGATGCCAATAAACCTTGTCTGAATGATATTAAGAATAATAATTTCTATTTGAAGGGAATGTTAAAGCCAGAATATGCCAAAAGAACTAATGGGGACTTAGTTCCGATTTATACTTTGACCGGTAGCCATCCAGGGCATGTTTTTTATCTACATAAAAGAGCATTAGGGAGTCTTTTTGATAACTCCATAAGTGATATTACTCGAAAATATAAAGATGTAGAAAAGGAGAAAGGATACTACAAACTTGGAGATCAATCTTTTAAACTTTTAGCTCTGGATAAATTAAACTCTGGTCCTAAAAACTATTGGCCGAGGGTTTATAGTGGAGGACAAGATGGAGATAAATTCAAGGTATCTGCTTATAATGATCCTGCAGATGAATTAATTAGAACTGGAATTCAAGTTGAGATGAGGAAAGATAATTACTTTGATTCTGATGGTTTTGTTTCTTTTAATTCAGGGCATGGACTAAAATTAACGGGGTCAAAAGTAGGGCACTTCTCAGGATTCAATGGAGGATCTTGGTATCGGATTTATGGAAAAGATTATGGTTCTTTTCATCCTTGGAACCTAGATAATCATCGTTCTATTTGTTTTAACCGAGGTACTGCGGCATTCATTGGAAATTATTTAATGCCCAAAGGTCCAAATGCGGTAAGAGATTACTGGAGTTCATGGAGGAATAAAACAGATACTCCACGCTTAAAAAAGAAAAGGGTAAAAGTTGAATTTACACACCTGAAAAATACTTCAGGAGAAGATATAGGAAGTGATGGCTATCGAGTAGAAGTAAAAATAGGTAGTGCAGGATTCCAAAAATCACAACCAATTAAGGAGAAAAAGACTATTGATAGTAAATTTTATCAAAGTGGAAAAGACTACTTTTGGACATTCTCAGCGGGAATTGATAAAGCTACATTGGTACCTGTTATTATCAAAGTTTATAATTATCGAGCAAATTTGAATGATCAATTATGTAGTGCGAGTCCTAAGCCATATGTTGAAGAATTAGTTTTTTATGTGGATGCTCAGAATAATAAGGTTTACGGTGATATTGAAGGGAAAACAGGAAATTTACCTTTTAGAGTTTCTGGAGCAAGAGGTGATAAAAGAATCGTAGCATTAAGTTTAAGAGTGAAAGTTGAGAATATGTAATTGGATTATTATTAGAACTTAAAATAAAAGAGAGTCAATTGCTAAATGGGAATTGATTCTTTTTATTTTTATCGAAAAGTGTTTACTTTGAGTACTTGAAAAACTTAACAAGTCTATAACAACTTACACCCTATTTTTTTCAACTTTTTTAGTTTCAAACAGTTTACTTCGAAAAAATAAAATGAGCGATAAAAATTTTGAATTAGCGACCTTAGGAACTGGTTGCTTTTGGTGTACAGAAGCAGTATTTGATACCTTAAAAGGAGTAGAGTCAGTTTATCCAGGCTACTCAGGAGGTCATGTTGAAAATCCGACCTATGAACAAGTTTGTGCCAAAACAACAGGACATGCGGAAGTAGTTCAAATTAAATTTGATCCAGAAGTGATTAGTTTTGAAGAGTTATTGGATGTATTTTGGCGAACACACAATCCGACTACGCCTAATCGTCAAGGCAATGATGTTGGGCCACAATATCGATCAGCGATTTTTTATCATGATGAAAATCAAAAAGCCATTGCTGAAAAATCATTGAAGGAAGCAGATGCTTCTGATTTATGGCCAGATCCAATTGTAACTGAGATGAATATGTTCGAAAAATTCTATCAAGCAGAGGATTATCATAAAGATTATTTAGCTAGAGTAGGAGATCGAAATCCTTATTGCACTTTTGTGGTGAAACCTAAAGTGGATAAGTTTAAGAAGGAGTTTAAGGATAAATTAAAAGATTAGAAATAACAAAAAGCCTTGATTGAATTATTCAATCAAGGCTTTTTTGTAGATGTAAATGTATTGTTATTTCTAGATAATGATAGCTCCTAAATCTTCCATTTCTTTTACCCAGTCAATATCAAAGGTTGGATGTTCAGATTCAATTCGAATTTGGCTTTTAAATTTTTCCACTTTTTCCTTGATTCTATCTGTAGTCAGTTGATTTCCTTTTCCGAAAATAAGATTGGCTTTTCCCTCTAAAAAATTATTTATCCTAAAATTTGAAAACCCACCACTTTGAATAAATATTCTTTCTTCTCCATCTGGAAGTAGTTTAGTGATTTTTCGAGCATCCAAATCTAGATGTTTTAATAAAACTGATCCACCTGAAACCAAATAATCTTTGATATGAGTTTCTAATAATTGCCCCCCAAGAACAAAGACTTTTTCCTTGCCTTTGACAACAAGTTTTTTAATTTGGAAAACATCGAAGTTATCACTTCTTCCTACGATAACTGCAGCGCCTTTTTCCAAATGTTTTTCTAATTCCGATTCAGAGAAATCTTTTGCTAAAAAAATAACAGTCTCCTTTCCTAGATTAATAAACTCTTTAATTAGATTTTCTGAATAGCCATCTTCTTTTTTTATCAAGACACCACATTTACTTTCTATAAGTTCTTTGACTTTTGTTCCTGGGAAATTATAACCAGTTAGTTCAGTTGTGAAATGTCGATTGGGGTGAGCTGTAATAGTCGCCTTTATCGCTTCAAGATCTTGATGACTAAGTTGGTTGAGTATTTTTAAATGAAACATAGGAATGAAGTTGAAATGTTGGGGTTAAAAATATTTTATCTCTTGAGTTAATGAAGAGAAAATTTTCCATCGGCCATTTTCCTTTGCGAATGAATGATTGATTTTTATTTCATTATCTCTAAAAAGTGTTGTCGGATTTTTTTTAGTCGTAACCTGGACAACACTTGCAGTAGCAAAGTCCTCGGCCATTTCTATTATCTCGATTGATCTCACATCATAAATCAAATCTAAACCTGAAGAAAACAATTGATTACAGGCAACAATCATTTCTTCGTTTATTTCAGAATGAATTGTTTTACTTACCATATCAATATCCTTTATGGTAAAGGCATAAGCATTGGTGTAAATCAATAATTCAATTTCTGGATTAGTTTGATCATCCTTTGAATCTTTTTCATCAAGTAGTTCTTCTATTCGGTTTTTATACTCAATTAAACTTTCGTTTATTTTAGATAACTCCACCATATAGCTGTTTTTATCAATGGTGTTGTTAAACCCTTGATCTTTTAATTTGGTAAATCTACTCTGTAGCTTTAAAAGATTATCAAATAGAACTTGTGATTTCAGCAATTCTTTTGCTGTTTCTTTCATGTATTCAAAGGCCTTCTTGTGTTGGGCTTTGATGATGTAATCCTCTATGGTTGTAACAACAATACTTCGCATATAATTATTAAATTTTTAATCAACAATAATTTTTCGAGCTCCAGTATGAAGATTAAAAAATGGAACATCAATCGTGAAAAATGCCATTGGGAATCTCCAAGAATTGACATTGATTGCTTCACCTCCTGTTGGAGTGATTTGTCGGAGTTGCGGACCATATTGACCACCAACTCCTAATGAAAATGGAGAATCTGCAAAATTATAAACAGCAAAGACACCTGGTGAAAACAAATTTTGCCAACTGAAATCAGGTAGGTCGTCAATGCTATAATTTGGATTATCTGGATTTTGTCTGTAGGCTGTAATTGCTCCAAGGTCAATTAGTGGCACATGGATACTGAAGGAACTATTATTCTTAATAATGTTAGGACTAAAGCTATAAGTAAAACCAATTGGAACTGAAAGAGAAGCTCCGAATGCATCTTGAGCTAAATCTATATTTTCAGGGACACCCAATAATCGATCTCTTCCTACTGCTGCACCTAAATATGAGTTGATGGTGAAACTAGAAACAGTTTCTCTTTTTATACGAGAACTTCCTGGTGGAAGAGTTGCAGATTTCAAAATATTTTTGACTTGATCAGAAGTTTGGGCATTTATCATATTGGCCATAAAAGTTCCATAAGTCAAAACAGCATTTATCGATCGTTGAGCTTTTCGAGCTTCTTTCTTTCCTAATTTTTTATTGGAAATTAATTTTAATAATTCCATTGTGTTCAATACAGCATTGCCGTATTCTTTGACATAAATATTTTCGTAAAGCGAAAGCGCTTCATTGGAAATCTGAGGAATATTTTGAAGTCCAAATTTTTTAGAAATGGTCAATGAGGTATCTCCAACACTAGGAGTGGTAATCACCGTATTGAATAAATCTACCGTTGAACGGATAAATGGATAATAGTCTTTAAAAGTTACTAAATCAGGAGTTGTCGCTTTTTTACGCCGCAGTTCTGATCTGTAATTTTCCATATCATGAGTAATGCTCAAAAATTTGGTTGCAAGAAGAGCGACACCTTCTGCAGAAAAATTAGGAGCATTTTCAATGCTATTTAATCTTTGGTAAAGCAAACCAAGGAAAATATTCCATTGTAATTCATTTCCTCTAAGATCATCAAATTCTTTGCGGGTGATCCATCGCGCTTCTACTAGAGGATTTGTAGTTCCATCGATTGGTTTTCTTTTTATAAATAATGAATCTCTAGTTATTGTATTGGTAAATCCGGTAAGAGTGTCTAACTGATTAATAGTGACACTTAATTGAGTACTATCATAAACAAAAACAGTATCATATATTTGTTCATAATCACGGAATGCAAAAAGTAAGTGGGCAGAAAATTCTAAACTCTTAGCTAAGTTACTTGCGTTTTCATGAGCACCCACTAGATTGTTACAATAGGTGGTATCTAAATATGTAAAATAATTTTCAAATTGAAGTCGCTTTTCTTTTAATTCATTGATAACCACTTCTAGAGTATCCAATTGTTGATCCATGTATTTGATATTAAACATTTCCTCTCTTTGAGAAAAGTCAATTTCGTTATCATACTCCTTTAAATTCTTATATTTTTTGAAATAAGGGTTATCATTTAAAGAATAAAACTCATGAAGTGGTTTTGATGAAGATTTCCCTAGACTATTTACTTGTTCATTGAATCTTTGAATTAAAGATGTTTTTTTAGAATTAGATTTTGCAAGTAGTTCATTTTTTAAATCTTCCAATTGTTGAAAATTGGCATCCAAAGTTGATTCAATTTCCATTTCAACTTGGTCTCGTTGGTCATTTAATTGTATGATTTGATTTTTAATATTTTCCTTTTCAGCTTCGTCTTCTTGAGTTTCTAATTGTTTGTTTAATTCATTTAGCTGATTTCCCAGCTCTTTCATCCTCGAATTTTTGGAAAACAACTCAGAAACCATTCCTACAACCAAAGGATTCTCCTCATTTAAGAATGAGATTTCATCATTGGTAAGACCATGGAATTCTCCTGTATTAAAAGCAACTCTTTCCAAAAGTGATTTAGAATATGATATATTGTATTTTTCATTTATTGAAATGGTATCCAAATGAAGTTGAAAACTTAATTTCTGATGTTGATAGGTGGAATCACTAAAATTAATAGAACCGTAATCTTTTACCATTAAATTAATTTTATCCTCAAAGTCAAATTGAAGAGAATCTAAATGATTTAAGGCCAAGTTCATGTTTCTTTGATAATCTGTATCTTCCTTTAAAGTTTTTCCATAGAAGTCCTCCACTAACTTATTGTATTCATTTCCTGATTCCAAAAGGTTTGCTACATCTTCAAATAATTTAATTTGAATATCTTTTTCCATTAAGGATTTTAAAAAATAAAGTCCTGCTATATGATGATCAGAACGATCAAGTTGCGTTGTTTTTTCCCAAAATGAAATTTCATGCTCTATGGATGATTTAAGCGTTTTTACTTTTTCTGAAAATGCAATAATTTTCTTTTCAGGGCCAGCTAATTTTTCTTGACGAAGAAAATAATCCATGGTAATCTTTCGAAATATTTTTGCTAGATCTCTTGATAAAAAATAATTTTTATCAATCTCTTTTTCAAAATCTTCAGCTAGCATATTTCTACAACCTTCAATGCCTTCAGCCAAAACAGAATGAATAGAATCAGGAGGCGGTTGGAAGAAAATTTGATAATCTCCAGGTTGGGGATTATCAATGAGATAGCCATAATATTCTTTTCCATCTAGGTTAGCCCCGATTGTTTTTTTATAAAAATCCAATAATGAGGACTCATTAGCAATGCGATTATTATATTGAATTGGTCTAAAGAAATCACTATGAGCAACAAAATTGGTATTTCTATTTAATCGAATATTTGTTTCGTTTAAATTAATGTTATCTTGATCATCTTCTAGAGCATGAATGTTATTAGGATATTTAGAACTTAACATTGGACTGCTATCAAGGTATACTTCTAAATATATATTACTCTGGAAATTCCTTATCTCGTCCTGACAGTTCTCTATGGCATTTAAATAATCTTCTACGTGTATTTTCAGTCTTTGTAGTTTTTCATTGTTCTTAATTTGCTTACTTGTAATTGAAGATTTTTTTCGGTTAGTAGGCGTTACTGCTGCAATAAGGTTATCAGCTATTTCTGCATTGATGCTTTTGTTTAATTCTATTTTCCGATCTTTTAATTTTTGAAAAGCTGCCACTAAAATATTTTCTACAGGCTCTTCTTTGTATGCCAAATCAGCAATGGAATAAATGAGGGAAAGATTAAAAACTTCAGGGGAGTTATATAAATTTTGATACTTTTTTAATTTTAAAATTTCGGGAAAATTCAAACCCAAATTGTCTAAATCTACTTTGAATGATTCTCTCGCATGAGATAAGAGGGTTTTGTAGTTTGAGATTTCAAATTGATAAAGTAGATTTTTTGTATTTGGAAAAAGGACAGTTAATTCAGATGGTTTATTTAAGTTTTCTTTAAAGCGATTAAAAAAAGTCAAATTCAATTCCTCTTGCGCTCGTTCTGCAATGAAATCAGAAAGCCCAACGGCAACTGTTTTTGCATCGAGTAGATTTTTCCTTTTGTTGGTTTCATTGATTCTAATACTAGCATCAGTAAGTTCATTTTGGGAAGTTGTAATTTGTTTACGATAACTGATGGAAGCATCTTTGAATGAAACTGTTTTTTGAAAGCTCAAAATAGAATCTCCATAGAGTAATTTATGATAAGGATAGTTTGAATAATAATTTTGAGAAAAATTTTGAGTAAATTTTTTCGAAAATTCAGGAGAGAAATAAATATCTACTGATGGATCAAAAAGGGGGTTAGCTCTATTCAAGTTATTTAAGAAGGGGTTGGTCAAGTATTTAGATTGAAGATTTGTAAAAGACCAATTTGCATCTTTATCCACTAACAAGTCACCAGATTGTGCTGTTAAAATATTTAGAATTTTAGTGTATTCATCTGTGCTTTTACCGCTTTCATAAATATGATTAGAATATGGTGGGTCTTGATAAATTTCAAAAATGGGTTTTCCATTTTCATCCTTACCTAACTCTTCAAAAACTTTAGTGTGTTTAAAAACTATAATTCCTAGGGAAGAAGGATAATAACCAATAACTATCGCATCTAAGGAATCAATTGATTTACTATACTCATCTTGCTTATCTTCAATTGGTAAAATTTGAAGAATGGTATCATTTACGGATATGTTGATGGTATCATTATATTTAGGATTGGACATTCCAATTCGATAATAACCATAGGATGTTAGATTATAATATTGAAGGGATTTTTCGTTTTTAATTTCAACTTTCTGATCGTCCTTAGTAATTATAGGTCGACCGGAATTCCCTCCAGCGATATTAAAATGAATCATCGGAGCAGGATAATTTTCCAAAAAATCAGACAACACTTTTGAATCGTGGTATATCGAAGAAGGAGAATCTGACTGCGAAAAAGCAAGATTTGAAAAAAGTAATAAGATCGTAAGGCAAATAAAAAGTGGGCGGATCACTCTCATAGTCTTTTTATTGGTTTTTAAAATAGGAGGTTATAAAATTTACTTTTAGTCGTTTGTTTGGTTTCAAATATAAATTAAAAAGGCCAAATGAAGTATATTCATTTGACCTTTTTTATGACAAAAAAAATTATGTATTATTTCTTCTTACGTAAATTCATAGTTACACGCATACATTTCCATAAGTGACTTCCGACCTTATTAGCTTTAGTCTGATCTTCTTTTAGCCATTTATCCCATTTCTTCTCACCTAATTTTTTGCTAAAAGGATAGATCAATAAAACCCATTTTGTGCTACCCATCATCCCTTGCAGATTCTCGATGTCAAAGTATTTTTGAAACAAATCAAAAGTCTCTTTAGTGAAAGGATATTCCCAGTCGCTGTCTCTTTGGAAAGGTCTATAGATTGCTCGAAGTGTTTTTAATGGCCAATAAGTAGCCAATGGATCAGAAGTAATTACTTGGCCTCCAGGAGCTAAAACTTCATCCACACGTTCAAGAAATGGTTCCATATATTTAAAATGGTGAAAAACTGATTGTGCATAAACTACATCAAAATCTCTTTCTGTAAAATCTTCAGAAAGAAAATCTGCAGCAACGGTAATTGCATTTTCAATTCCAGCATCATTAATTTTTCTTTGTAATTCAGCGGTTGCTGATTCACTCAAATCTAACCCAACATAGTATTTAGCTTTTTTTGCCAAATCCAAACTCAATTGATTTCCAGCATGACAGCCTAAGTCTAAAACTTTTTTGTTAGACAGGTCGCCCATCCATTGCCAATGAAGACTACTCCACATTTCAAATTCTCCGAGAGAGTTAACGATAGTTCCATAACCTGAACGGAGTTTGGCCCAAGTTCGGCCAATAAAATTTCCTTCGTATTCGAATTGTTCCTCCTGTGGTTCGTACTCGTAAAAGTCTTTTTGGACTTTATTGGTTTCGAGCATTTTCTTTAACTGTAAATCCTTGTCTTGCATGACTGCGTCTAATTTGATTAAAAAAGTATATGCTTTAAATAGTATGTTTTTTTTGTAATAGTACAAATAGCACATAGTTACTTTAGCAAATAAATCACCAAAAGTAAAATGTTTATAATATACGGTTTAGGAAGAGGAAGGTCTAATGTTGATTGGAGTTATTGTAGGCTGGTAGATTACTTAAATAGCCTGTGCAAAAGTGCATAAAATTTGAGAAAAAAACCACTTTTTTAAGTGGTTAATAATTGGACTTAATCCTGAATGTATTGAAATCCTAATCTTTTTTAAAGTTTAGAATTTGTGATATAAAGCTATTTAGAACCAACTTATTAAAGATTATTCCATTGAAGTTTGGGAGGTCGTAAAATGTGTAAGGTTCAACGTCCATCGAATAAAGTCTATTCAAATATATTTTTAGGGATAATATTTTTCTTTTTTCCTATTTGGAAATTCACTCCAAAACCAACCGCCATTCCTGAACTTGGAGTCGTTTCAAAGGAAGGTTTCAGTTGCATACTTAAATCATCTGATACATCAAAAGTTAGAAGATGAGCCGTCGTAAAAGCTTCTGCGGCGGTAAGCACGTAAGCTAACCCAATTCCGATGTAAGAAAATTGAAGTTGTTTATCATATTGATTTCGGGCATTTTTTAGTACTTCTGCATCTACAAAACCCTCAAATCGACTAACGGTACAATCTAATCCATCCACCATGAAACGATGTTGTTCTTTTAGGTCTCGATAGTTTTTACCATTGAATTGAATACTATAAATGAGTCCTCCGAATGCACCATATATCAGAGGCAATTTTATATACCAATGTTTTTTATTATAAATTTGACCAAGTCCAGGAAGGATGGCTGTTAGCACTACCGCTTTTTTTGGGGAAGGATAATCTTCTTTGAAATACCTTCTGATGAAATTTCCTTTTTTCTTTTTCTTCGAAATAGTAGGAGAGGAGAGGGACGAAGTATCTTTTTGCGCTAAGGGAATAATGGTTTGAGTCGAATCACTTTGAGCCAAACTTATGTTCCATTGAACAAGAAAAAGTAAAACAAGAAAAAGGAGTTTTTGATTCATACAAGTATTATTGATTCATTCAAAACGGCATTTTTCAAAGAAGGATTTTATTGAAAGCCAATAGATTTCTTTTTTGCTTTTTTCAAATCTTCTTTTAATGCAGCCATTCGGATAGCAGTTACGGCAGCTTCTACACCTTTATTTCCATATTTACCACCTGCTCGATCGATGGCTTGTTGTTCGTCATTTGGAGTTAATACTCCAAAAATACAAGGCACACCTGATGCTAATCCTAAATTAGTTAACCCCATAGCAACGGAGTTATTAATGTATTCATTGTGGCTAGTTTCTCCTTTAATAACGCAGCCGATGCAGATGATAGCATCATATTTTTGGTTTTGCAGAAGTATCTTTGCTCCGGCTGTTAGTTCAAAGGTACCAGGAACTTGAACCGTTTTTATATTTTCTTCTTCTGCTTCATGTTTGATCAAAGTGTCATAACAGCCTTCGTATAAAGCATGAGTGATTTTAGCATTCCAGTCGGCTACAACGATTCCGAATTTCATTTTTTTAGCAGAAGGTAAGTTTGCTTCGTCGTATTCAGATAAATTTTTTAATGCACTTGCCATTTTTCTTAACGGTTAATGTTTAACGGTGAATGATTAATGAGGATCACGAGTTAAACGTTTTTGAACAAAAAAAGGTAAGATTACTTAAAATCTTACCTTCACAATATTAGTAGTTAAATATTTATTTGTGCGTGTTTTCTGGGGAAAATCGCAATATTTATTTTATTCCTAGAAAATTCTTATTCGTTGAGTCAAGTTAAAGTTAGAATCAACATTGTTAATGGTCATTTATGATTCCAATTTTAGCTTGACCATAAGAATTTTAGAGAATGTAACTTTTTGTTAATTCACGCTAACTCGTGAAATGAATTTTTCAATATCTCTACCTTCTGGGGTGTTTGGATATTTTGTTTTTAAGGTTTCGTAGGTAGATTTTGCTTCAGCTACCTTTCCTTGATATTCATACAACATACCTAATTTTTTAGTGTAGTATGCTTCTAAGAACTCATTAGTTCCTTGTCCAATAGCTTTTTTGTAAAAAGAAATGGCTTGATCCATATCATTTTTCTCAGACCAAACATCTCCTAACGCTCCATAATATGTAATAGGAAGAACATTTCCATCAGGGCTGTAATCTTCTAAATAAGAAAGTGCAGCATCAAACTGACCTAAGTTCAAATAAGAAACACCTGCATAATAATTAGCTAAATTTCCAGCGGCTGTTCCGCTATAATCAGCAGCAATATCAAGGAATCCAAGACTTCCACTTCCAGGGTTAGCCAATGCTAGTGCAAAAGAATCTTTTTCAAACATTCGTTGAGCTTGAGCCATTTCTTCGATAGCTTCATTCAATCGAGGTGTTTTGTAAAAATTATTGTAAGCGAAAATTCCACCTATCAATAACACTAGAGCGAACAATCCTCCTAAGATTGTATTATGATTCTTTTCATAAAAATCTTGAGCTTGTTCCGTCTTTTCTCCGATGTCCACTAAAGTATCATCTGAAGCCTTTTTTTTTCTTTTTGCCATATTAATATTTGTAAATATGTAATCTACCTAATTATTGAAAGTAGATTGGTTTTTAAAATTAGCCGCAAAAATAAAGATTCTTTTTGTTTTATACTCATTTTTGAGAAAAAATATAGTATTTATTAACACACTCATTTTTTCTAAAAAAAAGGTAAAAATCGTAGATAATATTTTGAAGCCTTTTTTTGTACGAGGCTATTGGAATGTTGTTCTATTCCTAGATTCTATTTTTTCAAAAAAAAAACGCAAAACCACATTTAAGTGATTTTGCGCTTTTTTTTAAATGAAAATTAGAATTATTTTTTCACAAATTGTGAAGTCCAAATGTCATTTCCAGAAATGAAAGTAATAACATAAACACCTGATTGCCAGTTGTTTACATTTACATCTTCATTTAAGTTAGGATTTTGAAGTTCTACAACTTGTTGTCCGAGCATATTTGTAATTCGGATATTATCCAATTGTACATCCGATCGAATTTGTAAATTATCACTAGTTGGATTAGGGTAGAATTTGATCTTATTTCCTAATTCAGGGTTGATAGTTGATACGAATCCTTCAATGTCAGAAGCATATCTTGGGAAGATTTGGTAACCTTCATTCCAAGGTTCCATACTGTCAAATTGTCCACCAATACCAGTAATCGTGAAAATATCACCAGTTGGAATAGTCATACCTGAAAGCTCTGTATCGTTATCAATTCTCATTTGGTAAGTATTATTACCATCTGTGATATCAACATTAAAACTTGAACCGTCTCCTAACCATTGAGTAGGATCAACAATTGTCCAATCTGTAACTCTAATAAATTGAGATTCAGTCTCTTCACCAAAAGTCGAAACATCTGTTGGAGCATCTAATGCATTTCCAGCTGAGTTTAAACTGATTTCTGTAGCAACAATCTCTGCTAATCCATTATAATTTTCTATGGCACCTGTAACGGTTACTTCATCTCCTTCTGCTACTACGTAATCTGATACATCATCAAAATTGAAGACATTAATTCCATCACCCATATCATCAATGATGTAGAACGATAGGCCTTCATTTCCATCAAAATCGATTCCGTAAACAACACCAGTTAATCGACAAGTAACATCCAAAGAATCTGCAGCTCCATCTCCATCTGAATCATTAGTAACCAATCCAATAGAATATGCTGGAGGAGGAGGAGTCAAAGAGTAAGTACAAGTTGGAAATGGATTTGCGTATTGAGAATTCATAGTGTTTGAATTATCTTGTAATGCATCTGGTCCACTATAAGACCAATTATTTTCGTCAAATGTACCACCATTAGCCATTGCGCCAAAGTTACGATATGCCCAACCATCTACATATTCCCAATTAGTTCCAGTTCCATCTACATTTGGATCACCAAATACATCGATAACAACTCCGTTTTCGAATAATTCGATTGCATCATCTCCATTATGACCAGCAGCTGAAACACCACCTGAAGGCACTAAGAAAGTTGCTGGAAATCCAAAGAAAGTTTCGAATTTTGCTTCATTTAAACTATCAGTATAAGTAATACAATCTCCAGCTGAAGCTGATACTGCAGGGAAAGTGAACTCAATTCCATCAGAACCGCCACCATTATTTGCAACACCAACACCATAAATACTTAAGTCAGCAATATCTTCAAGAACATATAATTCCACCATTTTTGGTCCAGCAGTATTTCCACCACCACCATCTGAAGGTTGAGGATCAGCGATACCTGCAATTTGTAAAGCAGGGGCTCCAGTTGGAATAATTTCAAGGTCTGCAGCATATCGAGGTAATAATTGGTAACCTTCTGTGTATGGATCAGAGCTATCGAATTGTCCACCAATACCTGTGATGTTAAAAGCAGAAATCGGTGCAGGTAAAGCATTTAAATCTGCTACATCGCTATCAATTCTCACAGTCCAAGTACTAGTTCCATCAGTAACATCGATATTATTTGAACCTGAGTTATCCCATTGAGAAGGATCAACTAAAGTTACATTTGTCAATCGAACTAACTGAGATTCAGTTGATTCATCTAAATCAGTTACATCAGTTGGAGTAACTAAAGCATTTCCTGAAGAATTTAAAATAATCGTATCTGGATTAAATTGAGCTAATCCATTGAAAGAACTAACCGTTCCATCCATAGTTACTTCATCTCCTTCCATAACTGTATATCCAAAATCATTTCCACTAAAAATTCCAATTCCATCTCCAGCAGCATCAATTACTGTGAATTGAACAGCGTCGCCACCTTGCATATCAATTCCGTATACAACTCCTGTAATAGTACATGCAACACCTACAGAATCCGCTTCTCCATTCATATCACTATCAGAAGTTAAAACTCCGATTTCGCAACCAGTCATCATCACTTCAATATCAGCTGCATATCGAGGTAATAATTGGTAACCAGAAGTATAAGGATCAGAGTTATCAAATTGTCCCCCAAGTCCAGTTACGTTAAATGTTCCAGCAGGAGGAGCTAAGGCATTCACATCTGCCACATCACTATCAATTCTTACTGTCCAAGTTGATGTTCCATCAGTTACGTCCACATTATTTGAACCAGAACCATCCCATTGAGAAGGATCAACTAAAGAAACTCCAACTAATCGAACTAATTGAGACTCAGTTGATTCATCCAAATCAGTTACATCTACTACTGCAGTTAATGCATTTCCAGTAGAGTTGACAACAATAGTATCAGGATTAATTTGAGCTAATCCATTGAAACTAGAGATTGTTCCATCAATAGTTACTTCATCTCCTTCTGTTACTGTATAGCCAAAAGTATTTGAACTAAAAATTCCAATTCCATCTCCAGCAGCATCAATAATTGTAAATCCAAGGTTGTTAGGACTTCCTTGCATATCAATTCCATGAACAACTCCAGTCAAAGTACAAGCAACTCCAACTGAATCCGTCTCACCATTCATATCTGAATCACCAGTTACCTGAGCAATAGTATAGACAGGTAAAGGCAATACCGTGACAGTTCCAAACATTCCAAATCCAACGTGTGGATCACATTGATAATCGTAATTTCCAGGAGTCATAAAAGTATGATCGAAAGTCCAGCCTGAACTTACTGCATTCCCAAATGATTCAGGATTGTTAGGGAAAGAAGCTGTAGTTCCATTTACATTGTGGTTTCCTCCAGTATTAACCCATTGTACCGTTTGACCGACTGTAATGGTTAAGTTTGCTGGGTTAAAACCTGTATTTCCTACCGTCTCAACAGTATAATCTTGAGAGATTGCGAGGGTAGTTAAAGAAAAAAGAAATAAAAAAGTAAACAGTTTTTTCATAAGGTGAAAAGTTTTTATGATTGATTATAAAATGTAATAAGTGAATATTCGCAAAATTAGAAGAAAATTTAGCATTCTTGAAATATGGAGGTAGTTATTATTGATTGATTAAATACATTAACATTATAGCAAGATTTTTTCATGAAAATTGTAATGAAATTATATTAATTCTAAATAACAAAGAATTTTATTTTGTAGAATAAATGTTAATAACTACCTGGCCAAATTTAATATTGAATTATCAGAGAATTTTTATCTTTGCGCCGTATTTAATTTTAAACCAAAATTTAAATTAATGATGAAAAAACTACTTATTGTTTTTTGTAGCATTTTTATGGTAGTAGCAGCCTTTGGACAAGGTAGCACTACTTCTTCTACTAATGGTAGGGTTACGGACACTAATGGTGATCCTTTACCTGGCGCCAATGTAACAGCGATTAACCAATCTACGGGAGCATTTTACGGAAATAGCACCGATCCAGATGGTTATTACCGAATTTCCAACATGAAAGTTGGAGGACCTTATACGATTACTGTAAGTTATACTGGGTTTTCTGATAACGTAAAAGAAAATATTTACTTAAAGTTAGGAGAGCCATTCAGGTATAATGTTCAAATGTCTGACTCAAATGTTAATTTAGGAGAAGTTGTGATTTTAGCAACTAAAGTATTTCCTGGTCAAACAAATGGAGCATCTACATCTATCTCAGATGAAGACATTGACATTTTACCTACGTTGAATCGAGACTTAAATGACTTCACAAGATTAACTCCTCAAGCTAAAGAATCATTTGGTGGAGGTTTTTCTATTGCTGGTATGAATAATAAATTCAATGCAGTATATATTGATGGAGCTGTAAACAATGATGTTTTCGGTTTGGCTGATAACGGAACAAATGGAGGACAAACAGGAATCTCACCTTTTAGTGTAGATATCTTGGATCAAATTCAAGTTGTAGTTTCTCCTTATGATGTTACTTTAGGTGGTTTCGCCGGTGGTGGAATCAATGCTGTAACGAAGAGTGGAACTAATGAATTTAAAGGAACTGCTTATTTCTTCAACCAAAACGAAAGTTTAGCTGGAAAAACTAGTGGAGCTTTAATTGATCGAATTGGTGGAACGGATGATGACAGAGAAAAATTAGATGAGTTTAATCAAAACATTTATGGTTTCTCTGTAGGTGGACCAATCATTAAAGATAAAGTTCATTTCTTTACTAATGTTGAGATTCAAAAAGATGAAACACCAGTTCCATTTGAATTCGGATCTTATGATGGAAATAGCTCTGAATCAGATATTAATACACTTAGTTCTTTTTTACGTGATACTTACGGTTATGATGCTGGTGGATTTGGAAGTAAAGTTGATGAGTTGTCAGGTGTGAAATTCTTTGGAAAATTGGATTTCAACATCAATAAAAATAATAAATTGACTTTAAGACACCAATACACAAAAGCTGAACAAACTAACGTATTTGGTTCTAATGATAGAACGATTAACTTCGAAAACAATGGTGTATTTTTCCCAACGACTACTAACTCTTCTGCAATTGAGTTGAGTACAACTATTGGAAATAGTGCTTCTAATAACCTTGTAATTGGTTATACCTCTGTATTTGATGATAGAGATCCTATTGGAAATGATTTTCCTTACATGATCATTGATGATGGAGAAGGACAAATTAGAGTTGGAAGTGAGCAATTTTCTACAGCTAACCAGTTAGATCAGAAAATTTTCACTTTGACGAATAATTTCAAATTATACAAAGGAAAGCACACATTTACTTTTGGTACGCATAATGAGTTCTATGATATTTATAACTTATTTATCCGTCAGAACTTTGGAGTATATGAGTATGACTCATTATCTCAAGTATTAGATCAAATGCCAGCATCAGACTATGAGCGTTCTTACTCATTAGTTGATAATATTACAGGTGACGGATCTGCTGCTGGGTCAGCTTTCAATGCTATCCAATTTGGTTTGTATGCACAAGATGAGATCCAGATTCAAGATAACTTTACTTTGACTGCTGGACTTAGAATTGATATTCCTTTTATTACTACTGAGCAAGATGTTGCTAGTGATTTCGAAAGTACTTTACGAGATTCTATCGGAACCGCATATGATATAGAAGGAGCAGAGGTTGGAAAATTACCACAAGGTCAAATCATGTTCTCTCCAAGAGTTGGATTTAACTATGATGTAATGAATGATAAGTCTCTTGTTGTTCGTGGTGGATTAGGAATCTTCACAAGTAGAGTACCCTTCGTATGGCCTGGTGGAGCATTTAACAATAATGGATTAACTGTTGGTGGTGTGGATACAGATGGGATTGATGGAGACATCGTTTTCCAACCTGGTATCAATGACCAATATGTAGCTGATGATTTTGCAGTACCTTCTGGTCAAGTAGATTTATTTGCAAGTGACTTTAAATACCCTCAAGTATTTAGAACAAGCTTAGCTGTGGATAAAAACTTCACAAATGGATGGTCTGTATCATTAGAAGGTATTTATACAAAAACACTTAACAATGTTTTTTACCAAAATATCAACTCTGATCCAACTGTTGATTTCAATTGGACTGGCGGACCAGATAACCGACCAGTATATACTAGAAATAGCTTAGATGAAAGATATACTGCAATTTACTATGCAACTAATACTAATGAAGGTTCTTCTTCAAGTATTACATTATCTACTACTAAAGAATTTGACTTCGGATTAAACTTCTTCGCAGCTTATACATACGGTAACTCTACTTCTATTTTTGAAGGAACTTCTTCTCAAAATTCTTCTCAATGGAGAGGAGCATTCAATGTAGATGGAAGAAATAATGCACCTCTAGGTCGATCTGACTTTGCATTAGGAAGTAGAATTGTAAGTGCAGTTAGTTATGTTTCTGATTGGACAAATGATGGTCGTTATAATACAACTGTTTCTCTTTTCTACGAAGGACAGTCTGGTGATCCTTACTCTTACGTTTACAATAATAGAAGCGCAAGAAATATCAATAATGAAACAGGAAGTACAAGTAGAAATAGAAGTTTGATTTGGATTCCTGCTGATGCTAGCGAAATCAACTTAATAGATGATACTCAATGGGCAGCACTTGATAAATTCATTGAAGAGGATAAATACTTAAGTGAAAACAGAGGTTCTTATGCTGAGAAAAATGGTTCTAGAGCTCCTTTCGTTTCTCAAATTGATTTGAAAATCTTACAAGATTTAGGATTCAAAAATCACAAAATTCAATTGTCTTTCGACGTTTTCAACGTGGCTAACTTAATCAATAAAAACTGGGGAGTTGTATACAACAATCCATTTGATTACAGATTGATCAACTTTGAAGGATACGATACTGATGGAAAAACTCCTTTATTCTCTTTCACAGAAGAGGACTTAGGTAATGACCGATTCAATATCAATGATAGACTTTCAAGATTTAGAGCACGAGTTGGAATTAGATATATTTTTAACTAATCTCCATTAGTTCTTTAGAAAAAAATAGGAGCTATCTCTTTTGAGATAGCTCCATTTTTTTTGTTCTTTTATCTAAAGGAGAAGTTATTTTTTAGGCAAAAATACCTCAGCCATCATACATCTAGCACTACCTCCTCCTAAAGTTTCTATTGCCTCAATCGGGCTATACAAAATTTTCGTTCGCATTTCAATTTCTTTAATTTGTTCCTCGGTTAATGATTCGAAGGCTTGTTGCGACATAACTAAGTAAGTCTCACCAGCGTCATTCCTCACTTGCAACATATTGCCAGCAAATGACAAAATCTGTTCAAATGAGATATCAATAACCGTTTTGTTTGTTTTTTCAAAAAGATCTAATAACATCTTTTTTTGTGCTTCATCCTTGATCGTACTCAGCCCAATCACAACAAAATCTTCTCCCAAAGCCATCATCACATTGGTATGATAAATGTCTTCTCCGTTGGCATCAACTGATTGAAACACTACTTTTTGAAAACCAATAAATTCACAAAAAATATCTAACAAACCTTCATCTGTTCGAGGACTAGTACATGCATAACAAATCTTATTTACTCGATCTAAAATCATGCTTCCTGTTCCTTCCAAGAATCGATTTTCTTCTTCAAATTTTTCCAATCGATAAATTTCGGTAAGCGTAAAATCCTCTGTTAATTTTTCCAACACATCATCTCGTCTTTCTTTTCTTCTTATTTCAGAATACATAGGATAGGTGATCACAGCACCATTCTGATGGAAAGAAACCCAATTATTTGGAAAAACAGCATCAGGTTTGATTGGGGTAGCGGTATCTTCGAAAACCATGACATTGATGCCTTCTTTTCTCATTTTTGAAACAAAATTATCGAACTCTTCCATTGCCATCTTTTTTATCTCATCAGGAGTATGGTATTTGGCTTTGGTTTGGAAAGAATTATTTGCAGCCGTTTCTTCATTAAACCCAAAATTGGTTGGTCGAACCATTAGGATATTGGAGGTAGTTTGTTGACGTTGATTCATTAATTACTTTTTAATATTTAGTTTCTATAAAATAGTTGGTTAGTCAAAAAAAATGCAAATATAATTCAATCCATTTGGTTTAAAAACCGAAAATCCATCGAAATCAACCACTCCATAAATTAATTCCTACTTAACAAACATAATATTTGATCAAATAATAAAATGGAATAATATTTGACATCTAATTGATGTAATGACCTCTTTAACAAGTTTTTATAAATATGTTTTAAATTAATTAGTTAAAATCCTATAAACATGGGCAAATCCCTGACGATTATTATAAGTTTGATTCTATTGGTAAGTCTTGGCATTTTTAGTGCAATTCAAGTAAAAAAATTGAATAAAACTAAAACCCACCTTTCTGAGCAATTAAAAAATATTGACAACTTAGAAAGTACAATTGAATCTGAAAAAGAAGATAAAATTCTTCTTACTCAATTGAATACTGATTTACAAGATGAAAATCAAATTCTTCGAGACAGTATTATTAAGTTAAATGGAATCATTGCTGACTTAAGAAGAAAGGTGCAACAACAGGATGCCCTTATCGCAGAATTACAAGGCAAAGTAAATTACCTACAATCGCAGTATGATTCGAAAAAGCAGGACATAGCACTTTTATCAAGAAAAGAAATTGTAGATAAAAATGCCATATCAGCAATCGAAGCTGAGAAAGCTTTGATCAAAGAACAGATTGATAATTTTCAATCGGAGCAAAATGATATGATGACTGTTAAGATGGAAACGGAGAGCATAATCCAAGATAAAATGGAAAGCGAAGATCGTTTCCGAAAAATCGTTGACTTGGTAAATAATACCCGAATTAAATTTCAAGATATCCAAATCAAAATGGATCCAACTGGACAGCCAGTTACACGATTGATTACCGAAGGAAAAAATTGGAAACATACTTCAATCAATTTTTTCATGAATCATGATGACACGAAGGTGTTGTTGGATGAAGAATTTTTGGTCAAAATAATTGACATGGATTTTCAAGAAGAAATTCCATTAGTTCAACCCAATCCAATGGTGGCAGAAAAAGTAGAAGAAAAAATTGGAGCTCCATTTTACTTCGATGGTAACTTGGTAGAAATCAATTATAATAATAGTAAACCTAAACGAGGTAAAAATTTTGAAGTACAAGTTTATTACAAAAGTGATGACGGAGAAGAATATTTATTACTTGATGGAGTGAAGCAATTTATTCGAGACGGTAATATCGTGGGACTATAATTTCTCACACAAAAGGGTTTCTAATCCCATTTTAACATACTAATTCAGTAAGGCAGTACGATTAATTTTGTACTGCTTTTTTTAACCCCCGACCCCTAAAGGGGAGTTTTGGCTTTCCTTTCGTTAGAATATAACTTTCATTGATTTAAGGCTTTTACTCAAAGGAAGAATGGTGAACTTTTTTTAAGATAGTTCATTTCTTAAAGGAAAGCCAAAACTCCCCTTTAGGGGGCGGGGGTTAATGTATAGTCAATATCGCCATTCCAATCCCAATCAAAATCGCGATCAACTTTCTAATCGAAATACTATGATGTTCTGCACTTTCCACTTCAAAAAGAATGGTTGTAGCAATATGCAAAAATGAACCAATCACAAAAGCGACTACAAGGTTTTGTCGCTCCATAGTAAGCACTCCATTTTCAGTCAAAATTTTTCCAACATAAGCACCTAATGGAGACATTGATGCAAAGACGATTAATGCAAAAATGATCCATGATTTTTTAAAATCAGAAATCAGAAATAATAAAACTAATGCAAAAGCCGCCGGTGCTTTATGCAAAACAATTCCCCACAGCAAATGACCATGATGGTTGTGAGCATGAATACTTTCATTTTCCAAAGGGACTCCTTCAAAAAATGCATGAATACTCAAGCCCAATAGAATCTGAATGGCAAACCCTGTTTTGCCATGATGAGGCGCATGAATATGCCCATGTTCGACTCCCTTGGAAAGTTGTTCTAAGAATATTTGTATAAAAAAACCTAATAAAATTAACAATCCCACAGTATTCCCGTGGCTAGAGATAACTTCAGATGAAGCGTTTGTTGGGTAAGAAAAAGCAACTGGCATCAAATGCAAAACCGAAATCCCTAAGATAAATGCGCCACTAAATGACAACACTAACTGTAATAACTTCTTATTATTTTTTTGGAAATAAAATGCCAATCCTCCGCCCAAAAGAACGCTAGAAAACAATATTAAATAATCTGGAAAATGCAATACTTAATTTTTTTTATCAAAGAATAATAACTTCCTCTACGGTTATTTGTTCACCATAGTAGATGTGCCAGATTTTTATAGATAATTTGTACCTAAAATACCTATGAAAATCTGCAAATTTGTGGCGAGAAAAATCAATCAAACTCCAATTTTTTCTCCTTAAAACTACCATAGAATGTAGCCATCAAAATCCCCACAACTATCCCCAACATTGCTCCTGAAATCACATCTAACGGATAGTGGACACCAACATAAACTTGCCCATATGATATACTTGCGGCCCAAAATATCAATACCCATTTTATCCAACGAAATCGAATTCCCAAAGTGAAAATCAGAAAGAATGCTAAAGCAAAATGATTAGTTGCATGAGAAGATGTATAACTATATCCACCACCACAATTTACCTTTAGATCAACCATATCGGATATTCGAGGGTCATTGCAAGGACGAACTCGCTGCACATTTTTTTTAATTATTTGACTACTTAATGTATCCGAAATAGCAATGGTACCCAAAGCAAAAAGAAAAAGAAATACACCTTTCTTTCCAAAATTGATTAATAAAAAACTAATTAGGAAAATATAAGCAGGCAACCAAAAATATTTGCTACGCCAAATAGGCATTAGTGTATCTAACCAATCTGTAGTCCATACAGAATTAATTAGATGAAATAAATATTGGTCAAATTGTAGTAACTCATTCATTGTTATCGTATAAAAGTCACCAAAGGTAAAAAATTAGAATGGAGATTATATAACTATAATAAAGTCTAATTTATCATTCTAATTTTACTACTCATCCTTGAATAAATTTATATCTTTACCCCAATACGAATCACATGTAATAAATACAGTTTTATAATCGTCTAAACTGTATCGTTTTTTCCCAAATATCGAGGTAATACAAATAACTTATAAATTCTATGTCATTAATTAAATCAATCTCAGGAATCAGAGGAACTATTGGCGGTGCGGCAGGAGATAATCTTACCCCCCAAGATATTGTAGAATGTGCAGCAGCTTTTGGCTACTGGGTAATTCAAAAAACAAACAATCCTAAAATCGTTGTTGGACGAGATGCACGAATCTCTGGCGAAATAGTTAATAGCTTGGTAGTCAGTACGTTACGTTCCCTTGGGATAGATGTGGTGGATCTTGGCTTATCAACAACTCCTACAGTTGAAGTAGCAGTTCCTATGGAAAATGCAGGCGCAGGAATAATCCTGACCGCAAGTCATAATCCTAAACAATGGAATGCTTTAAAATTGCTTAATAATAAAGGTGAATTTATTTCAGCAGCAGATGCGACTGAATTTTTAGGACTTATTGAAGAAGGAAATATTGAATATGCTCCAGTTGAAAAATTAGGTTCTTATCGAAAAGATGATACTTATATAAATAAGCATATTAATGCAATTTTGTCCCTTCCTTTGGTGACGATTGAAAAGGTAAAAGCAAAGAAATTCAAAGTAGTCGTTGACTGTGTAAATTCTACAGGAGCGATTTCGATTCCACCTCTTTTGGAAAAATTAGGATGTGAAGTTATTGTCATTAATGGAGAAGTAAATGGAAATTTTGCTCACAATCCTGAGCCACTTCCTGAGAACTTAAGACAACTTTCAGAAGCTGTGACTTCAAACCGAGCAGACTTAGGAATCGCAGTTGATCCCGATGTAGATCGCTTGGCATTTGTTAGTGAAGACGGAGAAATGTTTGGAGAAGAATATACGTTAGTTACAGTTGCTGATTATATTTTGAAAAATACGCCAGAAGGTAAATCTAAAAATACAGTTTCTAATCTTTCTTCTACTAGAGCATTGCGAGATGTCACAGAAAAAAATGGAGGATCTTACACTTCTGCAGCCGTAGGTGAAGTGAATGTTGTTAATCAAATGAAGGCAACAAATGCAGTTATAGGTGGAGAAGGAAATGGAGGAGTGATATATCCAGAATTGCATTATGGACGAGATGCTTTGGCAGGTGTAGCCTTGGTTTTATCTCAGTTAGCTGAGTTTGGGAAACCAATTTCTTGGTTAAGAAGAACTTACCCAAGTTATGTTATTTCAAAAAATAAAATTCAATTGACACCAGAGATTAACTTGGATTTGATTTTTGAAAAACTACAAGAAAAATATAAAAACGAAGAATTGGATACTATCGATGGTTTAAAAATACTATTTGAATCAGATTGGATTCATTTAAGGAAATCAAATACAGAACCGATTATTCGAATTTATAGTGAAAGTGCTTCAGAAGTCACAGCTAATAATTTGGCTAAAAAAATACAACAGGATATTGCAGGTATTTTAAAACATGCAACCATCTAGTTTGTATTTTAGTGAAAAATATTCAATCCCGAATTTTGAGAGAATCGAAATTCGGGATTTCTTTTTTTAGAAATAATTAATAATACCCTACCGCAAAGACAAGGATAGCTTTGTCTCTCCCTTCATCATAAATCAACAACAGAATTTCCCTAAAAAATCTGTTTTATATAAAATTCATTTCGTAATTTTAAATAATCAAAATCCCACCCTGCTTTTCCAAAAACTAACTTACTTTTGCAATATATTTATAGAAAAACAATTGAGATATCGCCAATTGATTTTCTAAATCAAAACTATATTTTACTATAAAAATCAAAATACTTTAAAACATACAAAAATGAGTACTTCAACCGCAACTGTTAAAAAAGTTACTCTAGAAGAATACTTCAAACCTTTTAGAGAAAATGTAATTGGTGCCAACCAAAGCTTCGAATCTCCCTTTGGGAAAAAAAGAATTGTGTATGCCGATTGGACGGCCAGCGGTAGGATGTATCTTCCCATTGAAAAATTATTGCTCAAAGAAATGGCTCCTTTCGTTGGAAATACCCATACTGAAACCACGGTGACTGGATGCTCTATGACCATTGCTTATCATGAAGCGCAAAAGATTATCAAAAAACATGTAGGTGCCAATAAGAGTGATGTTTTGATTTCTTCTAATTCAGGAATGACGGGCGTAGTCAATAAATTCCAAAGAATTTTAGGATTGAAAATTCATGAAAAATATAGAGGATTGGTGAAGTTACCAGAGGAAGTTCGGCCAATAATTTTTTGTACACATATGGAACATCACTCAAACCAAACGAGCTGGTTAGAAACTATATGTGATGTAGAAGTGATTCCTCCTTGTGAAAAAGGGTTAGTGAATTTAGACAACTTAAAAGAGTTGTTACATAAATATCGAAAACGTAAAACCAAAATTGCAGCGGTGACTTCCTGCTCCAATGTTACTGGAATCAAATCGCCTTATCACAAAATTGCATCGATGATGCATAAGGCAGGTGGATTATGTTTTGTAGATTTTGCCTGCTCTGCACCGTATATTGATATTAATATGCGTCCACAAAATGAGTTGGAACATTTGGATGCCATCTATTTTTCTCCACACAAATTTTTGGGAGGACCAGGAACGACAGGAGTTCTAGTTTTTGATCCAAAACTATATAAAAACAAAGTTCCAGATAATCCAGGAGGAGGTACAGTTGATTGGACAAATCCTTGGGGAGAGCACAAATATATTGATGAAATTGAAGCGCGAGAAGACGGAGGAACACCTGCATTCTTGCAAACCATCAAAGCTGCTCTTTGCATGAAACTCAAAGAGGAAATGAGCGTGAAAAAAATGTTGAAAAGAGAAGAAGAGATGTTGTCTAAAATTTGGAAAGGCATTGGAAAGATTTCCAATCTTCATATTTTGGCAAAGCATGTAAAAAAACGATTAGGAGTAGTTTCATTTTATATTGATGATCTTCATTATAATTTAGGGGTTAAGTTGTTGAATGATCGTTTTGGGATTCAAGTTAGAGGAGGTTGCTCTTGTGCAGGAACTTACGGGCACTACTTGTTGCATGTTTCTCAAGAGTATTCAAATGATGTAACGTGTCGAATTGGATTGGGTGATTTGAGTGAAAAACCAGGTTGGATTCGAATGTCGATTCATCCTGTGATGACTGATAAGGAAGTTAAATTTATTACTGACTCGATTGCTGAACTTGCTAAAAATCATAAAAAGTGGGCGAAGGATTACGAATATAATGCTTCCACCAATGAGTTTGAATATAAGCATGATCACATCGATGAATCAGCTATGGTTAACAAATGGTTTAAGACTAAATTGATATAATTCTTAAAAATCATGTCAATAGAATGAGTAGAAATTTTAGTGTTATTTTCATTTTAAAAGAAAGTATCGAACCAGATGATTTTTTAAGAGTTACCCTTGATAGATTTAATCCTTTTTTGGAAAAAGATCAAACTAATCTAACAGAATATGATTTTGAAGAGGAACGTTGGGCTAGAGGTTCTGAAGCATTAATTGGAATTTCCGATAATGAAAAAGTACTATATATTGATGATTTATATGATGTAATTCCTCAGTCAATTATAACAGAGTTAAGTGGAGTATTGAATACAGAAATAGTAAGGTTTATTAATTCTGATACTGCATGCGTTGCAGGAATATCAGTTGCTAATAATGGCAAATTAATTAGGCAAGAATTTTACGATGAAGGTGTTGATGAAAATGCAATAGGGGAGAGAACGAAATATGAAATAGGCTCAATGATTTCAAACTTTGAAGAATTAAGAGAAAAAAGATTGATTCCATTAGAAAAAGAAATTTATTTCAACATATTTAAAAAAAAAGAAAAGAAAGCAAACAATGAATAGAATTTATTTCGACAACGCAGCAACCACTCCAATCAGCGAAGAAGTGATTGAATTCATGTCAGACCTGATGCGAAGCCATTATGGAAATCCTTCGTCAATTCACAAAGAAGGCCGAGAAGCGAGAACGGTAATCGAGGAAGCTCGAAAGAAAATTGCTAATTTGATTGGAGCATCTATTGGTGAAATATTTTTCACATCAGGTGGAACGGAAGCAAATAATATGGTGTTCAAATGTGCTGTTCGAGATCTAGGTGTAAAAAGAATTATTACTTCACCTATCGAGCATCATTGTATTTTGCACACGTTGGAAGCAATGAAAAAAGAGACAGATGTTAAAGTTGAATTTGTCGAAATCGATCATAAGGGAATTGTTAATTTAGCTCATTTGGAAGCATTAATTTCTGAAGATGCTGGAAAGACTTTGGTGAGTTTGATGCATTGTAACAATGAAATTGGGACGCTATTAGATTTGGATAAAGTTTCAGCAATGTGTGCTGAGCACAATGTTTATTTCCATTCCGATACGGTTCAAACTATGGGATATTTTCCAATCAATGTAGATAAAACTAAAATCAATTTTTTAGCTGGAGCGGCTCATAAGTTTCATGGTCCTAAAGGTGTTGGGTTCATTTATATCAATGGTGAAAATATTGTAAAACCAATTATTTATGGTGGTTCGCAGGAACGAAACATGCGAGCAGGAACTGAAAATATTTACGGAATTGCAGGTATGGCAAAAGCCTTAGAAATGTCTTACGAAAATTTAGAAGAAACCCGAGAGTACACTTTAGGTTTACGGAATTATATGAAAAGTCAATTGCTTGAAAACTTTGAGGACATTCAATTCAATGGTGATCATGAAGGGAACTTTCATTATAAAACATTGACGGTTTCTTTTCCTCCTTCACCAAAATCAGAATTACTTTTATTGAATTTAGATATTCTAGGAATCTGTGCATCAGGTGGAAGTGCTTGTAGTTCTGGAGCTGAAAAAGGATCACACGTTTTGGAAAAAATCCAAATGGATCCTGATCGAAAATCTATTCGTTTTTCTTTTTCTAAATACAATACAAAAGAAGAAGTAGATTTCGTAATTGAGAAATTAAAAACGATTATTCAAGTAAAAGAAGCAGTAAGTTAATAGCATGAAGTTGCATTACTTCTAGGCTAGGTATTGTATACCTAACATAGTCATATTTAGAATTTAATAGTTGAAAAACTGATAATTAGTAACTAGCTGATTATCAGTTTTTTATTTTAAAAAAGTCAGGAATTTTCTTCACTATTTTTCCCCTTTTCTGCTGTTGAAAAAAAATAAAAAATGGTCTGGTTTTAGCTCTATATTAATTTCAAACCAACTACAAATTTTCAATCCACACATTAAATGTTCATTATTTAGTTTTCAGTTATCATCTGAAAATTAAGACTCGTTTTTTAAAAAATTAGATTCCTAATATTTTTATGAAATATATTTTAATTCCTATTTTTTTTATCTGCTTTTTATTATTTGGCAATAGTGTTTTTGCACAAGTTTCAGCTGATGAAGTTGTTCAAGAAACGATAATGATATCTCTTAAAAAACATAATGAGAGAAATCCGGAATATCAGATTTTGGGTGAAGAGAAAGCAAGAAGTTTTGATATAGAAAAATTCATAGCGAATAATATTCAAGATTCAGACATTCAAATTTCTGGAAATAAAATTTCTTATGGAAAAACAGTTAAAATTAATTTTGATAGTAAAAAACTAGAGTTCCAAAATGATTGTAATCAATTTTGTAAAAGCATTGTTAGTGTTTCTAAAATTCCCGTTTTTGGTTTGACCGTTAGCCAAATGGATGATTTGCAAGGAGTTCTTGTAGAAACAGTTTATGAAGGTTCGTCAGCGGAGATAGCAGGAATTGAACCCGGTGATATAATAACTTTTGTTTCGGATTCTATTATTCAATCTCCATGCGATATTAATGAATCAATTGAAGAAGTTGAAGTGGGAGAGGTGTTGGACATTTTTATGGAGGACGATGGAAAGAGAGAAATTGTACCCTTGATATTAGGTTATAAAATTGAAGAAGTTGTAACGTATGAGTACTGTTGTAATTCAGAAATTACTACAGAAGAAGATAAAGACGAAGTTGAAACTCAATTGTCCGTTTTTCCAAATCCAACAGATGGAATTACACAATTAAAGTTTCGTTCAAGCGAACAAGGTGATTTGAAAATTAGCCTTACTGATGTTGCAGGTCATCTAATCTTTCAATCAGATGTTAAAGATTTTGATGGATTTTATAATGAAATATTAGACTTGACTGATTATGCTGCTGGGTTATTTTTTGTCCAAATTATGCAAGGCAAGCAAGTTTGGACGGAGAAAATAGTGTTGCAGAATCTGTAGACTAAGAGGTGACTTCTTTTAGAAATTGATAAATCAAAAGAAGAATAAATACTGTAGACACAAGTATAATAAAAGGAATTAAATCTTTGGCTCCTTCCTCTGGTTCAGGAATTTCTACACCTCGTCTTTTTAATTCCATTTTTACTAAAGCTTGAGTATAAACATTTTCATTTTCTTCTAAAAGAAATTGCAAAGACCTTAGTGGCGTATTCAAATATCTTTTGATAGGATAATTCTGATCTTCATCTAAGAGAAGTCTGAGTAACTCGTTTGCCTTTTCCAAGTTTTCTTCATTAAGATGAATTTCATGAATTAAGTTTCCAAATTTTTTACTTTCAGGATTATCTATTTTTACGTGGTAGGTAATATTATTATCATGCAACATCGCTGCTACAAGAACTAAAGATTCTTCATTGAAATATTGTTGAAATAAAGTTCTCTCTTCTTTTTTGAGAGGTAGTTCGTGAGAGATTACCCAGTTGTAATCTAAAATTTCGTCTTCCATATGTTATCTATTTTTTGTTGAAAACAATTTACCATTTTTTTATTTTAATTCTTTCAAAATTCCATCACAAGTTTTCTTTAAATTTATCATCTAAAAGAGTGAAAAATTTAAGGATTTTAAAAACTGATTATCAATGAGTTATCCTTTTATATTTATAAAAATCAAAAATCACTTTATCCAATTCAAAAACAAAAACATGAAATTATTAAAAATATCATTTCTCTTTTTTGCTTTAATAATGTTGTTTAGTTGTAATAAAAAAACGGCAGATGCTACAGTTTCTGAAGCAGTTCCAGCTGGAAAAACAACCTCAACTGAATCCGTTGAAAGACCAAGAAGAGATGGGCGAAGAGGCCAAAGAGATCCTGAAGCTCAAAAAAAACGTAGACAAGAAATGTACGCTCAACTTAATTTGTCGGAAGCTCAAGTTATAAAAGTGGAAGAGATTTCAGCAAAGTATCAAGCTAAGCGAAAAGCTTTATTTGAAAATAACAATGGTGATCGAGCTGCAATGAGAGGCGAAATGCAGAAGCAAAGAGAGGAGCAAAATAAAGAACTATCAGGAGTAATGACGAAAGAGCAATTTGCAAAATACCAAGAAATCCAAAAAGCACAACGAGGAAGAAGAGGTGGTCGAAGAGGAGGAGGGGAGCCTGCTGGAGGAAGAGAAGGGTGATGTAATCATTTTTTTAAGAAGAAAACCTCCTGCGAAAACTAATTCACAGGAGGTTTTTATTTTTCAAATATCCATACTTTCTAAGAAGTGTATGGATAATCTTCTTGCATGTAATTGTCTTCGAATAGATCATCGCCACTTGGGAAATCTGAACTTTCTGCGAACTCAACAGCTTCATTTATTTCAGCTTTGATTTTGTCTTTGATCGCTTTGATTTCTTCTGCAGTTGCAATATTTCCATCCAACATCTTTTTCTCAGTTACCTTGATTGGATCAATTCCTTGGTACTCTTTTAATTCATCTTTTGTTCGATAAGTACCTGGATCAGAAACAGAGTGACCTTTGTATCGGTAAGTTTTGATCTCTAAGAAGTAAGGACCTGCACCTGAACGAATATGCTCAGCGGCACGTGTCAATGCTTCATGAACAGCTTCAGGAGACATTCCATCTACTTCTTCACTTGGCATATCGAAAGCGCTACCTACTTTATAAATATCTGCAACATTACTAGTACGTTCTACCGAAGTACCCATAGCATAATGGTTATTTTCACAGATATAAAGTACAGGTAATTTCCAAGTCATTGCCATATTGAATGACTCATACAATGCTCCTTGTCGAGCAGCTCCATCACCAAACATTGTTACACAAAGCAAATCAGTTCCACGATATTTTTCTGCAAAACCAATTCCTGTTCCGATTGGAATTTGAGCACCTACGATTCCGTTTCCTCCAAAAAATCTATGTTCTTTTGAGAAAAAGTGCATCGATCCACCTTTACCTTTTACTACCCCTGTTTTTTTTCCGTATAACTCGGCCATACATTTTTTGGTCGAAATTCCTCGACTGATGGCTAATCCATGCTGACGGTAAGCAGTTACCATTGCATCTTCTTTTCTTATCGCTGAAACTAATCCAGCAGCAATTGCTTCTTGGCCAATATATACATGGAGGAATCCACGAATTTTTTCCTGACCGTATTTTTGTAAAGATTTTTCTTCAAATCGACGGATTCGGAGCATAGTTTCATACCATTCCAAATAAGTTTCTTTGCTATATTCAGGCGCTTTTTTACCTCTTTTTGATGCTTTTTCAACTACTTTCGTCATATTAAATTCTAATTTTTGAAAAAATGTGATTGAATTGAAGATTAAAGATAATTCTAAATTTAGAATCTGCAAAATTCAATTATTTTTGTGGGAAAATTTTACCCAAATATTAAATTTTACTGATTAATTCTAGACTAATTTTGTCATTATTTTTAACGATATAAGACATTTAAGAAACATATAAGTCCTTAAAGCAAAATCTTATACGGTTCAAAAATCCAAATCTATTTAAGTGAAAATTCAACAACTCAAATTGACTCATTTTAAGAACTACGAAACAGGCCATTTTGTTTTCAGCGAACGGCTTAATTGTTTCGTTGGAAAAAATGGGATGGGTAAAACAAACTTGTTGGATGCCATTTATTACCTCTGTATGTGCAAAAGTCATCGAGGTGTAAATGATCGAAATGTGGTACAACATACCATGGATTTTTTCAGATTAGAAGGATATTTTTTAATTGAAAAAAACGAAGAAGCAAAAAGCAAATCAAAAAATAAAATTGTTGCCAAAGTTCAACCTGGCAAAAAGAAAGAGATCGAAAAAGATGATGTAGCCTATCAAAAATTATCGGAACATATTGGGATGTTACCTGTCGTGATTATTGTTCCAGATGATACGTTGATGGCAACAGATGGTAGTGAAGAGCGACGCAGATTTTTGGATAATACTTTATCCCAATTGGATGTTGATTATTTAAAAAATCTAATCACTTATAATAAAGTTTTAAAACAACGGAATTCTGCGTTAAAGAAATTTGCAGAGATGCGATCTTTCAATGCTGAGTTGTTAGATATTTATGATCAACAATTGCTGGAGCCGGCTCAAGTTATTTTTGAAAAGAGAAAAGAGTTTGTTGATTCCTTTCGGCCAGTCTTTAAAGATTTTTACCAAGCCATATCAAGTGGGCAAGAAAAAGTAGATTGTACTTATTCATCTAGTTTAAAAGATGGAAGTTTTGCAGATCAGCTGAGGGAGTCTCGAGAGAAAGATAGAATCCTAACTCGAACAACTTGCGGCGTTCATAAGGACGATTTAGCATTTAGGATAGACAAACACTTGTTGCGAAAATTCGGCTCGCAGGGACAATTAAAATCATACGTTTTAGCACTCAAGTTAGCCCAATATGATTTTTTGAAAAAAAATCACACCTCGAATCCAATTCTTTTGATGGATGATATTTTTGATAAATTAGATGAAGGTCGGGTACAACAATTAATTCAATTGATTCTGGAAAAAAACTTTGGACAAGTTTTTATTACCGATACTC
This sequence comes from uncultured Saprospiraceae bacterium, assembly GCA_964564545.1. Lineage (GTDB taxonomy): Bacteria > Bacteroidota > Bacteroidia > Chitinophagales > Saprospiraceae > CAJQQY01. Next base: position 43,178 of record CAZMBP010000124.1, read on the forward strand.
ATGAAAATAGGGTAGAGGAAATCATTAAAAATTTCGAAACCGATTATAAAAAATTCTACATCGAAAATGGTGAGTGTCGAGAGTAAAGTCACTTTTTAAAAAATTCCATATCGAATAATTAGTACTTGCGAGAATTAAAGAATAATTTTGTTTTATGAAAAAACACAATGACCAACGTATCGATGAAGTTCTAAAAAACTTAGTGGGTGGGTACAAATATAAATCGAAGCTTTACAAGAATAAATTAGCCACCACTTGGGAAACTTTAATGGGAGCAACCATTTCAAAATATACTTCAAGAATTTCTATTCGAAACAAAAAATTATTCGTTACCATTGATTCTTCTCCTTTGAAACAAGAACTTTCTTTTGCAAAAGATAAAATCAAGAAGATGATGAATGAAGAGTTAGGAGAAAATTATATTGATGAGGTCGTAATTCGATAAATTTGATATTGAAATTTTTCCATAAAAAAAGTGCGTAATTGTATTGTTATAATTACGCACTTTTTTTATTTCAAAACTAAAAATTAATCAATCTGTACTTTTTGATGTACTAATTTTTTCTTTTTTAGTTTTTTTTTGACATCAACTCCTCCACTTGATCTGCTTCAATTAATTCTTTCAAACTTTTTTTATCCAACGGATCAACATCAACTGTTCCGATAATTTTTAAGGCAGTTCTTCGATTTCTTTGATGTTCTCTTTCGGTACAATTTACACCGTTGGTACACCGGTTGATCAACTGTTCTTCCCCATAACCCTTTGCTTGCAATCTTTCCAAATCAATTCCATCAGTAGCGGCTAAATACTCTGCAGCAGCTTTAGCTCTTCTTCTAGATAATAACATATTATAATTATCATTTCCACGAGCATCGGAATGAGAACCCAACTCTACAATGATGTGCTGATTATCTTTCAAAATTGTTTTTAATTTATCCAATTCAACCGCTGCATCTGGTCGAATATTCCATTTGTCAAAGTCGTAATAGATATTTTCAATTTCGTAGGTCTTATTAATTTTAATTGGCTCCATATTGATGTTAGCAAGGAAAGTTCCCATCTGGTTTCCATCCGTCATTATTTCTGAAACACCGGTCATATTCAATCCATCGAAACATAAAATACAACTATCAATATTGACATAAGCTTCAATTCTTTTGTTGAAATATCCTTTCTTTCTAATCATGATAGTGTAGTGATTTCCTTTTTCAAAAAAGAAATTAAACACAGGCGCAGGATGTTCTAGAAGAACCAATTCTTCGGTTCGAGTGGTGTTATTGTACACTTCAATTCTTGCGCTATCTACGGAATTCAAAAGAGCGGTTCCATTATTTCTGGACTCTGCCATCGTCACATCGAAAATGTATCCAGGTTTATGTTCCATTTCAATTTTTACAAAAAGTTTCTTTGCATCCTTTAGCCCGATGGTAGAAACGATTTCTTCTGTCTCAATATAGTTTTTGTGATGGACGATGACTCGAAATTTTCTTCCTTTCGGAACAGTTACCGCAAATGAACCTTCCATCCCTGTTGCCATTTTGGTTTGCAATTCATTGGTCATGTGATCTAGAATTTTGACTTCAGCACCTCGAACCAAACCACGATTGTTTTCGGCATAAACATAGCCTTCTAAAAGGACGTTATTTTGCCCAAAAACGAATACGCAAAGCAACGATAAAACGAGAGTGGTTTTTATTTTTAACGTTTGCATGGTGATTGTAATTAAAATGTATAGAATTATATAATATGTAAAAGGTTGATTGCTAAAGTGTTGTATATCTGTTGTTTAATCGATAGATGTTTCAAGGCTATTGACTTTGAAATTCAAAAATCAACTCTTTTCTAAAGTTTCTAGAACAATAGAAAATCAAATTTTTAAGCCAAAACCTATCTCATATTTATGATTAAATGAAATAGGAAATATATAAATATCATGAAGGTGAAACACTCAAAAAAGAAAGGACAATTCAGATACCTCGGGATTACAAATATCTTTCTGAGAAGTTAAAAACCTGATTGAAAATCATAGGAAAGGCGATTGAAATCATTCTGGAAAGCACTCAAAATACATTAGGTATTTCAATCATCTGTTTTAAAACATATCAAGGATAATGCCAATATGTTAAGGTGGTTTTTTTTATTTTTGATTAAGTAAAATTCTTTTAATTAGAATGAATTTAATTTTAAGAATCCTCTCCTTTTTGCTAATGAATTCTTGTATTTTGCAAAAAAAAATAAATCAATGACATTCAATATTCCAGATACGGATCAGTCTCGGATTGTAATTGTAGGAGCAGGTTTTGGAGGTTTAAGTTTAGCTCGAAAATTAGCCAAAACGAACTATCAAGTTATTTTGATTGATAAAAATAATTATCATCAATTCCAGCCATTATTTTATCAAGTTGCTATGGCTGGCTTGGAGCCAAGTTCAATCTCATTTCCTTTGCGTAAAGTTTTTCAGAGAAAGAAAAATGTATTTATTCGTGTGACTGAAGTAACGGAGATAGATGCTGAAAATAATGAAATCACGACTCCGCTTGGAAAATTAAAATATGATCAATTAGTCATCTCGATTGGAGCGAAGACTAATTTTTTTGGAAATAAAAACTTGGAACAAAAGTGTATTTCCATGAAGTCGGTATCGGAAGCACTTTATTTGCGAAATCGAATTCTTTCTGATTATGAAAAAGCAATTTCAACAACTGACTTTGATAAACGACAAGGACTAATAGACATTGCCATTGTTGGAGGTGGACCAACAGGAGTAGAGGTGGCAGGAGCATTGGCAGAAATGAAAAAATATATCATTCCAAAAGAATATAAAGAATTAGACTTTAAGGAAATCGATATTTATTTAATTCAGAGTTCTTCTTGCTTATTGAAGGGAATGTCAACACAAGCTTCTGAAGGTGCTAAAGTGTTTTTAGAAAACTTGGGCGTAAAAGTAATCTTGAATAAGCGAGTAACAGATTTTGATGGAGAATTTGTTCACTTGAAGGATGACACAAAAATTCAAGCTCAAAAAGTTATTTGGGCAGCAGGAATTACAGGAAATACCCTTAAAGGATTGCCTGATGGAACATTAACTTATGGCAACAGATTGAAGGTGAATCGATTTAATCAAGTAGATGGATTTTCAAATATCTTTGCTTTAGGAGATATTGCGTATATGGAAGAAGAAGATTATCCCCAAGGCCATCCACAAGTTGCTCAAGTTGCCATTCAACAAGCTAAGCAGTTAGCAGAAAATTTGAAAAATAAGTTGAAGGGGAAAGAATTTGAACAATTTTTTTACAAAGATTTAGGATCAATGGCAACGATAGGAAGGAATAGGGCAGTAGTCGATTTGCCAAAGTTTAAGTTCAAAGGGTTTTTTGCTTGGATCGTTTGGTTAATCGTTCATTTATTTTCCTTAATAGGTGTTAAAAACAAAGTATTTGTTTTTCTAAATTGGGTTTGGAATTATTTCACCTACGATCAATCTCTACGTTTGATCATCAAACCCAAAGTGAGAAAGGAAACAGAAAATGACTCAACAGTAAAAGTCGAATAAAATTTATGGGGCAAAAAAAAAAGAACAGTCGATAATTAAACCGACTGCTCCATAATGATAACTAACACACGCCCTATATTTTTATATAAAATTATTTTATTGGGAGGAATGATTTTTTGACCAATTGTTTAATACAAAATTCATTTTAAAATTCGTCAAATTCAAGTTATAGTTTACTACAAAAGCACTACAAATAGATTTTTTTTTAAATTGAGCAACTATTCACCTGTCTAAATATATGGTTTTTTTTCACAATACCAGTCTAACACTTTAAATAATAATAACAATAATTCAATTTTTCTAATAAAATCAAAGGCTTCCACGACTATGACTTAGTTCTTGGAATTTTTTTAGTAGAATCTTTTCCTTTATAATGAATAGAGTCTAGTTTTTCAATATTTAGTTTTATCTCTTGAAAGCTCTTTTCAGTTTTTAATAATTTGGGCTCTTCAGGAATGATGATTTTTTGCGTAAGTTTTGGTTTTTTCTTTTTAGATTTTTTGACTACCTCATTCTGAACAGTTTGTAATTTTATTAATGTTTCTCTTAAATTTTTATTTTCCTTCAAAAGGAAATTGACATTTTGCTGGTCTACATTGGCTACCTCTTCTAGCTTATCAATAATTTCTCTTAGACTATTATACTCTTCATTTATTGTTTGAGCTTCTTTTTGAAGAGGCAATGTAACCATAGAAATGATGCCTGAAAAGACAAAATTTGTTATTAAAAAGAACCATAAAATTGGGAAAAACTTCTTATCTATTTTTTCCTTTTTTATTGCAACATATATTAATACAGCAGAAAGGATGGTAATAAGAACAGTAAAGGCTACATAGACATTCCCATTGGCAAATTTAGAAATAGCGTATAATACCTCAGTTGTAAAGCTAGATTGATCATCAATGAATAGCATATCAGAATATTTTAGATTTTAAAAAATAGTATTTTTGAATACAACTTTTTTTCAAAGCTAATTTCTGCGTTTTATTTATTAGGATTATTAACTATTTGTAATTCCTTTTCTTTCAGTATTTTAATTGATTAACATATTTTTAATGTGTTTCTTAAGGAAATGGAAAGTTAACTTTAAGGTTTTATCTGGATGTAGTTAATTCTAACTTAAAAAGCAGGAATTTAATTCTTAGCATAGTTTTTGTCTCCCACCTATAATATATTAACTGATAATCCTTTTCAACCTCCAAAATGATTACCATTTCCAATATTTATATAAACTCAAAATATTGGTTTATGAAGTCAACCCCCTTTTTAATATCCTCTGTTCAACAGCTTTAAATCAAAGAATACCTGTCCTAATTTTGACTGAAAATGCTAATAAAAAAAGATGTAGTACAGTCAAAAGAAGTAAATGTTTAAAGCTTTTTTAAGTAAAATTTTTTTCCTGATTTTTTAATCAAGGAATTTCACAGAATAATAATTATTCAAACAACGCCTAACAAATTGAAAAAAAAAGAACCACTATCTATGGAAATTACTCAACCTATTGAAGCCAATACTGATAATATCGTAAATTCATTTTTACAAAATCTTTCTAAAAGATTGAAAGGACGTACGGGCTTAATGGTAGAAATGGGTGAAATATTTTTGGATCAAGCTCCCGTGATGAAATCTATTTTAGAGAATTCTCACCAAGAAGGAGACTACGAGTCGATTCGCTTTGAAGCTCATAAATTTAAATCTACGGTAAATATTATAGGTTTAGATTCATTGAAAGCCTTTGCTTCAAAAACGGAGCAGTTATATCATAATGGAAAACCAGAAGAATGTACCAAAGAGTTGCTTCATGACTTCGCAAAACAAATCGAATTAGATATTCAAAAAGTAAAATCAGCGATAGAGGAGCTTTCACGTAAAGAAGTGGCTGGGGAGAATTTATAATTACAATGTGCTAGTTTCTATTTTTAAGGATAAGCTATGAAATAATAGTTTATTCCTTTTTCGAATTGTTCTATAAATTCTTTTTTCGAAAAAGGAGCTGCTTTGTTTAACCATTTTTTCATGGTAGAGATACTCAAACCACATTCTTCATTCAGTAATTCAAAAACTTGTTCTGGACGAATTCCATAAACATCAGCACCACCTACTCCATGTTCAAAAACAATTACTGGTCGATTCTTTTTGATCGTTTCTTTTCCACCTTCCATGACTAAAAATTCTGCACCTTCCACATCTATTTTTATAAAATCAACTTTTGAGTCGGGAGGTAAGACATTATCCATTAAATCAATATCGATTGTAATCGAGGTATCTTTTTCATTGGGTTTATCATATCTTCTTTTTTTCATTCCACTATAACCAGGGTTAGAAATTACGTGGTTAAAAGAAGAAGTTCCTTTTTCATTACTCAATCCCAATTGATGAAAATGGCAATTGGGTGGGAATTTTTTTTCTAAATCATTAAAAAAACTAGGAATGGGTTCGAAACCATGATGCTGTCCATTCGGAGCATGTTTAAGCATAATTTCGAGTACTTCACCTTCGTGGCAACCAACATCAAGGCAATTTGAATTAGGTTTCAAACACTTTTTTATAACCTGTTTGGTTTGCTGATCATATTGCTGATTTTTGGTAAAAGCAATCGGCAATTTTTTGATAAGATTTTTGATTTGTTTTTTCACAAATGGAATTTTATGAAGTATTCTTCTGAAAAAAATTAGAGCGCAAAAATAGTATGAAATTTTGCGAAATGAAGCCTGTTTTCCTATTAATTATTTTAAAAATCGTTGAAAACTTTTAGCCAAAAAAGTTGATTTTAAGCTAAAATGTTTGAATTTTGCAACAGAATTTCATACCCACCTAACTTTACCTACTCAATTTTCATTCTTATAACTCCCAACATATTTTTATATTTTATAATAAAAAGCAACGATGTTTAGTTATTTTTGCTGACATTGAATTTCTTTTTTCAAATACTCAAAACGATACATAACACATGAAAGGAATACTTACACTTATTTTACTAACCCTTTCCATCCTTTCTTTTGCACAAAATAAATCTTCTGAAACTGTTGAAATCGATGAGCGATTAACAGAAGTTTACGACGCAGAATATTTGACAAATTTGCAAACTCAAAACCCGTTTTTGTTGAAGCGATGGTCTTTTTATTTAGATAATGCATACTACATTGTAGACTTTCCAACGGAAAAAGGAAACCCCAATTATCCTATTATCGAGGTGGCTGATATAGATAATATGAATATTTTGCTTTTGGAAAAAAGTCAAAAAATGACAAGAGATTTTGATAAACTTACCAAATATAAAATCAAGGGAACCAATAAGATTTTAGTTTATTATTCTGGAAAAGAATTCAATCAAAAATTGAATAGTTTCTTAGGCCGGAAGTAAAATTTTAATCGCCTAATTATTTCCAAATTTCCCCACTAACTAAAAACTAAAAAGTCTAGGCAGCAAAAACTGTCAAAAATCTATCATTGTAGAGTTATTAAGCTGTAGATTTTGGTAAAAAACCTACTAATTTTTAACTTTCACTTGATCTAAAAAAACAGACATACACATTATATTTTTCTATCCCCTAATTATCCCCTGAACTTTATTACATTTTGAACAAATTTTTTTATAAAATCACCTCATTTTTGATTTTGTAAAATTCCCAAATCTGATTGCTTTATGTGCAAACACTTACAAATATTTAATTTGAATAACTTAAATCATACTTCTACCTACTGTTTTTCCAAGCATTGGTTAGTCTTCACTTTTTCTATTCTTTTATCCTCTATTGGATTTGGCCAGTCTTATTCTATGGATGGAACTCCAATTACTGATTGTAGTGGCTTTTTCTATGATAGTGGAGGAAGTACTGGAAATTACGGATCTTCAGAATCCTTGTCGACCACAATATGTTCGGATGGAACTGATGGGACACATGTTCAATTAATATTTTCAGCTGTAGAATTAATGGCTGGAGATGAACTTTGCTTTTTTGATGGCCCAGATGCAACCGCGCCTGCATTAGCATGTAATGGAGATTTTATGGTTGGATCACCATTCATTATTCAAGCGACTGCAGCAAATACTTCTGGATGTTTAACAATTACATTTAATTCAGATGGAAGTGGAGAGAGTGCGGGGTGGCAAGCAGATATGAATTGTATTCCTTCATGTCAAACAATTTTAGCAAATTTAGTTAGTTCTGATCCCGTAGTGAGTCCGGTGGATACTGGATATATAGATATTTGTCAAGGTGAAAGAGTTTTCTTTTACGGAGAAGGAATCTATCCTCAGGATGGAGTTGTGTATAATCATTCTGATTTGACTTCATCTTTTGAATGGGATTTTGGAGATGGTACTTTTGGACTTGGACCTAATGTTTCTCACATTTATGAAGAGTCAGGAGGATACATTGTTCAATTGACGATTACAGATCAATTTGGATGTACAAATACTAATTTTTTAAATCAAAGAGTGAGAGTTTCTACGAATCCATCTTTTGCTGTTTTGGCAGATTTTGATGATGCGATTTGTGCAGGAGATACTATTAATTTGAATGCAATTGTGAGTCAAATTGATAGCGCCTATTCTGTAGGTGTTTCACCCAATGTGGGAAGTTTTCCAACTTCAGGTACTCGATCTGATTCATTAGCTTTACCAGATGGAACTGGTGCTGCCTACGAAACGAGTATTGGTTTTTCTAATTTTTCTCCAGGACAAGTGTTGACAAATGTTGATGACATTGTTTCTATTTGTGTAATTATGGAACATTCATGGTTGAGAGATTTAGAAATATCAATTGAATGTCCAGATGGAACATCTATAATATTACATGATCATCCTGGGAATTTTGGTGGGGAGGTATTTTTAGGAGAACCCTTTGAAGCAGATGAAGCATTACCCGAACCTATTCCTGGAGTCGGTTATGAATATTGCTGGACACCAAATGCCACTAATGGGACTTGGTTAGAATATGCCAATTCAACAGGTGTAAATACTTTACCAGAAGGAGATTATAATTCATTTGATCCGATGTCGGATCTTTTAGGATGTCCATTGAATGGAGAATGGACTATTTCTGTTCAGGATCTATGGGGAATTGATAATGGGTTTATTTTTGAGTGGAGTATAGAATTTGAGTCTTCACTTTATCCAAATATTGAAACTTTTACTCCACAAATTATAGATTATAATTGGGCAGATAATCCATCAATCTTTTTCCAAACGAATGATTCAATCGCAGCTTCTCCTCAAAATGCAGGGACTGCAAGTTATACTTTTGAAGTTATGGACGACTTTGGTTGTACTTATGATACTTCAATTTTTATTACAATTTTACCTCCAACTCACCCTGATTGTTTTAATTGCCCTGATCCAGAACCTATGTTGCAAGATACGAGTATATGTGATGGGGAAACAGTTTTTATAGATGCCGAGAGTACCACAAGCTTAGGAAGTCAATCAATTACTTTTGAGACTTTCCCAACTTATGAGATTGGGTTTGCAAATCACCCTCCTTCGAATCCATATGAAGCTCAACTAGAGGTTACTTCTATCAATCCATTAACCATAACGAATGCAGCAGCTCAAATTTGTGGTGTCTGTGTAAATTTAGAAACAGACTTTGATGGAGATATCCGATTATATCTTAAATCGCCATCAGGACAAACATTGGAGCTATCAACTAATAATGGTGGAGCCGGAGATAATTATACGAACACATGTTTTACTCCAGATGCCACTACGTCAATTATTGGAAGTTCAGCACCATTTACTGGTGAGTTTATCCCAGAAGGAGATTGGAGTGATTTGGATGGATCTACGATTAATGGAATTTGGGAATTACAGGTTTCAGATGGATTTGGTGTTACCAAATTTGGAGTTTTAAATTCATGGTCAATTTGTTTTAATACCGAAAATGACGTTGAATATAGTTGGTCGCCAGTTGCAGGATTATCATGTTATAATTGTCCTGATCCTAATGCGAATCCTTCTATAACTTCAACTTATATTTTAGAAGTTTCAGATGATTATGGATGTTCAAGTTTGGATACTATGACTATCAATGTAGCATCAAGTATTCCATCCCCTGCGAATGTAACATGTGATACCATGGGAAGTGGTAATCTTAATTTCACCTGGGATGCAGTTAGCGGTTTCTCAAGTTATTTAGTTAATGTAAATGGAACAGGATGGGTGCCTGCGAATGGAGTTCTTTCTCACTTAGTGAGTGGATTATCCAATGGTGATATAGTTACTCTTGAAGTTCAAGTGAACGCTCTGAATGTAAATTGTGCAGTTGGAACATCAAGTGCGACATGTACTTATTTTGTATGTGATATTTCACTTGAAGTACCTGCTAATGGAATAACAGGGCCTTCATGCTTTAATACAGATGATGGATCTGTCATCGTTCAAGCGATGGGTAATGGAACTGGTCCTTTCTCATACACTATAGATAATAATCCTCCACAGACAACAGGTATTTTTAACGTTGGAGCTGGAGATCATTTAATAATTTTGACTGATGTAGATGGATGTGCAGATACTGTAATGGTAAATGTACCAACTGCTGATTCTCTTTTTGTTGATGTGGCGGTTGATAATGTTCCTTGTTTTGGAGATAGTGCAGGAACTGCTACTGCAACAGGTTCCGGTGGAACTGGTACATTTAATTATGCTTGGAGCACTACACCTGTTTTAACTTTTGACCCAACAATTAATTCAGTTCCAGCTGGAGATTATACCGTGACTGTTACTGATGGAAATGGTTGTGAAGTAGAAGAAACGATAACTATTCTTGAACCACCTGTTCTTGATGGATTTATTTCACCCACTCAAGTTTCTTGTTTTGAAGGTAATGATGGTGCAGCTACAGTTTTCCCAACAGGTGGAGTGGAACCTTATCTATTTAATTGGAGTAATGGCTCGACTAGTTCAAGTGCGACTTCATTAATTGCAGGAACTTATACCGTTACGATTACTGATGATAATGGATGTATGTTTGAAGTTGAAGAAACTATCGGAGAGCCAACTGGGATGGTATTAACTATAGTACCAACTGACTTAAATTGTAATGGAGACAATAGCGGAGATATTGATTTAGGAGTAACAGGAGGAATGATGCCATATACCTATTTATGGGATGATGGAGAAACTACTCAGGATCGACCATTGATTTCAGCAAATACTTATTGTGTAACTATTACTGATGCAAATAATTGTACTCAAGATACGTGTGTAACTATTTCGGAACCAACTGCTTTAACATTAGATATTTCTTCTACGACAACTACTTGTATGGGGAATAACACAGATGGAACTGCAACAGTAATTCCTAGCGGAGGAGCAACTGGAGGTAACTATACATTCCTTTGGATTAATAATCAAACTAATAGTACTGCTACTGCTTTAATCGCAGATAACTATTGTGTTACTGTTACAGATGGAAATGGTTGTACAGCTGTAGAATGTGTGGATGTCAATTCGCCAGATGCGATTGTTATTGATAGTATTATTCCAACAGATGTTTTATGTAATGGAGAAAATACTGGATTTGCAGAAGTTTTTGCTTCAGGTGGAAATGGATCTTTTACTTATCTATGGAGCGATCAATTAGCTCAGTTTTCTAATCCTGCTAATAGTTTGCCTTCTGGAACTTATACCGTAACTGTTACGGATGCTGCGATGTGTACTGCAACTGCTTCTATTTTTGTAGATGAACCTGCTGTGCTGACTGCTTCAATTGATCCTACAGATGTACTTTGTTTTGGAGGAAATGATGGTGCTGGTACAGCGAATCCTTTAGGAGGGGTAGAACCATATAATTATGCTTGGAATACTTTGCCGGGACAGTTTACTCAAGATGTGAATACTTTAATTCAAGGAGACTACACCGTTACTGTAACCGATTTTAACGGATGTACTACTACCGCAAGCACAACAATTAATGAACCTGCCACGGCTGTTTCAGCTGTAGTGGATCAAACATTTGTGAGTTGTTTCGCTCAAAACGAAAGTGAAGCACTTGTATCTCCTTCTGGCGGGACTGGAACGAATTATACCTACGAGTGGAATAATACACCTGCTTCAACTACCGCTAATGCAAATAATCTTGCTCCGCAAAATTACGCTGTAATAGTAACTGATGAAAACGGATGCCAAACAACTGCTGATATTCTTATCACAGAATTAGAAGAAATTACAGCAAGTGCAATTAACATAGATCCATCTTGTTTTGAATTTAATGATGGTCAATTAGGAGTAAATATTGTTAATGGTGGAGTAGGAGCAGGAGATTTGAATAGCTATAATTATGTTTGGAGTAATGCCTCGACTAATCAATTAAATTCAAATCTTACTGCAGGTGATTATACCTTAACTGTTACTGATGCTCAAGGTTGTTCAGGTGAAACAGTATTTCAACTTTCTCAACCTGAAGAAATTACAGCAACTGCAATTATTGATGATACCAATTGTTTCGGTTCAGCTGATGGACAAATTAATATTCAAATTACGACTCAAGGAGGAGGCTTCCCAATTGACTCTTATCAATGGGATACTAATGCAAATAATCAAACTACTCAAATTGCAACTGGCTTAGCTATAGGTAATTACTTAGTTACCATTACTGATAATACGAACTGTTCTGCTGTTACAAGTTTTGAAGTTAATCAACCTACTCCGATAGAGGCAAGTTTTATCGTAGAAGATAATCCATGTGCTGGAGATAATATTGGGACAATTGCTACTACGACTATAGGCGGAACTCCAGATTATTCTTATGAATGGACCAATACAGATACAACTAATATCTTTTCATCAACGGATCAAAATCTGACTGACCTTTATGCCAATGCTTACACCGTTACTATTACTGATGGCAATGGTTGTACACAAGTTGAAGTAGTCAATCTTAATTCTCCTTCTCCACTTTGGGCTACAATTGAAGCTGATAGTGTTACTTGTTACGATTATCGAGATGGTGCACTTTACGTTGAAGCTCAAGGAGGAACAGGTCCCTATCAATATAGTTTAGATGGAGATAATTTTTCAGCGACTAATACTTTCTTAGGTTTAGAAGTTGGAAATTATGCGACTTACATTGAAGATAGAAATGGTTGTAATACGACTATTTATGCATTAGTGGAAGGGCCTGAAGAACTGACGGTTGACCTAGGAGAAAATATTACCATCAACTTAGGAGAGACAGCTAACTTAAATGCTGTTGCATCACCTGCTGGAAATTATTTTTATACTTGGTCGCCTGAAGATAGTTTGACCTGTGTAGATTGTCCAAGTACTGATGCTTATGGATTGTTTTTCCAAACAACGTATCAAGTGACTATCGAAGATGAGTTTGGTTGTAAAGCAGAAGATTTTATCAATATTTATGTCAATAAATATCGAAGAGTTTTTGTACCAACTGGATTCTCTCCATTTACTGGAAATGAAAATGACCTACTTCGTACACATGGTGATGAAGGAACTATCGTAAAATCCTTTAAAGTTTATGATCGATGGGGAGAGTTAGTTTACGAAAATAATGTTCCTTACGATATCAACGATCCTAATATTGGGTGGGATGGGACTTTTGATGGAAAAATCATGAACCCAGCTGTTTTCGTTTGGTCATTGGAAGTTGAATATATTGATGGAGCTACTGATGTATTGAAAGGACAGACTACCTTAATTAGATAAAAAAAGTAAAAACGAGTACAAAACTTCATTTCCATTATAATTGAAGTTTTATTTAAAATATATTTATAGACATAAATGCTAAATCGAAAAGTTGAATTTTTGTTTTAGGTTTTTCAAAAACAAAAATCAACCTTTCGATTTTCAAAACAATAAATACTATGCAAAAAAGATTTACACAATTATTAACTGTATTTTTCATCATCTTGTCTCAACAAATTTTTGCTCAAGACAAACAGTTTTCTCAGTTCTATGCTTCGCCAATGAATTTGAATCCTGCGATGACTGGTGTCTTTGAAGGAAGCTGGCGTGCGGTAATCAACTACAGAGAACAATACAATAGTATTTTGGATATTCATCCATTCCGTACGATTAGTGCAGGGTTTGAAAAAAGATTTAGAATTGTTAATAGTGATTACCTATCTATTGGAGTCAATGCATTGCAAGATCAATCAGGAGTTGCTGGTTTTGGACAATATCGTGGACATCTGAGTGCATCATACATGAAGCAAGTAGGAGGGAGTAGATATAGTACTCAAAGTCAATATTTAATTGCTGGTGCTCAAGTAGGAGTAGGGCAAAATCGAATTGATCCAACTAGACTTTGGTTCTCTGCACAATTTGATCAGCCAACAGTTTCAGTAAATACTTCTCTTGATAATCAAGAAACCAACTTAGCAACTTCTACTGATGTCTTTTTAGATTTCAACGCAGGGTTAATGTGGTATGCTCGATTGGATGAGAATAAAAGTGTTTATTTTGGAGGAGCTATAAATCATCTTGCTCCAGCACAGGTTTCACTTTATGAGCAAGGGCCAGGGGAAGATTTGTACACTAGGTTCACAGGACATGGTGGAGCAGAAATTCCATTGAGTCGTGAGTTGAGTATATTACCAGCAATTTTAGTGATGAGTCAAGGACCTTCTTTCCAAACTAATTATGGAGTGAATTTCAGATATAGTAACCATGATTGGAGAGAAGTTGCGATTCGAGCAGGAGTTTGGAATAGAATTTCTAAAACGATTGATGGTGGACACGCTGATGCATTGATTGTTTCTACAATTTTGGAAATGGAAAGATTCAATCTCGGATTAAGTTATGATGTGAATACTTCAAGTTTGAAGACAGCTTCTCAATCAAGGGGATCACTTGAAATTTCTTTAATCTATGTTCAGCCAAGTAAAACTAGATACAAAGTAAATTGCCCTAAATTCTAGGAATTATAAAAAATAGAAAAAGCGAAATGGAGTTAATCCATTTCGCTTTTTTTATTTTTTATAAACGTAAAACCATTTAAAACTTAAACCCTCCATTCAATCCAAAGAAGTAATAATGTTCTCCATTCATAGATTGGGTAAAAGCTGCTCTCGCCCCAATTGTAACTGTCTTAGCAATATAAATTTCATATTCAGCAGCGACATTCCAACCATAGTTTTCTTCATCGACAACAGTAAAATCTAATTCAACACTATCTCGTGATTTGAATTCTCCTATCCAATAACTTCCGCCACCGCCAATTTTAAAACTATTGATAGAATTATTAATCGGTAATAAATATAAATTCAAATCTCCTTTCCAAGCATTAAATTCTAGCTCAGCTATTCCATCATTATTAGCCTTATCCGCGTTGATATATCCTGCTAATATACCTAGCCCAACACGTCGTCCAAGGAATCGAGTGTACTCACCATATTGATAATTTCCCAACATTCCATTCTTATGAAATGAAGATCCGTAACCATATTTTAAGGTATTTTTTTTAAATGAATTCGAGGAGTCTTGGGCAAGGCTGCCGATTGAAAAAGTACAAATTGTGGCTAAGATGATAAAAAATGATCTCATTTGATAGTATGTTGAATTGTAGTGGATACTTTTAAAAATGTTCTCTCAATTAAAAATAACTCGTGTGGAAAAAATATGCAAATTTCAAATCTACGTTTAACCACATGTTAACTTAAAACGCAAAATTAATTCATTTTGTTAACATTTTTAACTTGTATTTTATTCTTATTCAAAATTATTTTGATTCCGGCAATTTTACATCCCAACATATTTAAACGACTCACTATCTATCGCTCGCTGTGTCGCTAAAATTCCATTCAAATGATCATATTCATGTTGCATTAATTCTGACATATCATTTTCCAAAAACCAAGTATGAGATTCCCAGTTTTCATCAACAAAATTCATCGTACAAAAATAATGTCTTTTGACTCGAACATGAAGATTAGGAAATGACATACAATCATCCCACAACTCCATCATCTCTTCACTAAAATTTGTCAAAACTGGGTTGATAATCGTTTGTTTTTTTTGCGGAGTATTGAGGCAGATGATTCGCTTCATCAATCCAATTTGAGGAGCAGCAATAGCTCTACCAGCTCCATATATTTTTCTAAAATCTAAAACGAGTTGGTGTAATTCCTCAATTTGGGGTAGGATAGTGGTTACTTCATTTTGTGAAACTTCTTTGCATGTTTCATATAGTCTAGGATCTCCTAATTTTATTATTTTTTCTAACATTATATTTACAGATTAAATTTCCTTCTCTTGAATATTCAATTGTAGCTCGGTCAATAGATTTTTTAATTGGCTTTTTGTCTCCATAAGTGTTTGGTTATTTTTTTGATAAAAAAGCAAAACATCATCACATCTTTCAATAATTTCATTGGCAGATTTGAAAAATATTTCAAACTGTGATCCTAATTGATCTTGGAATGGAAGCACTTGTTCAAACATCGCTTTTGCTTTTCCAATTTGTTCTGATGCTGGATCTATTTCAGGATTTATTTTACCAATAAAATTTTTCAAATCAGTAACAGAAGATTTAATATTTGTCAATTGCTCCTCCCCAATTCTTTCTTTTGGGAAATCCAAATAAGTAACTAATTGAGCATAAGATTTTGCAATTTTTTGTACACCAACAAGCATGGCATTTTTTAATTCTTTCAATTCTAAAAAACCAATCTTGATTCTGCGTGCACCTTTTACTGTTCCTATTTTAATTTTTTCTTCGTAAGGAATTACATCATTTGGGGAAGGTTTTTCTCTTAATATACCACCAAGGTTAATCAAGTTTTGACCAATGCGAATCAGTCCTTTACTTTTATCATCTACGATGTTTTGAAATTCTTTTTTTCGATTTTCTATTTCAACTAAAAGTGACGCAACTGAAGTTTCGACAGTTTCTTCTTTTAAATCATTTTCTGAAATCATTCCAACTATTCCAATCAGGTTTGAAACTATCGTGTTTTTTTCCAGAGTCTTGTTTTCTTCACTTATGATTCCTTTTAAGATATCCAATTTTAATTGCTGCGTTCTATTGGCAAGCAAATAGAAAATCCCTTGCAAGTCAGAGTCGTCCAAAATATGCTTTTGCACTTTTGAAAAAAAGCGTTCTAACTCATTTTCTTGAATGTCTTTGAGGAGCTTGGATTTTAAGGTGGCTAATTCCATTATAAGTTTTCAATTTAATCACTAAAAATAAAAAAACCATACCCTCCCGGATCACGAATAATTACATTGTCCACAATTCCTTCTTTATTAAAATGTGTAATCTCTTCCGTAAACGGAATTCCAGCTTCCCGAATTTTTCCAATAACCTCCAGATTATTTTTTCCATTAAAATAAGTCATAGAAGGATTAAAAAATAAGTGAGGACAACTATTGGGCTGCATAAAACTAACTCCCATTTTGTCCTGATTTTCATATGCTACCCAACCTTGTTCTACGGAACCCATTGTTTTTGAAAAACCTAAAAGTTCCCAAATTTCAATAGACTTTTGAATATCAGTAGTTTCTAAACTCAGCCCAGCGAAATTTCCTAAAGTAGAATTTTCATATTCTCCCAAATCAAACTTCACCGTCGAATTTGATTCCATTAAATATATCCAAACACCACTTTTATCGCTTAATAAATATCCATGTTCGATAGATATAACATTGGTCTTCTGTTTCAATTGTTCGGCAATTGATGACCAATCACTTTTATAAAATTTCACACCTGCTCTGGCAAATCGATCAGGATTAATTTCGATAACAGCTTTTCCATCAGACACCAAAGTTGGGTTCTCCTTGGACAAAACTTTAAAGTTTAATTTTTTATAAAATTTTAAACTTTGGTTGAGATCGTTAGTTGGAGTTTGGAGGATTGTATTCATGTTTAATTTTTTTCGATTTCATAATTCGTAATCATATATTATAATGCACGACCCTTATTGATCTATCAAATTTTCATGCTAAAATGTTATTTCAATGGAATTAAAAATACTGAAATTAACTGATGAATTAATTTTTTCCTAAAATTAATTGAAACTCTTCCTACAGAATAATTTGGGGATTTTTCAATACCAGACGACTTAATATCTTCAGTTTTGGATGCTGAGATAGTTGAAAATAATGAAGGAAGATTTTGAAGCGAATGACGATATTTAGTTGGTTGGATTAAAAAAAGAGCATCATTTCATTTTGAAATGATGCTCTTTTTTTAATCTCTCCTTCTAGGTTTTGAATCAGAATTTCGATTATTTTTTTTCCCATTCCAACGTCCACCTGTTCTTCGATTTCCACCTTGTCCTTGAGGTTTTGGTTTACGTTTGAATTTTCGTTGTTGCGGTTTTTTCTTAACAATGATTTCTGTCAGATCATCTACGTATGGTTGATCGTCCACGATATCAATCTGTTGTCGAATCAGTTTTTGAATATCTTTTAGATAAGCTCTTTCTTCTTCATTGCAAAATGAAAGTGCTAACCCGCTGGCTCTTGCTCGACCTGTTCGACCGATACGATGAACGTAAGTTTCCGGCACGTTAGGGAGGTCATAATTGATGACCAAAGACAAGTCGCTTACATCGATTCCTCGAGCAGCAATGTCTGTCGCAACTAGAACTTCTGTAACTCCATCTTTAAAATTTTTCAAAGCACGTTGACGAGCGTTTTGAGATTTATTTCCATGGATGGCAGCTGCATTTATTTCTGCTCGTCCTAGGAGTTTTACAATTTTATCAGCACCATGTTTAGTTCGAGAAAAAACTAAAGTAGCATCACTTTGCTTTTCTTTTAGTAAGTGAATAAGCAATTTTGTTTTATTGGATTTAGCTACCATATAAACTGCTTGCTCCACTCTCTCTGCAGTTGCTTGTTCAGGTTTTACAGTTACTCTTTCAGGCCGGCCTAAAATTTTTCCAGACAATTCAACTATACTTGGAGGCATGGTTGCAGAGAAAAATAAAGATTGTCTTCGGTCGGGTAACTTAGAAACAATTTTTCGAATAGGAACAATGAATCCCATGTCTAACATGTGATCTGCTTCATCCAAAACGAAGTACTCAATATTTCTCAAAGAGATAAAACCTTGGTCGATCAGATCTAACAATCTACCAGGAGTGGCTACCAAAACATCCACCCCATTTCTCAACGCATTAGTTTGTTTACCTTGTTTTACTCCTCCAAAAATGACAGTATTTTTAATGTTGGTAAATTTAGAATAAGTAGAAAAATTCTCTCCAATTTGGATGGCTAATTCTCTTGTTGGAGTAACAATAAGTGCTTTTATCTTTCGACGATTCAGTTGTCGAGATTTATCATTATATAAATGTTGAATAATCGGAATGGCAAAAGCTGCCGTTTTTCCAGTACCAGTTTGAGCACAACCGAGCAAGTCTTTGTGTCGCAATAGGATTGGAATAGATTGTTCTTGGATTGGAGTAGGGTGAGTATATCCTTGGATTTTAAGAGATCTTAAAATCGGTTCAATTATGTTTAATTCTTTAAATGTCATAGATGTATTTGGAACCTAAACTATTTATTTTTTTTACTTAACAGTTTACGTTAACTATTTTTTTAAGTTATAGTTTAAGAAGTGATTTATTTTAAATAAAGGTGCAAAGGTAGAGGAATTGTTGGTAATATGTAATAATATATTGTTCTATGTAAAAACATTAGTCATCCCTAAGTTTTGAATCGGTGAAATAAACCTTAAGGATAGAGAAAACAGTTTAACAACATGTTCTATTCCATTCATCTAGAAAAAAAGCATCCCGAATTTCCAATTTGAAAATTCGGGATGACACGTGTTTTTAATTTTTATTAAAAATCAACTATGCGTTAGCAAGTCCCATTTGCATTTTTTTCTCCGCCAATTTTCGGTCATATTCTCCAGTTCCTAATTGGTTCATAAGAGTAAGATGACTTTTTACAGCGCCATAAAATGTTTTGTGAGAATGGTATGGAATATCATATTCCTCAGCAGTAGCTTTGACTATTTTTGAAATCTTTTTGTAGTGAACATGGCAAACATGTGGAAATAAATGATGCTCTACCTGATGATTCAATCCACCGATGAACCAAGCGAAAATTGTACTTCCGTTGGCAAAATTTGCAGTAGTTCTCATTTCATGAATAGCCCAACTATTTTCTACACTTCCTCTCTCATCCTTTTTAAAGAATTCTGTTTCTTCAATTACATGAGCAGGTTGGAAAATGTAAGCAAAGATCAACCCTGAAATATAATGCATCACAAAAAAGGCTAAAAACGTTTGCCATGCAGGGATAGGCAAAATGTACATCGGAATTAACAAAATTAAGAGGAGGTATAATGATTTGACTACAAATAATTCTGCCAACCTTGCAGGGAATGAAAGCCCTTGATCTTTTAATAATCCGACTCGATTATATCGTAATAATTGTTGAAGATCTTTTACTACAAATCTGTAAATAGATAACAAACCATATAAAATGCTACAATAATATGCTTGATATTTAAAGATTGCTTTTCGCTTTTGATTAGGCGAAAACCGCATTACGTTTTGATCCAAATCTTCATCATGTTCATGAATATTAGTAAATGAATGATGTAATACATTGTGTTGAATTTTCCAAGTAATATGATATCCTCCAATTGTATTCATCAAATATCCAAGAATTTGATTAACCATTTTGTTGGAAGAGTAGGAGCCATGATTGGCATCATGCATGATTGATAATCCAATACCTGACATTCCAAGACTCATAAACATATAAGCAGTAAATACTGGCCAAAAAGAAGTCAAAGTTCCGGAAAGCAACATGGCAAGGGGAATGAAATATAAACAAACCATAAAGGCTGTTTTGATTTTCATGTTTAGATTAGCATGTTTGGAAATATTTTTATCTTTAAAATATTTATTAACTCGTCGGTTTAGTTCTTTATAAAATTCAGGTCTGTCTTTTTTGTTGAACCTAACACTAGGTACACTCATTTGTCAAGGTTTTAAACTGGTAAAATAATGATGGTATAAAATCGTCAAAAATGTTGTTATTAATAAGTGGCGTAAGCTATGGCTTTTAATCCTAATAATGGGTAAACTAGTTTAACTTTATTAGGTGACTATTATCAAGAAATTAATGGCTAAGGAGTAAAAGGGTGTTATTGTTTTGAATGACAATTGGGTAAAAAACTTGTTTTAGGTTTTTTGAAGATGTGTTGTTTTGTCCGTTCTGAAATTCTTTCGATTTATAAAACTGATTTTCTCATATCAAACCCTAGTGTTAAGTAGGTTTTATTGTTGAATTGGAACTCATCAATTACCTCCCAATATAGTTTTTGAGTATGTGCAAAAAGGGAACGTTTGTTCTCTTTATTTATAAAAGTAATACTAATTGGATATTTTTTCAGCATATCTAATCTCATTTTTTCAAAAAGTGACTGTAGAACGCCATTTCCTCTATGGTTTTTGTGAATACAAATTGGGCCATATTGGAAGGTATTTTGGGTATTTATTCTTTTTCCATCGAAGATTAACTTGGGAAAACTAGCTATCATTACCTTGAACATTTTCCATTGTGAAAAATATTTCCAACTTCCAGCAAAAGCATAAGCGATAATTTCTCCATCAATTTCAGTTACAAAAAGTCCTTTTAGTGCTATAATTTCTCTGACTTGAGCATAAGTGAAAGGAGTTGTGACGAATCCATCTTCTCGTTCTATCTCTGTCAGGTTGGCAAAGAGATTTTGTTTTTGGAGGGCGAGGACATTGTGGATGTCGTGAGTGGTAGCTAATCTTGATTGCACATTTATTGATTTTAGAGTTTTGTGAATGGAACGCGGATGCCGTGGATTTGAGGGGGGTAGTAGATTTGACGATTACTATATTTATGATATTATGGAAAAATACCTAAATAAGCTTGCTAAATTTATAGCATCCGTTTTCTATCTCAAAATAGTCATTTTTCAATTTCTTTTTTGAATAAAACTTTAAATGCTTCATAAACTGCCAGGTGCAGAATATCAGCATGAGTTAAGTTTTCAAAAAACTTAAAATGAGCATCGATATTTTCTTTTTCTTCTTTTTGCAAAATAGCAATTAAAGATCTTGCATCAGTTTCCATCACCTTGTATTTATCTTCATTTCCAACACCAACAAAAATAGATAAGTCATTTTGAAAATCAGGTTTAAAAAATGAAGGATCTACTTTTAGCAAAGTTTGATCATCCCACCAAAGACTCGGACTTATGATAATATAATGTGAAAACAACGCTGGGTTTTTTAATAAAATTTCTGTGGCAACTAATCCTCCTAGGGATTGACCAAGTAGGAGTTTAGTTGAATTAGTTTTGTAATTTTTGTCAATAAAAGGTTGTAATTCTTTTTCTAAAAAACTGATGAAATTTTCAGATTTTCCGCTAGTTGGATATGCTTCTTTGATTTCTTTGATAGAAGTTGGATAGGTGAAATCCCGTCGTCTATCTACATTTGCAATACCCACAACAATTGACTGTGGCATTATATCCACCCATGGAAAATTGGCAAACTGAACCATCCCTGCGATATGAATAAAATCTTCATCAGCTGAACCATCTAATAAATAAATTACTTGATAAGTTTTTAAGGAATCTGGATGATAACCTTCTGGTAGATAGATGTTTAAGGTTCTTTTTTCGTTGAGGATGGTGGATTGGAGTTCGACTATTTCGCCAATTGCGAATACTTTTTTCGTTTCATTCTTTTGTGCATATGTATTGTTCCAAGAAAGTAAGAATAAGCAAATGGTTAAAAGTTTAAAGTCCATAATTTGATTTTAATTTTTTTCAAAATGTAATTTCATTCCCTTGAATTAATCCACAAAGCCAAGTTTTTTAAAAAACTTAATTGCAAGGTTCCGATAATTTTTCCTAATAATATTTTTCAAGACCAAGTGAATCAATTAAATTAATAATCTGATAATTTAATACTAAAACTAATATACCTGAAATAAGTGTGCTAGCAAGGAATGATTCAGTTATTGTTTTTAGGGTAGATGTTTGAGCACTCAATCCGATGTATCCAATAAAGGATGGTAGGATAAACATAAAAATTGGAATTCTGAAATAAGGACTCAAACCATAAATTCTTCCTTCTAAATGATAAGAGAGTAGAATTAGGCTAAAGATAAAAATGGTGATTGAAAAACCGTATAAAAATATTTTATTGCTTAATTGTTCCTTTTCATGGAGACGGTTGATTAGAAAAGAATTAATAATAACTAATGAGGCCGCCAGGAGAAAAATAGGCACAAGTATTAGTCCCATAATTTTAATGTATATATTTTGTTGACTTTAATTTCCTACTAATATTTCTTCAATTTTTCCAGCTACTTCCAACCCTGCATTCCTTCCAGTATCTTCTAACAATACTTTTTTGTTCCTTTTATCAAATAATTTTACCTCAATTTTTGCTGTCATACTTTCTTCAATTCGTCCATCCATAAATCCTAAAATAGGAGAGGCCAATGAAGTTGCAGCTTCTCGATGAGCAAATATTTCTAATCGATGTTTTCGATTTTCCAAAACCAATTCTACTTTTTTTTCATCGGCAAAAGACTTGCGCAATCGAGTAAAATTATAAGTCGTAAATTCAATCAATCGATCATGTAACCAAACCCCTCCAATAAATCCTACGAATGAACTGGTCAACCATGGAATTTTTGCTACCGAAGCTTTTAATGAGATTCCTGGTTCTGAAAAATGATTGGTTTGCATCCAAATGTAACCACTTGGGAAAGAACGCCCCCAATCTTTTTCCATATATCCTCTTCCATCAGAAAAGTCAATTTCTTCATTTTTGATTTTTAAAGTTCCATGAATTGAATGATCCATACTTAAGATTCCATGGTAACATTGCATAAATGGAACAAAGGAAAATGGCCCCATGATGCCCGGTGAATACCATGAACTAGACCACGGTATTTGATTCTCAAAAGTTAATTCACCTTGTGCCGAGGGTAAATCTAGTTTGATCCTTTTTGTTGAAAAAAAGCTATTGGCTAATTCGACTTCGAATTTGCCTTGAGCAGGAATGAATTGTTTGGTATCAAATTTATGATATTCAGCTGTTAATTTTTTCCCATCCAAAACTTGAACAAAAGCTTGCTGAATTCCATTTTCATCCATGGCAATACCTGGAATGAATGCAAAAGCCTTAGTCTCATCTGAGTTGATGATTTTATAATACCAACCTTCAAAGTATTTCTTAGTTTTTCCCCATCCATGATATTGCTCAGGATGGAAAAGGGCTTGGAGTTTGTTTTTTATCATAAAATTGAGAATATGAAATTAAAGATATTCATTTCAATGATTCAATAAATAAAATTGTAGATAATTGAAGCGAAGCTACCATACTTAACAATTATTTCTTTTGAATGACTAATATTTTTGTAATTTCGCGCCCGACAAAAATTTTGATAACATATTATAAATTTAAAATGAAAAAATTATTATATTTTATTCCAATGGCTTTACTTTTTGCAGCCTGCGGAGGAACAACTGGAGGTGGAGCAAATTTACCGATGACGAACCAAAGTGATTCAACTTCTTATGCATATGGTACTTTGATTGCTGATAATTTGAAGCAAATTAAAACTGATGTAGGAGAGGAACATGCGATTGACTTAGACCTTTTTTCAAATGGGTTAAGAGAAGCTATGGCTGGTGAAGCTCGATTGACTAAAGAACAAGCTGATGCTGTAATGCGTGCATTTGGTCAAATGGCTCAAGCTGCTGCTCAAAAGAAACAGCAAGAAGCGGATATGAAAAATATTGCAATAGGGGAAAAATTCCTGGCTGAAAATAAAGCAAAAGAAGGTGTACAAGTTACAGCTAGTGGATTGCAATATAAAGTTCTTCAAGAAGGATCAGGAGCTACTCCAAAGGCTGAAGATAAAGTAAGAGTTATTTATACAGGAAAATTCTTGGACGGTTCTATTTTCGATACTTCTGTTAAGACAGGAAAGCCTGCTGAGTTTGGCTTGAACCAAGTTATTCCAGGTTGGACAGAAGGAGTTCAATTAATGAAGCCAGGTGCAAAATATGAATTTTATATTCCTGCTAATTTAGCTTATGGACCACAAGGAAGTCCTCCAAGAATTCCAGGAAATTCTACTTTAATTTTTGAAATAGAATATTTAGGTCTTGCTGAATAAGCTTCGAAATAAATGAATCAAAAAAAAGCTGAGTAATTAATTTTACTCAGCTTTTTTTTATAAAAGTTAAATACTTAAACCTTCTATCGCTTTACAGTAATTGGTTTGGCAACAATTCCATTCGGAGAAACTCCATGTAAAATATATTGTCCATTTGCTAAGTTGGTCAAATCAAATTGATGTTGAAATTCTTCTCCAATTTGATTGAAGGTTTGTTGTAAAACAACTTTCCCATTCATCGATACAATTCTCACATCAAGTTTTTCAATTGCTTGTGTTGCATTGATTTGAAGCGTCGTAAGTTCATCTGCAGGAATAGGATATAACAATATATTTGCGTTCAAGAAATTATCATCAGTTGAAGTTGCTGGATCAACAACATTAATAGTCATAACGTATTCTTCATCACTAAAATCATCTCCATCCGAAACTCTAAACTTGAATAAATCATAATTCAACGCCTCGTCATCAGTATTTGGAAAGAAGACTAAATCTGACAATTCTTCAGTTGGAATAATATCTCCCACATAAACATGTGCTCCGTTGAGGAATAGATTCCCTACAGTTTCTACTTCTGTAATCATGATCGAACTCAAGGTGTCACTTCCATCAGTATCAGCAAATGAGAAATCATTTTGCTCAAAGAAATAAGGAATATTAATAAAAGTAGTAACAGAATTATCCGCAGAAGTTGGAATTGAGTTGGGACGTAATTTATACAAAGTTCCTTGGTAATAACTCAGATCATTATATCTTAAATATAAATATCCTTGATCTTCAGTCATCATAAAACTGTACACTTTTCCTAAAGGATTTTCTACTTCAATAAATTCATTTCCATCATAAATGAAAAGTGTCTGTTCAAAATTAGTATTATTATATCCAAGGAAAAGTTTATCATTTACAGATGCTGCAAAGTTACTATAAGTAAAATCGGTGGGACCTGCCACCTCTAATACAGAATTACTTCCTGCTTCTAATCTTGTCAAATGATAATTAAAGTTAGCATCATAATAAACATAGTAAGCACTTCCAGAGAGGGTATCAGCATACTGTGAATATGTAAATCCTGCTGGGCCATCAACTTCTACAAATTCAGTTCCATCATAACCAAAAAGGAATTGATTGAAATTCACATCGTACATTCCAAAGAAATCTCTACCATCAAATCTGTTAATGTAAAAAGGAAATTGAAAATCTGTTGGAATAGGTAATTGATTCAAAGTCGTCCCATTCCACTCAAAAATAAAGTTGTAGAAATTAGCATCATAATAACTCAAATATGAAGTTCCACCAGTTGGATCTAAATAAATTACCCATGAAAATTCAAACCCTGCAGGATTTGGAATTTCAGTAAATGTAGTTCCATCAAACAAATATAAAAAGTTCGTGAAATTCAAATCTTCATAAAATGACAAATACATTTGATCATCAGTTTCTCCTATGAAAAATGAATATTCCACACCAGTTGGATTAGCAATCGGAGTAAAAGTTGTTCCATCAAAAGCTACCATTTGATAATCAAAATTCGAATCATAAAATGACAAATACATCACATCATTAAAAATAGAAATGAAATTACCGAATGTTAAATCTGTTGGGCCGTTAATTGCTGTTAAATCCGTTCCATCATATTCATATAGTATTGTATTAAAATTTGTATCGTATAAGAAGAGATACATCTTTGAATTAAACTCACCAATATAACCTCCATATTGAAGTCCTGCCGGAATGGCAAATTCAACAGCATTGGCTCCACCATCATATTCTATCAACATTTGGTAAAAGTTTGCATCATACGCAGTAAAGTAAAAATTACCATTGTAGGTGTGAGAATAGAATGGGAAATTTAAATCACCTGCAAAAGGAATCTCATTCAAATCCATTCCATCGTAATGGAACATCCCTGTATAAAAATTCGGATCATAATATTCGAAAAATAAATCTCCATCTTGTCCTCCAGAAAACCAACTTAAAGTATAATCAGGTGGATTTGGTATTTCCTCCAAGGTTTGAGCTGTAATAGTTTTAGAAGAAAAACTTAATGCTATCAAGAGCAAGAAAGATAGCAAGGTTTTATGGGTAAAGAATTTTTTCATAGGTTAAGGTTTTAGATTTTTAAATTTATCCAAAATTAAAACATTCACAAAATACTGAAAAAACTTGAAGTGTTTTATACTGATTAATAGCCGACATATGACTTTAGTCAACAGGAAAGATTTTTTTTAAATAATCACTAATATTGTAAGATTTTTTTGGAAAAAAGCTCCAATCACACTTGTCTTTTGCAAGACAAGTAGATTTATTCCTTTAAACTTCAACCATTTTTAATCGTTCTAAATATTTAGAATCACAAATTTATTTATCTAAAATCGAAACGAGATCAATGAAAAAATTAACAAGAGATATCATCAATAATGCATGGACTTACGATGATTACAGAATGAAAATTGACGAGCTTTTTGCTGACGGAAAAACTACTGGTGACAATCATAGTGAAGCGATGTTGAATTATACGAAGATGAATATTTTTAGAATGAAGCGATTGGATAAAACCACTCGATTGACTGAAAATACTTTGACTCAAATAAAAAAAGAGAATCGAAAAATCACTTGGTTAGTCATTACGGAAGCTTGGTGTGGAGATGCTGCCCAAGTTATTCCTGTGCTCAATAAGTTAGCTGCAGAAAATGAAAATATTGATTTAAAACTTATTTTTCGAGATGAAAACCTAGAAGTGATGGATCAATTTTTAACCAACGGAACTCGATCTATCCCAATTTTGATTGTTTTAGATTCTGAGACTTTGGAGGTATTAAATAGCTGGGGCCCACGTCCTGTTGAGGTTCAAGAAATGGTTATGGATGCAAAATCTCAAGCACTTGCCAATCCTGATGAGAGCGCAGAGATATGGAATGAGGTAAAAAAGAATTCTCAATTGTGGTATGCTAAGGATAAAACTAAAACGATCCAAGAAGAGATATTAAATATTAAATAAAAAATATTCTTACAGCCGTGGCACAGTTCTAAATTGTGTCACGGTTTATTAATCAGATTACTTTTCCAAAATCAAAAACTCCACCCGTCTATTCTTCTCTCTTCCTGCTTCCGTATCATTGGTTTCCAAGGGTTGATTTTCTCCAAAACCTTTTGATTGTAATCGTTCCATTTCAATTCCATTTTTCACTAAAAAATTAATAACAGTATGTGCACGTGCGGCAGAAAGGCCTAAGTTGTAAGTTTTATTTCCATGATTATCAGTATGTCCATGGATCGCGATTTTTACAGATTTATTTTTTTGTAAAAAATCTAAAAGGCGATTAAGCTCTTCAAATGAATTTGGCTTTAAAGTAGATTGATCAAAGTCAAAAAGTATATTTTTTAAAACTACTGGTTGATTTTTTTCAATTTTGGAGATATCAAAAATGGGGTTTTCCTCAGGTTTATCTCCTTCTTGCCAGACTCTTACATCATCAATTAAATAGTGAGCATAAGCAGGAGTCCAAGATAATCCTCTATATTTTTTGTAGGATTCTATTTTTGTATTTTCATTGTTATAAAAATTTCCAATCGTCAAATAGATGAGCGGTTTGTCAGGAATAAAGGTGCCTTCAACTTTTACCCATTCAAGATTTTCTTGATTTATAATTTCTGTATGATTGATTTGAGGTTGCTTTTCAATTAAATCCTCTTTTTCCTCATAGAATTTTTTTTGAGAAAAATAAAACCCAATATTATTAGAAACTAATTTTGCTTGACGATCTTTTTGAATCCATAATTCGCAATAAGTTTTAACGCCAGGTTTTATTGTTTTTTTGAGTTTGATTTGAATATATTCCCGAAAGCTATCAGTATTAGAATTTTTGAGGAAGGTCATTATTCCAACGAAATGATCACCTGATTTTGGGCGATTACAATCCTTATATCTTTTTTGACATTGACGAAAAACACTCCTATTGATAATTCGTAGATCAGGTGTAGCATCAGAAGCAGCCTTCCAATATTTAAGATTTTTTTGGAAAGGTTTGTAACCACTTAAAGATTCAAACTCAAAGGAATTATTACTATTGGCGATAATCGGTAAATTACCCACGGCTTCAAAAGAATGATTTGGAACTAGATTTTGAGAAAATAGAAAGACAGGAAGAGAGAAAAATAGAAATAAGAAAAGAGAAGATAGCTTCATGAATGTTTTCTCAAATAACGACAAGTTAAAAAAAAGTAACGTCTTAGCGTGCCACGGCTTTGAAACCGCGACACGCAAGAGTGGTTTATTTTAAGACTTTTACTTTCCCCAATTCCTCCGCTCGATCAAACGCAGCTTGAGCTCCAGCAATAATATCGTCATTCAATTTTTTATCATGATAAGAAGCCATGGCAGCTTCGGTCGTTCCTCCTTTTGAAGAAACTTTAGCAATCCATTCCTCACAAGAGAAATTATTTTTATTGTATAAATCAACTGCACCTTTAAAAGTTTGACTAACTAAAAGTTCAGCTTCTGATTCATTGAAACCCATTCCTTTCGCAGCTTTCATCATTGAATCCATGAAGTAAAAAACATAGGCAGGGCCACTTCCTGAAATGGCAGTTGAAGCATCTATCGCTTTTTCATTTTCTACATAAACAGTTTTACCTGTGGTGTTGAGAAGATTTTGAACCATGACTAACTCGATGCGAGTTACTTCATTTGAAGAAGTAAAAGCAGTCATTCCCATTCCAATTTGAGCGGGTAAATTAGGCATAGCTCGAATTACTTTTTTTACTCCAAGTGCTTCGCAGATAGTTTCGATTTTTACACCAGCCATGATAGAAAGAAAAACTTGTTGGTCATCGACAAGTGGTCTCAATGTTTCAAACAATACATTTGCATCTTGTGGTTTGACTGCAAATATGATCAAATCTGCCTTGGCAAAACATCCATCTGGAGTACCGTAAACTGTTCCAATATCTTTTTGTGAAAGGATGGCAGCCTTCTCAGGGGACTTCTCAAGAATCATCATATCCTCTTTGTTAGTGATGTGACTTCTCATAAAACTTTGGGCATAAGTCAAACCCATATTTCCTCCTCCGATTACTAAAATTTTCATTTAAATATGATTTTGATTTTTACTAAAAACAGTTGACTAAATGTTTCTCTGAATAATTTTTATTTTAAATAAGTACTTAAGTTCAAATAGACGACCGTAAAACGTCCATCGTTCAACGTCAAACGAAATATAGTCATAGACTATCAAACGATGAAATACAAATATCGTTTCTTTTTAATTGTTTTTTCATCATTGTTTTAGTTGAATTACAATCTCCAAATCGTGATTTTCTATTTTCCTAAAAGACTTCGATTCTCGGTTTAATTTTTTTAAATTAGCTAGACAAAAAATTATCAACAGATTTTATTTTAAATGATATTGACAATAGAAACATAAATCGTTGGTCTTATAATGTCCAACGAGAAAAATTCATTCACCCTATTTTTTTATTAAAACAAAACTATGAGTTTAAGAACCATTTTTTTACTAATCTTCACCTTGCTCTATTTTATCGTAGGGCATTGGTTGTATACCCACAAAATTATTGGTATTTGCAGCGGTGGCGATAATACTGTAGCAGTAGTTCCACCCGTCGTCGAAGATCCTGATGACGACCCTACATCCGGTACAAATTCCGACGTAGATGTAGATGCAAATGTCAGCCCACTTTCATTTAATTGGTCAGATCAAACGCCAATCATTTCTGATGGTTTTGATAAATATCAATCAGATATTGTTGATCAGCTAGAAGATGATAAAGATCTTGAAATTACCGGCTACTATTTTTCAGATGAAGTAATTCCTGATGGTTTCGAAAACATGGGAATGGCACGTGCTGATGAACTAAGAAAAATGTTTAAAGATTTCATTGGTGAAGATCGAATTATCATCAACAGTAAATTAGTAGATGATTTTGATGGCAATGAATCTTATCCATTCGAAGCCGCAGAATTTAACTGGGTGACAAGATCAAGAGTAAATGAAACGACCATTCGAGAATTTGATGTGAACAACATTACGATTAATTTTCCTTTCAATTCTTCTGATAAAGAGGACAACAAAGAAATGGATGACTACCTCTCAGAATTGGCAGACCACCTTCAGGATACTGGCAAGTCTGCTCTTATTGTAGGACATACCGATAGTACAGGGGATCCTGTTTATAATTATGATTTGGGATTACAAAGAGCCATTAAAATTCGAAATTTATTGGGAGATTATGGTGTTGACAAAAGTAAGATTTCGGTTGATTCGAAAGGGGAAAGGTATCCTATTGCATCTAATCGAACAAGAGAAGGTGAGCATAAGAATAGGAGAGTGGAGATTACTTTGAAGTAATATGTAAGAATACATATTGACTTCTTTTTTATCATTTTAAAAAAATAAAACAATGACTTTATCAATATATTTAGGAATATTTTCTTGGTGTCCAAACTGCTCATTGTGGCTACTTATACTTTTAGCTGGAGCATGGTTTTTAGGTTGGTTATTTTATCATTGGACAACAGGTAGCCGTCTTCGGACAGAAGCAAAAGGCTTACAGGAGGATATCAAAAATTGGAAAAATAAATTTACGGAAACAGAATCTGATTTGAAGCAAGCAAAATATGATCGAGATAAAATGAGTGGTGAGTTTGCAACTATTAAATCAAAATTAGCGGATTCAGATTTGCGATTCCAAGCTATGGCAGATAAGTATGATGAACTCGAAGCTAAAAGTGGAACCATAGATGTCGATATTTCCAAATGGGAAAGCCATTCAGCAGATTTGGAAGCGCAATTGGAAACCTCCCGAAATACTAATCTAAAATTACAAGATGATTACGCTTTGCTAAAAAATAAATT
Source organism: uncultured Saprospiraceae bacterium (assembly GCA_964564545.1). Taxonomy (GTDB): domain Bacteria; phylum Bacteroidota; class Bacteroidia; order Chitinophagales; family Saprospiraceae; genus CAJQQY01. The sequence goes on from CAZMBP010000124.1 coordinate 74,704, forward strand.
TACTGAAATGCAGACTCAACTAGATTTGCAAAATGATTATGAAGCTGGTGAAACTACTTCTGATGAACATATTCAAGCAATGGATGCCTTGCACACTCGTATTGCTGATTTGGAAAAAAAGCTGGCTTTATCCTACGAAGCGAATACCAAAATGGAAGCTGATTATGCTCACTTAAAATCCAATTATGGTGATCTCGAAATGAAGTTTGTTGGAGGTGATGATAATCATTCTGAGGATTTTTCAGCAGAAAGAGTAGGGCTTCAAGCACGGATTACGGAGTTAGAATTGTTGCTGGCATCTCGTCCAAAAGAAGAAGAGTCAGAACCAGGAGAGGGCAAAAAGAAGAAGAAAAAGAAGAAAAAAAATAAAAACAAGAAGAAAAAAAGGAAAGGTAAAAAAGAAGATGATAAAGATAAAAAGCAAGGTTCTGGAAGTCAAAAATTAGGATACGCTTTAGCCTTTGCGGATAATAATTTACAAATTGTCGAAGGTATCGGGCCAAAAATCGAAGGTGTGTTGCAAGATGCAGGTGTTAATACTTGGAAAAATTTAGCTCAAATGAACACGACACAATTAAGAGAAATCTTGGAAACAGCAGGGCCTAGATATAAAATGCATGATCCTTCTTCTTGGGCACAACAAGCTGAATTAGCGAATAAAGATGATTGGGATGAATTAGTGAATTTGCAAAAAATACTAGGAAGTCCTGATGGAAAAGAAAGTGATTCGAAGGCGGAAAAAATGTATTATAAATTTTTGGGTTTTGCCAATGTAAAACAAAATGATCTTAAAGTGATCGAAGGCATTGGGCCAAAAATCGAAAGCCTACTCAAAGAAGGTGGAATCAAAACTTGGAAAAAACTATCTGAATCTACTCCAGAAGAAATTCAAGTAATTCTAGACGCGGCTGGTTCTCGATACAAATTAGCTAACCCTGGTACTTGGCCAAAGCAAGCCGGCATGGCTAATGATGGAGATTGGACTACTTTGAAAAATTACCAAGATAAACTAAAAGGAGGGAAGGAATAACTTTTCCCTTTTGAAAAAGAAACAGAAATAGCTATTGCCTGCATTTTTTACTTTTAAAAATGTGGGCAATTTTTTTTAATCGGTATCTTTACCGCTCTAGATTTTGAACAAAAATATAAACTTCCGTAAATGAAAATTACTAAAATTCAAATCTTACTTTTTTGTTTTTCTTTTCTTTTTTTGATGGTTGGAAATGCACAGGATAGTGTGATTCGATTGGATAACTATAGTTTTGAAGATACTTCAAGGCCTGGAAAAGCACCAAAGGGATGGTACAATTGCGGCGATATTCATTTCCCTTTAGAAACGCCACCCGATATCCATCCTATGGATAATTCATCAGAAAGAAATAATTTTGGAGTAACTCAAAAAGCTTTTCATGGGAATACTTATTTAGGAATGGTTGTCCGAGAAAATGAATCATGGGAGTCAGTTGCTCAAAAATTGGAAAAACCACTAAGTCCAGCTTCTTGCTACTCTTTTAGTATTTATTTATGCAAATCAGGAATTTACGAAAGTGGGCTTCGTTCAAAGGATGGGGTTGTTGACTTTACTACACCAATAAAGCTTAAAATTTGGGGAGGAAATTCATACTGTGATAAAGGTCAATTATTAGCGGAAAGTCCACTTGTGAAAAATACAGATTGGCAAAATTATACTTTCAATTTCCGGCCTAAGAAACAATATGACTTTATTATTCTTGAAGCCTATTTTCATACTCCTACTATAAGTGTTCCTAATGGGAATATTATGCTAGACTATGCTTCGCCGATTATGTTGGTTCCTTGTGGTGCGGAAAATAGGAAAATGAATTTGACAAAAGTTGAAGATGGGATTAATGATTCTGATTTTAATATTAATCCTGAAGTTCGTTCAAATAATCATCTAAAAAAAGAATTAGGTACTTATGAGAAGAAGACTCTTGAAGCTCAAGTTAAAGAATCTGGGCCAAAAATTAAATTCAAAAAAAACCAAATTACGCTCGAAGGAGAATTAGCATTAAGAAGGATTTTAGGGAGCTTATTTGAAAGTCCTAATCAAAAATTAATTATTGATTTTGGAGGATTAAAAGAAAAACGCTTTAAAATTAAAAAAGATAGTGTTGAAAAAGTCATAAAAGATTGGGGTATACCTTTGGCTAACCTTGAAATAATCAATTCAAAAGAAGAAAATAAAGAAGTGAAATGGATTGTTGAAAAAGATCATTTTTATATGGGGATTCTTAAAAATGAATAACGTTATAACAATACAATTACATTTTTATTAAAAGAGAAAAGGTTACATGTTTTTCATGAAGAATGTGTTGTAAATCCAAACTTACTTTTTATAAGAATGTACTTGCATTTTTATCCTAAAAAGTTCGCCAACAAAGAATGAAAATGATGTACTCCTTTTTCCCTAGTTGGTGAGAATCTTCCTGCTTGATAAAATCGAGATTTTAATCCTTGATGAACACCTTCGACAACAAATTCATCTTCTCTTTCCACTTTATCTAACAATGCTCCTGCGCCGCTGTCTAATTTCGATTCATCGTAAACATAAGAGATAAATGAGACTTTGGTTTTGTTCAAACTAATTGGTTTTACAATATTTATGGACAAACCCCACGGGTAGAAATTAAGCATCATATTTGGAAAAATCCAATAGTAATAAGCCGCTACATTTTTTCCAAAATCAATATGTCCTTCAGGAAGATCGAATACTTCCTGCCCATCATCAGCATAACCAATTTGTAGATTACAATGTTCGTAAATTTCCGTTTTGTAATTTCCATAATCCAAAACATCATTTAAATCAGCGTGAACAAATGGAATGTGAAATCCTTCCAAATAGTTATCGCAATATAATGCCCAATGGCAATTGATTAAATAATCTTTCCCACGACTTTTATCTAATTTGAATTCGGATAAAGGCAAGAAACCCACGCGCTCATTGAGTTTGTCAGCTATTTTAGAGAAATCATAAGCAGGGTCAAGACTAGTGAAAAGGAATTTTTTCCAATTGAAAATCGGGAATTGATATAAGTTGTCGCATGGTCTAGGAAAATTTTCAGCTTCACTAAATTCAGGCATTCGCTTAAATGAACCATCTAATTCAAAACGACGACCATGGTACATGCAAGTGAGATTTTTTGCTTTTCCAGGATGGTGGACAACGATGCTTCCTCGATGAGTACAAACATTAGTCAAACATCGAATTTTATCATTTTTATCTCTTGAAAGAAAAATGGGTTCATCTAAATAACTTTCCATTAAGGTCATTGGAAAAACAGATTCAGAGAGTGGGATTAAATTTTCGTCTCCAATCCATTGCCATGTTTTGGTAAAAATCTTTTCTCTTATTTCTTCAAAAGTATTTGCATCTCGATAAAAGGAAGCAGGAAGTGTTTCTGCTTTTTTAATATCAGGGTGAATAAAATATTTTTGGCTCATTTACTCTTTTATTTTTTAAAACCTCATCAAATTTCGAAACGGATATTCTTTGATTAAGTTTTCAATCATTTGTGTGAATTTTTTGATATATGTTTTAGTGCACAAGTATACTCTAAAATAGACTATTGGAAAACACAAAACGGCAAAGTATTTGAAATTTTTCAGTTAAGAAATGTTTCTGTTACTTTTGTTTTTAAGTCGTAACTCAATTACAATTAAAAAGAGCAATAGAACGTCTATACAATTGTATAAAAATTTCTTAAAATCCTTTTGCATTAATATTCCCAACTTATGAATAGAAAAATAACATTAACAATTTTCAATCTTATCTTAACTACAAGTTTAGTCCTTGGACAAAACTATGAAACTATATCAAATTATTATTATAACCAATCGACTTCAACTGCTGAGCAAGTCAATGGAATTAGGAAAGCTATAGAAAAAAATAACCTTTCTTCAACTGCAAGAACTTATCTTTCAAAAATTAAAGAACTGGAAGAACTCGGAAAAAGTACTCAGAAAACTTTCGACAAAACTGGAAAGAGTTTTCAGATGGCAACTACTAATCCTAACCAAAGTAATGCTTGTCGACAATCGGAACGATATTATAACCTACATGAATCCGAAGTAAAAAGAGCCAATAAATTAAGTATTGCTGTGAATCTAGCAAAAAGCGCTTATAACTTATGTATAGGCAATGCCTTTCGGACAGGTAACTGTGATCAGCAAGCAAACAATTATGATTATCAATTAAGATTGTACGATCAGGCAGTACTGGATTCCAAAGAATTCTATGACAGTTATGCATTTCATAATAAGGAATGTATTAGAAATGTTGAAGAATATAATAATGCTCAAAGGAAGTATAATAACTCAATGGATAACCTAGACGCTGAGTATAAGTCAAAAGGAAAAAAGCTAATTAAACAAATTGATCAAAGTTGGAACCAGTTGGTTCAGGCAATACAAAGTTCTAAACAACCCTACAAGGAGTTTTTTAGCAATGGAAAAATCAAAATAGAGTCATACGTCATCAACAATCAGTTTAACGGTTCTTACAAAAAGTATTTTCAAAATGGTAAGCTTAAAAGTGAGGGAGATTTTGTCAAAGGGCAACAACATGGACTTTGGAAACAATATAATGCTGAGGGCTTTATTATTGCTGAGGAGACGATAAAAGAAAACAAGAGAAACGGATTTTGCAAGTATTATTATGATGGGGGGATACTCAAGACGGAAAGTAATTATATTGACGATAAAAAAGATGGAATCCACAAAGGGTATTTTAAAAATAAGAAGTTGGCTCTTGAGGAGAATTATTTAAAAGGAGATCTAAATGGTGAATACAAAATTTATTTTGAGAACGGGAATATAGACGTTATTGGTACTTATAAAAATAATCTGCAAGACGGTCAAATCCAGTATTTTTCGAAAGACCGAGCTGGCGTATTGGAAATAAAAGGACAATATTCAAATGATCTCAAAACAGGTGATTGGTTCGAATACTTCCCTTCTGGAGATTTAAAGGCTGAGTATGCTTATTTAAAGGATAAGATGCATGGCGAATATACAAAGTATGATGAGTCTACCGGCAGAATTAAAGTGAAAACGGTCTTTGAAAATGGAGAAGAAAAAAGAAGTAAAAGAGAATATGATTTGGCTCCTAAAATATCTAAACAGGTTATTAAACAAAAAGAATTGGCAGCCAATGGAGATATTGAGGCACATTACGTTTTAGGAGGTTGGTATGAGCAAGGATATGTAGTTGAAAAAGATTTAGAAGAATCATTTAAATGGTATTTAAAGGCTGCAGAAATGGGACATGTCCATTCTATGAATGAAGTTTCGATGATGTACGAAAGGGGGAAAGGGGTGAGACAGAATAAAGAGCAACAAATATATTGGTCGGAAAAATATGCGACTTTAGGTACACCTAAAGGTAAGTATTATCTAGCTAAAGACTACTTGGGTGGATCCTTATATGAAGATGAAACTAGTATTACTAAGGGAATTTATTGGATGGAAAAAGCTGCTGAATTAGGTAACGTTGAAAGTATGTATTACCTGGGAGAGTTTTATTATTCAGGAGAGTTTAACAAACCCAAGGATTTAAAAAAGGCGAAAGCGTATTTTATACAAGCTGCCGAGAAAGGAAATATGCTTAGTCAATATAATTTGGCAAAAATGTACCAAAATGGAGAAGCTGGGGATCAAGATTACGGTAAAGCATTGTCTTGGTATAAGAAAAGTGCAAGTCAAAATTCCCTTGTTAGTGATACAGATGCACCCTGCGAAATAGGGAAAATGTTCCTTTATGGTCAAGGTGTTGAAGTAAATGTAGATAGTGCAGTTTACTGGTTCCAAAATACAACCTATACTTGTGGTAAAATAGAAATGGGAAAACTCCTTTTGGCCAATAACAGAATTGATGATGCCTTATCCATCTTTGAAAAATTAGCCTATAAAGGAAATGCTGAAGGACTCTATTATTTTGCTATGATTCTATATAATCAGAAAGTCTTTAGAGATGCTTATACATTTTTTAAACAAAGTTCCGACAAAGGATTCTTACAAAGTCGCTGTATGGTTGGTTTAATGCAATTGCTAGGACAAGGGGTAACGAAAGATGTAAATTCAGGGGTGAAACTAATTAATTCTGCAGCAGATGAAGGTGATCCCTTAGCTCAGTATTATATGGGTGATCTGTATTTTAATGGTGTAGGAGTATCAAAAGATCTAGTCAAAGCTAAAGAATGGATGCTTAAGGCTGAAAAAAACGGGATGGAACAAGCTACCCAATTCATTCAAATGAATTTAAAATAAAATTAATTTCTTTTTAATAAAACATAAAACGGAATACCTGACATCAATAATAAAAATCCCCAAAATACAACTTCCTGACCGCTGCCAACAATGATTAAAATGGAAAAACAGAAAGCTAAAAGTGCAATGATGAGTTTTCCCGTCATTCCTTTTTCTTTTTTTGAAAAAAGTAAAATCGCATAACTTGCCGTTGAAAAAATATAAGGTGTAATTACTGAAAGGGTAGACAGCGTCATCATAAAGGTAAATGCACTTACCAATCCTTCGGTATAATTCAGCATCATCAAAATTGAAACTAGAATACTCGACAGAAAAATCCCTATAGCGGGGGAACCATCTTTATTTAGTTTTCCAAAAACCTTTGGAAATAAATCATCTTGTGCTGCTGCCATTGGAATTTGTCCCTGAATTAAAATCCATCCATTGAGTGCTCCAATGGTCGAAATGACTGCTCCTCCTGCCACCCAATATTTCGCAGACTCTCCCCAAAACATAGCTGCGGCATCTGCGAATGGTGCTGTGGATTCTGCAAGAGTTTCAGCAGGCATAATCCCCATTATTGCCGCAGAACTCAATACGTAAACAAATATCGTAATTACTGTTCCGAGGATAGTTGCCTTTCGAATAGTCGAAGCTGAGTTTTCCACGCTAGCACTTGGGATGGTTGCACTTTCCATTCCTAGAAAAGCGAAAAAGGTTAGGGTAGTGGTTGTAGCAATGGCTGAAAAATTGGATTCAGTACTTAAATTCAAAGGAAAATAATAATCAGAATTGATGTAGAAGATTCCAACTAAAGCGATGAATAAAATTGGAATTATCTTGAGGATAGTGGTTACTAATTGAACAAAACCGATGGTTCGAATTTGTTTAGAATTTAACCAACTGAAAAACCAAATAAAAGAAAGTCCAGTCAAAATTGCCGCCAAAGGATTTGTGGTCAATATTGGAAAAAATATGCCTAAGTAACCGACTAGGGCAACGGCAATGGCTGCATTGGTACACCAAATGGAAACCCAATATCCCCAAGCTACAAGATAAGCAGGAAACTCTCCCAGAGTAACTTTGGTGTAGGCATATGGACCGCCGTTAACATTGGGAACTAAGCGACTTAGGTTACCAAAAACTAGAGCTAGCAAAATAGCTCCAACTGAGGCAACTAACCAACCGATGAAACTTATTCCGCCAAATGCAGCAAGAGAAGCTGGCAATAAAAAAATGCCAGAGCCAATCATGTTACCGATGACGAGTGCGGTTGTAGGCCAGAAGGTTAGTTTTTTTGTGGACATTTCGTTTGTTTTGTTTTGTATGTGGAGGTCTGCTTTAGCTGACCTAGAAAAGGATTAAATTATGAATTTTATTTTTTAGGTCAGCTAAAGCAGACCTCTACGGGTTTTAATAGAAATCCTTTTCATCAACCATGATGGTAGTCAATTCGACGGTATGGTCATCAGGATCTTGAAGATAAATAGATTGAAAATAAAAATGATCTTGAAAAGTATATTTGATCCTTTTTTGATTGAATTCCTCTTTTGCTTTTTGAAAATTTTCATTGGTTACGTTGAAGGCAAAATGATCAATATCACTTTTTGGAAAATCTCCTGCCCCTTCTTTTTCAGGGAAAAGTGCGATTCCCGATTTGCCAGCTAAAAGGAAGATAGGAAAGTCACCCCATTTTTTTAATCGGTATTTTTTTAGTCCGAGGGTTTTTTGATACCATTCAGCTGAACGATCTAAATTTACTACTCGGATAGCGACATGGTCTAGGTTATCTATTTTAAAATTGGGCATATTATTTTTTGTTTTCTAGGGTAGATCTAAGGTATGCCTTGTATCTATGTGAATGAGAAATCATTATTTTTTTTGCTTAAAAATACAAAAACAAATACCACTTTTAACCTAATTTCATCAAATCCAAATTATTGTTAATAACCGAAATTTCTTAGGCATCATCTTTGCATTTTTTTAATATAACTCTTGATGAAAATGGATTTTCTTCCCCCAGAAGAATCATGTTTTTTTGAAAAAAACCATTCTATTATCCATTTTTAAAATCAAAAATCCCCCAGTTTGTTTTATAGTTTAATTTGTAATGAATTGAAATTCAGTCAGTTGTGAGTTGATTGACGAATTTTAGTTTTATTAAGATTGACGCAGCCTACATACATCAACATACCATACCAAATAAATTTCAACTTATATTATTAAAGCTTTATAAGTCCTAAGCTAGGGCTTATGGGTTAAGATTTTCCGAAATATAATATTTATGCATTTAAGAAAACTATTTATTTTGTTGGCATGGATGGGTTTATTTTTATCAGAAAATAATGCTCAAGTGAATGCGGATTTTTCAGCAAATATCACAGAAGGTTGTGGAACATTGGCTGTTTCTTTTTCTGATTTATCAACTTCAACAAATGGTACCATTACCGATTGGAGTTGGGATTTGGGGGGAGTTGCAGTAAATACTCAACAGGCTGGACGGATTTTCCCTGAAGGATTTTTTGAAATTTGTTTGACTGTAACTGACGATAATGGAGATTCAGATACGGAATGTAAAATTGATTATATCAAAGTTTACCAAATTCCAATTGCAGACTTTACGGCAGATAATACTTCAGGATGTTCACCTCTTGAAGTAGTTTTTGAGGATTTATCAAGTTCGCCAGATGGAGCAATCACACAATGGATTTGGGGAGTCGGTGGAACTCAAGGGGTGATTGTAGATGATGGTACCATGACTTCAATTGAAAATGTTTATGATATTGCAGATAATTATAATGTTAGTCTGACCATTACCAATGAAAATGGATGTGTCGGAACAGTAACCAAAGAAGATTTTATTGAGGTTTCACCTGCTACTGATATTCAAGTGGTAGCTGATAATCAATTTCAATGTACACCGCCATTTAATGTGAACTTTACTAATCTAAATGTTGAATCAAATATAGATTATGTTTGGACTTTTGGGAATGGTGCAACATTTAGTGGACCAAATCCACCCACGGTGACTTACCAGGATCCTGGTTTATATGATGTTACAATAGTAGGGGTAGATATGACTACAGGATGTACTTCTACTGAGGTATTAGAGGATTATATCTCAGTTGGTTATCCAATTGAATTCACTTTTGACCAAACGGAAATTTGTGCAGGTGCACCAGTTAACTTTCAAGATATTTCAGGGTCAAGTGCAGATAATGTTTTATGGGATTTTGGAGATGGGGGAATTTCAGATGATCCTGATCCTACGTATACTTTCGAAATTCCAGGTTGTTATACGGTTACCTTGACTCGATTTGAAAATGGATGTGCGACAACACTTCCATCTGATATTTGTATTCAAGTGAATGAGTTGCCAAGTGCATCTTATTCATTAATTAATAATATTGGATGTTCCCTTCCGCATACTTCTAGTTTTGTAGGGAGTACACAAAACACTACGCAATGGTTTTGGGAATTTGGAGAAAGTGGAATAGCGGGGACTTCGAGTGAAGAAAATCCAAGTGTTACTTTTACAGAATATGGAACTTATCCAATTTATTTAACAGTATCTGATGATGAAGGGTGTTCAAATACTATGGTGGTCGATACAGTAAAAATTATCGAATTAAATGCCGCATTATTTGCAGGAGAAATTGAAGGCTGCGCACCTTTAACTTTTACTTTGACAGATGCTTCTATTACCATTGCTCCAATTACAGAATGGTATTGGGAAATTGATACACCGAGTGGATTATTGACCTCCACAGAAGCAACTCCATCTTTTACAATTCCAGATACTGGTTGCTACGATATAGTATTGGCTGTTGTTAATGAATTAGGTTGTGTAGACACAACAATACTTAATAAGAGAGTTTGTGTTGGGATGCAACCCAATGTTGATTTTGATGCAAGCCCAACGGCAGCTTGTATCAATGAACCGGTTATTTTCAATAATTTGTCAAGTCCATATACGGATGAGTGGTTCTGGTCATTTGGAGATAGTATATATTCATTTGTTGAATATCCAGAGCATGAATATGTAGATACAGGAACATTTACAGTTAGTCTTGCAGCATTTCATCACGGTTGTGGCAATCAAATAGAAAAAGAAGATTTTATATATACCCTTGCTCCTCGAGCTAACTTTTCGATAGCTAAGGAATGTAGTGACCCTTATGATCTACAATTTATTAATACCTCTATTGGGGCAGAAACTATTTTCTGGGACTTTGGTGATATGGCAACAATGAATGATACTTCCTCAACGGATACTGCTTTTTATTCCTATCCAGATACAGGAAGTTATACGATTACATTAACCACTTATAATTCAGTAACTGGATGTGCTGATACCTCAGATTTTCTTTATAATGTTACTGACCCTAAGGCAGATTTTTCATTCGATACAACCCAAGGTTGTGCACCATTGACTATTATGGTAGAAGATAATTCTGTATTTGCTGATACTTATTATTGGACATCAAGTAGTGGTAACTTTTCAGATCATTTAAGTGCAAATCCAGAACTTACTTTTGATGTACCTGGTACCTATAATGATGTTCAATTAATAATTACAGATATAAATGGTTGTGAGGATACTTTGAGTTATGATGGTCAAATAATGGTCAATGGAATAACGGCAGATTTCCAAGCCAATCCATCTTTTGGATGTAATCCATTGGATGTGGACTTTTTGGAAAATAGTGTTAGTGTTTATGGAAATGTAATGACTTGGGATTGGAATATTGGGAATGGTTACCTAACTTCTAATCTACAAAATCCAAGCTTTACTATTGATTCTGTTGGAAATTATCCAGTTATGTTGACTGTAACTGATGATTGGAATTGTCAAAATACCTTGGAAATTCCTGATGCAGTAAGTGTGACTCAACCCTATGCAAAATTCAAAGGTGATACATTAGGATGTACAGTATCCACAATTAAATTTTTAAATCAATCTCATGGAACGGGTCTTACTTATGAATGGACTTTTGGAGATGGATCAACTTCTACGGATAAAAATCCTGTTCATGATTATTTGCTAGAGGGAATATATACTGTTTGTTTGACAGTTACCGATGTGAATGGGTGTACAGATGTTTATTGCCTAGATGATTATGTGGAGATTGCTAATCCTATCGCGAATTTTACTTCAGATACTACATCAGCTTCTTGTCCACCATTAATTGTGAATTTTGAAAACCTATCTCAAAATGCCAGCAGTTACGAATGGAACTTAGGAGATGGAAGTGGTTCTTCTAATTTAGAAAATCCACCTCACGTTTATACCACACCAGGAATCTTTGATGTAACCTTAATTGCAATTGCAAGCGATGTATGTCGAGATACCTTGACTTTGGGAGACTTCATTACCTTAGATGGGCCAGATGGATCTTTTACATTTGAGCTGGATAATCCATGTATACCAACAGAAGTGAATTTCTTTGCAGAATCAAATGATTTTTACACCTACATTTGGGACTATGGAGATGGAACATTAGATACGAGTGGATACAAAATGACGGATACTGTTTCTCATTATTATACACAAAATTATGACTTTGTTCCTAATTTAATTTTAGTGGATGATCAAGGGTGTATTCGTCCAATTTCACCACCCGACACTATTGCTTTGGTTGCTTTGGATGCTGAATTTGAAGCAAGTGAAACTAAATTATGTAATAATAACCCGCCAGTTACTTTTATGAATTTATCTAATTCATCTAATCCTATAATTGGTGTAGAGTGGTTTTTTGAAGGAGGAAATCCATTGACTTCTACCGACTTTGAACCCCAAGTTTCCTACACAATACCTGGAGCTTTTGATGTGATGATGATTGTAGATAATGGTTTTTGTAAAGATACTTTGACTAGAACTGATTACATTTCAGTTGGTGAAGTACCTGTGGCAGATTTTACGATGTCATCAAATGAAGGGTGTGCGCCGTTGCCAGTTTCATTTACGGATGGATCGACTATTTCAACAGGTTTTATTGAAAAATGGGATTGGACTTTTTCATCAACAAGTCCACCACCTTCTTCCACAGAACAAAATCCAACTCATACATTTTTAGCAGGAGAGGATGCTCCTGTTCAGTTGAGAGTGACCAGTAATGAAGGTTGTATGGATTCAATTTTGAAAATGGTTTATGTTTATCCAATCGTAGAAGTTGAAGTTTCAGCAGATACTACCATATGTCAAGGAGAGGTAGTTAATTTACTAGGTTCGATATTGTCAGATCCAACTGGGGTAAGTTTTTATTGGGAAAATGATCCAACGTTGAGTTGTACTGATTGTTTGAATCCTTCAGTAAATCCTTTGGATACAACTACATATACTTTCGTTGCAGTAAGTGCTGAGAAATGTATGTACACAGCAAGTGTAACAGTTAATGTGCGTGATGAAGCAATTCCAATTGTAACTATATCGAATGATACCACGATTTGTGCCAATGATGTGACCCAAATATTTGCAACAGGAGGAGATAATCTGACTGGATATGATTGGGATCAATCAGCTGCAGGATTGACTTGTTATAATGCGTGTAACAATCCAATTGCAAGTCCTGCTTCGAATACCACTTATACGGTAACAGTTACGAACACCTCGGGATGTTCAAGTACTGCATCAACAACAGTTTCAGTTTTTTATGAGTTCCAAGAATTATTAGGAGAAGATCGAACGATTTGTGAAGGCGATACTGCTCATCTTCAAGTACTCAATGGTAATAATCCATTCTGGGTTGCTTCGGATGGACTAAGTTGTGCAGCCTGTCCTAATCCTGTTGCTTCGCCAACTGAAACTTCTACTTATATTGTTCGAGTAGATTCAGATTTTGGCTGCGAAATTTTTGATACGATTACTGTAAATATTTTAACTCCAGATGATATTGATGCTGGAGATGATATTGCAGTTTGTGAAGGAACACCAGCACAGTTGACAGGATTTGGAGAAGGAATTCCTTCTTGGACACCAGCTGTAACATTGAATCAAACGGATATTTTTAACCCAATTGCCACACCAACAGAAACTACAAAGTATTATTTTTCTTTGGAAAATGGTGACTGTATTTTGACTGACTCTATGACTGTTGAGATTTTGGAAAAAACAGAAATAGATTTATTAGATCAAAGTATTTGTCAGGGTGAAGCAATAATTATGCAACCAATTGGAATTGCTGATACCTATCAATGGAATCCATCAGAAAGTCTTTCGAGTCTAGAAATTGAGAATCCAACAGCTACTCCAACAGAGACAACTGAATACACAGTTGTTGCTCAGGCAGGAACTTGTGAACCTGATACTGCCTCTGCCTTTGTTGAAGTTTTGGAAAATCCTACCCTGAATGTGGCAGGACTTTACCGATACTTTCCAGGAGATCCAATTGAGTTAGATATTACTTCTTTGGATGCAGGAGATTTTGTTTATCAATGGACTCCAGCGATTGGATTGAGTTGTACAGATTGCCCAAATCCAACTGCGACGATAGATACTTCGATGAATTATACGGTGATTATTACTGACTTGGAAACTGGATGTTCTAATTCAGAAATCGTCATAGTTCGAAAAGTAAATGAGTGTAGCGAAGATTTGATTTCTATGCCGAATGCCTTTTCTCCAAATGGAGATGGTAACAATGATACGTATCAAATGTATTCTGGAACAATTGAAGAGATTGAATATTTTAGAGTATTTGATCGATGGGGATCAATGGTTTTTGAATCAACTGATCGTTACTTTACCTGGGATGGAAAATATAATAACAAGACAATTGCGGAAGGAGTTTACGTTTATTTCTTATCTGGTAAATGTAAATTGGATGGAAGTATAATTATGAAAAAAGGAGATATTACTGTTCATAAATAGTTAATCAATTAATTTCCATAGTACGTTTAGGTATCGGATAACTTAAAGTTATCCGATACCTTTTTTATAATTTATCTAGTAAACAAATACTTAATTTCCACACCTTCTATTTCTTCCATATCCTCAACTTCTTCCACTCGAACTTGAGCAATCCCCGCTTTGATCAAAATCATTTTTTCTTCTAATTCACTTTTGGGAATAGCGATTTGAATTTTTCCAATATTACCAAAATCTTGGCTGACAATTTCGACTTCTAATTTTTTGAGAGTATTCATGACTTGACTCATCAAGGCGTAATCGAAGGTGATTTGGAAAATATCATCCAAAGATTTTTCGATGATGTTAGCATTTTCTAAAGCAAGTTGTGCACTTGTTCGATAGGCGTTGATTAATCCAGAAGTTCCCAATTTAGTTCCTCCAAAATATCGAACCACTACGATAAAAACATTGGTTAATCCAAAACTATCAATCTGTCCTAGGATCGGTCGACCAGCTGTTCCAGAAGGTTCTCCATCATCATTTGCTCGGAAATTATTTTTATCTAAACCTAGTCGAAAAGCATAACAATGATGTCTTGCTTTGAAATGTTCCTTCTTGACTTCTTCTAGCTGGCTCTGCCATTCTTCTTCAGAATAAGCAGGGAAAGCGTAACCGTAAAATTTACTTCCACGATCTTTGAATTCGCTGATGCTGGAGGAGGAAATGGTTTTGTAATTCATTAGTTATGGTTGAGTTTTGTTGAATATCGAATATCGAACAAGGATTTATGATTTGAGAAGTTTTACGATAATTATCTGGATTTTTCTATGAGAAGTATCGTCGAACTTCTCAAATCCTTGTTCTTAAATCGTTATTCGATATTCAATATCTTAGAACAATTTACTTCCCTTCGCTGCCCACCAAGGATGAACCTCAATCAACAATCGTCCTGCTTGAACAGCAGGATCCATTGCCGCTAATCGCTCTGCTTCCTCTTTATCAGGCACACTAAAAACGATAATTCCTTGAATATCCGTTTCCGCATCTTGCCCAAATGGACCAATCATACAAGCTCTTTTTTCATCAGCCAATTTTCCTAAATGAGCCATATGAGCTGCTTGGATTTTATCAGCCTCTTCCTTTGGTTGATCTCTTTTCGGACCTTCTTTTAGGAATGCGATGAAGTATTTCTTCATGATGTAAGTTACATCACCTTCAGGCATTTCGAAAGTTTCAAAAAGTGAATCAGGGTAGGGAAGGAGCACATGATCAGATTCATGAGTATGAAGTTCTGAAGATTCTGCTTGCACTTGATTGATAGCTTGTTTGGGTTTGTTTTCGCAAGCAAAAATTAGAAAAGGAAAAATGAGGAAGAGTAGGTTTTTCATTGGAGGATTTTTTATAAGTGTCAATTTCAATGACAATAGCAAATTAGTAGATAATTGCTATTGTCATTAAAATTGTAAATAATTATTTTTTATAGCCTTCCGGTTTTCCATAGGCATGGACAATATCGATGTGTGGAGAACGAGAAATTCCCCCAGGATTTAATCCAGGTTCATCTTCTGGAATTGCTATTCCTAAATCATTAAAGTAAGTTTCCCAAGCAGGGAAAGTTGCCTTTGTATCAGGATCTTTAAAAGTCATTTTTTGTAACTCAAAAACTGGTTGTCCACCATTCGCTTCCATGAAAGCTGTGTACAATAATTCAGAGCAATAATAACTATCATTCAACATATTGAAACTACTATCATAAGCACTTCCCACTTTGGATTGAGCTACTCTAATTGCTTGTGGAATGAGCGATTGTTTTTCTTTTTTTAATCTTCCGACGAGTACTTTGCTTTTGTTATCCCCATCCATAGAGCGATTGAAAAATTCACCTGTAGGAGTAACTTTAACTCCTTTCTCGACAGCTTCGATTACGGCAAGCGCATTGGTTCCGATTGGTACTACCATTCCCACATGTGAAAGTCTTGCACCATCAATTCCAAAAGTAACTTTTTCTATCGCTTCGCAAAATGACCCACAATCTCCATCTTGAAAAAGTAAATCACCAGCTTGCAAATCAAAAGTTTTGTGGTTAAAAACATTTGCAATAGGAGCAGGTCCATCCTTTGGTTGGTCTTTTTTATCAGAGCTACATGCAGTCAATGAAAAAATTAAAAGTAAGGCAAAAATTGTCTTTACGTTCATTTAGATATTAATTTTAAAGTATGATAATTAGGATTTTTTTAATGAAAATCTAAGGTAAGAAAAGTAGAATTAAATTCTCAGATTTGCTTTTTTTCAAATTAAAATTTTACTTATTCATGATTTAAAAAACATCAGTAGTTACAACAAAAAACCTTCCAGAACTTCAAGTCCTGGAAGGTTTAATTTTTCTAAGGAAATAATTTACCTCAGTAAAGTAACCGATCCCATTGTTTTATATCCTCCATTCTTTTTCTTTTCACCTTGCCACACAGTTCCATCGTCGAATACTGCATAAACTTTCCAAACATAAACATCTTGTGCCATCAATTTCCCTCTGACTCTTCCATCCCAAGATTCGACTGGTTGACCCTCTGCAAGTTCTTGCGTCTCCCAAAGTAACTGACCATAAGGTGAGAAAATTTGCAAATGATATTCTTTTAAACCAACTCCTGCTGGTTTGAAAACTCTCACATCTCCAAGCCCTTGTTCAGGTGAAAAAGCATTTGGAACAAATAACCCTTTGATCGTTTTTGGAATAAAATTAATCAAGGTATCATCAACACAACCAAACTCTGTACTTGCTTCCAAGTAAATTTGTTTGTTACCATTATTGAAAAAACGATGTCTTGGATTTACTGCTTGAGAAGTTCCCCCATCTGAAAATTCCCAGTAATAATTATCTGCATTTTCTGAGAGGTTAATCATTTGAAATTCACCATCATTGGTTCCAGAAGTTGCTTCGTCGATTTCGAAATTCGCAAATGGTGTAATGTGAACATTAATCAATTCCTCTAATCTTACAGTATCAAAACAGGCATCATCAATTGAAACAACTAACTGAACATCATACAGTCCATTTTCCTCATAAATATTAATTGGGTTTTCTTCTTCCGAAATATTTCCATTTCCAAAGTCCCAATAGAAATTATTACTTCCGGTAGAAGTATTTCTAAAAGTAACTTCCATTGGTTCACAACCTTCTTTATCTTCCACTTCAAAGTTGGCTTCAGGTTCAGGATAAATAGTCAAATCTTGAAGTGCAGTATCCGCACATGAAAATTGATTGGTAGCAATTAATTCAACTGAGTATTCTCCAGCTTCAGTATAAACATTTGAAGGATTAGTATTTGGAGTAGTCAATCCATTTCCAAAATTCCAAGTGTAACCAGTTGCACCTGATGATTGATTCTCAAAATCAATGGTCGCTGGCAATCCACAAAGTGAAGCTCTTTCGTATGCAAAAGCTGCTTCTGCTGTTGGGTGAACAATTATATTTGAAAGTGTAGTATCATTAAAACATCCATTGATATCTGTGGCGATTAAAGTTACTTCATAAGTTCCAACTTCATTGTATAGGTGTTTTGGACTTTCTTCGATTGAAGTGTTACCATCTCCAAAACTCCATTCATAAAAAATCGTTCCTTGTGAGCTATTGTACAATTCAATTTCGAAAGGAACACAACCACTATATTCTGCTGGTTCAAAACTCGCATTTGGCAAATCCATTACAATTACTGTACTGCTGTATGTAGCCGGACATTGATTGTAAATTGAAATTCCTTGTAGAGTAACCGTATATTCTCCTGGTTCCGTAAAAATGTGTTCAGGTTGATTTAATTGAGAAGTTTGACCATCTCCGAAGTCCCAGTAATTTCCAGAAGTATTGATCGAGCTATTAGAAAATTGAATTGGTTGATTTAAACAAACATAACTTGGATGAGTAAATTCTACCTCTGGTGCTGGGTAAACAGTAACCTTCATTGAAGTTGTATCATATCCACAATCACTTCCTGCAAATTGAATAATGGTATATTCTCCTGGTTCTGTAAATGTATGAGTTGGTTGCAATTGTGAAGATGAATTTCCATCTCCAAATGTCCAATCAATCGTTGCACCTGGAGTTGCGAAATTGTAAAAATCAACGGTAAGTGGTTGACAACCAGATAACTGTGAAGCGCCTGCCAATGCTTGAACATCTGGTGGTGTAACTACTATTTCTGTAGTGGCTGTATCTGATCCACAGACATTTGAAGAAACTAAAGTAACTGTATAAACTTCGATAGTGGTATCTGCGATATAAGTCTGTGTTTCTGGAAGTACTCCAGTTGAGGTATTTCCATTTCCATAATCCCAGTAAAAATCAGTAGCGGCTCCTACAGAGATATTGGCAAATTCCATAATTACTGGTGAGCAGTCTGTCTGTGGTGATAACCCGATATTTGCAACTGGTTGAGGAGTTACGGTTACGACATCTTGGTAAGTACTACTTCCACATTGGTTGGTGGTGGTTAAAGTAATTACGTAAGCAGTATCATTAATTCCGTTTTCAAAATAGACAATACCTGGATTTTCTAGCGTACTACTATTTTGATTATCTCCGAAAGTCCAGTTGTAAGTCAAGTCTACTCCGAAACTTAAATTTGTCAAAGTCAATTCCAAACCAACACATGCCTCTGAAGTATCTGGTTGGAAATAAGCTACAGGAACATCAGTCACTACAATCGTATCTGAAACTTCTCCAACACATCCATGCTCATTTTCAACTTCTAAAGTTACGACATAAGTTCCAACCACATCATAAGCATAACTTGGAGAAAAATCTGTTGATGTGTTTCCATCTCCAAAGTCCCAAGAAGCTGAATAATTTGCTGGAGATAAGTTTTCAAAATTAACTACCTCATTTCTACAAACTAAATGTGGCATATTGAATGTTGGATCTTCCATTGGGAAAACCGTCATTAGTTTTGCATCAGAAATAACACATCCTGATAATTCATCCGTATAAGTATAAGTCAAAACGTGATCACCTACTTGCGCAATTGAAGGATCGAAGATTCCATTTTCTCCATCAATAATTCCATTTCCAGTCCAAATTCCACCAGCTGGTGAATAGCCTGATAAAGCGAAATAATCATAAGTAAAACAAGTCGTCTCATCTGGTCCAGCAGTTACATAACTTAGGTCAATTACTAAAATCGTTTTAGTATCTTCAACAAAACAACTTCCAGATCCAAATTGATAAGTGATGGTATGTAATCCTTCTCCTGCAACAACTGGATCAAAAGTACCAGCATTGGCATCTGTGATTCCTGCTCCACTCCATGTTCCATTGGCCGGTATAAAATCACCTAATTGATGAACACCTTGATCGATACAAAGTGTATCATTTGGTCCTGCGTCAATAACTTCAGGATCGATGATGTTTACAATGATGGTATCTGAATTAGTACAATCTGTATTAGGATTAGTGTAAGTATAAATGATATCATAAGTTCCAACTCCACTTGAGTAGAATGGATTGAAAACTCCATTTGCTCCATCGACAATTCCATCTCCCGACCAAGTTCCACCTGCAGGTGTCGCTGGATCTAAAACTATATTTCCTTCTTGATTACAAAAAGTAATATCATCTCCAGCGTCAACAATTGGCAATGGTTTGATTGTAACGATTACGTCATCAGAGTTAATACAACCTTCACTATTAGTAAAAGAATAAGTTAAGGTATAATCACCTGGAGTATTTGAAGCGTAGAACGTTCCATTTTGAGCATCGATAATTCCTGTTCCAGTCCAAGTTCCTCCTGCAGGAAAACCAACTAAATCAAAATTAGGTTCTCCAAAACAAATTTCCTGATCTTGCCCTGCATCTACATAGGGTAACTCATTAACGATGATCACGATGTCATCCCAAACTTGACAATTGGCATTACCAACTGTATAAGTTAAAGTATGAGTTCCATCTCCTGCAAGCGTTGGATCAAATGTATTTCCAACTAATCCTGTACTTCCATTTGCAATCCACGTTCCACCAGCAGGTGAAGAAATATTTCCTAAATCAATAATTCCATAGTCCATACAAATTTCCATATCAGGTCCCGCATCAATAGATTGAGATGATGTAACTGTGATTGTAGAAACTATTTCATTTGTACAACCATTTCCATCTGTATAAGAATAAGTTACATTGTAAGTTCCAATTCCTCCAGCTACTTGCGGATCAAATTGGTTACTACTAACACCTTGACCGCTCCAAGTTCCACCAATTGGGGAAGCATATGGAAGAGAAACTAATCCAGGAGTGTTACAGTATGTTGTATCATTGGTCGTTAATGTTGGAAGTGGATTTACCGAAACTAAAAGGTTATCAGAATTTTCACATCCATTATTATCTTGGTAAGTATAAGTGAATGAAAAATTACCAGAACCAGAAGCTGTTGCATCAAAAATATTGACTGCTAAAACACCTCCATTATTACTTGTCCAAGTTCCTCCATATGGAGAAGCAGATAGGACAATTGATTTTTCACTTTCACAAACTTCAAAATCATCCATAGTAGTTACCACCGGAAGAGGATTAATGGTGATTTCAATTTCATCACTTACTTGACAATTTCCACTTCCAAAAAAATAAGTTAAAGTATGCGTTCCAACTCCCGCGGTAAATGGATTAAAAGAATTTCCATTCAATCCTGCGCTTCCGTTGGAATTCCATGTTCCACCAGAAGGAGAAGCCATTTGACTCAAATCAATCAGTCCTGCATCAATACAAACTTCAAAATCACTTCCTGCATTTACATTATCAGGAGAAATTACACTTGCCATAATTGTTGTGTTATTTTCACAACCATTTCCATCTGTATATGTATAAGTTAAAATATAATTGCCCTCTCCTAAACTATTTGGATCAAATTGATTTCCTACAACTCCAACTCCTGACCAATTGCCACCACTTGGATTTGCATTAGGTAAATCAACTAAACCAGGAGTATTACAATAAGAAGTATCATTGACTAAAATTGTTGGAAGCGAGAAAACTTCAATATCTATGCTTGCTGAATTTGAACACAAGGTATTCATGTCAGTATAAAAATAAGTCAAAGTGTGAACTCCAACTCCTGCCACATCTGGTGCAAAGTTATTTCCAGAAACTCCATTTCCAGACCATGAACCTCCTGTCGGATTTACCCCACTTAAGTCAACCTCAGTTCCATTGAGACAAGATCCATTTAAGTTAGGAAGAGTAATGTTAGGTAAACCTACCACTTCAATAATTTTAGTATCTGAAGTTTCACAAACTCCTGCTCCAAATGTATAAGTTACTACATGGATTCCAACTCCAGCCACAGCTGGATCAAAAATATTACTTCCAACTGTGATTCCATTTCCACTCCAAGTTCCACCAACTGGTGTACCAGTTGAAATCGGAAATGCATTATCATTCACACAATATTCTTCATCCATTCCCGCATCTGCTACATCATTAGGAACTATAGACATTACTTTTGTATCACTATTGGCACAGCCAGTATTTGGATCAACATAACTATATGTCAAAGTATAATTTCCTAATCCTGGAGTATTTCCAGCATTAAAAACACCCATTGGCGTCACTCCTGTTCCAGTCCAAGTTCCTCCTAAAGGAGAGAACCCAGTTAGATTAATATCAAATGGATTTTCACAAATAGATTGATCTAATCCTGCATCTACATCAGGTCGATCATTAATGATGACAATTTTGGTACTTGTATTTGTACAGTTATTTCCATCTGTATAACTGTAAATTAAATTATAAACACCTGGCCCTGATGCACCTGGATCAACATAGGCATTTCCAATAATTACGGCTCCATTATTTGTGCTCCAAGTTCCTCCTGATGGAGTTGCACCTGTTAATTCGAGCAAAGTCTCATATACACAAGCTTCTTGATCTGGCCCAGCATCTGTTGGTGTCAAATCCAAAACAGTAACCACCATGGTTTCAGTCAAACTACAGTTTCCATCTAAGTAACTGTAAGTCAAGGTGTTATCTCCAATGTTGTTGTTTCCTGGATTAAAAAAGCCATTAGGAGAAACACCAGTTCCTGACCAAGATCCTCCAGATGGAGTTGCCGTTACATAAAATGAAGCATCATTTTTACAAACTGTTTGATCAGGCATCATAGTAATATTGCCTGGAGCTTGAACATTGAATGTTTGTGTCGAAGTACTTTGTCCACATTGGTTAGTGGCAGTTACACTTACGGTATATGTTCCAGTTGAACCATAATAAATACCAGTAGGATATGCTCCTGAAAAAGAGGAAGGAGATCCTCCTGGGAAACTCCATTCAATAGATGAAAATGTTCCATTGTTGGCGTTGTAGTTTATATCAGAAGCATCAAAATCTAAAGTGGCCGTTTCACAATAATCATTTAATGGATTTAAAATAATTTCTGGAGCTGCTGCAATTACTAAAGTCGTATCCCAAATTGAAGCATCACAAAAATTACTAGTCAACAAACTCACATTATAGTTTCCTGGCTCTGTAAAATTCACGATGATATCTTCTGTCGTAAAAGTTGAAGTATCCATAAAGTTCCATCCACCTGCAGGACTAATATTCCAAACATAATTCAAACTATCACCTTGAGATTCATTTTCAAAAGTTGCTACTGTAGATACACATTCATCTGCACCTGGTGAGGCTGCTGTTACTAAATTAACAATGGCTGAGGAAACTGGATCTCCAAAAACTGAAAAAGTTTGACTAACTACTCCCGATCCACAAGAAGGACTATTTAAACTCATGGTGATGGTGTAATCTCCAGGCGTATAAAATACCACAACGATTTCATCTGACCCAAAAAAGTTTCCAGAGATAACTTCCCAATCCACACCAGGAACTCCAGGTGTAATATTCCAAGTCGGTGGCAAACTAGTACAGGTTGAAGGATTTCCACTAGATACTTCTCCTAATCCACCTGAGTCATTTGTGAAAGTATATTCCTCTCCTTCACATGTCGCAGTTGGTTCATCGATTAAAATTTCTAATTCTGGTGGTGTGCTTACTTCAATAGGTTCAATGGTTGCTTGTGAAGATCCACAAGGATTTGTTGCTTCAATTTGAACATCATAAGCATTTTCGTAATTACCAGTTGAAGTAGTTAATCCACATGATGATTCTAAAAAAGTATAAGTGAAAGCAGCTGGGACATTACTTTGATTATAAGTTGCGACCAACTGACCACTCACATAAACATTATAAATTGTCCCTGTAGGATTATTAGCAGTATTTGTAATTGGAAAATCGACAGTTGCAGGTGCACAAAGTCCAGTTGTATTTCCTGGAGTGGCTAATCCGACTGAAGGATTTCCTCCATTATAAAAAGTATAATTTTGTGTGGCGGTACATCCATTTGAAGTTTGAACAGTAAGTATGATATTATAATATCCAAATCCTGAATAATTATGCGAAATAAAATTCGTCCCCGGAAATGTAGTATTATCATAAACATCTGAAGTTCCATCTCCCCAGTCAAAAGTATAACTCACATTATTAGAGAAGGTGGAAGAAGCATTATAAATATCAAGAGTTACATCTGGCAGACTACTACAAACCCTGATCTGATCTCCGTCTAATACTCCACTTCCAGGTAATACTCCTATCGTTGGATCAGGTGTAGTTTGTACTGTTACATTTTGTACAGAGCAAAAGCTATTATTTCTAAATAATGTGACAGAGAAGGTTGTATTTGAATTTACTTGAGGAAAAGAGAAGGTTACATTTGGACCAGTCGCATCTATATTTCCGTCACCGTCAAAGTCCCAAGTGTAATTTCCTGAAGGGCTAATTACGTTGAAATTAACAGGTTGTAGGCCACAAACGCTAGTATTAGAAACAGTAAAATTACATTGACTAGAAGCTTGTAAACTGCTGATTAGAAATGCGATAATTAGAAGTGTATTATTTAATTTCATATGTAAAAAGAAGTTAGTAGGGATATTTTGAATTCAGAATGGGGAATTCTGGTTTTTGTATTGCTTTGCTCGTAAGTGGTTGATTGTCAATTGATTAAGGTTGTTAGAAGAATTTGTAACAATTAACAGGTTTCTTTTTACCTCGTTTTCTTTTCTTCCCATGTTTCGGTTGAAGTAAAGTCAAACCTGTCCATCTCAAAGCAATTTCGTACACTCCACCGGCTCTGGTTCCTAACCCAGAAGTATTTGCATCGTAGCTAAAACCAATGAAATATTGATTCATTTTATTTTTCTCAATGTATGCTCCTGCGGCAAAAATCAAAGCATTGGTATTTTTAAAACCAAGAATCGGCACCTTGTTTTGATACATAGCTCCAAAATACATACCATCGAACATTAGATATGCACCATAGGTAATCACTTGAAAGTTTCTCCTAAAATCAGCTAAGTTTTCTCCCTGAATATCATACTTGAAGTTCGGTGAAACAGAGATCGTTTTTTTCCTTCCTGAATAGTAAACTAAAGGAATAACTGCTCCTGCATGAAGCGTAACTCTTGGAGGAACACTTGTGTCTAGATTCTGCAAAGATTCGCCTCCTCCATTTTCATTAAAAAGAGAAACTAAATGATGTAAACTAAATCCAACATTAGTTCTGATATTCTTGAATTTTCTTTTTCCAATTTTTAGATCGAAAGAATTTACCCAAATTGCTCCTAGATCAAAATCAGTATGCCGAACATATTCTTGTCCTGGTTGAGCGGTGGTTGAATAAATATTTCCATAGACTGGATCAAGCTGATCAGAGAAAATTAATTTACTCCAATCGACAGATTTTTGCACCCATCGACCTTGCAATCCAATTTTGATTTCATGATGATTTCGTAATGGAATGGAGTAAGCATACGAAAGACCAACTGAGGTATTTGTTAATTCTCCAATTCCTTCTTCATCTTGGAAAAGTTGAATACCAAAACCACTATTTATAAATGGTCTTCTAATCTCAAAACTCATCCCATAAGTTCTAAATCCTCGATCAGCAGCAAGCCATTGTAGCCTCGAAACCGCTCCAACACTTACACCATTATCAAGTCCAGTAAATGCAGGATTTAGATATATACGATTAGCGTAGAATTGAGAAAAGGAAGGATCTTGAGAATAGGTGAGGGTTGAAAAGAGAAAAATAAATATTCCTGTGTAAAAAAAATTCATGGGATAAATGGTTATGCTTGCTAAATATAATTTAGCATTGGTTATGTTAGATTTTGATAAAGATTAAAAGGAATACTTAATAATAGGAGGGTTTATGGAGTGGTCAATTCAGGTAAAGCGGGGTTTTGTGACAATTAGAATGTATGAAGAGTAATTTATTCAATATGAATAAAAAATATTTATAGAAAATTATTAAATAGGTAAGGCCTTGACTTTCAGATTTAAATAAATGTTTAATTTATAGATGTATTAAAACAAGATTTATAAAAAACAGAAAAAAGTAAATTTTTGTAACGGACAAAAAAGTTAAGGAAATCAAAAAAGAGATTGGAAAAAGCAATATTTTCCAAAAAAAATCAATGACAACATACTTTATAAGTTAGTTTTTAGACAGGACTTTTGACAATTCCTTTTTCTACTGCGTATAGAACTAATTCAGAAGTTGATTTTAGTTCTAACTTATTCATAATATTTTTTCGATGAGTATATATGGTGTGGGTACTCAGATTTAGTAGACTGGCAATTTCCTTGGCAATTTTGCCATCGACAACTAATCTTACAATTTCAATTTCACGCGGAGAAAGTGGGATAGGGGAGCAATCTTCTTCTTTAGCAAAAGACTTTTCTAAAATAAAATTTAGAATTTTGTTGCAGAAAAATTTCTCTTGTTTTGCAGTTGCTTTTATTGCATTGATAATCTCTTCTTCATCACAGCTTTTTGTCAAAAAACTACTTACACCATTTTGCACCACATTGTAAATATTTTCTTTTTCATTGTCTCCACTAATGACCAATATTTTAGTTTGAGGTGAGGCAGTTTTGATTTTTTCAATGGAAGAAATACAAAAATTATTAGGTTGCTGATAATCTAAGATAACAACATCAGGAGAATGATTATCTAAAACCCGAAGCAACATTTTTTCAGTACTAGCTTCTCCAACAATTTCAAATTGCTCAAATTCTTCAATAAGGTGTCGTAATCCTAATCGAATTAAATATTGTGCATCTGCAATTGCAATTGTTGTTTTTGACATGAAGCTATTTTTTCAATATGAGTGCAAAGATACAGCGAAATTTCGTATCTCAAAATTATTTGGAATTTGTTTAAATAAGGATGATTTATAAATTATAAACCTTTTTCATCCTCTTTTTTTGCAAAGCTTATGATGGATTCAATCCATTCTTTGGCTTTGACTTCTTTAAGTTCCGCATACTTCTTTCGGTCTTGATTTACTTTTTGAGCGATATCGATTTTTATATCTTGATATTCCTTTTTTGCCCAATCATTTTCTCTTAAAAAGTCTCGAAAAAGTAAGTGTCTTTTTAACTCCTCACTTTTATTTATGCAAACATATAAGTGATGTATATGTTTATCCAGGACTGAATGTTTTTCTAGATTTTTTTTTCTCTTAAATACTTCTCGACCTGGAATTCCTTGATCTCCATTGTGATAATAGCCTATGCTGATTAGTTGTTTTTTTATTTTTTGAAAATCTAATTTATTGTAAAAAATGATATCGATGTCAATGATTGGTTTTGCAGCAAGCCCAACCACAGAGGTACTACCTATATGTTCTATTTTGAAATTCAAACCATGAAGAGCATTTCGAAATTCTACTTCCAAGTTTTGGAAATTTTGAATCCAGAGTGGATTGTATTTTTGGATGAGCATCTTAGTTTTTTAATTAAATTAGAAATATTCAAGATGTGGTCTTTATTTAAAAGTTTTCCGGTCACTTTAAGTGAATTTTTATTAATTGAATATATTTATTTAAATTGTAAGTTAAATTTTTAGTTCGATATTTTACACACTTCCTTTTAGATAAAAAAACAATGAATATTCAATTAACTCTACTCGCTTTATTAAGCCTATTCTTTTTTACTATTCCTATTACTGCACAAGAAATGAATTGCGGAACGAACTTCGATGATGCTGATATGGCATATTTAACTCAACAGAATAAACTTTGGCAACTGTATCAACTCAACCCACCTGAAAGTGGAACTACTTTAAGTTTTGTTCCTGTCCAATTGCATATCATCCGAACCACCGCAGGGACAGGAGGTATATCACCGACTGATTATTTATCTGCTTTTGACCAAGTTAATCTAGATTTTTTTGATGCAGGAATTCATTTTTATCAATGTAGCTCGATTAACTATATTGATGATGATAATTATTATGATTATGATAAATCAGAAATGAATGCATTACACGCAGCTCATTCGGTAACCAATGTGATTAATATTTATTCAACTGAAGATGTAACTTCAGGGTCTTCTAATATTTGTGGACATGCTCAATTTCCTGGGGGGTTAGATTTTGTCATGTTAGCCAATTCATGTACGACGAATGAAAGTACTTTTTCACATGAATTAGGTCATTATTTTAATCTTTATCATACCCATACTTCTGCTTTTGGTGCAGAATTAGTCAATGGATCTAACTGCTCTTCTGCAGGAGATTTCCTTTGTGATACGCCTGCAGATCCACAATTGAGTGGTAATTCAAATATGAATGCAGATGGTTGCGATTATTATGGAACTGCAACTGATACGAATGGGGATACCTACGTTCCTGATGTGACTAATAAAATGTCTTATTCAAGTAAAGAATGTCGAACTTATTTTTCACCAGATCAGTTAGCTCGAATGGCATTAGCATTAACCAATTCGAGAAGTTATTTGACTTGTGGCAATTCTATTACTTTTGATTCGGAGTTCTATTATGATTATACACAGGATTGTACGAATAATTTATCTGTAGATTTTAGCGATGCTACCGAAGCTGTGGCTACTGGATGGACTTGGGCTTTTGGAGATGGAATGTCTTCCACCTTAGCCTCTCCAACTCATACTTATACTACTGCAGGTGTGTATAATGTGAGTTTAACTGCTACAGATGGAGTAAATACTGATACTGAAACTAAAAATTATATTGTTTCAGTAGGTGCGAATTCTCTCCCATATAATCAAGATTTTGAAAGTGGGGCAGCAGCTTTGGGTGATTTTAATATAGATGACCTATATAAAAATTCAGTTGAGGTTTCAGCAGATGCAGCTAATTTAGGAAGCAATGGATTGGTTCTAGAAGGATTCGATGGATTTTCTAGTCCTTATTTCCAAACTCCTACAAGCACTAATGCCTTCGAAACACTTTGGAATCCTTTTTATAAATCTAAATTAGATATTTGTATTGATGCTACTTCAGCTGCTAGCCAACTACAGTTGGAATTTGACTTAAGACAATTATATGGGTTCAATTCTAATTATACCAATTTTAGAGTGCTCGCGAATGGAACACAAATAGGTAGTGTTTATCAATCATCAAGTGCAAATGAAAATAATTGGACTCATGTTACTTTGAATTTAAATGCTTATGCTTCTTCAATTTTTACATTAACCTTTGAAGCAAGCCATAAATATAGCCGGTCATATCAAACTTCTAATGGGAATGCTACCTACATTGACAACATTGAAATCACTACTAGTACTCCACTTCCAGCAGAGCTTGTTGAGTTTAAGGGATTATGGAATAACGAAGAGCAAGCTGTGGATTTAAATTGGGTAACCCTTTCAGAGATCAACAATGATTATTTTGAAATTCAAAAAAGTAGAGATGGTCATTCATGGAAAACCATAGGAACAAAATCCGGATCAGGTACTACAACATTGACAACAGTTTATGATTTCCAAGATAAGAATCCACATATTGGAATTAATTATTACCGACTAAAACAAGTGGACTTTAATGATGAATTTGAGTATTCGAAAATCGTTTCTGTGACGGTAGATAACCTAGTTTTTCCGACAGTGGTATTTCCCAATCCAACTTCAGATTTACTGTATGTTCAAACATCAGAAGATATAGAAAATATAATTCTATTGAATTCTGTTGGAGTTCAATTTGAGTTATCTATTCAATCTTCAAAAGGTTATTATCAATTGGATGTAAGTCATTTGAGTAGAGGTATTTATTTTTTAAAAATAAATAATGGAACACCTATGAAGATTGTGATTGAATAGAATTATTCTTTACGTTTAAGAGGAAAGCCAATTGCAAATTAATGTAATTGGCTTTTTTAGTTAAAACTAGATATGGTCAATTTTGATTCTTTTTAATTTCCATTTAATCGTTATTTTGTATAATCAACAGACTCCTTTTTCCCAGACTCTATTGCCTTCTTGATTGCATCAATAATCTGCATATCAATTAATCCTTCTTCCCCAGAGGCAAGTATTGGAGTATCATCAAAAATGTTTCGAGCAAATGCATCCATTTGAGCAGTTTGTTGGAATTCTGGTCTCTCTAAAACTTTATTATTTTTTTTCCAAGTCATAATTCCAGTAACTCTATTTGCAGAAAATGCGGGTTTCATTTCCAAATATTCATTCCCCCTAGAAACATAAAAACGGTCGGAATAAGCAGAAAAACTTACTATCGAATTGCATACCGTCGTGTCTTTGAAATGTAATTGAAAAACATAGGTTCCATAAATATCTTTGTACAATTCTGGATCATCTTTGTAAGCATGAGCAGTCACCGCAATTGGATTATGGCCAGCTGCTCGACGGGCTGCTTGAATGGTATAAATTCCTAAATCCATGAGAGCGCCACCGCCACCCATTTTTTTATCAATCCGCCAAAGTCCTGGGCGAGCCATGTCAAATCCTAGACTTGATTCAATTAATTTGATGCGACCTTCAAAAGGTTTGTTAGATTCTTCCATCACTTTCAGATGATGTGGTTCATAAAAAAGTCGGTAGCCAACCTGCAATTTACGATTCGCTTTTTTTGCTGCAGCAATCATTGCTTTACACTCCTTGGCATTCATGCCCATCGGTTTTTCGCAAATGACATGTTTGCCAGCTTGCAATGCTCGAATGGTATATTCAGCATGCATAAAATTGGGTAAAACGATGTAAACAATATCAATCGTCGGATCAATTTTAATATAATCGAAGTTATTATAATTATAAGTATGCTTTAGAGAAATACCATATTTGTCTTGCCAGATTTTTTCCTTTTCAGGAGTACCTGTGACGATGGCTTGGAGTTTGCAAAATTGAGATTTTTGTAAAGCTGGGGCAATTTGTCGAGTAGCATAATTACCAAGGCCGACTATAGCAACACCTAATTTTTTTTCTTCTTTATTTTTAAAAGAAGAGATCATTGGCATCAATGCTAAGCTGCCTCCTGCAACACTTAAGTTTTTAATGGCCTTACGACGAGAGATTGGTTTTTTCTTTTCTTTATTTTTCATAACAATAAAGAAAAGAAAGTTTTATTAGAGTTGCTTTAAAATATTACTAGCTTCTTTTGACTTAAATTGTCCTTTTTTGATTATTTCTAACAATGCTTTTGCATTTTCTTTTAGATCTAATTGTAAATAGGCTAATGATAAATACCAACGAGCTTGTTCTTCAAAAAGAGGATTGTTCCCATCTAAGATTTTTTGAAAAATAGGAATCGCGTCAGTCGCATTTTGCGAAGCTAAAAAAATGTTGGCTTGGTAAAATTGGAAAGAAACATTGTCGGGTTGATCTTGTAATAGTTTTTCAAAAGCTGCTTCTGCTTGAGTGAATTCTTTTTTATTGTAAAATGTAATTGCATTGTTATAAGTGATTGAGTTAGCAGTACTTTCCTCAGCGGATCGTTGATTGAGCAACATTGGATAAGTTTCGAAATTAGAAGCATATAATTCTTCTGGTGATAAATCACTATTTGTAAGCCATTGATAACCAATTACTAATAAAGCAACTGCTGCTGCAATAGTCAAAATTCTCCTAAAGTTAAATTTGACAACTTTAGTAGAATCCTTTTTTGATGGAGCTTCCCAATTTTTATCAACCTCATTTAAAACACTTCTTAATTCATGAACTTTTTCTCCTTTTAAAGTTTCGGCAAGTTGACGATGAAGAGTTAATTCTTCTTTCAATTCAGCATCAGTTTGAAGTTGTGCTTCAAAATTTTCTAGTTCTTCTCCTTGCATTTCTTCAGCAAAGTATTTTTCGATTAAGGTATATTTTTCTTCTGAGTTCATTATTTTTTATTAAATGAGTTTAGTTTTTTAGTTCGTTAAATTTGGCGTCTGCTTGGATTGCTTTAACTAATTTTTCTTTGCAAATAAATTTTCTCTTTTTGATATAACTTTCGCTAGTGTCTAATTTTTCTGCAATTTTTTTCAAGGGTATTTTATCAAAAAACCATTGCATTATTTTTTTACAATTATCTCCAAGCGCATCAAAGTGCTTAAAAAATAATTGCTGTTTTTCAGATTGTTCCAATCGTTCAATCATATCTTTTTCCAAACTCACTTGTTCCACATCGTCTAATTCTGTTCCTGCGAATTTTTTATTATTTCGAATTCGAGTTAACCATAAATTTCGACAAATGATTCGAATAAAACTTTTCAAGGTACAGGTCAAAGTGAAATTTCCTTCTTCCACTTTTCGAAAAAGAGCAATAATTGCCTCTTGAAAAATATCTCTTGCATCTGATTCTGTTCCATTATTTTCCTTGATCCATCGAATTACTGAAGGTAAAATATGGTCGTAAATTTTTCTAACTGATTGATTATCAGCTTTAAGAATACCTTCTAATAAATTTTGATCAGTTTGGTTCTGTGCTTTTATCATTTACTTATATCGTGAGTTTTTAAAAGGTTACCCATAAAACTAATGATATTTTTAAATAAAATTCAAAATCAAATAATACCTCATTCAAAACACTTACTCTTTCATTGATTGCACATAATAGTTTTGTCTTATATATTAACTGAAATCAACTCATCTTGCCATCGAATTACAAATCAACTTTTTCACTTTTAAAAATTCTATCAAGATGAAATCATTACAATCCTACTATTTAATCCTGCTCATTTCTTTAGCATTTATTTTTTCAAATTGCGAAACCAAAAAACTTCCAAGCCAAGATTTTGTTCATCAAAATTTTCTTTCCGATGTTCGATTGGGAGATGGAGTTCCACTTCAATTAACGGTTTCGATAAGATGGAAATTAGAAGAGGTGCAAAAATTTCACAATCAATTTATCACTATGGATTCTTTTAATCAAGTGATTTTAAAACCACGTTCGATGGAGTTAGTGAAAAATATTTCCAACGAATTTTCAAGTGTCGATTCTGTTTTTTCTTCTGACCGACAGCTTTATATTAATTCGATCAAGGATGAACTTCTAGCCAAACTCGGTGAGCCAGGAATCGTGATTAATGAAATCATCGTGTCTGATATTACTTTCCCTGCAAGCTATACCAAAGCGATGGAAGAAGTTGGTTTGCAGCGAAAAGAAATTGAAAGAATCCGTCAAATGAATATTGTTGAATTGGAACGAGCAACAGCCAATAAGAAAAAAGCTGAAGCCGACGGACAAGTCCAAATTGCTCAAGCAGAAGCTCAGGGTAAGCTCCAAAAGATTCAAGCTGAAACCGAAAAAGAACGTAGAAAAATCGAGCTCGCCAAAGCGGAAACTGCGAAACAAGTTCAAAAAATGCAAGCCCAAGCTGAAGCAGAAAAGTTAAAATTAATCGCCAAAGCTGAGCTAGAAAAAAAGCGAGATCTTAAAAATTTAGATATCCAAAAACAAAAAGACTTAGAGCAAATTCAGATAGATAAGAAACGACAATTAGATAAAGTAGCTCTGCAACAACAAATTGATTTAGCAAAATTATGCGCTGAAAATCCCACATTTGCTACTTTCCTAATTAACAAAGAATTGGCTTCAAAAGTGGAAATTGCAGTTCTTCCTTCAGGGGCAAATCCTAATGTTTTCCAAGGATTATTAAACCAAAACAATCAAATGAAATCGATTAATAATTAATTTTTCTTTTTGATAGTTTAGAGTTATCCATTGAGTAATCTCGAATTTTTAATTAAGTAAAGGTTCGGGATTTTTTATACTAAAAAAAATAAATTCTTTGGGGTAACCTTTCCCTCCTTCATGATATATGGAATCAGAACATCCAATTGATAACAAACGTAAAATTCCATATCATGAAAGCAATCAAGTTAATTTCAACAGCAATTTGCCTCCTATTTTTACAAACCACATTTGCC
Source organism: uncultured Saprospiraceae bacterium (assembly GCA_964564545.1). Taxonomy (GTDB): domain Bacteria; phylum Bacteroidota; class Bacteroidia; order Chitinophagales; family Saprospiraceae; genus CAJQQY01. Next base: position 108,033 of record CAZMBP010000124.1, read on the forward strand.
ACTAAGGTAGATTTAGGCTGGGAGGAAACCCTACGAGTACAACTGAATAAGACTATTGGAAGTGATAATTTTTCATTTGAAAAATTAAATGTGACTACCTCTGAAAAGAAGATATCAGGAGTTGGTACTTTTTTCAAAAAGTCAGGAGTAGGATTTACCGTAAGTTATGATAGTGATAATTCCATTGGTTTTTTTGAAGCGACTATGCCTTCTAATGCTAAGATGAAAGTTTCTAATAGTGCGTTAACGAAATTATCTGGACAAAAATTAGAAAACTTTATTCCTAGTGCCATTAAGAAAACGGTTTATTTAGAAAAATTTAGCTTCTATTTTTCCAAAGAAGAAAAAGCAGGTAGTGATGAGAAAGAGAAAAAATTAAAGCAATTCAATTTAGTTTTTAATGGTTTAAAAAGTTGGGAAATCTTTTCAACTGCAAATGTAAACTTAGAACAAATTAAGATTGATTTTCAAATTGATTATCCGAATGATAAAGCAAAACGTAAAACTTATACCACGCTTTCAGGCATGACAAAAATTGCAGGGAAGACACTTGATTTGAGTGCAAAGTTGACGAGTAAAAAAGAGGAATTACAATTGATCGCTCAAACGGAAAAACTTGAATTCAAAGGAACACTTCAATCTTTAGTTGGAAAAAAGAGCATCAAAGGATTTGACATTCCTGATAATTTAATTAACCTAAAATTGAATGAAGCGACGCTAACTGTTGCCCCTTATCAAGATTGGATGACAATTGCTTCTTCTTCAAACTTTGGAAACATCGAGGTTTTCTTACAACAGAAAAAAGTAAAAAGAAAAAAAGAGAAATCGTACTTAGTTACCATCACGCCACCTAAGAATTTTAAAGTATCAAAAATTCACAAAGGATTAAAAGCTTTAGATGCAATTGATTTGAGTGGTCAGAAAATCGTGATTTCTTCAGAAGAAAAATCGAAAAAAGAAACGTCGAAAATTCCTAGCATGGCACAAATGGCAACTGCCATCAAGAAAGGTTGTAGCATGGTAGCCAAGTTAGATTTGACAAAACTAAAAGTTGATCATTTGATAGGAGTAAAAAATCTTATCGTGAGTTCGCCATTGACTAGCAAGTTGGAGCATATCAATTTAGATGCAAATTTGGATACAGATATTGCCTTAGGAAGTTCATCAAAATTGACAGGAGTTATTTTTAGGTTAAAACCTTCTCCAAAGAATTTTGCTCTTTCTTTATTGGGAACAATGGATACTCAAGTAGATGAAGATTTATTGAAATTTAAAGGAGGAATCGAATTGGTTTTGACTGATCAGACCATGAATTTTTTGGCAATGATGAAAGGCGACTGGCATGATCCGCTTGGAGCAAAAGGTTTGAGAGTGAGTGATGTTGGAATGCAAATGGGTGCAAGTTTTACAACTGCTCCTGCAATTTTACCAAATGTCGCTTTAGCTGGGAAAATCAAAATTGGAAAATTTGAAGGAAATGCTGCAGTTGCTTTTGATACTCGAAATCCATCGAAGTGTATGTTGTCAGCAGGATTTAATAAACTTGTGCTTTGGGATTTTGTAAGCATGGTGATGGATAAGAAAATCAAAAAGAAGATTCCTAAAGACATGAAAAAAGCTTTGCAGGGAACTTACTTCAAAGGCGTAAGTTTGGAAGTTGCACCAACCGCAGTTCAGGTTTTGGAAGAAAATTATGACGCAGGTTTTAGAGCAGGAGGGAAGATGAATGTAGCTGGATTCAAAGCGGAAGGAGGATTGGATATTGACTATACCAATGGAATTTCTGCTAATGCTGCTTGCGACGGAATTGATGCTAAAATTTTCAAATTGGAAGGAGCAAATGGGAAGCCACGTCCAGGTTTTATCATTGATTTGAGAAAGAAAAAAACACCAAAATTTGCTGTAAATGGTGCGGTAAGCCTTTTAGGATTAAAAGCAGTAACTGACATTCATTTGAAGGATGATGGCTTTGAATTCATGGTTGGTGGGAAAATATTTAAACTTTTCCAAGGAGATATCACCGCTCGTGGGAGTGACGTGCAAAAAGCAGGAGACATGTATTTGAAGGTGAAATTGAAAAATGACTTTTTTGGTTTTATCCAAAAAGACGTTTCAGGTTTTGTACAAAAAACTACTGATGGAGGAGTTTCAAAATTACGAGAGGCCTACAATAATCTTAGTAAAGCGGAGAAAGGAGTTAAAAGTTGGGATAAAAAAATCAAGGCTAAGAGAAATGAAATCAAGAAAAAACAGAGCAAAAAACGAAAGGCTTACAATGCTGCCAAGAAGGAAGTTTCTAAGTGGGAGAAAAATGTTAATAAGATAAAGAAAGAGATTAAACGTTTGAAAAAAGCAAAGGAAAAAGCACCTTTTCACAAGAAAGCTTGGTATAATACTCAAATTGCCACAAAGGAAACTGCAAGGCTATCTGCATTGGGTTCTTTAAAAGTTGCTCAAAAAGTTTTAGATGGATTGAAATGGGTGAACAAAAGTCCTGATGCTGATCCACAAGTCATTTATCTTAAAAGTCAAAAAGAGGTTGCTTTAAAAGCTGTTCAAGCTGCCAAGCTTTTTATCAAAACGACTGAAAAAGGATTAGGAATTGGAGGTGGTGCTGCTTCATGGATTTTGAAACATGGACCGAATGCTTTGGTTGATATTAAGAAAGCAGAATTCGAAGGTCGGTTAGGAACCTTGAGTGGGGGAGCAGTAAAATTGAAATTACAAGTGAAATGGTTAGGTAAAAAACATGACTTAAAAGTAGGTTTTGATTTTAACGACATGACCAAATCGGTTGCTAATTTGTCCAAGGAAATAATGAAGTTGAAATAATTTAATAGGTGATTTTTTAAACCATATAAGGCATATAAGAACATTTAAGTCCACTATGGGAAATCTTATATGTTTCTTAAATGTCTTATATGGTTTAAAAAATATTACTTAATTTTAGAAAAAAGAAACTCCAAAATCACTTCAATGAAGAAAATATTTTTCTCCTTAAATATATTGTTATTTTTATTTTCCAATTTCTTGTTTTCTCAAGGTCAAGAACAATTTGCTGATAGTCTTTACTATATCGCCAAGGATTTTTATTATGATGGAGAATACAAAAAGGCAAAAGCAAATTTTGAAGAAGTACTTAAAATTAGAACTGAACTTTATGGGAAGAATTCAAAAGTAGTTGATGCTTATTTTCGATTAGGTAAAACAGAAAAACGATTACGGTATCATCAAATGGCACTTACCACATTTGGCAATGGATTAAAAATTTTAAAAGAATTAGAAAAGGAAGACAAAGAATATGAGGGTGATTTTTATATGGAACTTGCTGAAGTTTATGACCAGATGTATAACCTCAAACAATCCAAAATTTACTATGATAAATGTTTAGAAATCTTTAAGGATGTTTATGGTGAAAATAGCGCAGATGTAGGGGCTATTTACATGGATTTAGGATATAGCTTTACAAAGGGAAAGCAATTCCGATTAGCAAAAGAATACCTAGAAAAAGCACTTGATATTTTTTATAAAAAATCAAAACCAGATAGTGAAGATTTTAATCGAATTTATAACAATTTGGGATACTTCTATAAGAAGACTGGAAACTATGAAAAAGCATTAGATTTCGGACTTAAAGCATTGAAAATCAAACTGTTGAATTACGAAAAGGATCATCCAAGTGTTGCTAAATATCATTTAAACATTGCCGATGCTTACCATGGGAAAGATGAATTTGAAAAAGGATTAAAACACTTTGAAAGAGGTTTCGAAATTTACAAAAAAGCGTATGGTGAAGATCACCCTCAGACTGCTGGTACAATGGCTGAATTAGCAGATTATTATAATAGTATGGGGCAGTCAATTAAAGCGGAAAGAACGTATAAAAAATCTATTGAAACTCTAGAGAAGAGATTGAGTTTGACTCATCCATTTGTGGTAGCGACTTATGAAAGTTTAGGTCTATTTTATGAGTCGCAAAATGATTATCAAAAAGCGCTTGATTTGTATAGACTCACTTTAGGTAAATATAAAAATCATGTTTTTGTGGTAAATACTTTTGTTGCAATAGCTTATCAGAATATTTCGATTGCCCACCTAGAAATGAATCAATTGGATTCTGCACTATTTAATATTGGATTGGCTTTGGAAAATATTTCTGATGATTATCAAAAAGGCGATGATGGTAAAAACCCTTCCCTTTCAACTATTCAATCAGAAATAGACTATTTATATTTATTAGAAACCAAAATTGAAATTCTTGAAAAGAAATATTCTAATAACAATATAATTACGGATCTAGAAAATGCTTTAAAAACATTAGACGATGCAGTTGAAGTAATTGAAAAAATGCGACGAAGTTATCAGTCTGAAACCTCTAAACAAGGATTGAATGAGCGGAGTGCTCCAATATTTAAAGCAGGAGTTAGAGTTGCTTTTAAGCTGTTTGAATTAACAAAGGATACACAGTATTTATTAAAGGCGTTAGATTTTTCAGAGAAAAGCAAAGCAAGTATTTTATGGCAAAATATGAATGAAAATTTTGCTTTGGAAAATTCAGGAATCCCGCAAGGTGAATTAAATATTCTGGAGAATTTGGGTATTCGAATCCAAGATTTAAATAAAAAAATATTTGAAGCTAGGTCATTGGAGAAAGAGCAATTACAAAATGAATTATTTGATTTGAAATTAAAATATGAAAATCAGATTTCGAGTTTGGAAAAATTTAATCCTGATTATTTTGAGTTAAAATATGCTTCTCCAAAATTAATCTCCAGAGATTTTATTGATGAAAAATCTAACGAGTCCTCAGCTTTGGTTGAATTCTTTTATGATGATAACAATATGTACACGTTTGTAATTTCCGATGGAAAACTAAATGGTTTTCAACAATCATTTTCGGAAGAGATTGAAAAATCAATAAAGTATTTAAGAAGTTTTAAAATTGGAAATTCTTCAAGTAACGCACTTGAAGAAAACAAAAAATATATCACTCAACTTAATTTTTTATATCAAAAATTAATCGCTCCAATTGAAAAAGGAATAGCCAATCAAAATCAGTTGATAATTGTTCCTCATGGTGTTTTAAATTATTTGCCTTTCGAAATGTTAGCCAAAAAATCTGATCAAAATGATTTTAGGCAACTTCCATATTTATTACGAGATTTTAATATTCAGTATGTTTGGTCTTTGGCTTTTTTGGAAAAAGATAAATTCCAACAACGTAATTACAAATATGATTATATAGGTTTTGCCCCTTCCTTTGGAAACCAAATCTTAGCAGATAATAGCTATTCAAGTAGTTTTGCTTCGAGAGCAAATTTATCAGAATTAAACTTTACGGAATCCGAAATTTCTAATGCTAATGAATTCTTTGCAGGAAACATTTTTTCAGGAAGTGAAGCCTCAGAGTTCTTTTTCCAAAAGTTTGCACCAGAGAGTAAAATCATTCATTTAGCGACTCACGCCTTTGCGAATGACAGGCAACCAATGCAGTCAGGTTTTCTATTTTCTAATCAAAATGATACAATAGAAGATGGTTATTTGAATGCGTATGAAATTTATAATATGAATCTACCTGCTGAACTGACAGTTATGAGTGCATGTAATACTGGGTTTGGGCAACTTGCTGAGGGTGAGGGAGTTATAAGCTTAGGTCGAGCATTTTCTTATGCAGGTTGCCAAAGTGTAGTGATGAGTCTATGGATGGCAAATGATCAATCAACGGCAAAATTAATGGATCATTTTTATAAAGATTTATCGAAAGGAAATAGAAAAGATATTGCTCTTAAAAATGCCAAATTACAATATTTGGCTAGTGCGGATCCATTGACGGCTCATCCATATTTTTGGGCAGGAATGGTTGCTGTTGGAGATATGGATGCGGTTTCTTCGACTAGAGATAATTGGCTATGGTGGGGTGGGGTAGTAGGAGTATTAACTATAGGTTTAATTTTCGTTTTTCTAAAAAAAAAATCGAGCCATTTACCTAGGAGTGTAAAATGACTCGATTTGTCAGAGTGTATGAAAAATAAAATTGTTAGTATATAATTAGCTATCTCTAGCTAATTTCTATTAATGTCTGTTTTGTCACATTTAGATCTAAACCCATTTCTTCCATGCGAAGCATTAAAGAATGAAGTTTGAGACTATCGGTTTTTTTCAACTCCAAATGTCCTTGTTCATTCCAAATAACATCACTAGGTTTGAGGCCACTTTTTTTGATTGATTTAAGAATTATTTTCTGAAGTTTTTCTTGATTAAGATTTGCTTTCTTTTCACAAGCTGATTTTTGTTCGTATGTATCTGAAACTGATATTACCATGATATTTAAATTTTTATTCTTTAATTAATTTATTTTCTTGCTAAATGATTATTTCTAAGATTAAATTTATTCTCCTTGACCTAAAGAAAACCCTCTCTTCCCATCAAACTCATATAAGTTTTCAGTTTTAATTACATCAAAACCTTCTTGATAAAGTTTGGTTAATAAGAGCAATATACGATCAGAGGTAATTGGTATGTATACAGGAGGAGAGACAGCTGTATCAGTTTCTACTGCTACAAATCGGCATCTCCAATGGTCTGTACAATATGTTTGCTTTAAACCTTCAGGGTAAACTTTTACTCCTCGATTAGTAATCATTTTAAGTTTTAAACCACCTGCACTATGCTTTGCTAATGAATTACCAATAATCTGCGGGTCAGAACCTTGCCAGTCAAGAAAGACATCGATACCGACTAATGACTTTTCGGTTTGGGGTCTTTGGTATTCATTAATTTTGATATTACCATTTCCGGTTGTTAATTGACTTACTCGCAATGATTTTGGTTCAGTTCCCAATCGAGCAATAACTGCTTCAGCGAATTCATCTGTTGAAACTTTTTTCCTACTCCAACCTTCTTTGTAAATATCAGCAGTATGAATTCCGTCTTCGATAGTTGTGAGCCATGCATTTTTAACTTTGTCCGCAATTTTTGGCTGTCCAATATGAGCTAGCATCATTACTGAAGCATTGATTAGGCCAGATGGGTTGGCAATTTTTTGTCCAGTAATATCAGGTGCAGAGCCGTGGATAGCTTCGAACATAGCCATTTCTTTTCCAATATTAGCTGATCCAGCTAGACCAACAGATCCAGCTATTTCTGCAACGATATCGGAGATAATATCTCCATATAAGTTAGAAGTCACTACTACATCATAGTTCTCTGGTCGAGCTGCTAATCTTGCAGCACCTATATCAATAATTTGACTTTCACTTTTAATTTCTGGGTACTCTTTTGCAATCTCTTTGAATACTCGGTGGAATAAACCATCAGTCAATTTCATGATGTTATCCTTAACCATACAGGTTACTTTTTTTCTTCCGTAGGCACGTGCATACTCAAAAGCATATCGAACAATTTTTTCAGAGCCAGGACGAGTAATAAGTTTCAAGCATTGAACCACATCTTGAGTTTGTTGATGTTCAATACCTGCATAGAGGTCTTCTTCATTTTCTCTTACAATGACAACATCCATTTTTGGATGTCCTGTAGAAATAAATGGATCTAATGCAGATACAGGTCTTATATTGGCAAATAATCCTAAGGATTTTCGTAGAGTTACATTTAAGCTTTTGTATCCTTTTCCTTGAGGAGTGGTAATTGGAGCTTTTAAAATAATCTTATTTCTTTTTATTGCATCCCATGCAGCATGGTCAATACCTGCAGAATTTCCATTTAAATATACTTTCTCTCCAAGCTCAATAAATTCTGGTTCAATCGTGGCACCTGCCGCTTCAAGAATACGAAGTGTAGCCTTCATTATTTCAGGGCCGATACCATCACCGTAAGCTACGGCAATTTTTGTTGCTTGATTGATTTTTTGATCAGATGAAGGTTGTAATTTGATTGTGCTACTCATAATAATTTTTTAAGAAGATTTTTTAATTGATTTAATATATAGGTTTATTTTTTTTGATCTTTTGAAATCACCAAAAGAGATAAGTCACAATTTTCATTCTTTGTCTCTTTGATTTTTTCACTTGTTTTTTTCAACTGGTTTATTTTTTCATTAATGTCATTTTGGTTTGGATTTTTTTCCAATGATTGAAATGTACATAACGAGTTAAATCTGGGTTATGAGAATTATTCAATTAGAAATCGTCATTTAAATCACCATTTAGTTCTGCGGATCTAAAAAATAGAATAGATAAAATGATGGCAGAACATATCAATAATTTGTCAAGTAAGAAGCTATTATTAATTAGACTTAAACTAATCCCTACTAGAACCATTAATACTAAAAGTGGAATTAATCCTTGCTCTGGCTTTGTCTTTTTTCCTTCCCCAGATTTCTCAAATTTATGATATGTTGGAGAGTTCTGATTGACTTCTGTCCCTACTTGAAATTTGTGGATATTTTTTACCATCTCTTGTTTTTTTGACAAAAGTGAGCTAATTTAACCATAAATAAAAACATATAATTTTTATGTTATCCATAAATTATTTTTATAGTTAAGTGTTTGGATTTATTGTTAAAGACTAAAGGTTTGTATTATAGTCTCCATGTTTATAAGGGATATAGGAGATGAGGACGTAAAATTTTAACTATTGATATTAGTAATTATTGGATGATATAAATTAAATTTTACTAAAATAAAAAGTAAGTTTTCTATGAATTTTACATTACATCAGTTACATATTTTCCTTGAAGTGGCACGTCACCAGAATATTACAAAGGCTGCAGAAGAAATGTATATGACTCAACCTGCCCTGTCTATTCAGCTTAAAAATTTCCAAAAACAGTTTGAAATTCCGTTAACTGAAAAGATTGGAAGAAAGCTTCAGTTAACTGATTTTGGAAAATCAATTGCTCAAATTGCTGAAAGAATATTGAAAGAAGCGGATGCTTTAAAATATAAAACCAAAGACTACAAAGGTCTCTTAACGGGGAAGTTGAGTATATCCTCAGCATCAACAGGAAAATATGTTGTGCCTTATTTTCTAAGTAAATTCATCCACAAATATCCTGGAATTGATTTGACTCTTGATGTATCAAACAAGACGCTAGTGATGAAACATCTACAAAATAATGATATCGACTTTGCCCTTGTTTCGGTTGTCCCTGATAAGTTAGAAATAAACGAAGAGATCTTAATGGAAAACAAATTATACCTAGTGAGTAGTACAAAAGAAACCGTCAAAAACAAACCTCTAATTTATCGTGAAGAAGGATCTGCTACTCGAGGAGCTATGGATAAATATTTCAAAAATCTTGATAGTAGAAAGAGTATTAAACTGACTTCTAATGAAGCGGTCAAGCAAGCTGTTATTGCAGACTTGGGATACTCGCTTATTCCTCTTATCGGAATTAAGAATGAATTGCATAATAAACAACTGCATATAATTCCTAGAAGTGGACTACCTATTACGACTTATTGGCGATTGATATGGTTGAAGAATAAAAAATTATCACCTATTGCCAATGCTTATTTGGATTATATCAGAACCGAAAAAGAAAGAATCATTAAGGAAAACTTTCGTTGGTATGTGGATTTTTAATTCGATAAGATTTGTAGGATAAGTTCTTTTAGCGTTTTCATATCAGCGACTGGCTCGAAGCCAGTCGCTGATATGAAAACGCAATATTACATTTTTATAAATTTCTTCACTACCTCTTTTCCGTCCATTTCTATTTTTAAAAAATAAATACCCTGTGAAAAGGTCGAAGTAGACAATTGAATTTCACTTTGATGCACTCCATTTTTTTCCAAAACTTTTTTCCCATAAATATCAAAAATGGTAAAGTTAGCCTGCGTAGGATTTTCCATTTTTACATTTAAAATATTGGATGTTGGATTAGGGAAAATATTGATAGTTGTTCGGTCTATATTTTCATCATTTAGTATTGTACCATTTCCATTTAAATTGTTGATAGTTGCAAGAAATGAAGTTGCGCCATAGTCAATCTCAGTACCGTCATTCAAAATTGCTTTGATATTTTTTACTCGAATGAGCGATTCAACTAATTGATAAGGTGTAACTTTTGCTTTTAAAAATATATCACCAGTTGCAGTACCTATTTCAGTAAGACCATTTGTTCCATCAGTTTTTACAGTTGCAAGATGAATTTCTCCTTTTTCTGGAACCACTTTTCCTAGAGAATAAGCATTAGAACTATTTTCCCAAATATTGAATGAATTCAAAAAAGTAAACAGTTCAAAAAAGGAAGTATCATATTCAATAACTAGCGATAATCCATAAAGACTATCTGATTGATTTACATTCAATTTAATTCTACCAATATCTCCAGCATCTATTTGTTCTATTGGTGCAATCATGTTTTGTTCGAAACTTAATTCTAAACCAAATGGATAAGTGTCAATAGGTTCAATCGTTTTATAAGAGCTCCCAAATGTTCCATCAATAATGGTGAAATCTGAATGATCAATTTCACCATTTGCATTGCAATCGGTATGTTTTAAATCCACTCCATCAACAACATTATTCCAGTCGTCCCCATTAAAAGGAAACCAAATCACAGGACTATTCCTTTGTGGACCAGTTTGTCTATATGCCAACCCAACTTGAAGGACATCAACACCTGTAACGATACTATCTCGATTAGCGTCACCTGCCCATACGCAATCATCTATACAAATATCTGTTGTACAATTCGACGAAAAATTTAAATCATAAGATTGTTGGATTTGAAGAACATTATCAAAAGCAAGATCGACAACTTCTAAATTATTTAAATCTGGATCTTGATGAAATGAATAAGCCATATCAACTGTAACGACATCACCCATATTGAAACTTCCTAGATGACTACTTCCAATTACTTTTTTATCAATCACTTGACCTGTGATATATGACATATTCCAAGATTGATTATCGTTTGGATTTCCAGAAAAAACGAATTCAGTTTCTTGTGTATTCATGTCATATCCATTTCCACCAAAGGTGAGTGGTGTCCCATTTTTCCAACGACCATTCATGTAGTTATAAAATTCAGTTGGATTAGTAGGGAAACTTTCGAAGTCAGAAGTGCCATTGTCGAAATACATAAAAGAGGACATTTCCTTATTTAAGAAAGTAACAGTTTGCGCTGGAGGGATATCACAAAATGTGGCAACTCCTCCTTGGCAAGCGCATCCTGCACTTCCATCTAAGGAATCAGCATTGTATCCATAAAAAGTATTTAAGTCAGGTGTACTTCCAATATAATCATCGGTATAACATCCAATATCGTAATCCATAAAAACGCCAAAAGTCAACGAATCTAAATCTTCATTGCTTCTGTTGATTAATTTATGAGAAGTGAAAATGGTATTATTTAAAACCTCATTGTCGAGGCAATTGATCGTCCACGCTGTAAGTTGAATTTCGGTATTAAGTGGCTCTCCTTGAGAAATAGTATGATTGGTTCCTCCATCATTAAACACTCCCCAAATGATCTGACTTGGAATATTGGTTTCGCTTACAGAAGTTGGTAATGGAAAATCACCATCTGTTGGATTATATATTCCATCATTATTTTTATCAAAAAAAGGAGCTAATCCTTGAGGAGTATTGGGAAGTGAAAACCCATGGATGTCTTCAAAAAATGGATTGCCTTGACCTGGGTAACTATAAATATTTGGAATAGGATTATCTATCAATCCATTGTCTTCAAAATCTGCATTATGTTGCAAAATTTCTGAGCCATTGACCGTCCACAAGCGATCAAAATTTTCGCAATCAAAAGATAATAGACCGTTGTCATTGATAATTGGACCAGCAACATAATCAAAAGAATTAGTAGTGTACAAAGAAGCTGCAGTTTTAAATTGTCCATTATTATTTTTTGCACCTAACCAAATGCCATTTGTGAAAATTGTACTGACCGCAGGTAGACCATAAGGGACTACTGGGCCGAAACCTAAATCACCAAGGCTTCTGAATAAAGTACCATTTACTTTAATCTTACCTTGCATATTATTGCCTTTGATAAATTCTTCTGAAAAGGATGCAGGGCAATCTTGAGCTATTGAACTGATCCCTAAAAGATTGAAAATTAGGAATAAGAACAAATAGGTTTTAGTTGTAGGATTTTTCATATTATATTTTTTTTAGCTAAGAAAAAGTTATTTACCTTCAGGTTTTTAGGTATCGGATACCTTCAAGGTCTACCGATACCTGACTGTTACATTTTTATAAATTTCTTCACCAATTCTTTTCCGTCCATTTCTATTTTTAAAAAATAAATTCCTTGTGAAAAATTCGAGGTGGATAATTGAATCTCACTTTGATTGATTCTATTTTTTTCCAAAACCTTTTTTCCATAAATATCAAAAATGGAGAAGTTGGCCTGCGTAGGTTTTTCCATTTTTATATTTAAAATATCGGAAGTTGGATTTGGGAAAATTTGGATGGTTTGGTTTTCTAAATTTTCATTTTCTAAAACAATTCCATTACCATCAGGATTGGCAATATTTACAATATAATCTGATGCTCCATAATCTAAAACGGTTCCATCATTTAGAATTGCTTTGATGTTTTTTATTCGAATAATAGTTTGGATTAATTCATAATTTGAATCTTTGGCTTTGAAAAAAATTCTCAAAATGGCTTCATTATCTGAAATACTATTTTCACCATCAGTTTTAACATGTACGAAATGGTACTCACCTTTTTCAGGTTGCGTTTTTTGAAATAAATAGGATTCGTCAGATGGCAAATTATTCCAAAGGGAAAGAGGGATTGAATTTTCTAGAATAAGTAACTCTGGATTATATTCTACCGTAAACGCTAAACCATAAAGGTTTTCTTCCTGATTCAGATTAAATTCCGCTAGCCCTAAATCACCTGGATTAAGCGTATCAAGATTGACACTAGATTCTATACTGATTTCGGAGCCATAGTTGTAAACATCATCAGGTGGATTAGTATAATAATTATTGCCAAAGTAATATTCTACTAAATCAAAATCTTGCAAATCTATAATGGCATTTCCATTGCAATCTGTGTGTTTTAAATCAATGCCTTGTATGGAGTTATTCCAGTTTTGACTTTCATGAGGATACCATATTATTGGTTTGTTTCTTTCTGATCCTTGTTCATTTAATCCAATTCCAATTTGTAGAATGTCGAAAATGTTTACTACGCTATCTCGATTTGCATCACCTGTCCAAACACAATCGTTTTCACATGTAAATGTATTGTTACAACTATTTTCAAATTGCTCATCATACATCTGTTGAATCAATGGTGTGTTGTCATAAACCAAATCAACTGTTTCAAAATGATCGAGATTTTCATCTTGATATAATGTGTATACCATGTCTAAGGTCATGGATTCATTGGGTTGTAGATTGTTGAGATAGACATTTGCCAAACTTCTTCTATCAGAATAGGGAAGATTAGTAGAAGCCATCGACCAACCTTGTGGATCATTTGGATGACTTGGAAATGCGAATTTTGTTGCTTGACTTCCTCCATACCCATCACCACCATATGTGAGTGGAACTCCCCCAGAATTAGGAAACCAACCTGTCAAATATGAATAAAATTCAATAGGGATTTGAGGAGGATTTATTACTCCAATTCCTAGAGCATAATTAGCGTAGTAAATAAAATTATCCATTTCATGATTCAAAATTGTAACAGCCTGAACAGGAGGATTATTTCCAAATGTAGGTATGTCATAATTACAGATATCTCCAGTAGTTCCATCAATCGGATCTTCATTATAAAAATAATAAGTATTCAAATCGGGTATACATCCAAAGAAATCATCCGTGAAACATCCTACATCCATATCAGTCCAAAATCCGACATACAAAGAGTCAAGAGGAGACGAATCTTTATTAATAATTTTATGAGAAGTGAAAATAGAATTGTTTAAATTTTCATCGTCGTTGCAATTGAATGACCAAACAGTTTGGTGAATTTCAACATTAAGCGGCATTCCATTTGAATGAAGATGTTGCGCTCCCGCATCATTGTAAATTCCCCAAATTAAATGAGACGGAATTGTATTGTTATGAACTGATTCAGGCAAAGGGTAATCGCCATCATCTGGGTTGTAAACATTATCATTATTAATATCAAAAAAAGGAGCTAATCCATGAATCGTATTATTCAAACTAAACCCATGAATGCTTTCAAAAAAAGGATTTAGAAGACCAGGGTAGCCATAGATATTTTGAATAGGATTATCAATAACTCCATTGTCTTCAAAATCTGAAATATGTTGTTCGATTTCAAAACCATATACCTCCCAAAGTTGATCGTAATTATCGCAATCAAAAGTCATTTGTCCATTGTCCTCAATAATGGGACCAGCAGCATAATCGTTTCGAGTGGGAGATGGATAACTAGCTGCTGCAATTCTTAAGTCTCCATTATTATCATAACCTCCTAGCCATAATCCTGCATTAAAAATGGTAGATGGAAATGGATACTGTTGATTATTTTGACTTAGACCAGCATCTAATCTATCCCAAAATAGACTACCATCAATCAAAATATCAGCAGAGATATTATTGCCTTGCAAGGTTTTTATACTTATAGGAATAGTACAATCTTGGGCATTAATTATTTTTTCAAAAGAAATAAAAGCCAAAAATAAAAAGCTGATTTTAAGAAAGTTTTTCATATCATTTTTTTGAAAAAAGAATAATAGAAATTACATTTTTATAAATTTCTTCACCATCTCTTTCCCTCCCATTTCTATTTTTAAAAAATAAATTCCTTGTGAAAAAGTCGAAGTGGATAACTGGATTTCTCTTTGATTTACTCCTGTTTTTTCCAAAACTTTTTTTCCATAAATATCAAAAATGGAGCAGTTAGTAAGTGCAGGGTTTTCCATTTTTATATTTAAAATATTTGTAGCTGGGTTTGGGAAAATTTCAATCACAGAATCTTCCAAAACGTTTTTTGTAGGGACTAAAAAAGTACACACAGACTCAAAATTATCATCAAACATTTGTTGCAATATAGGTGTGTTGTCATATACTAAATCTACTGTTGAAAGGTGATCCAAATTTTCATCTTGATAAAAGGTATATCCTTTAGTGATGGTGATCAATTGGTTGGGATGGAAGGTTCCGACTTTTACATTTGCCAAACTTCTTTTATCATAATATGGTAAATAAGCTTGAGTCATTGACCAACCTGAAATGTCACTTGGATGATCTGGAAAAGCAAAATTGGTTAATTGAGTTCCTCCCATTCCATTTCCTCCATAAGTAAGAGGTGTCAAAAGATACGGAAACCAACCTGTCAAATAAGTGTAAAATTCTGATGGAGCATCAGGAGTAATAAGAGGACTCTGGCCTAATGAATTATTGGCATAATAAATAAAATTATCCATTTCTTGATCTAGAATTGTGGCTGCTTGTACCGGTGGGTTTTCTCCAAATGTATGAATATACCCTATGCAATCAGGTCCTGTTGTTCCGTCAATTGGATCTTCATTATACCAATAATAAGTATTCATTTCAGGAATGCTTCCGAGGTAATCATCGGTGCGGCAACCGATATCCATATCACTCCATGAACCGATAAACATTGAATCAATTGGTGATGAATTTTTATTAATAATTTTATGAGAAGTAAAAACTGTATTGTTTAACAACTCATTGTCAGCACAATTAAAAGACCAAACAGTTTGATGAATTTCTGCATTCAATGCCAGCCCATCAGAGTGGGTATGTTCTACTCCTGCATCATTAAATATCCCCCAAATTAGATGAGCAGGAATTGAATTTGGATGGACTGATTCGGGCAAAGGATAATCTCCAGCAGTAGGATTATAATTCCCATCATTATCATTGTCAAAAAATGGTGCTAAACCATGTGAAGTATTTGGTAAACTAAACCCATGATAAATTTCAAAAAATAGATTGTTTTTACCTGGATAACCAAAGATATTTGGAATGGCATAACTGATATTTCCATCGTCCGTAAAATCTGCAATATGTTGTTGGATTTCATAGTCAAAAACTTCCCAGAGTTGATCGTAATTTTCACATTCAAAAGTCATTTCACCATTGTCAAATATAATTGGACCTGCCGCAAAATCATATTTTATACTTGATGGATATTCTCCTGCTGCGACTCTCAAATCACCATTCTCATCAATTCCTCCAAGCCAAATTCCTTCGGCAAAAATAGTAGCTACATTTGGATTTGGCTGAGAACTAATTCTAAATCCTGGCTCTAAAGTATCTCTAAATAAAGTCCCATTATTTTGAATGTCAGCTGAGATGTTATTGCCTTTTAAAGTTTTAAAAGCACTTGGTACTCCACAATCTTGTGCAATACTTTTTTCGAAAAATGAAAACAAGATGAATAGGAAAACACAGAATTTTAGTTGCTTTTGCATAAGCTATTTTTTTATTACCCACAAGATAACCCTAAGTCATTTTGTGAATATTGCACTTTAAGGAATTACATTTTTATAAATTTTTTCACCAACTCTTTTCCCTTCGTTTCTATTTTCAAAAAATAAATTCCTTTCGAAAATGATGAAGTGGATAACTGAATCTCACTTTGGTTCACTCCATTTTTTTCCAAAACTTTTTTTCCATAAATATCAAAAATGGAGAAGTTAGCAAGTGCAGGGTTTTCCATTTTTACATTTAAAATATTGGTGGTTGGGTTTGGGAAAACTTGTATGGAATGGTTTTCTAAATTTTCATTTTCCAAAACAATTCCATTGCCATCTGGATTGGTAATATTAATTAAATATTGATTAGCTCCATAATTTAGAATGGTACCGTCATTCAGAATTGCTTTGATGTTTTTTAATCTGATCAGGGTTTGAATTAATTCATAATTAGATTCCTGTACCACAATCGAAAAGTTGAAAAAGGTACCATCATCCGTAGTGCTATTCTCTCCATCTGTTTTCACAATCGCATAATGATGCTCTCCTTTTTGGTGTTGTGTTTTTTGAAATAAAAAGATGTCTTCGCTATTTGTATTTTTCCAAGGAAGAGAAGTATTGGTGTTTTCTACAGAGAGTAGATCTGAATCATATTCTAGAGTAAATGCAATTCCAAAAAGGTCTTCTTCTTGATTTAATTTTATTTTAAGAAAACCTGGATCTCCTGGGGAAAGGGTATCAAGGTTTATACTGTGATCAATAGTAATTTCTGTCCCGTTTGTATAAACATCAATTGGTGGATTCTTTTTGTAGCTATTTCCATAATAATAATTAACTAACCCGAAATCAGTAGAATCAATTATTGAATTGCCATTGCAATCAGTATGTTTTAAATCAATTCCAAAAAGACTATTGTTCCAATTTTCACCTTCATATGGAAACCAAGTTAATGGCTGATTTCTAACAATTCCTTGCTCACCCAACCCTAAACCAATCTGCAAAATATCATGAACAGTAACAATACTATCTTTATTGGCGTCGCCTGTCCAAACACAATCATCAGAGCAAAAAATTGAATTGTTACAAATGCCTTGAAAATTATTGTCGTATAGCGCTTGAATCAAAGGTGTATTATCATAAATCAAATCTACAGATTCGATATTATCTAAATTTTCATCTTGAAAAAAAGTGTGAACAAAGTCAATCGTTTTAGATTCATTAGGTTGCAAACTATTAATATAAATATTTGCATTACCAAGGAAATTAAAACTCGGAAGATCAGTTTGCGCCATTGACCATCCTGAAGTGTCATCAGGATGACTTGGGAAGGCAAATGAGGTTTCTGGTTGTGTAGTTCCTCCAAATCCCCAGCCACCATAAGTTAGTGGAACTATAGTTCCATTAAATGAATTTACAAAACCATTCATATATGAATAATAATTGGTTGGAGTATAAGGAGAATATGGAGGGAAATCTCCCTGATTATGATAATAATTAAAATTATTCATTTCCTGATTTAGGATGGTTACCGAATGCACAGGAGGATTATCACCAAATGTAGGAATGTCATAAGTCCAACAAGTATCTCCATTAGTTCCATCAATAGAATCTACATTGTAAGTATAAAAAGTATTCATCTCAGGAATACACCCTATATAATCATCAAAATAACAACCAATGTTTAAGTCTGTCCAATGACTTACGAACATGGAATCAAGTGGAGAAAGATCTTTGTTAATAATTTTTTGAGAGACAAAAATTGAATTATTTAACAAAGCATTATCAGAACAATTAAAGGACCACGAGGTCTGATGAATTTCAACATTAAGTGGATCTTGAGTTAAATTATTAATATGAGTCGCACCTGCATCATTAAAAACACCCCAAATTATCTGAGCCGGAATTGTATTGTTATGAACTGATTCTGGTAAGGGATAATCTCCTTGAGCTGGATTATAAATCCCATCATTATCATTATCAAAAAAAGGAGCTAAACCATGAATTGTATTTGGTAAACCAAATCCATGGATACTTTCAAAAAAAGGATTTTGGTGTCCTGGGTAAGAGTGGATATTTTGAATAGGATTATCAATAATTCCATTGTCTTCAAAATCTGAAATGTGTTCGTAAATCTCATATCCAAAAACTTCCCATTGTCGATTGAAATTTTCACAGTCAAAAATTATTTGTCCATTATCATTTGAAATTGGGCCAGCAACGAAATCAAATGAAGTACCAGAATTATATTTTGCTGTCGAAACTCTTAACTCCCCATCAGAGTCAACAGCTCCTAGCCATAATCCTGAATTAAAAACGGTGTATGGAAATGGAACTTGATTCGTCTTATTAATACTAAAACCATTATCCATTTTATCCCAAAATAAATTTCCATCTATGGTGTTACTTGTGGTTATATTGTTGCCCTGAAGAGTTTTGATGCTTGAAGAATAAGGACAGTCTTGAGCAATCAA
>CAZMBP010000125.1:0-151312 GCA_964564545.1 uncultured Saprospiraceae bacterium
GGAACAAACAACCCTTTGCGATTAAATCTTACCCAAAATGAAAAGGATGCGCTTGTCGCTTTTATTGAAACACTTTCTGATGAAGTAATACCTACTGAGAATAGATTTACAGACCCTTTTATTGAGTAATGGAGGCATTATTGATAATGGTAAAACCGAGGCTATGTCTCGGTTTTTATTTCCCAATACAAAAATTAGCAAAAATATTCCCCAATAAATCGTCCGTTGAAATCTCACCTGTGATAGAACCAAGGTGATAAATTGCTTGACGGATATCCATCGCTACAAAATCAGAAGTCACACCGTCCTCCATACTTTGTAACACATCACTCAAACTAGTATGTGCTTTTTGCAAAGCATCAAAGTGCCGAGCATTGGTCACGACTGTACTTTCCAAATTTAATTGATTGGTAATTACCGTGTTATGAATTTTATCTTTAAGGTGTTCGATATTCATTTTGGCGATAGCAGAAACTGGAACAAATTGATCTTCCGTTAAAATTTCATTCGTATAATGTTCCGCTTTGGTATATGGATTCAAATCCATTTTATTGGCAATGGCGAGAAAGTGAATTCCTTTTTTTACTAATTTTTCCAAATCAGCTTTTACTTCTTCTGGCTGCGTTTTGATCACATCAAAAACATAGATCAACAAAGCGGACTGATCGATTTTTTCAAAAGTTTTTTCTACACCAACTGCTTCGATTGTGTCTTGCGCTTCTCGAATTCCAGCGGTGTCAATGAGGCGAAATTCTACTCCTTTGATATTTAAGACTTCTTCAATTGTATCTCTTGTAGTTCCTGCAATTTCTGAAACGATAGCTCTTTCTTCATTTAACAATGCGTTGAGCAAAGTTGATTTTCCAGCATTCGGACGACCTGCGATAACGGTATTGATTCCATTTTTGATAACATTCCCTAAACGGAAAGATTCGATTAAAGCATGAATCAATCCTTGTATTTTTTTTACCAAAGTTTTCAACTCATCTCGATTAGCAAACTCTACATCTTCTTCCGCAAAGTCCAATTCTAATTCGATCAAACTCGCAAAATCTAAAAGCTCTTGTCGCAAGTTTTTTATTTCATCTGAAAAGCCACCTCGCATTTGTTGCATGGCAATTGCATGTGAACTTTCCGAACTCGAAGCAATCAAATCAGCTACCGCTTCTGCTTGCGATAAATCCATTTGTCCATTCAAAAAAGCACGTAAAGTAAACTCTCCTGGATTGGCCATGCGAGCTCCATTTTTAATAAAAACTTGAATTAATTTTTGAATGATAAAATTAGAACCATGGCAACTAATTTCAGCTACGTTTTCTTTGGTGTAAGATTTTGGAGTTTTAAAAATAGAAACTAAAACCTCGTCAATAATCTGTCCTTCATCTCGAATTGTACCCAAGTGAATCGTGTGCGTAGCTTGCTCCGTCAGTTTTTTTCCATAAAAAACTTGATCCACTATTTCAATCGCATCTTTTCCTGAAAGTCTAATCACCCCAATGGCACCCACGCCAGGAGGAGTTGCTAATGCTACTATCGTATCGTTTAAATTATGTTGACTCATGATCTATTTTTTTCAAAAAACGCAAAGGTAAGAAAACCTAAATTAGAATTATTTCAAAAGAGTTTCTTAGGGATAAATTTGGTTTTCAAAATGAATAACAAATTTTTATAGAAATAGATGTAAAAAAAAAGGTTTTATAAAGTTTTACAAATCAGTATCTTAGAGAGTAAGTATTTTAATTTTTCAACTTCAAAACCTTTTAAAATGAAAAAAACTAAATTCTTTAATTTTAAATTTAATGGGCAAGTATTATTACTAATGACTAATCTTTTACTCCTCACGGTCATTTTAACCAACTTCTCCTTTGCAAAAAAATCAGCTTTTGATTTTATCAATTCTCCTAAAGCAACTGAAGTTGTAGAGACGAAGGCTGATGTAAAAGTCGAGAAGGAGGTAAACAATAAAGACGTGCCTACAAAAAATGACTTCATTGAAAAAGCTAT
The DNA here is from genome assembly GCA_964564545.1 of uncultured Saprospiraceae bacterium. Classification (GTDB taxonomy): domain Bacteria; phylum Bacteroidota; class Bacteroidia; order Chitinophagales; family Saprospiraceae; genus CAJQQY01. The sequence goes on from CAZMBP010000125.1 coordinate 2,005, forward strand.
TCATGAAGCAACCTTTTCTGAGCCTTTTATAGGAGAGATAACTATGTTTGGTGGAAATTTTGCCCCAAGAGGTTGGGCATTTTGTAATGGTCAATTATTAGCCATTTCTTCAAATTCTGCTTTATTTTCTCTACTAGGTACAACTTATGGAGGAGATGGACGAACTACTTTTGCTCTTCCAGATCTTCGTGGACGAGTGCCAATTCATTCAGGACAAGGAGCGGGGTTACCAGATGTAAGGTTGGGACAAAAGAAAAATGGTACCTATGTTATGCCTTATTTTGATAATAAATATAATCCTGTGCTTCCTCCTTCGACTCAAGCAGTTAATTATGTAATTGCTCTTCAGGGCATTTACCCTTCTAGAAGTTAATTGTTTACCCAAAAAAATATTATCATGAAATTCAACAATTTTAAAATATATATAAGTTTTCTTGGCCTGTTTTTGTTGACTCAATGTGGAGTAGTTACCGTCGTTCCGCCCAAAGTAGATCCACCTAAAGAAGAAACAGAAGTACCTCCGCCACCGCCACCACCATCAGTCGATAATCCATTAGTAACTAAAATTGATGGTGATCCACTTAAAAATGGGCATCCTAATATAGAACCAAATGGAGCTGTTCAATCCACGGCTAATTTTACTGGTAGTAGGGGAGCGAGTGCATTTATTGGTCAGATAAAAATCTTTGCAGGAAATTTTGCTCCACGTGGTTGGGCATTTTGCAATGGCCAAGTTTTATCCATTAGCGAAAATCAAGCTTTATATAGTTTGTTAGGTACGACTTATGGAGGAGATGGACGAACTACTTTTGCTTTACCAGATTTGAGAGGCCGAGCACCTGTTCATTCTGGAAAAACCGTTGGCGGAATTCCTGCTGAATACAAGTTGGGAAAACGATATGGTTCTGCTAAGGCCAATACTTTTAAAGAAGAATATCTAAAACAAGAGGAATTAAAAAAGCTAATTGAAGTATCTGGTGGAGTTGCTATTCCAATTCAAGGGATTGAAACTCAACCAACTCTTGGGATAAATTATATTATTGCTTTAGATGGAGTTTTTCCGAGTAGAAGTTAGGGGAAATCGAAACTCCTATCCGATATTTCCATAAAAAAAGTGTATCACTCATGGAGTGATACACTTTTTTATCGTATAAAACAATCTATCTAAGATAGATATTATAGGTTATTAACGTGTTTCGTTAATTTACCTTTAAGGTTCGCTGCTTTGTTTTTGTGCCAAGTGTTTTTCTTAGCCAATCTATCAATCATACTGATAACTTTAGGCAATAATTTTTCTGCCTCAGCTTTATCTTCCATTTCTCTCAAGTTCTTGATAGTCGTTCTAGCTGATTTTTTGTAGTAACGATTCTGAATACGCTTTTTAGCGTCTTGACGAATTCTTTTCTTTGCTGACTTGTGATGTGCCATTATGTATATATTTACTAATAAATTATGATCAAATTAAACCATTTTCACAAATGGAGTGCAAATTTATAGCTTTTATTGATAAAAGAAAACTTTTATCCACATTTTATTTATGATTTTTTTAGAATTAAACATTTATAAAAAAGCTGAAAAACAGACAAAAAAAGTATTAAAACGACATCCAAATCAGCACATATTTAAATATTTTCAACGATATTTGCCTAAATTTTTTAAAATCTAAGAACATTATTGTGTTCTTATTCCTTAGACCTAAATAAGATCAATTATATAAATCAAAACACATTTGCGATCCTACCGTAAATACTTAGAAAAATACCATATTTAATATGAACGATTATTCCTACGTGTTCAACGCACATCCAAGTTTTATAGAATCTATGTACAAAAAATTTCAAGAAGATCCTGCTTCTGTTGAAGATGGTTGGAGATCTTTTTTTGAAGGTTTTGAATTTGCTACTAAAGCGAATGGAAATGGTTCGAGCGCTACAGCTCCTAGCAGAACGATGAACGAAAAAGAATTCGGAGTACAATCCATTATTCATGGCTTCCGAACTCGTGGACATTTGAAATCAACTACTAATCCTATTCGTTCACGTCGTGATCGAAGTCCAAATTTAGATTTGGCGGATTACAACTTGGAAGAAAGTGATTTAGACAAAACATTTATTGCAGGGGAGGAGATAGGTTTGAGAAATGCGACTTTACGACAGATCATCACTAAACTAAAAGAAATCTATTGTGGAAATATCGGTTATGAATATACTTATATAGAGAACCGAGAAAGAAGAATGTGGTTACGTGATAAAATCGAAAACCGAGATTCAAGCAATTTTGGATTAAGTCTTGAAAAAAAGAAACGGATTCTTCAAAAAGTAAGTGATGCAGTAGGATTTGAGAAATTTTTGCATACTAAATATGTTGGGCAAAAAAGATTTTCATTAGAGGGTGGTGAATCAACAATTGCAGCATTGGATGCAATTATTAATGCTGCTGCTAATGCGGAACAAGAATTTGGGAAAGGAACAAAAGAGCATCCAATTCATAATGTAGAAGAAGTGGTGATTGGGATGGCTCACCGTGGTCGATTGAATGTCTTGGCAAATATTATGGGGAAGACGTATGAGCACATTTTTAATGAATTTGAAGGTACAGCTGTTCCTGATTTGAGTTTTGGAGATGGAGATGTAAAATATCACTTAGGTTATTCTTCACAAGTAAAAACACCTTCTGGCAAAAAGATACATTTGAAATTGGCTCCTAATCCTTCGCATTTGGAATCAGTAAATACTGTGGTGGAAGGTTTTGCAAGAGCAAAAGCTGATATTTTATATAAAAGTAATTATGATAAAATACTTCCAATTTTGATACATGGTGATGCTGCGATTGCAGGACAAGGGATTGTTTACGAAACGGTTCAAATGAGTCAGTTGGAAGGTTATTATACTGGTGGTACAATTCATTTTGTAATTAACAATCAAATTGGGTTTACAACTGATTTTGATGATGCTCGATCTTCAACTTATAGCACGGGGGTGGCAAGTTTGGTTCAGGCTCCTGTTTTTCATGTGAATGGAGATGATCCTGAAGCGGTGATTTTTGCAGTAGAATTAGCTACTGAATATCGTCAAAAGTTTCACACAGATGTTTTCATTGATATGGTTTGTTATCGAAAGCATGGACATAATGAAGGTGATGATCCACAGTTTACGCAACCTGAGATGTACATTAACTTTATTAAGAATCACAAAAACCCTAGAGAAATATATTCTCAAATTTTAGCTGAAAGAGGTGATATTGAAAAAGAGATGGCTGAAGAAATGGAAACAAAATTCTGGGCTGATCTCCAAAAACGATTGGATAGCGTAAAGCAAAAATCATTGCCTTATGATTATCAAAAACCTGAGTTAGCTTGGAAAAAATTAACTCGTACTACCAACTTAAAAGATTTCCAAAAGTCACCTGAAACTGGAATCGCTAAAACCAAAATAAATAAAATCGTCAAGCACTTGATGACAATTCCTGAAAACTTCAATCAATTATCAAAAATCAATCGATTGATTAAAGGAAAGCAAAAGTTACTTGATGTAAAAAAATTGGATTGGGCAATGGCCGAGATGATGGCTTACGGATCTATTTTATTAGAAAATAGGAATGTGAGAATGAGTGGTCAAGATGTGAAGCGTGGAACTTTCTCTCACCGACATGCCATTTTTAATGATGCTAAAAACTTTAAAGAACATAATAGATTAGATGGGATGGCGAAGAGACAAGGGAAGTTTAGAATTTATAATTCTTTCCTTTCTGAGTTTGGAGTACTTGGTTTTGAATATGGATATTCTTTGGCTACACCAGATGATTTAGTGATTTGGGAAGCACAGTTTGGTGACTTTTATAATGGAGCACAAACGATTGTAGATCAATATATTTCTGCTGCCGAAAGTAAATGGCAAAGAATGAGTGGATTGGTGATGTTGTTACCTCATGGTTACGAAGGTCAGGGGCCAGAGCATTCAAGTGCTCGATTAGAAAGATTTTTACAAATGTGTGCAGAGGCAAACATAACTGTGGCAAACATCACGACTCCTGCAAATATTTTCCATGCAATGCGTAGACAATTGGCTCGACCTTTCAGAAAGCCATTGATTGTTATGTCTCCAAAATCATTGTTGCGTCATCCGATGGCCGTTTCTGATTTGACGGAATTTGAAACAGGAAATGGTTTCCAAGAAGTGATTGATGACCCAAGTATCACTTCTAGAAATGCGAAAAAAGTAAACCGTGTTTTGATCTGTACAGGGAAAATTTATTATGATTTGTTGGAAAAAAAGACAGCAGATAAAAGAGATGATGTGGCAATTGTAAGATTGGAACAATTATATCCATTGCCAACTACTCAGTTGAATAAGATTTTTAAACAATATAAAAATGCTGAATTCAAATGGGTGCAAGAGGAATCTGAAAACATGGGAGCATGGAGATACATCCAAGCAAAGTTTAAAGAGCATCATGAAAATATTGTGATTGATAATATATCGAGAAGAGCGACCGCTTCACCTGCGACTGGATTTAAAAAAGTTCATGAGAAACAGCAAGCAGAGATTATTACTAAGGCGTTCAAGTAACCCCCAGCCCCTAAAGGGGAGCTTTTTTTCTATGCCTTTCGGCAAGGAAAAAAGATAAAGGCTATTTGATTGACAATGTTTGTTTTGAATAAAAATGGACTTTGAGAATTAATCTCAAAGTCCATTTTATATTGCGGATAATCATCATCTTTTTTCCTTGCCGAAAGGCAAAGAAAAAAGGCTCCCCTTTAGGAGCTGGGGGTTAATTCGCTCTCATTTCAATATAACTCCTCAAATCCTCCATCATTTGATCACTCATTTTCTCTTGAGTATATTGTGGCATATATGCTTTTTTTCCATTCATCGGAGGTGTTCCATATCTCGCAACTTGATAAATCGAATATCGAGTATATTTTGAAATATGTTTATCCAAATGTTTGAAGGTTAATTTCTCATCATCCAAATCAAAGTAAGAATATCGCTTATCTTTATGGCAATGTTGACAACTTAATTCATAAATCAATTTTCCATTGTCAGGATTTCCTTTCAACCCATAACCAACTTTTCGATCACTTGGAGGCGTGATAAATGTGGCAGGCGAACCTTGCAAATAATATGATTTAATTAATTCGATTGCTGCCCCTTTGTCGCCATTATTATTAATTGCTGCATTGACTGTTTTGTAATCCGCTTCTGATAAATTGAGATCTTCCATTTTTAACTCCATGGTCCAAAGCCAAGCTAAAACAGATTCAACTTCCCAATTTTTTAATTTTCGACCTTGTGCACATTCTACAGCACAAAGTTGAATCGCTTCCCTAATATTATTTCTAGCAGGCTTAACAAGGTCTCCATACTTTTTATAATAATCACCATTATAAAAAGAAGTTCGATTAACAATTCCATAAAGTGATGTTCCTTGCAAAAATGGAATGCCGTTTTCTTTTGCATAATTCAATCTTGCCTGTGGATCAGAGACGCGAAGGTCGGGATCTTCTTTAACGGTATTATGGCAAGAAGTACAAACGAAATGCTTGCTTTGTTTTTTCGTTTTGCCACCTTTAGGTTTTTTTGCAATACCTCGCAATGCTAAATCTTCACCAATTTTGGCAGAAGCACCGTCAATTAATTTGGGTTGATGTTGAATTGGAGCATCTCCCAATTTTTTTAAAACCTCAGAAATAGCGTCACTCTTCTTTACCTCGAGAAACGGTTTTTCTTCAGGTAAAAAACTAGTTAAAACTATTGTGGCAATTATTAATATAGATATCAAAAATAATTTTTTCATAAATGGTTCTTTTCACTTTTTCAAAAAAATCCAATAAGTACAGAGGACTAGAGATTAAAAATTCTAGAAATAGTAAAGCCTAAACGAAATTCATTATCCCCCCAATTGCTTGTGGTGTAAGGGATGTAGTCGTTCTCAATAATTCCGGTTGCATTAGTAAAGTTAACTTGGAAAATATGTCCACCTGTGTCAATTTCTAAACCGATTCCCATTGGAGCATAATAAATTTGAGAACCATCCGCTGCTTTAGGTCGATCTGCTAGTAAAAATGTAGCATCAGCAATGATTCCAAAAACTTTATTGATTTGAATTCGAGTCGCTGCCCCAACTGAGAAAATACCATTCACATCGTTAAAGTTGACTTTATTTCGATGAGTATAGCCTGGCATTATCTGTAGAGTAAATCGCTCTGAAAATTTTCGAGCAATCAATGCTTGAGCAGTATATGAAACTCTATGAGCGAATTTATCAAAATTAGTTAAGGCATCACCTTCTGTACTTTTCATCGTTGAAATCGTCGAAACGCCCATCAGGGTCAGAGATATAGGCATTGAATTATCATCTTTTTGATGGAGGATTCTGTATTTTAACGAAGGACTAACCAATGCTCCCAAAGCTCCTGCTCCTTTGGTTCTACTAACCCCAAAGGTTAATTCATCAGAAATTCCATATTCTAATCCAAATAAAACATCCGCTGCATTTTCCAATCCATATAATGATTCCCAGCCTCCTTTGATATTTCCAAAGCGGTGACCAATTCGAAAATCTAATTTTCGATTTGGAACAGTTTCCACAGAGTGAGAATTAATAATTCGTGTATCTTTAAAAGTTTGAAAAACGGGATCTTGCGCATTCATTTGCAAAGAAGAAAAAATAAATAATGCACATATAATAAACAATAAGCTATTTTTCATTTGTCAATATTATTAAGTGATTAGTGAGGTATTTAGATAGATAGATTTAATTTTCAGGGTAGCCATTAATTACCCAGCAGTTGACTAACTCAAAATCTTCTGGTGAAAGCATATCACCTTCAGGCATATCCATGATGTCAATGACTCGTTTTTTAAAGAAATTATCGTTAAGGTAAAAATCCATATTTGCATAACTAGTCAAGTCGCCAAAAGGAGAGTTTGCGGCATGACAACCAACAAATGCACATGAATTATCAATAATAGGTTTGATTTGAAGATCGTAAGTCGCTTGAAGCGAATCGCAGACTGGATTATTTACGGTTGAAGGGTCAGCAAGTTTATCATTGGTACAAGAGGATTGACTCATTTGAATTAAGAACAGGCTCCCTATAATAAAAAGGGAAAGTAGATTGATTTTTTTCATAAGCATTACTGAGTTTTAAAAGCAAGGTAAAAAGAAATGTAAAAGTAAAAATCTAATTAAATATTTAATCTAAAATTTAGATTGATTTTTAAGCACCTAATTTAATACAGTATAAATGGGAAAAAGGATGCGTGATAATCGTATTGAATTTATTTTTTGACAACTAATAAGTGACTAATGTTGTTAACAATACGATGATGAACGAATTTCAAAATTAGATTATCATAATTAATCGTAAAAAAGCGTTATTTTTGCCAACCAATTTACATTTTGGGTGACCGAATTAGATCAATTTTAAAATAAAATTTAATCAATAAAATAGAATAATATGTATCCACCAGATTTAGTAGCTCCAATGCACAAAGATTTGACTGACCATGGTTTTCAAGGTTTACAAACGGTTGAAGCTGTTGATGAATTTATGAATAATATGGAAGGAACGGCACTTGTTGTTGTCAATTCAGTTTGCGGATGTGCTGCAGCAATGGCTCGCCCAGGTGCGAAGTTAGCTATGCAAAATGATAAAAAACCAGCTCAAGCTGCTACAGTTTTTGCTGGCGTTGATCGAGAAGCAACTGAAAAAATGAGAGAATATTTATTACCATATCCTCCTTCTTCTCCTTCAATTGCATTTTTCAAAGATGGAAAATTAGTTCATTTCTTAGAACGTCATCATATCGAAGGGCGACCTGCAGAGATGATTGCAGCTAATTTGAAAATGGCTTTCGATAAGTATTGCTAGTAATTAGCACGTAGTGGTCCGCTTTAGCTGACCTAAAAATTAAAAAAATCCAAGAGGAGCTATTTCTCTTGGATTTTTTTTGTTTTGTGAAGTCGCTGCGCTCCTTTTTTTTAGGTCAGCTAAAGCAGACCGCTACGTGTTAGCTATTTACGGAGCCAATCTTTCCATTTTCCATTTCCCTTTCTTCGTCAATTTATATCGAATCCGATCATGCAGTCGACTTCTTCGTCCTTGCCAAAATTCGATTACTACTGGTTGTACTAAATATCCACCCCAATGTGGAGGACAAGGAAGCACTTCAGCATCTTTATATTTTTTCTCTAAATCTTTCATGCTATTTTCCAATACTTTTCGATTTTTGATAACTGCACTTTGCGAAGAAACCCATGCACCCATTTGGCTTTTCTTAGGACGGCTTTGAAAGTATTTTTTAGAAGTTTTTCGACTTACTTTTTTAACGATTCCTTCGATACGAACTTGTCGTTCTAATTCAAGCCAAACAAAAGTCAAAGCGACATTTTTGTTTTTAGCCATATCATTTCCTTTGTCACTATTATAATTGGTGTAAAAAGTAAAACCATCTTTAGCAATATCCTTTAATAAAACAATTCGCCCAGTAGGAAGTCCATCTGGATTAACTGTAGATAAAGTCATTGCATTTGGTTCGGGGACTTCACTTTTAAGTGCTTCTTTGATCCAAACTTTAAATTGTTTGATTGGATTTTTTGAAACATCAGAAGTATCCAATTCTTTTTTGGAGTAATCTTCACGAAGATGTGCTAATTTTTTGCTATCCATTTTGTTAAATCTTTATTCGTTTTTTTGATAAAAAATACGGGGTTTTGTCACTCGAAGGTAAGAATTAAACCCATGTTAAGTTTCGTTTTTTTGAAAAAAATCAATGATTTTCATCAATCATTTAATATTGTTTTTTATAATAAAAATATAGTGAATGTCACAATTAAAAAGATCTGAATCATATTCGTTTTTTGAAAATACGAGAGGTGGGTTTATTTTTTTTTCAGAAAAAATTGCGCTAAAAAAGCATTAAAAACTAATTATTTTTTGTCACCAAAAAATTAAAGTAAGCGATAGTTTTTATTTTCCAACAATTTTAAAATAGGCTAAAAGTCAATGAAAACAATAGTTTTTTGAAATGAAAAAAATAAAAATATGTTTTTATAAGCAGTTACAAAACTTCATTTCAGCGTATTGCTTTTGAGTTGAATTGCTTGACTTCGATCTAATTATGTCCCTATATTTGAATCATCGAAACGAACTTACAATTTTTTACTCCCACTAAAATTTTTCAGGTTAATAATTTTTACCTCCCATTTTTTTGACAACGAATCTTACAATTTTTATAAATCTCCCCAAACTTATTTTCCCTCAATAACTAGTACAATTTTTTCCAAAAACCATCCCCCAGATAAAAGTCCCAACGTCCATGAATATTTTTACACGCCCAGTAGTTAAACTTACTTTCGTATTTATATTCCTTTCTCAATTTGCCTTCGCTGCAAATATTGCAATCATCGAAAGTACTTCCTTTCACCCACTTCAACAGATGGACGCTAAATGGTCAAGTATGGCCACATCCTTAGGGCATACCACCACTATCCTTTCTCAAGCATCTTTAGACGATGTAAATAATTTATCTGGTTACGATGTTTTAATTCTTTCTAACGGTTTAATTCAATTGACAGCAACCCGCGAAGAAGTGCTTCACCAATTTGTCGCTCAAGGCGGCAATGCTTATATCCAAGCAGAATATCAAGCTACACAACCTGGTAGCGAAGCATTTGAATATGTAGTCAATCAATTGGGAGAAACATTTAGTTGGATTGGAGAATCGAATGGAAATTTAGCTCCAATGAATATTCTTGGAGAATTAGCTGAAGGAGATTCACCTGTGACTACGATTGACCACTTTTGGTATGGAGCGTATGGAGAGGGTGGAGCTAACATTACTCCTTTTTTAGAAAAAAATGACAAACACTACGGTTTTACTTTTTGCTCAACAAATCCTTCTCACGGAAAAATAGTAACCACTTCTGATCAAGATTGGATTCGACTCGATTACTCGCCTGAGTTGACTCAAAACATTATTCAATTTCTTGCAAACCCTGGTTCGCTGGTAATCCCATCTATTTTTGTCAGCGTATCAAATGACGAACCTTGTGAAAATGATCCTGTAACTTTCATTGCTAACATTGGAGCAACAACTGCTACTGTTACCTTCCAATGGTTAGTGAATGGAAATCCAATTTCAGGAGCTACAGATGCAAGCTACACCGCCTTGTTTAACGATGGCGATGTAGTTAATTGCCAAATTACTTTTTCAGATAATTGTGCTACTCAAATGGTGTCGACTCCGCCATTAGAAGTGATCATTATCTACCCTTTAACAAACACACCAACACTTAACATCACTACTACAAACACAACTATCTGCTCTATTGAAACAGTAACTGCCACGGCCGTGGCTACTGGACTTCAAGGATTAACAAATGTCTCTTACCAATGGACATTAAACAACCAGATTATTCCTGGTGCAACAAACACTACTATTTCAATTAACACTTTGAACGATGGAGATGTATTACTTTGCTTTGTTAACTATGGCGACTTCTGCGATGGTATCAGTCAAGTAGCATCTAACGACCTTACATTTACTGTCAATGCTTTTACCACACCTACAATTTCAATTACATCTGACTTTACCAATATATGCGCGGGTGAAGCTATCACATTTTTAACAAACACAACTCAGGTAGGAGCTAATCCAATTTTTCAATGGATGATTGACGGATCAAATGTAGGATCAAACACTTCAACTTTTAGCACTTCAAATCTCTCAGATGCACAGACGGTAACTTGTATAGTTACTAGTAGCGATGTTTGTGCAAATACTCCGACAGCTACTTCAAATTCAATCTCAATCAATGTATCTTCACCTGTAACTCCTGAATTAAATGTTCAAGCTGACCAAACGAATATTTGCGATGGCGAAGCAGTTACCTTTACTGCAATTGGAACTAACCTTGGTTCTACTGCTCAATACGAATGGTTCATTGATGGAACGACAACTGGCTTAATCAACACTACTTTTACAACAAACAACTTGACCGACGGACAATCCGTAACTTGCCAAGCGGTAACTTCTGAAACGTGCCTAACTACAAACACACTAACTAGCGCACCAATCCAAATTGAAGTTACAACTATTCAAAATCCAACCATCACAATTACTTCTGATGCAACTTCAGTTTGCTCAGGTAGCTCAGTAGCTTTTACAGCTACAGGTGAAAATTTAGGCTCTAACCCACAATATCAATGGTTGGTAGATGGGACAATAACAGGAAACACTACAAACACTTTTAACACTACTTTTACTACAGAACAAACAATTAGCTGTACAGTTACAGCGACTAACACTTGCTCAGGAGCATTAACTGCTAGCTCAAATGAAATCGATATTACTCTTGGAAATCTTTTAGTTGAATTAATAGAAGTTCAACCAGAAACTTGTGATAATTCCAATGGTATAATCGAACTTCAAGCGACTGGCGGATTTGGTCCATACACTTACATTTGGGACAACAACACTACAAACACGAACACACTTAATAATCTTTCCGCTGGCGACTATTCAGTTGTCGTATCAGATGTGAATGGTTGCTCTGCTGAACTCGAAATCAATATTCCTTACATAGCTATTCCGGAAATTGAAGATCTAGAAGCAACTCACATCAATTGCACAAACATTGGAGGAACTGCAAAAGTTATCATGAAAAATTCAAGCGCATCTTATTCTTATGCTTGGAAAAATGCTGACAATGAAACTATTGCTCACTCTGACGAAGTAAAGAATCTTCCTGAAGGTTTATATTATGTGGAAGTAACTGATGCTTATGGATGCACAGTTTCTGAAGAAGTTTACATTGAGGCTGAGGCTCCAATTTTAGTTGAGATTTTGGAACCTACAACTATTGAGTTAGGTAATGAATATCGTCTTCAAGTAATTACAAATTACACTAACGCAACATTTACTTGGGAAGTTGATGAGACACTTTCTTGTACAGACTGTATGACTCCAACTGTTTCACCGACACAAACAACTACATATTTTTTGACTGTTACGACTGTAGAGGGATGCTCTGTCAAGGCTCATGTGACGATCCAGGTAGAAAAACCACGACACGTTTTTGTACCAAATGCGTTCACACCAAACAACGATGGCAACAACGATATCTTCACAATCTACGGAGGAGACGATGTTGCAAAAATTAAAAATTTTCAAGTATTTGATCGTTGGGGAGCTGTAGTGTTTTCTAATGCCGATTTTCAGGCAAATGATGAATCACAAGGTTGGAATGGAAAAATTAGTAACAAAAAAAATGCAGGAAATGTATTTATTTATTTTGTAGAAATTGAATTCATTGATGGTCGCGTCGAAATTTACAAAGGCGACGTGACAGCTATCAGATAAAGAAACTTTTATTTTTTTTGGAAAATTTCGAAAGGTTGAAAAATTGCGATTGCAGTTTTTTGACCTTTTCACTTTGTTAGGTAAGCCCTAAGAGAAGATAATTAATATTTGATTTTTTTGAGAAAAAAAAAGACCCTGTCAATTAGCATTGACAGGGACAAAACAAAAAACAAACACTATGAACAAACACTTATCTTTAAAATTCCCTTAGGAATTATTTTATCTTTTTTGAGACTGAAGAGGAAATAACCCTTCGTAATAAAATTTAATTTTTTGGATACATTAGCCACTCGTCACGCTCCGTCTAAATCTACTAGGAGTTGAAGTTGGAATAAACTGTTTTCCAATATTTATTTTTCAGAAATCACTAATTAGCTTTTTGAAAAATAGTATTTATAAAATTTGAACAGAGGGAAAAATCTTTTTAGTTTTTTGTAAAAGTATTGTTATGAAATTAATGCTTTTTCAAAATAGAACTAAATAAGAAAGGGGTAAAACGTTGATTGTCAATTAATTGTGGGAGTTATTATTGATTGCTGACTCTATTATCTATAATGCAAATTGAATGCCAAAAGTACTATATTTTAGAGTAGTTTTTTTAAATAAAAAAATCCCCTCGATGTTTCGAGGGGACAAAACAAAAAACAAAAACTATGAACAAACACTCACCCTAAAATTAATTAGGAAGATGTATATAAAACGCTATTTCAAAATTTAGGTTACAGGGCTTAATGACTTTTTCTTTTAAAAATCATTTTAATAATTGCCTGTAAAATTTACTTCATCCACTTAGGTAACTCATCGCCACTTTCTCCTTTAAAACTCACTTTACCGTTAATAACTTCGAAGCTCCAAGTATGTCTTTTTTTACACCCTGAGATACATCCATCAAATTTGATGACGTAATTAATTTCCCACCCGTTCGGTAATTTTTCTATTTCTATATCATTGCCATCACCATTTGGTTCCATCATATCAACTAGTGTTACACTTTCTACTGTTGATAAATCTTTTGCCAAAGGAGCAATATTTATTGATTCTTCCGCACGCATATTGAAGGAGAAATGTTCTTCATCCCATTCTACATGTCGGTCTATTTTTAATTTAAATTTTTCACTTAATTCATTGATCTTATCATTGTCCGTCACATCATCACCTAGTCTAAGAGGTGTCGCCCAAGTTGCATCTCTTTTGTAAATCACGACTAATCGATCAACAGTAGGAGTAGGAAAAGTATGTAACTTATGTTGAGTAGTTACAACTTTCGCTTCTGGTAAATCACTTGTGTGAATTGCAATCAAACTTGAATAGATCGACTCAACCATTTCTTTAGGTACTTCTGCATCCAAATTTTCGAAACCATTTCCGTTTGCAAGTTGACGTAATGCTAATCGAGTTGCATCCTTTTTATACTTATTTTTTTTATGATTGGAAAGGCTTGGAGCTGTAGAGTTTGGATCTCCTCCGTTATTGTCATTACCAAAAGCAAGCATCGAACTGCTCCCAGCGAGGCTCAGAAAACAAACCATTGCTAACAAAAGCAATCGTTGTTTTACAGTCTTTTTTTGATGATTGTTGGCTTCCATATTAAAGTGAATTTGAAATTCTTAGTTTTGCTTTTAGCTATGCAAAGCATATACCAACTTGAAGAAAGATTTTGTTGATAGAACCAAAAGTGTGACTACTTTTCATTTAAAATAAAAAAAAGTCTTAATGTATAAACATAGGAGTTCCTTAAGGAAGTGACTAAAATGTCTGTAATTCAACTAGTTTTTGGTAAGCACCTTTTTTCTCTAAAAGAATTTCATGTCGGCCTCTTTCGATGATTTTTCCATCTTGCATTACGATGATTTCATCGGCATGTTGAATGGTCGAAAGTCGGTGAGCAATGACGATGGAAGTTCTATTTTTCATCAAGTGAGTCAGAGACTGCTGAACCAATTTTTCAGATTCAGAGTCGAGAGCCGAAGTAGCTTCATCTAAAATTAGGATAGGTGGGTTTTTTAGAACAGCACGAGCGATAGTAATTCGTTGACGTTGGCCTCCGCTAAGTTTGTTACCTCGGTCGCCAATATTAGTTTGGTAACCGTTTTCAGTTTCTAAAATAAAATCATGAGCATTTGCAATTTTGGCAGCTTCAATGACTTGTTCTTTCGAGATATTGTCTAGTCCAAAAACGATATTATTATATATCGTATCATTGAATAAGATTGCTTCTTGCGAAACGATGCCCATTAGATGTCGAAGATCTTTTATTTTTAAATCTTTAATATTTTTTCCATCAATAAAAATTCCTCCTGAATTTACGTCGTAGAACCTAGGAAGCAAGTCAACCAAGGTACTTTTCCCTGCACCTGAAGCTCCAACTAGTGCAACGATTTTTCCTTTTGGAATTTTTAAGTCAACTTGATCTAAGATCTTTTTTTCATCTTCTTGATAAAAGAAGTCAATATCTCGATATTCGATAGAGTGATTGAATTGTTGAATAGGTAAGGCATCTTTTTTCTCCTTGATCGTTTCTTCTGCATTCAAAATATGATCAACTCGATCAACTGCAGCTGCTCCTTTTTGATAATTATAATATGCTTTGGAAAAAGATTTGGCAGGCTCAATCACATAGTAAAATGCCATTAAAAAAGCGAAGAAACTCTCTGCTCCAAGTGCTCCACTAAATACTTGTTTTGAGCCATACCATAATAAAATCGATACAACTGTAATACCTAAAAACTCAGTTAGTGGGGAAGACAAATCTCTTCGCCAAAGTAAGTGGGTTAAGGTTTTTTTATAATCATTATTTTCCTTTTGGAATTTTCCTTCTTGATAATTTTCGGCATTAAAACCTTTGATAATTCGCAAGCCTGAAAGCCCTTCTTCAACTATTGAAACTAAATTGCCTAGTTTTTCTTGAACAGTTGAAGACTTCTTTTTTAACGTTTTTCCAATTCCTCCAATAATTATTACTGTAAAAATAATCAACACAAAAACGAATATTGTCAACGCAGGACTCAAATAAATCATCAATCCCAAACACCCAAACATAATTAACGGTTCTCTAAAAAATGCTTCTAATACATTCAAAATACTCCACTCTACTTCCATCACATCAGTTGTAATTCTTGACATCAAATCTCCTTTTTTTTCTTCTGAAAAATAGGAGAGAGGCAAGACCATCATTTTGGAAAATAGCTGTTGGCGAATATCACGAACGATTCCATTTCGTACTGGAGCCATAAAAAACAAGGAAAGATATCGGAACAGGTTTTTTAATAAGAAAATAGAAACAATAAAGATGCATATGTAAGCAAGTGCAACATCCTTGCTCTTCGTGTGCATCAAATTGCTAAACCAATATTTAGAATATCCAATTATACTTCCGACACTCCAAGTCAATTCGGGCTCCTGCATTACAGGTGCTTCGATGTCAAAAAGTATTTGTAAAAATGGAATAATCGCAGGAATAGTTACAATCGTAAACAATGCCATGAAGACATTGCAAATGATATTAAGAATGACGTTGCGGCGGTAAGGTTGAAGGTAGCGAAGGAGTTTGCGAAGCATTGAGGTTAACGGTTAACGGTTAACGGTGAATGGTTAACTGTTAACCATTCACCGTTAAAAAAGTTATTTTCCAATTCGTCTGTATTCGTTAGCATTAGAAGCATCAATTCGAACCATGATTTTGTGAAAATCATCTTTTTCTAGTTTCGTTCCTTGCTTGAATATTTCGATGAGTTCATCTCTTTTACTATTAGCAAACATTTGCATAATCATAGAAGCTGGATAATTTCGATTAACATCTTTCATGGTAGTGATTGCTTCCATTACTTTTGCTCGTGCAGCAGTTGGATCTAAGTGCATATAATCCAATCCTTCTCGGTGATATTTGTACATAGACATTCGATAATCTCTAATTCGAGGACTGGTCAAATTTTCGATGATCCAATATCTATTTCTGTTACCATCAATTTGTCTCCAACCTGGAAAAGCGGAAGCTGCATTTTGGGGAACACTCTGAATAATATCTTGACAAATTCGAAAATATGGATCTCCTCCAAGTGGAGAAAAAGAATCATAATCCATTCCTAGAATTAAATTTACATAATATCCTAATAGTGCACTTAAGTTATCTTGAAATAAATTTTTACTAAAAACAATTGGTTGAAATGGTTCATAATTAAAAACTACATCTTTATCTACGTGATTCAAAAGAGGTGTTTCTTCACTACTTCCAAAAATTGGTCGAGTTGATTGGATCGCTAGATTGGCTCTAAAGGAAGTTTGAGAAATTTCTTCTTCGATAGTTAATTGAATTTGACACTTGATTCTTTCCTCTTGTTCATAAACATCTTCCGTCCATTTTCGATTATTCAAAAATTCTTGGATACTAGTTTCCATATCTGCGAAAACTTTAGGATCTACGTTTTGAATTTTAGGTGTATTAATTTTTACATCAAAAAGTAATTCTTGAGCAAACGAGAATTGGCTCAAAAAAATCACGAAAGCTAAAAGGAGAATTTTTTTCATTTTAAAAATTATTTTGTGTTGTTCAGACAACAAATTTTATTCAATCATTGAGACAATTTCATCTACAATATCAATTGCCACTTTTGTCTTAGATTTTAACTCAAAATCCTTCATCTTATTGTCTTTTCGAAGGATAGTAATTTTGTTAGTATCAACTGCGAAACCAGCACCTTTATCTTGTAACGAGTTTAAAACAATAAAGTCGAATTTTTTTCGCTCTAATTTTCCTTTAGCATTTTCGATTTCATTGTTGGTTTCCAACGCAAAACCAATAAGTAATTGATTATCTCTTTTTTGTTTACCAAGAGTTGCAGCAATATCTGTGGTTTTTTCTAACTCGATAGTTAGTGTTTTGTCTTTTTTCTTAATTTTCTCATCGGCCACATTTACTGGGCGATAATCGGCAACTGCTGCTGCTAAAATAGAAATATCGCTTTTTTCAAAATGACTTTGAGCTGCTTCGTACATTGATTGGGCATTAGTCACTCGAATAGTTTCGATATTTGGATGTTGAATTTTTAGGGAAGATGGACCTAAAATTAATTTGACCTTAGCACCTCTTTCTGCTAATTCTTTAGCTAGAGCAACTCCCATTTTTCCACTTGATCTATTTCCAATAAATCGAACTGGATCAATTGGTTCGTAGGTTGGACCAGCTGTGATAAGTGCGTTTTTATTAGCTAAATCCTCTTTTTGAGAAAAATATTTTTCCAAAGTTTCAACGATAAATTCAGGTTCTGCCATTCTTCCATTTCCAACTAATCCACTTGCTAATTCGCCATGTGCTACATCTATTAATTGGTTTCCATAAGATTGTAACTTTTGTACATTGCCAACTGTCGAAGGATGTAACCACATATCCAAATCCATAGCTGGAGCAAAAAACACCGGGCATCTTGCCGATAGATAAGTAGCAACAATTACATTGTCTGCAATCCCATTAGCTAATTTTGCCAAAGTAGTAGCAGTAGTAGGAGCAATAATCATTGCATCTGCCCAAAGTCCTAATTCGACATGATTATTCCAACTTTCTTCAGAGCTAACTTGAGTATGAACTGGTCTTTTGGAAAGTGTAGAAAGTGTAAGTGGAGTAATAAATTGAGTGGCAGCCTCGGTCATCAAAATTTGAACTTCAGCTCCTGATTTAATCAATAGACGAGTGAGAAATGCTGCTTTGTAAGCTGCAATACTGCCTGAAATGCCGAGGATGATTTTTTTTCCGACCATAAATTGTAGGGGGAGTTATTTAATAAGAATGTTCCAAAACACTTTTAACTACAAATAAAAAATGATGAATGACCACATAGGAAATTCATCATTTTTTATTTAATATTCATCGTAATAATTAAAAGGCTTTTTTATCTCCACCATCTTTATAACGATAAGAAATTTCGCCATTTGCAAATTCATCAGCAGCAATTAAAACTGGGTTTGGTAACCGCTCATAGAATTTAGAAATCTCGATTTGTTCTTTGTTTTCGTGAATTTCTTCGATGGTATCAGAGTTAACCGCAAATTCATCTAACTTGCTCGTCAATTCTAATTTTAAATCAACAGCTACTCGTGAAGCTCTTTTGCTAATGATATTTAGCGCTTCATAAATATTGTCAGATTCACCGATAAAATCTTTGATAGAACGTGCTTGAATATTAGCTTCAAGACCTTGAACTTTGGATTTGATATCTGTCATTTTCTAATTGTTTTAATTTTTTAGTAGTGTTTTTAAAAATCGAATCTGCCTCTTTTCTGTATTTACTTGCGGTATATTTGCCAACAAATTTCTTATAATATTTCAATGTAGTATTGTATCGTTCTGCTTGTTTGCTAAAGATACTATTTTGAGCTAACAAGTAATTTCCTTTCAAAATCAAAAATCTTACTCTTTCTGCATCTGGAGATTCTGGAAAATCTTTTAACAAGTTTTCAAACGAAGTTGTTGCGGCTTGATATTGTCTTAGGTCGTAGTATAATTCTCCTTCCGCAAATGCTTTTTTCTCCATTTTTCGACGCATAACGTCAATCAATTTATTACATTCTGCTACTCTTTCGCTTGTTGGATAAGTGTTTACAAACAATTGAAACTGCTCAATTGCTTTAGCTGAATAGGTTTGATCCAATCGGTAACTAGGTGAAAGTTGATAATTGGAAAAGCCAATCATAAATTCAGCTTCTTCTCTATACGTGCTATTTGGGAAAGTGGTCGTAAAATTTTTATAATAATAGGATGCCAATACATATCTTTTTAAATAAAAATGTGTGTTGGAATAGTAAAAATATACTTTTTCTGCCTCCACTTTTCCTCTCAAATTATTAATGATTAGTTCGAAAAGATTTTGAGCTTTTAAGTACTCCTCAGCTTCGTAATATTCATAGGCTTTCTTGTAGATTAAGTCTACATCTCCTCCTGCTCTTAACTTTTCAAAATCACTTTTACATGAACTGAAAAATATAAATCCGACGGCCAATAATATGGGAAAAATTAACTTTATTTTCATAAGTGCGCAAAATTACAATTTTTTATCTAAAAAATGAATGTTTTTCTGCTCTATTAAACGGAGCTAATTAAAGGAATCGTTGGTGATTTATGATGTTTTTGATAAAAAAAACTTGTTTTAATCATAATTAGGAAAGAGTTAAGGTATGCTTTGTCTCTACAGTAGATTCGATTCTTTGATTTTTACAAAAAAATCCTGCTTCCAGATTTCTCTAAAAGCAGGATCTTTTTATTAAAATCGAGGACTAAAATTACATTCCTCCTCCCATTTTCTGAAGGTCATCCATGTCCATTTTTTCATAACCGGTCGTATCCAATTTGAAAATACTTTTATCTACAGAATCTTCAATTTTTGTAGCTGCGAAAGTGATTGAACCACCTTTCCCTTTTTCACCACCTGAGATAGTGATTTCCAAAGGCATTTCTTTTAATTTCAATTCAGGAGCTCCAGAAGATTTCATGCTATCCATCATTGATTGTGGGTATTTGATGGCATTAGTAACATAAGCAGAAATCTTAATGTTATTATCTTTAGCTTCTTTGTTATTGATAATGATATTAGCTTTATAGCAATCGTAACCTGAGATGTTTTTCTTATCCTTTTTATTATAAGTTACATCATAATCAAATTCATCATCTGAATCCTTAGTTTTCTCTTGTGCTTCCTTAGCTTTCTTTTCCATTTCTGCAAAGTCATCGGCTTTTAATTCTGTCATCATTTTATTTCCCATAGCGTCGATTAACATCAACATATCTTTAGGGGCAGTTTTGAATAACATTTGCATTTTCATCATTCCTCCCATCACATCTCCTGTAATTAAAGATTGATCTTTAGTAAAGGCGATATTCATTGTTGCAGTTTTGAACATTTGAAGTTGAGGTGCTGCAGATGGATCGTCTACTTGTAAATCAGTAATTCCAATAGTAATACTACCTTCTTTAAGTTCTTTTTGGGCAGATACATTTTGCATTCCTGCAACTAAAAATACGAAAAGAAAGAGTCCAATAAATTTTTTCATGTTTAATATTTTTGAAATTTGAAAATTATTATTTTTTGTAAATAGGATAGGATGATCTAGTTAATAACGGTTTTTATATAAAATTACGTGTACAAATATAAGTTCATTTTTTTTTGGAAAAAATACTCAAAAATGAGTTTAGTATATAAAATCAAATGATTCATCTATTTGACGGAGATATCACAGAAAGTAATGGATTTCAAAAAACATTCCTTATTCGTTTTATACATTTTTCAAATAAGTGAAGTTTTTATTGGCGAGAGCCATTTCAACACCTTGTTCGTCAAATTTATTTTTAATGCTTTCCATGACATCACAAGTTAATTCGTAAGCTTTTCCTGCATCTATTGCCCAAGTCCAAGTTTTAATGATTATGCCAATATTGGTGAAACCAACTACTCTTACAGGAACTTTGGGTTTTCCCATTTCGATATCCTCTGGAGTCCGATTATCGAGAAAGAGCGGATGTTTAGCAATTTCTTCTTGGATGATGGTTCTGATCAAATCAATACTAGAATCCATCGCTACGTTGAACTCAATTGGGCGAACAATTTTATCATTGGTAAAGTCAAAATTGACTAGAATCTCATCACTAATAACGGTATTAGGAATAATGATTCTTCTATTTTCAAAGTCTCGAATAACCGTATGTCGCAGAGTAATATCCTCCACAAATCCTTGCATCTTATCTCTAATCAACAACCGATCATTCACTCGAAATGGTTTGAAAATAATGATAAATAAACCACTAATAATATTACTTAAAGCATGTTGTGAGGCAAAACCTGCAGCAACTGCCAAAATCCCTGCACCTGCTAATAATGAATTGGCAACTTGCCTCATCTGAGGAATTTCGTAAAAAGCCCAACTAAATCCGACTAAGTAAATAATAGCACTCATGGCATGTCCTACAAATTTGTAATTAGTAGGATCATTATGCATAATTCGAGCGGAATGTTTAATGAAATTGTTATATAGTTTTCGGAAAATAAAAGCTAGAATTATCGTTGCAATAAATATGATAATAGGCGCTGATATTTTTAAAACGTAATTCAAAATAGCGTCTTCCATATGAAACTTTTTTAATTCATTAAAGTGTTGGTATTCAATTCTTTAGAGGTCATAATCTTGGATTCTAAAAAACTATCGAGTTAGTTTCCATCGTTTATGTGACCAAAGCCAATCTTGCGGTTTTGCTAAAATTTGCTGTTCTAATTTACGCATATAAGCTTCTGTAATTTCTCCTTCAGAAGTCTCTCTTGGAGTATCAGTTATCTTCTCGAATTCCACTTCATAATATCCTCTTTTTACTCGATTAATTGCCATATTTAGAACTGGGTAATCCATACGTCGAGCCATTCGATCTCCTCCCCAAAGGCAAGCTGTTTTTTGATTTAAAAATTGAACCCAATCTGCTTTTTTTTCTGTATTTCTTGGAGGACTTTGATCGGCAATGTAAACGAAAAGTGCAGGTCGCTTATCCCAATTAGCAATGACTTTATTGGCTTTGTCGGGATAGAGAACCATCACATTTTCATGAGTTCTATACTTTTGAACATAGCGATCAAGGTATTTGTTTTTGATTCGAGCGACTACTCCGACGGTGATGCATTTTAATTGTAAACTGATTCCTTGAACAGCCCACTCCCAATTTCCATAGTGGCTTGCCATACCGATTATGTTTTGCCCTTTGTCATAATATTCGTCAGCTACTTCAGGATTGACAAATTTATATCGCTTCAAAATTTCTGCGTCACTCATTGACATACCTTTGATTCCTTCAAGCAAAATATCGCAAAGATTTCTATAAGATTTTTCGATTAGTGAATTGATTTCGGATTCGCTTTTTTCGGGGAAAGAATGTTCTAAATTATCTTTCACTACTTTGATACGATATTTTATCACTTTCAAAAATAGAAATCGCAATCCATCTGATAATCGATACAATAACCAAAATGGGATAATCGAAAAAAGAAAGACCATCACTCTAAAAAAAATATAGGATACTAATTGCATAGTTTTTTTTTGCAAAAATAAACAACTTCAATACCTATTTATGTTTTTTGGAAAAGAAAGTAAGTCGTTGTTTTCAAATGGTGCTATTGTTTAATTACATTAGCAAAAAATAAATAAAAACTACTTTATGTTTTCTAGAAGAAAATTTTTATCGCGCTCTGCTTTAGGCTCAATGTCTCTCGCAATAGGGAGTTCATGCAATGCAAAGGAAAGTCAAACATCAGTTCCTGAGGATGGAACGTTTACTCCAAAAGTCATTGCTACTTGGGAGCCTAATATAAAAGCAACTGAAGCGGCTTGGAAAGTAATTGAAAAAGGTGGGAAAGCTATCGATGCGGTGGAACAAGGTGTTAGAGTTCCAGAAGCAGACCCCAAAGATATGTCAGTAGGATATGGTGGACGACCTGATCGAGATGGCAATGTTACCTTGGATGCTTGCATCATGGATGAGACCGGGAACTGTGGTTCGGTTTGTTTTTTACAAAATATAAAGCATCCAATCTCAGTAGCTAGGAAAGTGATGGATAAAACACCTCATGTAATTTTAGTAGGTCAGGGAGCTCTAGAATTTGCACTTTCTGAAGGTTTTGAGAAAGAAAACTTGATGACGGAAGAATCAACTAGGCAATGGCAAGAATGGCTCAAAGAAAAAAAATATGAGCCCATTATCAATATCGAAAATCACGATACAATAGGTATGTTAGCTTTAGATAAAAATGGGGATTTGTCAGGCGCATGTACTACTAGCGGACTTGCGTATAAAATGCATGGAAGAGTAGGAGACTCGCCAATTATAGGTGCGGGACTTTTTGTAGATAATGAAGTTGGTGCAGCAACTGCAACTGGAATGGGTGAATTTGTTTTAAAAACACTTGGTTCATTTTTGGTGGTGGAACTAATGCGACAAGGACGAACTCCGCAAGAAGCTTGTGAGGAAGCGGTGATGAGAATTGTGAAAAAGCATAAATACCAAGATTTTCAAATTGGATATTTAGCTATGAATAAAAAAGGAGAGGTAGGATCTTATTGTATTCATCCTGGATTCAATTATGCCCAGCATCAAAGTAGTAAATCAGAAATATTTGACTCAGATTCATATGTGAAAAGATAATGTGTCGTTTTTACAAATATTATTTTTTACTATTGGATATGCAGATGTTTTATTTATCTTTATGGCCATCGAATGGATTAATTTAATCAATTGAATCATTCGAAATAAAGGACTTAAAGAAACAGCTTCCTTCTAGTTTTATTTTTAAGTCTTTTTTTTAACAGTATATTAATTAAATGTACTGTTCCTAAACGGTTAGAAACGGAAACAATAATTTAAAATACTATCGTTACTTAACCCATCTTGGAAATTATATTCTCCAAAATGAAAAAGGAAACTTTTTCTTATTACCTCAAAAAACTGAATATATAGAGAAAATATAATTCTAATTTTTCAAAAACAACCTATCATAACTTAAACATCTTTTAATGAAAGCTCTTGCATCTCAGGCATTGGCATTGGATTTGTATAAGAAATATAGAATATTAATAATTTATATTTTTTTATAATAAAACTCCAAAAGCGTAAGGCTCGGCAGAGTTATTAAGTAGGAGAATCCTAAAAAACATAGAGAATAAAATTCATTTTTTTTAAAATGATTTTATTAAAAAAATTGATATGGATACAGTTCGAATAGTTATAGCAGACGACCACCAATTGTTTATAGAAGGTATAAAAACCATTTTAAAAAGAGCCGATAATTTTAATTTTGATATTCTTGGAGAGGCAAATTCCGGAAAGGATTTACTAGAATTATTGAAAGATGTTCAACCTGATTTGCTTCTTTTAGATTTGAATATGCCTGAAGGTGATGGTCTAAATATGCTTTCAATTGTAAAAAAGAAATATAAATCAATTCGAGTTTTAGCATTGACGATGTATGATGAAGTGAAGTTGGTACGAACTGCATTTAATGAAGGTGTGGATGGTTATATTTTGAAAAGTACTGGAAAGTTAGAGTTACTTGAAGCGATTGATGAGATAATTGATGGAGGTAGATTTTTTGGAAATGGAGTGAAAATTCATATTATGCCTGAGGATCAAAGAGCAAAGTTGCCAAGTAAGTTTGATGATAAATTTGTCAAAAAATATAATCTGACAAAGCGTGAAATTGAAATTTTAAGACTGATTACTCTAGCAATGTCCAATAAAGAAATTGCGAAGAAATTATTCATCAGCGACCAAACAGTAAGTGTGCATAGAAAAAATATTATGCGAAAATTACAAGTTTCAAATACGGCTGCTTTGATAAAAATGGCTTATGATAATTCACTAGTTTAACCCCCAGCCCCTAAAGGGAGCTTTTTTTGATTATGCCTTCGGCAATCAAAAAAATTACGAGGGAGGTGTTAGATGATTACAGTTTAATAAAAAAATGGACTTTGAAATTTAATTTCAAAGTCCATTTTTTATTTTAATCAATAGAGGAAACAAACCGTTATCGTCAAACAAATAGCGCTTAACTTTTTTCCGTTGCCGAAAGGCAAAGAAAAAAGGCTCCCCTTTAGGGGCAGGGGGTTTACAGATTCATAAACTTCAAAATATCATCATAAAGTCCCGAATCATTTGCAAACAATGCATAATTTTTTGCAGTATTAAACCATTCCTTAGTTGTCGCTCGATGTTTCTTCACACCTGCTTCCAAGTCTTTTGTAGAAAGTGGAGTAGGGATTCCGCTCTTCATCGCCTCTTCCAGTTTTGATTCAATTGCAATATCAATCACAGCTTCCAAATCAGCGCCTGAGAAATCTTTTGCTTTATTGATAATTCGTTGATAATCAATAGTTTCTGTAGGTTTTTCTTTTAGTTTAATTTCTAAAATTGCTTTTTTTGCAACATCATCTGGCGGTGGAACAAAAATAATTCGATCAAATCTTCCTGGTCTTCTAAATGCAGGATCCAAGTGCCAAGGTGCATTTGTTGCGGCCAAAACGAGGATGCCATCATTATCATATTGCACCCCATCCATCTCTGCTAAAAATTGATTGATGACATGTTTACCAGCACTATTTCTCATATCAGTTCGATTGGCACCAAGCGCATCTACTTCGTCAAAAAATAAAACACATGGTTTCAATTTTCGAGCTTTTTCGAAAATAGCATGTAAGTTTCTTTCACTTTGACCGATATACATATCTAAAATATCACTAATACCTACGGCAATAAAATTTGCATTGATTTCACCTGCAGTTGCACGAGCTAAATGTGTTTTACCGCAACCAGGAGGTCCGTACATTAAAATACCTCCACCTATTTTTTTCCCATAGGCTTTGTAAATTTCAGGATGCTCGAGCGGATGGATAATTTTCATTCGAATCTCTTCTTTTAATTTTTCCATACCACCAACATCTTCGAATGAAGTTTTAGGTCGTTCGATATCTACGTAACTTTCGTCGTCGTCAAAATTTTCTTCGTCTGGCCCACCGAGTTTTATTTTTTCAGGTTCAGGAGTAGCTCCTTCCTGAACCTTCATATTGATTTCAGATTCGAGAAAAGTGTCTTTTAAACTAGCGTCGATGATGGTTGCTTTTTCGTAAGCATCTTTTGCACCTTCTGCATCATTAGTTTTTAAAAGTAGTTTTGCTAATATCAAATAGGCTTGTGCAGGAGGTCTTTCCAAATCAACTAACTCTTCCACCAAAACTAAACCTGTTGATATTTTTCCTAATTCATAAAAAGCCTGAGCAAGTGCTATTTTGACTTGTAAATCATTGGGAGCCATTCGGAGCGTATCCTTTATTTCAATTTCTGCTTCTTCCCATCTCTCATTTTTCATCAAAGCGTTGGCTAACAATTTTCGAAGTGGAATACTGTCAGGACTAGCTTTGATTGCTTCACGTAGGGATTGTATCTCGTCAAAATTCATAGATGTATTTTTTGAAAAAAATAATTTGTACAAATGTAGGGAATTGAGTGGAAATGTTTTTTATTGGAAAAAAATTATTATATGAAAAAGACGATTCTTATCACAGGGAGCAATTCAGGTATTGGAAAAATCACAACGGAATATTTTGCAGAAAGGAATTGGCAAGTTATTGCGACAATGCGAAATACGGAAAAAGCAGGAAGCTTAAAGGAACATCCAAATATTTCAATTTATCAATTAGATGTAACCGATACAGAAAGTATTCAGAAAGCAAAAGAAGCGATCTTAAATGATTTTGGGAAAATAGATGTTATTGTCAACAATGCAGGTTTTGGATGCTACGGTGCATTCGAACCAACCACCGAATCTGAAATTGATCGACAAATTGCAGTCAATATAAAAGGTGTGATGATGGTGACTAAAGTTTTCTTGGAACACTTTAGAAAAAATAGAGCAGGACTATTTATCAATATTTCTTCGATTGCTGGTTTGGTAAGTTATCCATTGGCTTCGATGTATGTGTGTTCGAAGTGGGCGGTGGAAGGATTTACAGAAGCGATTTTTTATGAGTTACGACCGCTAAATGTTCGAGTGAAATTGGTTGAACCAGGAGGATTTAAAACTAATTTTCAGTTGGAAGGAATTAGTTGGTCGAATGATGAAACTATGCCTGAATATCATGAAGCAACTCAAAAAACAATTGAAACTAGAAAAGAACGACAACCTGATATGCCCGATCCAATTGCGGTTGCTGAAAAGATTTTTGAAGCAGCTAATGATGAATCTGAAAGATTAAGATATTTAGTTGGCGATGATGCGGAATCCTATTTTGCGAAGCGACGAGAAGTTGGAGGAGAGAAATATGTAAATGATGTGTATCAAAATTTTATAAAATAAGGAAGTAATTTTTTCTATAAAACATCCTGCTTCACAAATAAAATGTGAGCAGGATGAGTCATAGTGTGGCGTTTTATAAAAAAGCCATGAAGGCTTTCATAAGCTTTAAATTGTTGGGGAGGAAGCGTCTATTTAACTCGAATAAAAGGGTGTTTTCATATCTGTACATTTTTTTTCATTGCTTTATATTCCTTAATTCGAGCTAAAAATTTGTTGTAATTCAAATTTACACTTTTCGATGTTTTTTACTTAGTAATATTTTTAGTTAATTTTATAAAAAAAAATGATATTTTTAATCATAAGTATTTTATTATCAAGTATTTATGATTTTAAAATTTTATAAAAAAAACAATATAAATGGAGCTAAGAGATGGGAAATTAATTCAATTATTAAGGAAGATTGATGAATCAGAACTCAAATTGTTAATCAAATTTGCAAAATCTCCCTACCATAATACTACGAAACTAATAGTTCCACTCCTACAAAAAATTCTTACCTATTACCCAGGTTTTGATCATAAAAAATTAACCAAAGAACATTTATATCATGCCATTCATCCTGAGGGTAAAACCTATCATGAAGGAAGAATGAATTTATTGATGACAAATTTGGTGAGTGTGATTCAGGAATTTTATATGTATCAGGAATTTCAAAAGGATAAAATCTTGCAGCGGCGGTTGAAAGGAAAAGCATACAGTAATCGGAATTTATATAAAAATTATAAAAAAGAGGTGGAAGGAGTTTTGACAGATTTGGAGAAGTCACCTTATCGGGAGGAGGAGTATTTTTTTCAGAAGTATGATGTGCAGCAGGAATTCTTTTTTCATGTGGAAACACCTACTGGTCAAGATGGGGCAGAGATTCTTTCTGATTCACTAGACTCTTTAGATAAATTTTATTTGATAGCAAAGTTGACTTTGGCTGCGGAGCAAATTACAATGAGTAAGAAGTTAAAGGTTGCAGATAAAATTATATTATTGGATGAGTTATTAGAGGTTATTCAAAATGAGGAAATGGATATTCCTGTTATAAATATCTATTCTGAGTTTATTAAAATTAGAAAATTTGGTCATGACCAAGAAAGCTTTGATAATATAAAAGGATTGCTTTTGGGAAATTTAAATTCCATTGAATTGTTAAAACAAAAGTTAATTTATTATAATTTAATAAACCATGGGATTGATTTATTAAATCAAAGTGAACATTGGGTTAGACCTCAAGTATTTAACCTATATAAGGTAGGGTTGAAGCAAAATTATTTAATTAATAACAATATAATTACAAGTGTTACTTATTTAAATATTGTTATGTCAGCTTCCAAGCTTGGAGAGTTTGATTGGGGGAAACAATTTATTGAAAAATACAAAAAACACTTACCACAGCGAGATGCTTATTCTATTAATTTATTAGCTCAAGCTCTTTGGAATCAGCACAAAGGGAATCAAGAAAGTTATAAATATTTATATGCAGCTTTAGAATTAATCAGAGAGATAAAATACAATAAAGAACAATTTTTTGTTTTTATTTCATCAAGAACTTTATGGATTAGAGCTTGTTATGATTTGCTCAAAGAAGATGAGAGTTATTATTTTACATTAATTGATTATATGAAAAGTTTTGAGGCTCAATTAAGAAAAAATAAAAGCTTAAGTATAGTAAGAAGTCAACAGTATTTTACCTTCATATTTACAGTAAGAAAAATATTAAAAATCTCTAGAAATAAGAATGTATTGGTAAGTCAAATCGACAATCTACAAGAGGAGGTTAATCAATCTAAAAGAATAATTTCAAAAGTGTGGATTTTACAAAAAATAGAGGAACTTCGTGAGAAGTTCCTCTAATGTAAGTTAGCCAAGATCTATATCCTCATTTCCAACTCCACCTTTCACTTTTTTCAAAGCATCTTTTTTGATGGCAAATTTTTTAAAGTCTTTAAGCTTTTTTACTTTTTGAGTTTTCATAACACATATAAATTTTGTGTTCATCAAAGGTCAATACCTCGATAAACTAGGTTAAAAATCAGATTGTAAATACATTGTTACAACAACAAGGTTAACCTAATCATACTAACTGATACCCCACGAAATGGGCGAATCAATAACCAAACTTGTGTTTCAGAAATAAATAGGGAAGACGAGAAATTTTAGTTTTATAGCTTTGTCTTCGTTGTCTTTTATTTTCTGCTTTGTTGTTACTTATGAAAACAGAATAGTTGTCAAAAAAATTCCATGTATGGTGATTTTTTAACATTTTTTTTCTAAAATAATATGGATTAAAAAACTTCCGCAACACCAAACCGCCTAGCGTCACCCATCGCTTCCACTTGATGTCCATGATGAAAAATAGAATGTACACCTCCAAAGTAAAGTGATTTTTTTTCCCAATAAATAGCATTCGATTTCTTTAAACTAAAATCAAAGTTGGGTTCTATTTGAAATTTTCCATCTTGAAAATGCACTCGTGGGTGAGTGGTACTTTTTTCTAAATTATTACCTTTTTCATAAAGTTGATAAATGACCTGAGCGATGGAATATGGAATTCGATTAGCTCCTCCAGAACCAGAAATTAATTCTACGTTTCCAAATTCGTTCATGACCATCGTTGGTGTCATCATCGAATGTAAACGAGTATTGGGTTGCCAAGAGTGAGCACCATTTGGCAATAAAAATATTTCACCTAACATATTGTTGAGGTGCATATCTGTGTCTGGAATAAAATATCCACAACCTTCTCCAATCGTAGAAGTAAAACTAATCGCATTACCCCAACGATCTAAAATATTAAAATGGGAAGTCCCTCGATTAGAAGAAATGGAAGGTTGTAACTGGAAATTATTTTTTGGATAAAAACTATCTAAATGAGATTTTATTTGACTTTCATTTTGAATAATCTCTTGGGTTCTCTCAATAGCAGTTGCGATAGAATTGAGATCATGGTTGACTTGCGCCAACATCATGGCGAGCATAGCGCCACCTTTACTCGGGCCATTTGGTAAAACGATTTGTTTATTTCTATAATTAACTTTTAATGGTTCAAGTACATTGACTTGATAGTTTTCAAAATCAGCGCGGGTTAAAAATCCACCTTTTCGTCGGCTATCTTCTGCGACGATTTTTGAAATATCTCCTTGGTAAAAACCTCTTTCACCTTCTCTTGAAATAAATTCTAGGAAGTCAACCATGCCTGGCATTTTTAAGGTGTCGCCTATTTGTTTTATTTTTCCGTTGCGATAAAAAATATCTCGAACGCTTGGATCTTGAGAAAAAATCGGAGCTAATAAACTTAAATCATAAGCTTGGAATTCATTAAGTACAACACCTTCCTTGGCAAGCTGAATAGCTGGCGCAACTAAATCCTTCATCGGCATAGTTCCATATCGACGATGCAATTCAAAAATACCAGCAATACTTCCGGGGACTGCTGCCGAACCTAAACCAATGTGAAAATCTTCGGTGTCGCCTCCAAAATCTACCGTGATAGGATAAAAATGGAGTTGTTCTTTTTTCTTTTTACTAAAAGGAGTTTGACAAAAAAAATCAAAAAAGCGCGTTTGTCCTTCTGCTGATTTTGTCAAAGCAAAACCATTTCCGCCTGCGGAAGCCATGCAAGGCTCGGTGATAAACATGGCGTAGTGTGCAGCAATCGCTGCATCAAAAGCATTGCCTTTGGCGAGTAATATTTCTTTGGCTACAGCAAGTGTGATTTCGTGACCGGCGGAGATGGCTTGGTGCATTTTTTTCTTTTTGGAAAAATGAAAAAGTTTTAAAATGAAAAGACTCGATTTTTGAATTAAAAAAATCGAGTCCTTTTGATTTTTTTAAAAAATGTTACTCCCATTCTGTATGGAAAATTCCATCTTTATCCACTCGCTCATAAGTATGAGAACCAAAATGATCTCGTTGTGCTTGCGTCAAATTCAAAGGCAATCTATCATCTCGGTATGCATCAAAATAGGCTAACGAAGTAGAAAAAGCTAAAGTCGGAATTCCTGCGTCAATTGATCTTTTAATCATTGATCGAACAGAGTTATGATTCTTTTTCAAATGCTTTGCAAAAGTTTCATCGACCATCAAATTTGGTAAGTCAGAATCTGTTGAGAATGCTTTTCGGATATCTTCCAATAACGCTGCTCGAATGATACAACCACCTCTCCAAATTCTAGCAGTTGCTTCTAAGTCTAGACCAAAACCTTTCTCTTTTGAAGCTTCAGCGAGTAAAGCCATCCCTTGTGA
Source organism: uncultured Saprospiraceae bacterium (assembly GCA_964564545.1). Classification (GTDB taxonomy): domain Bacteria; phylum Bacteroidota; class Bacteroidia; order Chitinophagales; family Saprospiraceae; genus CAJQQY01. Next base: position 33,473 of record CAZMBP010000125.1, read on the forward strand.
GTAAGCTGTAATGAATGCAAAAAATAATGCATCGCCAACTTCTTTTACTAATTTACTTTTATCCACTTTAGGTTTAGAAGATCTTACATTTAAAATTTTCGCAGCAGCAAGTCTTTCATTTTTTAAAGAAGAAATTCCTCGCATCGTTACGGCAGCATCAATTGTCGGAACAGGTATGCCAAAGTCCATGGCATTTTGCGAAGTCCATTTTCCAGTTCCTTTTTGTTTGGCTTTGTCGAGAATTTTATCAATCAACATACCTTTGCCGAGATCATCTTTTTGAGTGAAAATTTCAGCGGTGATTTCGACTAAGAAAGATTTTAATTTTCCTCGATTATATTTTTTATAGGCTTGATGTAATTCTTCATTATTTAAACCTCCGATGTTTTTTAAAATATCGTAACTCTCAGCGAGCAATTGCATCATGGCATATTCGATTCCGTTGTGAACCATTTTGACATAGTTACCAGCAGAGCTTTTTCCCATATAGGCAACACATGGTTCGTCATTTACTTTTGCAGAAACGGCTTCCAAAATTTTCTTCACCTTATTATATGCTTTCTTCGAACCACCAGGCATAATGCTCGGTCCGAATCTAGCACCCTTTGCGCCACCTGAAACTCCAACTCCTAAGAAGGTTACTTTTTTCTCTTTCAGATATTCCAATCGACGTTCTGTATCTTCAAAGAAAGAATTACCTCCATCGATGATGACATCGTTAGGTTCAATATGTTTGAGTAAACCATCAATGACAATGTCAACGACTTTTCCAGCAGGAACAAGTAGCATGATTTTTCGAGGTGTTTTTAGCGAAGCAACAAAATCTTTCATGTCGGTAGTTGCTTTCGCAGGTTTGCCTTCAGCTTCTTCGACGAGTGCTTGAGCTTGCTCTTTATTAGTATCCAATCCGATAATGGAATAACCATGATCAGCTACATTCAATAAAAAATTTCTACCCATCACGCCAAGTCCGACCATTCCGAAATCGTATAATTGTTTCTTACTCATAAAATGTGTGATTTAATTTTTGAAAATATTTGCAATAATACGCAATGCTAAAATATTTAGGTGTAAGGATGAGTACAAAATAATATTAATTTAAAAATTAGAGAGAACAATGAGTTCTGGACAATGAGTTCTGGTCTATGAGAAACGGAGCGGGTTGGGCATGGCGAAAAATGTGGGTGCGGGAGCTTGCCTTGTGTTAGGCATTTTTTTCGCCAAGCCTAACCCGCCCCATTTCTCATTGAGCAGAACTCATAGAATGTTATTCAAAGAGTTTTGTTTTTTTCTAATTTTTAATTTTTCAACCTTTTAAAACAATGTGTTGTTGGAGTAATAGAATTTGAGTAGGTTTGACAAAAATAAATGTAACCAATTAAAAATATGGATGGAGTAATCTTTGTAATTTTTGGCGCATCAGGAGATTTGGCGGTGCGTAAATTAATTCCTGCAATTTTTGAATTGCATAAAGGAAAATATTTACCTAAAAATTTTGCTGTTTTAGGAGTGAGTCGCTCAGATTATTCCGATGAAGCATTTCGGAGTAAAGTCTTTTTTGCTAATGAATTTATAGAGCATCAGGATAAAGAAAATCGAGATGAGCAAATGGAAAAAGAATTTGCAAACAGATTATCCTACATTCCTATCCAAACTTCTAAACCTGATGATTATGCTAAGGTAAAAACAGAATTAGCGAAACTCGATAAGGAATTTAATATCGGAGGGAATTACATTTATTATTTATCTACGCCTCCATTTTTATATGAAACGATTCCTGCTTGCTTAGCGGCGCATGGTTTGAATGAAGAAAATGATGGTTGGAAAAGATTGGTTATTGAAAAGCCATTTGGTTATGATCTGGAGACGGCAATCGACTTAAATCAATCGATCAAGAATCATTTTGACGAAGATCAAATTTATCGAATTGATCATTATCTAGGAAAAGAAACGGTGCAAAATTTATTAGTTACTCGATTTGCCAATGGGATTTTTGAACCGCTTTGGAATCGAAATTACATCGAGCATGTTCAAATTACGAATGCAGAAAATTTGACGGTTGGAAGTCGTGGAGGATATTATGATAAATCTGGAGCGTTGCGAGATATGTTTCAAAATCACTTAATGCAAATTATTGCACACATCGGAATGGAACCTCCGATTGCTGCTGACGCCGCTTCGATTCGGGATGAAAAATTAAAATTGCTAAAATCAATTCGTCCAATCAAAGAAGTAAATGTTCCCTCTCAAGTTATTCGAGGACAGTACACGCCTTCGACAATTGATTCAGAAAGAGTAAATGGTTATCGTCAAGAAGAAGGCGTCCCAAAAGATTCAAGAACAGAAACTTTTGTTGCTTTGAAATTTTTCATTGACAATTGGCGATGGGCAGGCGTTCCATTTTATGTTCGATCTGGAAAAGCAATGCCGACGAAAGTGACAGAAGTAGTCATCACATTTAAAGATCCACCGAACGCACTTTTCCGAAAAGAAAAACAAGTATATAACGATAATAATCAATTAATTATCCGCATCCAACCTAATGAAGGATTGGTGTTGAAATTTGGAATGAAAGTGCCAGGTGCTGGTTTTGAAGTGAAAGATGTGGGGATGGATTTTCATTATTCAGATTTGACGGATGCACATGTTCCTGCTGCTTACGAACGATTATTATTGGATGTAATAAAAGGTGATGCGACGCTTTATGCGCGAGGAGATTCTGTCGAAGAGGCTTGGCGATTTGTTGAACCAATTTTGAATGCTTGGAAAAAAAATCCTGAAATTAGAGTTCATGGTTATCCTGCAGGAACTTGGGGGCCAATGGTTGTTTCAAAATTAATAGAATCGGATAAGGTGACTTGGCGAAATCCATGTAGTAATTTGACGGCGGATGATAATTATTCTGAATTGTAAAATTTGAACCACAAAAGGTACAAAAGTTTCACAAAAGAGAAATTCTTATGTGTTTCTTTTGTGCCTTTTGTGGTTGAAGAAAATAAAGACAAAATGCCCACTACTCATATTTTTAAGAACAACGAAGCAGTAGCAGAAGCCTTCGCCGATTTTCTCCAAAAAGAAATAGCGAAAACCGAAAAAATAAATATCGCACTTTCTGGCGGAAGCACTCCCAAAGTTTTGTTTGATATTTTGGCTAAAAAATATGCAGATAAGATTGATTGGCAAAAAGTACATTTCTACTGGGGAGACGAACGTTGTGTTGCTCCAACCAATGAAGAGAGTAATTATAAAATGACTAATGAAAAATTACTTCAACATATTAGTATTCCTCCTGGAAATATCCATCGAGTTCTAGGCGAAAATGACCCAATCGAAGAAGCCGATCGATATGGAAAATTAATCGAATGGAATTTATTCCTAAAAGATGGTTTGCCAATTTTCGATTTGATAATTTTAGGAATGGGAAGTGATGGACATACCGCATCAATTTTCCCTCATCAAATTGAGTTATTAGAATCTGATGAAACTTGTGAAGTAGCTACTCATCCTGAATCAGGTCAACGAAGAATTACCTTAACAGGAAAGGTGATTAATGCAGCCAAACAAGTTCATTTTTTAGTGACAGGAGCTTCGAAGAATTCGCTCATAAGAGAGATTTTTTCTAAAACAGGAAACTATAATAGTTATCCAGCTGCTCACATCGAAAATTCTGAATGGTGGATGGATGAATCGGCAGGAACAGAAGTTAGATTCTAAAAAATATATTTCATCTAGAATGGATGTGGTTAATTTGTTGTTTTTGACTAAGTAATTGGTTATCAATGCTTTGTGTTTTTTCGTTAACTTGGTTGCACTAATCCTACAAACAATTGTAGCTCTGATTTGGAGTGTTTTTATTGCCTATTGGCACTTTATTTGTATTTCAACGATTTATAATGTAATGCCACACGACCTTCCGAAATTATAAATTCTACATTTCACGTCAAACTTGCTATTCCTTTAAATTAAGTTTAAAACACTATAATTATGTTTTAACCCTTATCTCATTTTAAACTAAATCAAAAGGTCATTTTACTAATTTACTAAATGAAATATTTATGTATGGTATTGTTAATAAAGGAATTAGGGACTTGGTTCTTCGAAATCACGGAGAGGAGGTATGGTTGAAAATAAGAGAAGAGGCTAATTGTGAAGAAGATCTTTTTTTGAGTATGGAAGTGTATGATGATGCAATTACCTATAATCTAGTAGGAGCAGCTTCAAAAGTATTAAATACTTCTGCCCACAATATTCTTGTTGCCTTCGGTGAATTTTGGATGCAGTTTACAGCAACGGAAGGATATGGAGATATTTTACAAATCGCTGGAGTTAGCTTTCCCCAATTTCTAAGACAACTTGATAATTTGCATAAACGACTTGGAGCTACTTATAAAAATTTGTTACCACCTTCCTTTATTTGTAAAGAAATAGACGGACAAACTTTATTGCTTGAATATCATTCAAGCCGGAAGGGATTATCCTCTTTAACGGAGGGTATTTTATTAGGATTGGGGAAGAAATTTAATGTGTCTGTAGAATTGCAACATTTAAAAAAACAAGAAGAGTTAGGTTATGATGAATATTTAGTAAAGTATATCCCAATAATTGATGATCAAAAACAAGAACTTACTTTTGAAAATAAACAATCAAACAATGGGAGAGGAAAATGTCCATTTAGTGCAATTTGGAAGTCTAAATAAAATATTTCAATTGGTTGACCAAGTTTTTCCTTTTCATTTAATAATAGATAGGCAATTAAAAGTGGTTCAATTAGGTAAGAATATTAAAAGGATTGAGAATGATTGTGAGGTAGGTCATTTGTTTAATGATTATTTTGAGGTTACAAGTCCAAAATTCAAGATCTCATTTGAAGAATTTTCAAAGAAAGTTGGAGACGTATTTATTATTTCATTGAGTACCAAAAACATAAGTTTTAAAGGAGAGGTGGTAGTTTATAAGGAGGAAGGAATTATTCTTTTTCTAGGTACTCCAATTATTAGTGATGGTGAGATTTTTACGGAATTCAATATTTCTCTTTCTGATTTTGCTGCATACGATGCTTCCCCTGATTTTTTATTTAGTATGAGGGCTCAGAAGAATTCTTATCGTGAAATTAAAAACCTAGTAAAAGAGCTCCAAATTAGTAAAACCAAACTATTACGATCTAATTCAGCTTTAAAACAATTTGCTTATATCGCCTCTCATGATCTTCAATCTCCATTGCGAACCGTTGTAAGTTTTGCCCAATTATTGGAAAAAAAATATGAGGGAAGTTTTGATCCTGTAGCTAAAGAATATCTAGATTTTATCATCTCCGGAACAAAACGGATGCAACTCTTAATTAATGATTTGTTACAATATGCTAGAGTGCAACAGGTAAAAGAAAAATATGAAATAATTGATATGAATGAGTTGGTTCTACAAGTAACTTCTGATTTGCAATTTGATATTCAAAAACAAAATGCTAAGATTGAATTTTCCGGCCTTCCTTGCATTTATGTTAACTTAACTTTGATCAAGCAATTATTCCAGAACTTAATTTCAAATGCGATAAAGTTCCGTCAAATTGAAGACCCGATTATTCAAATTGAGTGTGAAGAGAAAGATAGTGATTGGCTATTTTCTGTAAAGGACAATGGAATTGGGTTTGAAATGGAGAATGGAAAGAAAATATTTGAAATTTTTCAAAGAGCGGTTGGTTATGGAACGTACGAGGGTACTGGTATAGGGTTAGCTATTTGCAAAAGAGTGATTGAAAAGCACAAAGGAAAAATTTGGGTAGAATCTGAACTATTAAAAGGTAGTACATTTTATTTTACCATCAATAAGTATTTATCATCACAATTTTAATTTTCATCTCAATACTGTTAATAAAAAAAGGATTAAGTCTAACTTAATCCTTTTTTTATATTATATCCATTGAGTTTTATCACCCCTATGTAAAAGATGGTTATTCCCTAAACTTTTCCTATTTCTATTCATTTTATTTACAAAAATAACAGCCCAAAACATTAACTTTGCTATCGCAAAATTGACCTATATTTTTTTACCAAAACAAATCAAAAAATAGAGATGTTTAACCTTGCCCATTATGACAAATTTGTCAACCGCCATGTCGGTGTAAATGATGCCGACGAAAAATCTATGCTGAAAGCAATTGGAGTGAAAACACTCAATCAATTGATAAAACAAACAGTACCAAATTCTATCCGCATGAAAGGTGATTTAAATATCCCTACTGCGATGACTGAATATGATTACTTACAGGAACTGAAGCAAACTGCTTCAATGAACAAAGTTTTCAAAAGTTATATAGGATTAGGATACAATGGTACCATCACACCTTCTGTAATTTCTAGAAATGTATTTCAAAACCCAGGTTGGTACACTCAATATACCCCTTACCAAGCAGAGATTGCGCAAGGTAGATTGGAGGCATTATTGAATTTCCAAACCATGGTGAGTGACTTGACTGCTTTACCGATTGCCAATGCTTCTTTGCTCGATGAAGGTACTGCTGCAGCTGAGGCGATGGCAATGTTTTATTCTCAAAAAAATAAAAGAGTCAAAAAAGGAGCAGAACCTGCTAATGTCTTTTTTGTAGATAATAAAGTTTTAGATCAAACTTATGATATCTTAATCACTCGTGCTAAACCATTAAACATCAAAGTGGTAAAAGGCGATTGGAGTTCATACAAGTTTACTGAAAAAACATTTGGAGTGCTTTTGCAATATCCTGCAAAAGATGGTTCAGTAGAAGATTACCGAGCATTTGCTGCGGAAGCGAATGACAAGGGAGTTTTCGTAACTGTTGCTGCTGACATTTTGAGTTTAGCACTTTTGATGCCTCCGGGAGAATGGGGAGCAGATGCTGTTGTTGGAAATACTCAACGATTCGGAGTTCCAATGGGCTACGGTGGACCACATGCCGCATATTTTGCAACTAAGGAAAAATTCAAACGACAAATTCCAGGAAGAATTATCGGAGTTTCAGTTGATGAACAAGACCAACCTGCTTTACGAATGGCTTTGCAAACTCGTGAGCAACACATTCGAAGAGAAAAAGCAACTTCAAATATTTGTACTGCACAAGCATTATTGGCAATCATGGCAAGTATGTATGCGGTGTATCATGGACCAAATGGAATTCGACAGATTGCTGCTCGAGTTCACACCATGGCGGAAGTGTTGGAAGATAACTTGGAAGACTTAGGGTATAAATTAACGAATAAATATTACTTCGATACTTTAAGTTTTGAAGCAGATAAAAAACGTCAAGCGAGCATTAAAAAAATCGCTTTGGCAGAAGGTGTGAATTTCCACTACACTTCTAATACAGTTCAAATTTCATTGGACGAGACTGTTGGAATGGATGACTTGAATCAAATCATTCGAATTTTTGCGAAAGCGAAAAGAAAGAGTTTCAAAGCGATGGTTGTTCAACCTCGTGATATGAATTTCCCAATGAAATTAATTCGGGAGACTTCATACATGACTCATCCTATCTTCAATCAATACCATACTGAGTCAGAAATGATGAGGTATATCAAGCGTTTGGAAAACCGAGATTTATCATTGATGCATTCGATGATTTCTTTGGGAAGTTGTACGATGAAATTGAATGCAGCTACTGAGTTGATTCCAGTAAGCTGGGAAGAGTTTGCTAATATTCATCCTTTCGCTCCTACAAATCAAACTAAAGGATATCAAAAAATATTTACAGAATTAGAAGCATGGTTGAGTGAGATTACTGGTTTTGCAGCTTGTTCTTTGCAACCAAATTCTGGTGCACAAGGTGAGTACACAGGACTTTTGACCATCAAAGCTTACCACGAAGCGAATGGTGATTATCATCGAGATATTGCTTTAATTCCTTCATCTGCTCATGGAACAAATCCTGCGAGTGCGGTGATGACAGGAATGAAAGTAGTGGTTGTGGCTTGCGATGAAAGAGGAAATATTGATGTGGATGATTTGAAAGCAAAAGCAAAAGAACACAAAGATAACTTGGCTGCCTTGATGGTAACTTACCCAAGTACGCATGGAGTTTTTGAGGCAAAAATCAAAGAGATTTGTCGAACCGTTCATAAGTATGGAGGGAAAGTTTATATGGATGGAGCGAACATGAATGCACAAGTTGGAATTACTTCTCCAGGAATTATTGGAGCAGATGTTTGTCACTTAAACTTACATAAAACATTTGCTATTCCTCATGGAGGTGGTGGCCCAGGAATGGGACCAATTTGTGTGAATGAAAGTTTAGCACCGTTTTTACCAAAACATAAATTAGTAAGAACTGGCGGTAAAAAAGGAATCCATGCAGTATCATCTGCACCTTGGGGGTCTGCAAGTATTTTGTTGATTTCATATGCTTATATCAAGATGTTAGGTAAAGATGGATTGAAAGATTCTACTTTATATGCCATTTTGAATGCGAATTATATCAAGGCTCGTTTGGAAAATGAATATGATGTATTATATGTTGGCGACAAAGGACGAGCAGCACATGAGTTGATTTTAGACTTACGTCCGTTTAAAGAATTTGCTTCAGCGGAAGATGTAGCGAAGCGATTAATTGATTACGGATTTCATGCACCGACACTTTCATTTCCAGTTGCAGGAACGATTATGATCGAGCCAACGGAGAGTGAAAGTAAAGCTGAATTGGATCGTTTTTGTGATGCAATGTTAGCCATCAAAAACGAAATTAATGAGGTTGCGGCAGGTAAATTTGAAACTGATAATAATGTACTTCACAATGCTCCACACACCGCAAAAGTAATTACTGCGAATGAGTGGAACTTGCCTTACTCTCGACAAAAAGCTGCTTATCCATTACCATATTTACATGAAGGATTTAAGTTTTGGCCATCAGTTGCAAGAGTAAAGAGTGCCTATGGAGATAGAAATTTAATTTGTACTTGTCCTCCAATTGAATCGTATGCAGAAGGAAATGGAGAAAGTTCGAATAAGAAAAAAGAAGTAAGTTTAACATAAATTGAAAGACGTTTTACGATGGACGATCAGCGTTTTGCGTTTTCGCCCAACGTAAAACGTTGATCGTCTAACGTAAAACGTCAAAAAAATGATCGTTGTAACAGGTGCCGCAGGATTTATTGGAAGTTGTCTTGTTCAAAAATTAAATGAGGAAGGACATGACAAAGATGTCATCGTCGTTGATGATTTTTACAAAGACTATAAAGACGATAATCTGAAGACAAAATGGATTCGTGATTGGGTTCATCGAGATCTTTTTTTAGACTGGTTTGCTCGAAGCTCTCAACGAATAGATTTTGTTTTTCACCTCGGAGCTCGAACTGATACTGCAGAGAAAAGCAAAAAGATTTTTGATGAGCTAAATTTAAATTATTCTAAACGGATCTGGGAAATTTGTACAGATAACCAAATTCCATTAGTCTATGCTTCAAGTGCTGCGACCTACGGCGGAGGTGAACATGGTTACGATGATTCGCATGAGATTGTCTCTAAATTAAAACCACTCAATCCTTACGGCGATTCCAAAAATGATTTTGATAAATGGGTTTTAAAACAAAAAGAAACTCCTCCGTTTTGGGTGGGAACTAAGTTCTTTAATGTTTATGGCCCCAATGAATATCATAAAAAAAGAATGGCTTCTGTTATTTTTCATGCGACCAACCAGATTAAGGAAACGGGTAAAATGAAGCTTTTCCGTTCACACAAAAAAGGCATCGCCAATGGTCATCAAAAGCGAGATTTCATTTATGTAAAAGATGTGGTGGATATTTTATTTTTCTTTTATAAAAAACAAAGGAAGAATGGATTGTATAATATTGGTACTGGAAAAGCACGGACTTTCTTGGATTTGGTGAATGCTACTTTTAAAGCATTAGACATGGAACCAAATATCGGTTTTATCGATACGCCAAAGGATATTCGAGGAAATTACCAATATTTCACAGAGGCAAATATGGATAAATTACGAGCAGCCGGTTACAGAAAGAAGTTCTACTCACTCGAGGATGGAGTAGCAGATTACGTAAAAAATTACTTAAAAGGAAAGAAAATTTATTAACGATTAAAGTTTAACGGTGAATGATTAACCATTGTAGTGTTAATCATTCACCGTTAACTGTTATTTACGGTAGTTAAGTCCTGAATAATAAATCATCCGCCACTCTCCATTCGATTTTAAGAAACGTCTTTCGATCCAAAGTTTTTTCTCTCCTCCAGTTGGAATAAATTCGAAAATTAAACCATCGCTTACCACTCTTAAGTTTTTAGCAAAATCCTCTTTTCGAGCATCTAAATTTTTATGCATTTCCCAATCTTCTTCTTGCCATTTAAAATTACCTTCAGCCAAAATTGTACTATCTGCATATTCTGGAAGTCCTTCCAATGGAAAATCAATATGAGCCATTTGGAACGAACTGTCAGAATGAAATTGAGTGTAAAAAACTAAAAAATCTGCAGGAATCTCAGCAACAGAATTACTTGGAGAGGTAGTCGTTTGCACCTCCTCAGTTGCAGGATCTTTATCATTCATTATTTTTTGAAAAGCAAACATCAAAGAGATGCCAATTAAAATTCCGATAATAACCTTCATACTATTTTTAGTGAAATGTTTTTGAAAATTGTTTTTAATTGATTGATAATGAGTGGTTTATGATTCAGTCTCAAGGCAGTAAACCAACATGTGATTATCAATTATTTGATAGCATAATGAATAAGTTGCTGAAAAGTCACCTTTTATAACTTGACCTTTACATGTACCTTTTTTCAAATTATAATCAAATGGCTCGATTAAAATATGCTCTTTAAAGTCTAATTTTTTTCGACCATATGCTTTATACAACGATTCTTTCGCTCCCCAATAAACGGATAAATGTTCCATTCTAGTTTTGGGTTTGAGACTTTTCAATTCTTTCTTACTCATAAATTTATGAGCAATTCGTTCCACACTAGGAGTAATATTTTGGATGTCTACACCACATGAAAAACGAGATGCAATTACCGCTACCAATTGCTTAGAATGACTAAATGAAATTTCATAATCAGAGTCTACCAAATGTGGTTTCCCAAACTCATCTTTGAGGCAAACACTTCGTTCTCTGCGACCAGTCATTTTGTGCAAAAGCCATCGAACAGCCATCCATTCGAGTCGACGACTTTTTCCAGTCAGTTTTTCGAGTTGAACTAATTCGTCTCCCTGTGGTTTTAATCGACGAAGGAAATAACTAGGCGGCTCTGTGATATCCCAGAGTCCAAGTTCTCCTTGAGGTTGAATATGTTGGTGATTGAAAATTGGCATATTATATTTTTAGCTGCGCAAAAATAATTATTATTTGGATGTTCTTAAATATTTTATTTTTGTGAACTAAAATTGCACGTAGTGGTCTGCTTTAGTTGACCTGAAAAAAGAGCCTAGCGATTTTTTCTTAATTAGAAAAAGCTCATTTAAGTTATATTTTAGGTTAGTTAAAGCAGATCACTACGTGCAAAAAAATTACAAAGCAATATTAAATTTTTTTAGGTCAGCTAAAGCAGACCACTACGTTAGATTATGAACATAAATAAAATAGCTCACCTCACCGGCCACAAAGGTGGAATTTTTTCCTTAGCTCAAGGAAAAGAAGATCATCTTTTTCTTTCGGGGGCAGGCGATGGCTGGATTGTCGAATGGGATTTGACTCAGCCTGAAAATGGACAATTAATCGCTCAAGCAGAGGATAATCAAACTTCTGGTCGTGCGAGTGTTTTCTCTTTGTTAGAAAAAAATGATAAGATTATTGCAGGGAATATGAATGGCGGTTTGCATTGGATTTATCCAAAAGAAATTTCCAAAAACAAAGATATTATAGCTCATCAAAAAGGTGTTTTTGATATTCAATTGATTGATGATCAAATGTTTTCCATTGGCGGAAAAGGTATTTTGACAAAATGGTCGATGGACGAACAGCGAGCTATCGAAAGCATCCAACTTTCCTCGAAAAGCCTTCGAAAGATGGCTTTTTCTAAAAAAAGAAATGAGTTAGCAATAGGAGCAAGCGATGGGAATATCTACTTAATTGATATCGAAAATTTTTCCGTAAAAAATACAATTGAAACTGCTCATGATAATTCTGTTTTCGCCTTAAGTTATTCGCCTGATGAAAAAAATCTGTGGAGTGGGGGACGAGATGCTCATTTGAAAATATGGGATTTGGAAAAAAAGCGTGAGAATATTTTTTCAGAACCAGGACATTGGTTTACGATAAATGAAATTGTCTTTTCGCCTGATGGAAAATTTGTAGCAACTGCAAGTCGTGACAAAACGATCAAAATATGGGATGCCGAAACCTTCAAATTACTCAAAGTAATCGATACCATTCGCAACGGAGGACATATTAATTCCGTAAATACATTGCTGTGGTCGAAATATAATAACTGGTTGCTTTCGGGAAGTGATGATCGAAGTATTATTGTTTGGGAAATCACGTAATATGACTTTCCAAGTCGTTATTTTTTTTCAAAAAAAATATTAAGGTTCATTGCTTTTCCTACCTTTGTGTCTTCAAAAAACAGTAGAATAAAATTCAAATAAATCAATATGATTTTATCAGATAAAAAAATCCTAAAAGCAATCAAAGCTGGGGAGATTGTCGTCAAACCATTTCGAAGAAAATGTCTTGGAACAAATTCTTACGATGTGCATTTAGGAAAATATTTAGCGGTATACAAAGACCGAGTTTTGGATGCCAAAAAGCATAACCAAATTGAAGAAATAATTATTCCAAAAGGTGGTTTTGTTCTCGAACCTGGAACACTTTATTTAGGTGCGACAGAGGAATATACCGAGACACATAATTCAGTTCCTTTCCTCGAAGGGAAGTCAAGTGTTGGGCGATTAGGAATTGATATTCATGCTACGGCAGGAAAAGGAGATGTTGGATTTTGTAATCATTGGACCTTGGAAATTTCGTGTGTTCAACCTGTGCGGGTTTATGCGGGAATGCCGATTGGGCAGTTGATTTATTTTTCTGTGGAAGGTGATATCGAAAATTATTATAACAAAAAAGAGAACGCGAAATACATCAAACGAACGAATAAACCGATGGAGTCGATGATGTGGAAAAATAAATTTTAGTGAAAATTAAATAACAAACATATAGACCAGGCATGCCTGGTCTATATGCTCGAAAATGGAAAATCATTTAGTCGCGATTTTCCAAGATTTTGTCGCCCATTTTTTTAATTCTTTTTTATCATCTGAAACTTCTTTTGGAACAGTCCAGTAAGGCATTCCTTTGGCAGTATTTCGAGGGTTAAATTGTTCCATTCCTCGAGAGGTGAAATCTTCCAAATTAGTCTCATCAACTTTTAAATAAAATTTGTCACCCACGACGCATGCAAATGCTTTCCCATCTCGCATGTAGGACATAGCACCGAACATTTTTTTGCAAGTAAATTCTTTAAATTCAGAAAGTTGCTCTAATGCATATTGATGAACTTCTTCGCTGTAGGCCATTTTTTATATAATACCAAAGCTCCCGCTTCGGTTGGTTAAGTTAAAAATTTGAGTTCCGAAGCGGGAGCTTCGGAGTACGTTATCGGTAAATGGCGTTAAAGAAAAATTCACCCATCGGTTTCGCAGCCAAATAATGATCCATGACAATTTTATCCAACTTCGGATCAAGGATTTTATCAGCATCAAATTGCGCCATCACATAAAATTGTTTGTTTGCAATCAACGGTTGAGTTTCTACATCTTCTTTAAATTCTTTTGGGATTCGTTTATTTTTTTCTCCATGAATTTCGCCCCAGAATTTTTTAAATTTCCGATCTTTTAAAATTTTCTCAAACTCCTTCGGTTGCGAAGCAATGCCTTCTCTAATACTCTGCAATTGATTTTTGTCAGGCATATAAACACCGCTATAAATAGCAAATTTCTCAGCACCCATTTCAAAGTAAATTCCAGGTTTTGTATGATCTTTTCGTCCGCCTGCAGAAATTGCTGCAGAGACATTTGTTTTATAAGGTGTTTTATCTTTTGAAAAACGAATGTCTCGATTGATTCTAAAAATCGCATCTTTTGGCAAAATCACAACCGTTGGATCGACTTCTTGCATTTTGTCGATAATCAATTGTACAAAATTTTTGAATGGATTTTTGACATGTGTTTCATAATCTTTTTTGTTCGCATGAAACCACTCTCGTTCATTGTTTTTCGCAAGGCCTTGGAAGAATTTTAAAAAGTCTTTGGTGAAATGTGCCATAGTTCGTGATTAAGAATTAACTGATTTTTCAATTTTGAAGTCTAAAGATAGTGATAAAATCAACTGCTGAAAAAAAATCATGATCAAGTGGCCTTAAGGTTAATTGAATACATAAAGATTTTTTTAAGAATATTGATTAAAGGTAAAATCCTCGATTTTCAACGATTTGACCATGGTATACTTAGATGCAAAAAGCAGATTGGTAGAAAAATTGGGGTAAAAATGTGATTTTTTCTAACTTTTTCGTCTCAATAATTGTTCAATTCATAGTTATACTTCAAAAGAAATAGGAGGTTTTGAAGAGTAAAAATTATTTTTAAATCAAATAAAAAGCCTTATTTTTGGGCTAATTATTTTAAATATTGTTCAATTAAAAAACAAAATTATTATGGCTAGAAGAGGCATGTTCAGTAAATCAAATAATCCAATGTTTGGAAAAGATACTTTCCAAAACGTCCAAGGTGGGGCACATGGAAGCCAAACATTAGATGGTCATATTTCAGGATATGATGTGGTTTCAGAACCTATGACTGTAAATGGAGCAGTCAATAAAACGTTTATGTTAGGAGGTGTGATGTTAGCGGCAGCAGTTGTTGCTTATTTGTTTGCTAATCCAATTTTTATGTGGGGTGGATTTATCGGAATTATTGCTCTTAGCTTCATTGCTAATCGTGATAAAGAAAGATCTCATATTTGGGCACCTTTATTTTCAATTGCAGCAGGATTTTCAGCTGGAACAGCTTCCTTTATTTATGGAGCGGTTGCAGGCGGAGTAATCTCTCAAGCAATTATAATTACGATGTCTATATTCTTTGTAATGTTGACTTTGTACAAAACAGGTACAATTCAGGTAACAGAGAAGTTTAGAAGTATGGTAACTATTGCAGTTGGAGCAATTATGGTCGTTTACTTAGTAGAATTTGTACTTCATATGTTTGGTGTAAATATTCCATTTTTACATGAAGCATCTCCAATCGGAATTGGAATCAGTTTAGTGATTGTTGGAGTAGCATCATTGAATCTTTTATTAGATTTTGATAATTTCTACAAAGGAGAAGAAATGAGAGCACCTGAATACATGGAATGGTATTTCGGAATGGGATTAGTATTCACACTCGTTTGGTTGTACATTGAAATTATTCGTTTGGTTGCGATTTTTGCAGGTAACGATTAAACTTAGTTTTCAAGATAAAAAAGAAGGGTATGGCGATTTCGTCGTACCCTTTTTTTATTTTTAGATTTAGAAATTAATAGGAGCAAAATTGGAACGCGGATTGGGCGGATTTTAGCGGATTAACACGGATACCTCCATTGCAGATTATTATTGTCAATCCGCTTAAATCCGCCTAATCCGCGTTCCAATCAAAACAAAATTTTTATGAAAAAAATATTAACGATTTTATTATTCTCTATTCTATTATTCAGTTGTGAAGAGGAGAAAAAAATTAGTGACCTGCCTCCATTACCATCTCCAGTTTTTCCTGAAACTTATATTGAAATTTTAGGAATTGCTCAGGATGCAGGTTTTCCTCAAATCAATTGTCAAAAAGATTGTTGCAAGAATCTTTGGAGAGATAAGAGTTTGCGAAAAATGGTTTCTTCTATCGGAGTGATTAATCAAAAATCAAATGAATGTTTTCTTTTTGATGCTACGCCAGATATCAAAGATCAACTAAATATTTTACAAAAAGATCAATATGACTTAGCAGGAGTTTTTTTGACCCATGCACACATGGGACATTATACAGGTTTGATGCATTTGGGTAGAGAAGCGATGGGAGCTAAAAAAGTGCCTGTTTTTGCTATGCCTAAGATGCAAGAGATGTTAGAACAAAATGCTCCGTGGAGCCAATTAGTTGAATTAGAAAATATAATAATCCAACCACTTCGAGATGATTCGATGGTTGTTTTGAAAAGTATAAAAGTAACTCCATTGCAAGTTCCACATCGAGATGAATTTTCGGAAACCGTTGGATTTAAGATTTTTGGAAAAAATAAAACCGCACTTTTTATTCCTGATATTAACAAATGGAATATTTGGGAACGTAGTATTTTAGATGAAATCAAATCGGTTGATTATGCATTTTTGGATGGTACTTTTTATCAAAATGGAGAAATTCCGGGGCGAGATATGAGTTTGATTCCTCACCCTTTTATGGAGGAAAGTATGGCTCTTTTTGATTCACTATCGGAGGGGGAAAAATCAAAAGTCTATTTTATACATTTTAATCATACGAATCCTGTTTTACAAAAAGAAAGTGAAGCAAGAGAGGAGGTGGAAAAACGAGGATTTCAGGTAGCTAACGAAGGGCAAATTTTTGAGATGTAAAAGTAGGTCTCTATCTCTCATAGAAATTAAAATCTAAACTAAAAAAGAGTTGCAAATAAACATTTGCAACTCTTAGGTTTCTGATCTCTACGTTTTTAATCGTGAAGATTATATTTTTTTGCGTGTGTAGAGAATAAATAATAGTGATTTTAGAATAGCCCTTCTTTTTAGATTATCTAATCAGGCTATAACCATAGTGCAAGAGCGGCGCTAAGGTATATAAAATTTTAGTAATGTGTTATTTTTAAAATGTAAAAACTTATCTTTTTATAAAAAATACGATTATGATTAAACTACTCATTTTTGCCATTCCTTTGTTTTTTGTTTTTCTGTTTATCAATGAATATTTAAAACAAAAAAGGGCAGCAGAAGAAAACTGGAATAACCAATGGGAAGAGAAAAAGAAGAATTTCCAAAAGGAAAAAGAAATTATAGCGAAGGAAAAAGAGATCCTTAAACTGAAGCAAAAGCTAAAAGAAACTAAAGAAGCGGATAAATTGAAGAATCCTAACTCTTCTGACTTTAGTAGCAATTGATGCTTTTTATATCCAATCGAAGTATTCTTAATGCTGTTTAAAATAAATTCAGGATTGAAGTTTTTAATTTATTTTAAATACATGATATGTCCTAGACCATTGGGCAACTTGACTAGGTTTAATAGATATGTCAAAAAATAATTCAGGACTAATCACATGTTTCCATCCCCAAAGATTTATTCTGTTGGTTTGAAAACTTCCTGTTTCACTCATTCCTATTTTGCTTTTTAAGTTGATTAATTCCCAGTTTGCCTCTGCTTTTTCATTACCTGATAGATTACTGAAAAAGAATTCTTCTTCTAGGAAGTTGTTAAATGTAATTTCGTTTTGCTTAATATCAACTTTTTGTTCGGGGTTAACGGTCTCTCCAAACAGCTGAGGTCTTAATTGAAAGGGAAATTTTAAAATATAATTGCTTCCGATTTGATCCTTATTTATTGCTGCGAAATTGTGGCCGTATTCATTCGTAATGATATTTTTTTCGCCCGTATTTTGTAATTCATATTTAAAGATAAAACCACTTTCGAGTAATTCAATTTCTTTTTTTAAAAGATAGGAATAGCCATTAACAGCCTCCGATTTACAAATAATTATGATCCTATTCGATTCTGTTTTAATTTCAAAATCTGCCGGTTTGACCTCGTAGTTTTTACTAAACAAATAGGGTTGCTGGTCATGTTTTTTTAAAAGCCCAATACCTATTTTGTGAAACCAATCACCTGTTTTGGTTTCTTCAAATCCTAAAGCATTATCAATTCCAAATTCATTGTAAAACCCTTTTCCAAACAAATGCTCATCTTCGCAATCAGTTCTTTCGACACTTGATAAAAGTATATTTTGAAATTTTACATTTACAATTTTTCCAGTCCAATCAAATCGTGAAAAATTATAGTTTTCAAGAGGAAGGTCAATTTGAATTTCCAAATTTTTGTTTTTAAGTATATGTCCCATATTATGAATTTCAGAATAAATTAAACTTACGAATCGCCAAAAATAATGAAGACAAAGGTATCTTTTAAATGGAAAAAAGCGTTTTTTGCTAAAAGTGGGTGTTAATTAATCATAACGAGTTGTTAACTAAAAGGAATGAGTTTCTTTTTGGGAAATAATCGTTTAATTTTCGACATCGTTATTTAAAAGTCCCAAATTATGTTTAAAATTCTTACAAATGCTATTTGGTTATTTCTTGGTTTAGGAATCTTCATGCTCATGAGTGATGCAATGAGAACTAATGTTGCGTTTGCTGATTATTATACTACTTCTTTAAAGATTTACCTATTTGCCATAGGCGCTTATCTGGTTTTAAAAAGAGTGCTCTTTTATCGACTGAAAGGAAACATTAATATTGTCAGTTTAGGAAAAAAGAGTGATTACCAAAATAATTTATTGATTCAAGGTTGTGTCCTAGCATTAATAGGTTTGGGTTTTGTTCAAGCCTACGGAAGTTTAAGAAGTGTGGATACCTTGGTAATTACTTTGCTAGGATTATATTATTGGGCACAAATTGTATTAAATTCTAACCCAACTATTTACTTGGATGATGATTCATTTTCTTACGATGATTATTTTATTGATAAATGGAACTGGGCAGAACTGAGTCGGATTGATTTAGAAAATGAAAAGCTACGGTTGATTGGGTTGGAAAAAGATTTTGAATTAGACTTTGATTTGGTGGATGAGGTAGATTATCGGAAGTTGACGGCGGAAGTGGAATATGATGTTTTGGATGGAGAATTTGGAAAAGATAAAAGTTCAAAATCTTTGGTAGAAATAATTGAAAGCTATGCAAAGAACTTTAATGTTCCAGTTGCTTAAATGAAAAACGGATTTCCAGACCCGTTTTTATGGAACCAATTGACGGAATAGGATATCCGTCCAACTTAGAATCTCTTATTCCTTTCCTATTTTTTTAATCATTTTAGAGATAAAGTTTATGACTGCGAGTTGTCTATTTCGCATTAAAGCATTGATAATATGATTTGATGTAGCTGTGATGTAGCATTAAAAATGAAGGTTGATATTTTTATATCTAGGTTTAAGTCATTATTGAATAACTAAAAGACTTTGATATGAAAATCAACAGATCACTCCATTTTTTATTTCCCTTTCTTTTTTTATTAGGAATATCTCCAAGTTTATTTAGCCAAGTTGTCAATGTGGGTAGCGGAAGTTATACTACTACGTTTCCTGGTGTAGATGCTGCAGGTAGAAATACATTTCCTCAGGGGACACCTTTTTTGACAGGAGCGGCTTCGAATAAACCAGTTCCTACAAATGATTGGTGGTCACATAAGGTGAAAAATGAACATTCAGATAATTTATTTAATTATCCATTTACTTTAAAAACAGTTAATAATGGATTGGTTGTGACTTATATTCCTTGGGGAGTGATTGATGATATTCAACCAGTTGTTGTTGGAGTCTCAGGGTTGAATGCTACTGCTGCCAATGTTTCGGATTTTACAGATTGGACGGTAGAAATGGATTGGAGTAATTCAACTCATAATTTTACAACAACTGCGGGGATAGGAATGCCTTTTCTATATTTTACAAAAAATGCAGATGATGTAGCGGAGATTAAGGTAAATGAAGGAACGGTAACTATTGTGGATGAAATGATGATTATTGAAGACGCAAGATATGAAGCAGATTTTGCAGTTTATGCTCCGACGGGAAGTAGTTGGGTGCAGAATGGAAATGTTTATACTTCTGATTTGAATGGTGAAAATTATTGGTCATTAGGATTCATTCCGTTGGATGCTACGGATGTTACTACTGTTGCCAATGAGTACAAACAATACGCTTATGTTTTTCCATCAGAAACAAAAGTTGAATGGTCATATGACGAAGCCACTTCAATTGTTACTACAGAGTTTTTAGTAGAAACAGATGTTAAAGAAGGTCTTGATTCTACTATGCTTTTGGGATTATTGCCACACCAATGGGACAACTTAAGTGGAACTTCTCCAACGCCAGATCAAGCCTCTTATCAGACAGTTAGGGGTGAATTAAAAACGCTCAACGGAAATACATTTACAGTCGAAAATACTTTTCATGGTATTTTACCAACCTTACCATATTTGGATTATTACAGCGATGGATTTAGTCCTGCGCAACTACAAACTAAAATCCAATTATTAGAAAATGATGCATTGAATAGTTGGACAGATTCTTACAACGAGGGTCAGGAAATGAATCGCTTAATTCAAACGGCAAGAATTGCAGAATTTACTGGCGATACTATTGCGTTGAATAAATTACGAGCAACGGTACAAACTCGCCTTGAAAATTGGCTAGGTTATAATGCAGGAGAGATTGCTTTTTTATTTTACTATAATGACACTTGGTCAGCTATGTTGGGGTATCCAGCAGGACACGGGCAAGATGCAAATATTAATGATCACCATTTTCATTGGGGGTATTTTATTCATGCAGCTTCCTTTGTAGAACAATTTAATCCAGGCTGGGCAGCAGAGTGGGGAGGAATGATTGATTTGTTGGTTCGAGATGCATCTAACCCTAGTCGTCAAGATGACTTGTTTCCATTTTTACGAAATTTCAGTCCTTATGCAGGGCATTGTTGGGCAAATGGTTTTGCCTCTTTTCCACAAGGAAATGATCAAGAATCGACTTCTGAAAGTATGCAATTTAATTCTTCATTAATTCATTGGGGATCCATTACGGGTAATGATTCAATTAGAGATTTGGGAATTTATTTATACACTACGGAGCAGACCGCGATAGAAGAGTATTGGTTGGATGTGCATGAACGTAATTTTCAACCGACTCAACAATATAGTTTGGTTTCTCGAGTATGGGGAAATAGTTATGATAATGGTACTTTTTGGACAAGTGATATTGAAGCTTCTTACGGGATTGAGTTATATCCGATTCATGGAGGGTCATTGTATTTAGGACAGGATACTAATTACGTCAATAAACTTTGGAATGAAATAGAACAAAACACCGGCATTTTAACCAATGAACCAAATGTGAATTTATGGCATGATGTGATGTGGGAATATTTGGCATTTGTTAATCCGCAAAAAGCGATTGATTTATATGATTCATATCCAGATAGAAATTTGAAATTCGGAGTTTCTGATGCTCAAACTTATCATTGGTTGCATGCTATGAATGTTTTAGGAAATGTGGATGCATCGTTGACAGCGGATCATCCATTAGCAGCAGCATTTAATAAAAATGATTCTATTATTTATGTTGGACAAAATTATGGTTCAGATAGTATTGATGTCAATTTTTCTGATGGCTATATTTTGCAAATACCACCAAATACCCTAGCCACAAGTTTGGATATTAATTTAAGAGGATCATTAACATCTAGTTTTCCAAGAGCTCATCCAGATGGTAGTGTTGACTTGACTACAGAGGTAAATGATGGAACCGCAACCAAAGTAGAATTTTATGATGGGGAAGATTTTATTGGTGAAATCACCCAAGCGCCTTATGTAATTACAGCAGGTAATTTATCGGTTGGAAAACATAATTTTTATGCAAGAATTTATGAAGGCACTAATTATGTCATTACCAATATCGTAGTTGTAACAGTTGGTGATCAAGTACCTTATTACGGAATACCTACTGAAATTCCAGGAACACTCTATGCAGGTGATTACGATATTTTTGAAGGAGGAAATGGAAATGGTATTTCTTATCTTGATTTGACAGTTGCGAATCAAGGAGACTTTAGATTAGATGAATATGTTGATGCACTTGATGATGTTTCAGAAGGTCATGGTGTTGGTTGGATTTCTTCAGGCGAGTGGTTAGAATATACGGTTGATGTTCAGCAAGCTGGAAATTATGACCTCGAATTTAGGTATGCTTGTGATAATTCAGCTGGTGGTGGACCATTTAATATTGAATCAGATGGTATTATAGTTAGCGCTGGAATAACTGTTAATAATACAGGTAGTTGGTCGAGTTGGGCAACAAAGACAGTAAGCAATATCCCATTAAAAAGTGGCCGCCAAGTATTGCGATTATATTTTAATAATGGTGAAGTAAATATTGGGGCATTCACATTTACTTATAATTCTCCACTAAGTTATGATCAACCGATTGCAAATGCTGGAGATAATCAAATCATTGTGTTGCCTCAAAGTACTGCTACTCTAGATGGAACAACAAGTAGTGATCCAGGAGGAGGAAATCTAACATATAATTGGACACAAATTTACGGTCCTTCCGTATTGAATTTTTCAAATAATCAAATAGCAACACCAGATATTTCTTCATTAATAGAGGGGGTATATTTAATGCAGTTGGAAGTTGATAATGGTAGTTATACTGATATTGATGAAGTATATATTATTTCGAGCACCACAAATAATGTTGCTCCAACGGTTGCTATCCTTACACCATTTGATAATTCAGAATTCTACGAAGAAGAAATTATTACGATTGAAGTATTAGCTTCAGATTTGAATGACAGTATTCAGCAAGTGAAGTTTTATGCTAATGGAGACTTCTTATCTACAGTAACACAGTCTCCATTTAATACTGATTGGATGCCTGAAATTGGAAACTATTCTTTGACGGCTATTGCTTATGATAATAATGGAGACTCTACCATTTCAAGTATGGTAAATGTAGATATAATTCCTGCACCTTCTTGTTATGGTACATCTTGGGATGGGGACTTTGATTATTTATTTTCACCTGATGATAATAATCCGACTTTAACCTTTATACCTTCTCAGCCTGGCGTTGGCTCACCAACCTGTATTTTGTATTATGGTACAGATCCTGGAAATCTACCAGGTTATATTGTTACCCCAAATGTGCCTTACACCCTTAACGCTGCAGAAGGAACCAGAATTTATTTTTACTATACCTATTCTTTCCCTGGAGCGGGTGAGAAGAACAATGCAGCGAATCAAGATACATACGTTATTGGTACGTGTAAAGAATTTACTTCGATCAAGGAATTACAAAATATGAACTTGAAGTATTATCCAAATCCAGTAACCGATAATTTAAATATAGAATTACCTGAAGGCAAGAATGAAATAACAGTTTATAGTCTTACGGGAAAAATACTGTCGAGAGCGATTGTTTCTGAACGTCTATTTACCTATGATATGAGAAAATTTCCATCAGGAATGTATTTAGTTTCAGTAATCAATAATGGAGAAAAAGCGATACTAAAAGTAATTAAATAATGTGGCTAACCAGTTCTTTTAAATTATGGTGATTGCCATAAAGTAGGACGGATTTCCTAATCCGTTAATAATGTTTTCAAAAATAATTAAACGATTTTGGAAATTCGTCCTACTTAAAACTTCTTTTCCCTCACATGTTTATTATTGATTTTAGAAATGGAAGTGGCACCAGCAAGCTGCATATTTCGCATCAGTTCAGTTTGTAAAATATCAATAACTTTTTCTACTCCTACTTGCCCTGCCGCAGCCAAACCATAAATATATGGTCGTCCAATTCCAACTGCAGTTGCCCCTAAAGCTAATGCTTTAAAAATATCCGTTCCTCGACGAATGCCTCCGTCAATTAAAATAGGAATTGCTCCATTGATTACTTTTGAAACTTCTTCCAACACTTCGATAGTACTCATATCACTTTCTAATTGTCGTCCACCATGATTCGAAACGATGATTCCGTCCACCTCATAATCTAAAGCCATTGCTGCATCTTCAGCAGTCATGATGCCTTTTAGCAAAAGATTCATATCGTAATTTTTTCGAAACCAAGGAATGAAATCCCAAGTTAAAGTTGCATCAAAGTCAGCTCCTCCATCTTCAAAATTACCGAGCGCATTTTCTGTTCGCATATTGCCGGTGAGAATTCCAATGTGTTTTTCTCGATTGCCAGGGACAGGAACATCGATGGTTAAAACAATAGTTTTACAATTATTTTTTTTCGCTTGATCGAGTAGGCGAGTGGTGGTAGTTCGATCGGAGGTAGTGTATAATTGGAACCAAGGTGGAGTGTAAACAGCCTCGCAAATTTCAGAAAATGATTTGCTCGTCACGGTGGAAGCGACCGATAAAATATTTTTTGCAGCAGCAGCTTTGACTGAAGGAATTTCTCCATCAGAATGAAATAGCCCTTGGAATCCAACTGGTGCTAAATAAATAGGACTTGCATATTTTTCTCCAAATAATTCAATCGAAGTAGCCACTTCTCGGACATCAATTAATCTCCGAGGACGAATTTGGAAATGTTGGTATGCCTCGATATTTCGATTAAAGGTTCTCAAATCATCTGCACCACCAACGAGATAGTCAAAGGCATGTTGAGTTAATTTTTTTTGTGACGCGTTTTTTATATCCCAGATGTTTCGGAAATTATTCATGAGTTGCTTTTTTGAAAAAACGAATTTAAAAATAATTATTGTTTTAATGATGTTTGTGGTCTTTCAGAGCACAAGTAGGATTCAATTCATTAACAAAAGTTAAGTTTATTACAAAAGATACCAATCCCTCTCTTAATTGATAGATAAAAATTAATTTTAGAGGACATAGGGGCAAGCTTCATTTCTGTCGTCTTAGTGGTAACTTAAAGCAATAGAAAAACACTAACTGAACAGAACGCCTATTTTTTAACCCATTTCAAAGATAAATTGCATATCATTATCGAATAATTGTTTTTAACTCAATTCAGAAATACTATTTTCACAATCATGTTTTTAAAATACAGCTTATTTAAAAATTACTAAAACCAATTTCAGATGAAAAAAATCTACTTATTTCTCACACTCTTCTTTTTTACATTTCAAAGATCAAATGCTCAGTTGAGTTTAGAAGTGTATAATATTTTCCAAAATAAATGCATGTCTTGTCATAGCAATGCAGATCAACAAGGTGGTTTGGACTTGGAAGGTTCTGGCGCCAATATCGCATTGAAAGCACTTGATGTATACAATAATATTGTTGGAAAAACACCCAACACAAATACTCATGCGATAGCAGAAGGCTACCAGTACATTTATAAAGGTCGTCCAGATTTGAGTTATTTATTTCGAAAAATAAATGGAACATTCGAGCCTTCAGTCGTACTTGATTCAAATGTGGAAGGAGATCAAATGCCTGTGTATCAACCTGAGTTAACTAATGTTGAAAAAGAATTAATTCGCCAATGGATACTTCTAGGAGCACCTCTTCAAAATACTGATGCTAAAGTTCCAATTGACTATGTAAATCAAATTCCAACATTGGTAGACGAATATTATAATGGAAATGGATTAGCAAGTTTTCCAAATGGAGCACCTGCTGCGCCAGATCCATCAGAAGGATTTCAAGTTAAAATGGGCCCCTTTTATTTGAATCCAGCAGGACAGAATTTTTCAGAAATGGAGTTGTTTCAAAAGTATGCATTGGATCTTCCTGCTGATATAGATGTGACTCGAATTGACATGAAAATTTCCACTTCATCACATCATCTTATTATTTACGATTTTCCTTCTGTTGGAGCTGCTAATAATATTGATGCTGGTTTTCGAATTGATCCAGATCATTCATCGATTAGTTTGACCGCTGCGATTCAGGAAGCGACGGATTTGAAATTACCCGAAGGGACTGCATTCATTTGGGATAATGATATTGTTTTGGATTTGAATTCACATTACATTAATTATGATGCATCGAATACATATCAAGCAGAGGTTTACATTAATGTCTACACCCAACCTGCTGGTACAGCCATTCAAGAAATGAAAACTGACCTTAAATTAAAGGATGATATTTATATTCCAAATAATGGGAATCAATATGATTTTGATAAGTCAGAACTTGGACCAGGAACTCGATATGTTTGGGGACTGATGGGACATACTCACCAATGGGGAACTGATTATAAAATGTATCTACGAAATCCAAATGGAACAAAGGGTGAATTGATTTATGATGCGTCTTGCTCTTTGGATGGAGCTCCCGGATGTGTTGCACCGTTTTTTGATTACCAACATATTCCAATTCGATATTTCGATAATTTATATGCTCTGCCTATGAATCCAGGATTTATTCACTCAGCAAGTTATGTCAATAATGGACCGAACGACGTCTGGTTTGGGCCAACGTCTGATGATGAAATGATGGTTATGGTAATGATGTATACAACAGATACAACTGGACTGAATTTTTCTACAAGTATAGAAAATATTGATGACCTTAAGCAAGAGGTTCAAGTTTTTCCAAATCCGATGTATGACGAAGCAACAGTAGTTTTAACGGATGGAATGACGGATGTTCGCTTTTCACTTTTTAATGCCATGGGACAAGAAGTAAAACGAATGGAAAGTATTTCTAACAATACTTTCACATTTCAAAAAGGCAATCTTCCAAAGGGTATTTATTTCTTCCAAGTTGAAGATGAAAGTGGGAAATATGCTACGGGAAAAATTTCGATAGAATAGAGCCGTTGCACGTTGGACGTTTCTCCTGAAGATGTTGAACTAGAACGTCCAACATCTTTTGTTAAAAAAGTAAAGAACCAATTCATGAAATGAATTGGTTCTTTTTTTGAGACCTAAATGTGGAGGAAAATAATTTATTGAAACATCCTAATTTTACAGCGATGTTTGTCGAATTCCGAGATTATTCCATAACTCTTTTTGAAAATCTGCCATTGGAAAAGCTTCATAATTATTATAAAGTTTGACCATAGCATCAATGGATAAATCGGCTGAGTGTTTTTTGAGTAATAATAATTTTTCAATAGTGTCTTCACATTCTTGAATTACTCGATGAGCTTGTCGATTTTGCTGGGTAACGCTTTTGTAAAAATCAATAGCCTCTTTAAGCGTTGGCGAAATATTTTCTTCGTTGACGATCGTTTCTTTGTTAAGCATCAATCGAAGTTGTAGTGTTTCTAATGTATCGCCTATCTTTACAAGCATACCCTTCTTCAAATTTTCAATCATACAGGGGGTAAATTTTTGTCATTTAAATCTTTCGATTTCCTTTTAATCGAAAGGTGAAAAAAAAATCGTGTGACAGGCCTTCCTTTTTTTGACAAAAGTAGAAAACTTGATTTTCTCAGATCAAGCTTCCTCTTTTATCTTTTTTAACAAACGGTTTTGGAATGGCTCTTCCTTTATAAAATAGTGTATAAGAAAGAATACTTTCTTCATTGTGTGAAGGGATATCTTCATTGTAGTATGTCGGAAAGGTAAAATTGCAGCTTAGTTTTTTTTTATAAAAAACGTAGTATTTGTGACAATGGTTTTGAAGATAAAGTGGATGGGGTGAAATAATATTT
The DNA here is from genome assembly GCA_964564545.1 of uncultured Saprospiraceae bacterium. Classification (GTDB taxonomy): domain Bacteria; phylum Bacteroidota; class Bacteroidia; order Chitinophagales; family Saprospiraceae; genus CAJQQY01. The sequence goes on from CAZMBP010000125.1 coordinate 60,805, forward strand.
ATTGAAATGGAGTGTGTAAAATGCTGTAAAACAGCCAAATATGTAATTAGTTGGCTTGTAATGGTAACTATTTCTTGCAGGGAATTATACTGAGTTTCTTCGAAAAGTGACTAAAATCGCTTGATGATTGAGTTGAAACAGTTGAGAGTATTTCTGTATTTGTAATTTTAAAAAGTCAGCGTCTAAAAACGAATTAAGCTCCCGGATGAGGAAATGAATCACTTTCATCTTCATTAATTCGCACATGCATACATTTAAAATCTTTTTCTACTAAAATTCGCACTTGATCATTTTCTGTAGTTGAATCTAAATGTTCTAGGCCGACGAGTTGAGATTCTATCCAGACTTTTGCTAAGTCTTTTGGAACAAAAACGGTAAGCGTATTATCTAGAAATTCGCATTTTAATTTTTTCACATCTGAAGTTTCTAACGCATAAATTAGTCGACCACCTGCAGCTGCACCAAACTGAATACTATTTTCTACTCGTCCTTTTTCTTCAAATTCTTTTACGTTCTGTTGACTCAATCGCAATCGGATAGAGTTCCCTCTAATTCTTAATTTCATATGTTTTTGTTTTTTTCAAAGTTAGAAAAATAGCTGGAAGGAAATATAAAAATTAGATTGATATATTTTAAATTTGAATCCTAATATTACTTTAAAATATATTTTATGAAACGCTCCTTTTTACTCTCCATCCTGTTACTTTCTATTTTTTCATCTCTTTCTTGTCAAGATAAAAATGCTTTAATGAAAATAAATTATCAAGGCAAGACATACACTCAAGAAGAATTAGACCCAATTTTAGAAAAAGCAAGAAATGCTTTTGATCAAAAATTACTTCAAGATCAAGATTATTATAAAATAGTTAAAGTGACTGATCCTATTGTTATTTCTAAATATAAACAAGAGAAATCAACTTTTTTTAATAGAAACGAAATTGTTTTTTCTTCAACCTACAAAAAAGGTGATCGAAATCATTATTCGGAATTCAAAGACTTTTTATGGGAGAATATTTGTATAAAAAAATATACTGATGAATCAGTTATTTCTTTTTATCAGAAGTTAGATCGGAACTATAAATATATAATGCTCCATTCAGCGGCATTTAGTGGAGGATATTGTAATCGAATTAAAAACTCTAAAAGGCTTCAAGGTTTTTTTTTAGCTGAGATGAGGGAAATGAATTATACACTAGATGAAAAAAGAAATAAGAGGACGTATTCAGAATTAGATTTTATGATTTCATATAAAATGCCTGGTTATAGAGAAGAACTAAATAAGCATCTTCATGTAAATGATCTAAATAGTGATAAGTTTTCTTCGGTAGATGATTATTTAATAATACTTTTTGACGATGGATACGAAGAGGAATCTTTTGAGCACTTTCAATTCATTGTAAAAGAATTTGAGTATGAAATAAAAAAAGGTAATAAGCCTAATACCTTACGAGCATTATTGATGAATAAAGAAATGCTATCTCGATTTTATTATTCATCAGATACTATCTTGGGAAAAAAGACAATTGAATTTTCATTATTATGTTGTGAAGATCTTTTTAAAGGGACTTATGCATTCTATAGTATTCTTGAATCTTTATGGAAAACTGATTTACTAACTGAAGAACAAAGGAATAAGATAGTTGAGCTTATGATTGAGCATAGAGATTTTTTAGAAAATATAGGGCAATCAGATTCTCAAAAGGCACTAGAATACCTAGTATTTCGTGAATTCTATGATTTAGATACTTTGGAAAATAAATTTAATTATTCAAAGAAAGAGATTGATTATATCAAAAGGTATAGAGCATATATTAAATCTAATGTTGTAGATTTAGCTCAAATAAAAAATGATTTAATTTTATTTGACTTATATAATGAGGATTTTAAATTTAATTTATTCAAGGCAAAAACGGTTGGATTCTATCTTGGGGTAAAGCCAGTATTTAGTGGAGATTTAGTACGGAAGATGATGAAAATTAAAGAGAGGTTTTTATATAATGATGTTCCTCCTACAAAATTTGAAAAAAAATTTGAAAAAGAATATAGAGACGTTTTGGAAAAAGTCTCGAATATATCTGATATAAGTATTTTGGAACAAAAAGATAGTCTTAACAATAGAACTATTTCTTTTATTGTAGATGATAATTTAATGTTCCAATCTAAATTTCAAGAGGGATCTTTTTACGGAGCAGAAAATCAATTTCTACCAACTTTTCTCCATTTGATATTGAAGGAGAAGGAGAAAGTGGAGAGGTTGAATTCAGTTCGAGCGGATATAGATATTCGGTTAATGTTAGATCCAGGAATATTCTTAATTTTGAATGAAAAATATAAAATTGGATCGGATATAGATTTCAATTTCTTCTAAAAAATCCTATTCTTAAATTAATAATTATTGACATAAAAATAAAGCCTGAATTTTTCATATGGAAAATTCAGGCTTTATTTTTATGTTAAAAAAAACTTACCGCTGGATCGTAACTCGCTCCGTCATCATCTGTCCTTCCGTTCTAACTTGAACAAAATAAATTCCATTCGCCAAACGACTTGTTTGCATCTGAATTAAATCTTGTGAATTTTTAACCATTTTCTCTGCCAACAATTTTCCTTGAACGCTAAATATGCGAACAATGATTTCCTCATTAACTGGTTTTGTAAAACCAATATTGATTAGGTCATTAGCAGGATTTGGGAAAATAGAAATCTCATTTTGCTCTACTAGATCTTCTGTAGAGATTACCACATCAGGATCAATAACAATATTGAATTGAGGAGTGGCAATCAATCCACCTTCGGTATCATCTACCACAAATGTGAAACTATCTTCCGTAGAAGCACCTCCATCATGAGTGTATCGAATATTTCCAGCACTAGATGAATTTTGAGTGAATTTATCACCTACTTCTAACTCATCAGTTAGGAAATATAATTTTCCATTTTCAGGAAGTGTGACAATGGTATAAATGATTTCCTCTGGTCCATTATTAGGATCTTCGGTCAATAAAAATTCTTCATCGATTGGTCGAGTGAATCCAGGAGGAAGAGGCATCGTTTCATTTTTAATTAATTCTGGTGGACTCAAGTTAGCTTCTGAACAAATCTGCAAAGTCCATTCATTTAACTTTCCTCCATTCCCTGCGGTATTCGATACTTCAACTTGAAGTTTCCAATCACCAAGTGAACTTGTATTATCAAAAATGCTTAAAAGTTCATCTTCTAATTTGTAACTAAGTCCAGTATTTACAGGACAATCTGAACCTATAAATGTAGCAGCTTCATCATCCATTCCAAAGTCAAATAAAGTTGCTTGACAGATGATAGAAGAAAATAATTCTACCGTAGTACCATCAGGCCCAACTAAGGACATATCGATATCTTTAAATGCGCTATGATTTCCATTGATATTAGAGATGTTTAAATCATTAATTAATCCATCAACAGGAACATTAATTACTGATTCAATGGTTGGAGTTCCGTTACTTGGAATAGTAATCGGACCATCTGTACTAACGCTATTCGTACATGATAATGACTTGACTGCGAATGTATTTATTGGAGACCAATCAACTGAGGCACATTCATTCTGAGGTTTAATTCTCCAAAAATAAACGCCTCCAAGATCAAGTTGAGCTCCGGCTTGGTAGCTTCCTCCCGTTACAACATTTGTTTCAACAATGGAAGCGGCAGAGAAAGAAGGATCACTTGCAATTTCGATTTGATAATTTTCTGCAGCAATTCCTTCGTTCCATGTATAAGTAGGAACTTCTTGAACTCCTTCTACACCATTAGCAGGTGATATTGTTGAGAAATCAGAAAAGTTGGTAGCTACAGTTTCATAAATTAATTCTTGGTAAACGGTATCTTCTCCAGGAACATAGGACATTAATTGGAAAGTGAATACTCCATCAGCAGTTGGAATATTATCAGTATTAATAGTCAAGGTAGCATCTTCAGATGGCATAATTGGATTGGCACTAAACTCAGCTGTCGCGCCAACAGGTAAACCAATTGCTTCAAAATAAATTAAACTGTCATAATCTAATAATGAAAGCGTATTAATATTGATTGAAGGTAATTCAGGTAAACATACTTTTTGGAAATATGGACCTGATGATACTGAAAATCCAGGAGTAGAAGGCGCTTCGATTTTGAAATTTACATTTGAAATGTCAAAAAAGATATTGTCAGCTGCTTCAATTTTTACTCTAGCCAATCCCGTAATTGCATCTGGAATTACCACGGTATAGCTTCCTGTGTTCGCAACATTTTGTGCTAAAGAAATTGGGTAGTCATATCCACCGTTAGTTGATAACAATATATTTACATATTGGCAATTAACAGGTGCAGCATCGGTATTCGCAACATCCCAAGTAACTTCTACATAATCACCCACCTCAAATGTTTGATTAATATTAGGGTGCATAACTAAAAATGGACCAGCAGATTCTACTGATTCAAAAGCAATCTCATCCCAAACGGTTCCACCGCCGCCCCACTTGCTATCTCTAACTGTACATCTAAAAGTTAAGTCTCGAGCATAGGTTGGAAGTACTTCCGTAATTGAATTTTGATTGTTGACGATAGTTTGTATTCTTGGGAAAATACGTGTTGGATTTTCCGTAGGTAAATAACTTCTAAACGCAGGAGCATTTCCAATCGGGCTTCCTAGAGGACTAATTGGTCCCAAATCGTATTGCTCAAAACAATACGTCAAGGTATCATCTGGATTCATATCACTTGCCACCGCAGTTAATTGAAAAGGAGTACTAATTGGAATCTTTAATCCATCACCAAAAGGTATTTCTACATCTGGATCAAAATTATCTGTAGGTAAAACCATAGCACATGTTCCTCCACCTTCTCGACTATAAAAGTGGATAGATTCGATTGAGTTAACATGTAAATAATCATCTCCTGAGTTTTGAACATTATTAGAACCACAAGCTCCTACATAAGACATAATTGTAGACCCACTACCTGGTTCGTATGCATTTCCGTCACTAAGTTGATCATTTCCATCAGGATCCGTTCCATTCCAGAATGGAGTACAATTACTCCAAGGGTGTGCAGCACTTAATTGATGTCCAACCTCATGAGATAGAGTTCCTAAGTAGAAATTATCACTTGGATTATTATTACATGATATTCCTCGAGCTTTAGTACCATCGTTACAAACATTTCCTCCTGATACACCTCCAATACCGATACCATCAAGCAGACAAGGATAGGTTTTGAAAAGATGACCAACATCATAATTATCAACCCCAACAACTGTATTTATAGTTGTTACACTTTGGTGAAAAGTACCAAAAGCGATTACATTTCCACTAATATCAGTTGTATTGTTTATTTCATTACCCTCGAATGGATCTGTAGCTGGATCTGTAAAAACTAGTTGATCATTATTATCAACTAATTGGAAACGGACAGCTGTTTCTTTTTCAAAAATAAAATTTAACCGACTGACTGCATAAACCAATTCAGCCATAACTCCATCTACTGTTCCTCCTTGAGTTGCTGAGAATTCTCCAGAAGTAGCGATAGCCATTCGGTAAACTCTTAAATCAACAGGGTTTCCCGCCGTTGTTAGTTCAGTAGGGGTAGGAGTAGTATTTGGTCCTTTATTTTGAAAAGGACTATTTGGTCCGCCATCATTATCATCAAGAGGTTTAGTCGCTTTGAAACTTTCCAATGGATTATGATCTGCATGAGCAGCATTCAAAATGGCTTTTTCCACATCATTCGGTAATCGATCTTTTTTATAATAAGAAAGATAGTTATTGTTATTTCCTTCCATATATGGATCAATAAAAATAACACCTTCTGGCGAACCGATCATTGCTCGAAATCCTTTAGACGCGATTTCAAAACGAACTTGCAATAATTTATTCTCAACTCCATATCCTGCGTAGGATTTTATTTCAGGAAATTTTGCAGCCAAGGCAGGAGACATTACTGACGACTCCACAACTTGAAAAATTACATCCTCTCCACCAGGCATAGGTAGAACTATGTGTTTCGGATTTTGCACTGCCGCAAAAGTAAATTCCATTGGAGCATCAATTAAACTGGATTTTAGAGCATCCAAGTCCAATGCTAATGTTCTATATTTTTCAGGAATAATTTTGCGTTCTTGATTAGCTGGAATAAAAATATTAGCCTCATTGGCATCAAACCAATGGTCAGCAATATTTTGTGAAAAGAGATTTGAAACAAACAATAAGAACACGCAAAAAAGTAGTACAAACTTTTTCATCTAGGTTGTATTTTTTTTTAATTGAAAAAATGGGGGATGGTTTTCTGAGTTTTTTTTCTATGTAAAAATACTTTCTCCTTTTTGATTATAAAAATGAGAAATGATCAAATGTCGGTAGCTTGATTAAAGTTTGAGAATCAAAATACCAATCAAAAAACCTTGAAAATATGGAATTTGTTTAAAATTTTTCTTTTGATTGATCACTCTTTAACCTGTAGATGCAAAATATTACCCATTTGGTAACAAGTTCTACATCGAGGTTCATATCGATCTTTCTCTCCTAAAACAACCGTTCCTGTTTCATCACTTAATCGATAAGAATGGGTAGCGAGATTCCCGCAATGTTGACAAATAGCATGTACCTTGGTGATGTATTCAGCAACAGCCAAAAGATTAGGCATTGGTCCAAAAGGTTTTCCTTTGTAATCCATATCCAAACCTGCTATGATCACCCTAATTCCTCTCAATGCTAATTGTTCACAAACTTCTGTCAGGTCATTATCGAAAAATTGAGCTTCATCAATTCCCACCACAGTTATACCTTCCGTTAGTTCTAAAATTTTGGAAGAGTGCTCCACGGGCGTGGCTAAGATGGAATTAGCATCATGTGATACGACATTTTGCACATCATACCGAGTATCAGTTCCAGGCTTGAAAATTTCTACTTTTTGACTGGCAATTTTTGCTCGTTTGAGTCGTCGAATTAATTCTTCTGTTTTCCCAGAAAACATGGAACCGCAGATGACTTCAATCCATCCACTTCTTTGCCCTTTAAAATGAGGTTCTAAAAACATTTAATAATATGTATTAATTATTTTGAACAAGTAAGTACGCATATATGTGTTTGACGAAAATTATTTGTAGGTATTTGTCGTTTTGAGAAAACATATACACACAAATACATTAATACATAAACACATTTATCCACCAATTTCTTTATTTTTACCAAAATTATTGAAATCGTGTTTTGCGAAATTAAAAAAGATATACCGTATGAATGTTAAGCAAGCAAAAATTCTTTTAGAAAAAATTAATCGTTTATTTCAAAGCATGACCATGGACGATCATATTTCTGAGATTGAGAAAGAATTAATGCGGAACTATGTGAAATCGCTTTACGAAGAATTTATGCCAGATGGCGGAGTGAAAGCAGCACCAATTCAAAAAGCAGCACCAATCAAAGTAGCTCCTCCTGTAAAAGAAGTGCCGAAGGTAGTAGAACGACCTGTGCGAGTTGAAAGAGTAGCTCCTCCTCCTCCAAAAGTTGAGGTTGCTCCAGAGCCAGCTCCGAAACCTAAGCCAGAACCAGCTCCAGCTCCTCGACCGGTGGTAGTTGAAACTCCTAAAGTAGAAAAGAAAGCACCTCCTGTAAAGGTGGTAGCTCCTCCAACTCCTAAGCCAGCTAAGGCAAAAATTAGCGAAGATCAAGAGGAACTTTTTGAGTTTAAGGAAGCAACTGATTTGTCTGAAAGATTGAGCCAAAGTCCTATCAAGGATTTGAATAAGGCGATGGGAATCAATGAAAGAATTTTGACGACTAACGAGTTATTTGATGGCAATGGAGATGCGATGAAAGATGCATTGTCAACTATCAATAGATTAAGTAATTTTGATGAAGCCAAGGATTACCTGGCTAACATTGCGGAGATATATGACTGGACTTCTAAGAAGAAAAAGAAAAAGGCAAAGGTTTTTGTAAAACTGGTTCGCCGCAGATTTGTATAAAGTAGATCGCTGCGCTGTCAGAGGTCAGATACTAGACTTGACGATATCATATTGCTCTCGTCAGTCTGACCTCTGACAGTAAGCGTAGCGCACGATCTGACCTCTGGCAGCGCAGCTGTCTCAATCCTCCTCCCCTTGATTGTTAGTCCCTTAATAACTAACTTTCCACTTCATTAAAAAAAACATCAATTGAATCCCAAAGAAGAAAAAAATCGTTTTGTTAAAAGTTTACAATTGCCTGTGGTTTTAATTTTAATCATGTTGGTAATTCATATCATAAAAGAGTTTACAAGTATCGATTTTATTTATTGGGGTATTTTTCCACGAAAATTTTATGGGTTAAAAGGAATTTTGACGGCTCCATTGATACATGGAAGTTGGAAGCATTTGTTTTCCAATGCCGTTCCGTTTTTGAGTTTGTTGGGAGTGAGTATGTATTTTTATCGAATTGTAGCGGTGAGAGGATTGGCGATGATTTGGATTTTTACTGGAGCTGCAGTTTGGTTGATGGGTAATTTTTTCGATAATGAAACGGGTAATTTTTCACACATTGGAGCGAGTGGAGTAGTTTATGGATTGGTAGCATTTGTATTTTGGAATGGTGTATTTGTGAAAAGTAGAGAGTCGATAGTTTTGGCTTTGGCGGTGCTGGTTTTGTATGGAGGAATGTTCGCCGGGATTTTACCAGATCAACCAGGCATCTCATGGGAGAGTCATTTGTTTGGAGGGTTGATAGGAATTTTTACGGCTTATTATTATAAAGACGATTTGCTAGATGAAGTGGAACGATTAAAAGCGTTAGAAAAACCTCGCACTTGGGAACAAGAATTTGAAGCACAAAATGAAGGGGGAAAATATTTTTTGCCTAGAGATATTTTTGAAAAAACAAAAGAGGAGAGGCGACGAGAGGAAATGGAAGGAGAGGATTATTATTAATTTTTATTCCAATCAAAGACTAAATCCCATTTAGCAAAAAAAATCCTGTTTAAAACATATGTTATTTTTTTAAAATGTTTTTACTTTGAAAGTATGAACAAAACAAAATATCCCATTCTCAGAATTTTACCTTTCATTTTTATTATTACTATTTGTGCTTTTAAAAGTATGGCGCAAATTTCATCTATTGATTTTTTCGATAATATTATCTTGAAGATTGATGATAAACAGTATTCGTGGGAGGCAAATAAAGTGTCTGTTTTAGGAAAAGAGCAACTTCATTTTAAATATGAAAAGGAGAACTCCGTTGTTGAAGTTGAACTCTATCCAAATAAACTTTACTCCATCCGAACAATCAAATTATTATCCTCTGATGACTATGATATCGTTGATAGCTTAGTCAATATCAATGATAATTATTATCGGTTCAAAGTGAAATTTAAGCAGCTGACGAAAAGTAGATTTTTACAATTTACTTTTTCTATCAATTCAGATATTCTAGTTCAAGAATATTTTTATGAACTCAAATTATTTCATACTACTTTTACTGATGCTTTTTTGGAAACCTCTAATAATCGATTATTTATTGGTGAGGAAAAAACATTTAAAATAGCTTCTAATCGCCCTGCCAATATCAAAACCAATAACCAATGGACTAGAGGTAAAAATATTAATTATAAACTCTCCTTTAAAAATGGAGAATTACTATTACAACTTCGCCCTTTCAAAGCAGGGATTCATAATTTAAAGATTCCACTTTCTTTGCATATTCCCAATTTTGATGAAACTTCTGGCCAGTTTATTTATGAGTTACCTCCTTTAGTTACTCAATTTGAAGTGCAAACTAGCAAACTTGTTTTTCTCCATACTAACCAAAAAGACTTCACCTTAAAACCCGAAAATAAAGTCGAAGGAGTAGAAGTGGAATTAGAATATCATCCTTCCTTAGCTTTGAAAAAAACTTATCGTTTGGAAAAGCAAGAAGAATCAGGAGGTTGGTTAATTGCTGAAATATATACCAAGAGTGTTTTATCCAATCGAAGAGTTTTATGTGATTTAAGAACTTTCAATTATCATCGTCAGTCAGAAGGTTATCTATATTTGAAGGATGGTGATAAAGCGAAATTCATTACTAATTTTGATATCACTCCTAAAACTCAAATAGATCGAGTAACGGTTTTACCAAAGAAGGGAAATTATAGTAACGGCAACAAAATTTACCCTGGGGAAACTATCGAAATAAAAATTAAAGGAAAAGCTTTACAAAAAGCAAAGTTCACTTTTGAACAATTAGAAATAATTCCTAAAGATTCATTAAGTCGCCAAGAGAACGAAATTGTATTTGCTGTAAAAGTTCCTATGAATATCAATGCACCCATTATTCGAGTGTTAAATTATGGAAATTCTACTGGGAAAACTTTGTCATTAGATGAGTTTCACATTGCTCATAAGTTAGATTTTGTGAATCTAAAAATTGGTGAAGAAAGTCCAAAAGATTTTGCAAGCATTGAAAACACGATTTACTATGATGATAGGATTCCAGATATTATTATCCAATTTGATCCTAAAAAGATTGATTCTCCAAATCGGATTTTTGGGAAACAAAACTTAAAGATTGAGGTCATCGTAACAGATAAAAGTAATCGCCTTTTGGATAAACAAACCTTACCTGAAGTTGTGGTTTGCCCAGGAGAGAACTCTCCTCGTTTTGATTTTTATGATTCCAAAAATTGTAGGTCAGAAGCTATTAGTCTTAATCAATATTTGAGGCGTAAACTTTATGATTTGGAAGGGTGGGATCGTATCGAGATCATTATTCAGCATGATCGTTCGAAGTACGGAGGACAAGGAGTTTATAAAAAAGCAGAAATTATATTAAGACAAACCTCTTCATTTGATTTGGATGTATCTTTCCCTGCTGGATTATTAACTAAAAGAGTTGGAACGGAAGGATTCGGAAATTTAAATGGAGTGAGTATGGCAATCATTGCTCAGTTTAGTTTTTATCAACCCAATCGAATTGCCAAACCTCGACCTTTCAAAATTGGTGCTGGTTTTTTGGCATTGAATGCTTTTAATTTTTCAGAAAACAATACGAATCGAGATGTTGGAGTGGTGATTCTTGGCAGTTTATATCCTATTCCAAAAAGGGAAAGAAGCAAATTGAGTTTTCCTTTATTTTTAGGAGGAGGTTATTTTTTATCGGAGTCAAAGTTTTTCTTTTTGATTGGTCCTGGGATTAGGCTAAGTCTTTGAGTTTTAAAGTTTAACAAAAAAAGACCTCTTCAAAAAGAAGAGGTCTTCAGGGGGTGTTGATGTAAGCTTTACAGTAAAAAGAGGTTCGAATAGTTTTAGTAAAATAGCCAAGTTTTAGATTTCATAGTTCGCTTTAGTTATCTATAGCTAGGTATTTAATTGTATCGTTGCTGTCTATAAATGCAAATGCTCCTCTATTCTCAATATTTTTTTCCCTATTTTCTAAAGGAGACAGTCCTGTATCTTGGATAGATATATATCCATAATTTATTACTCGTCCGATATTCAATATTCCAAAATTATAGGTATCAGCACCATTGATTACCAATCTTCCATTTTTTGAAATGGTCAAGGTGGTGCTTCCTTCCAATCTTAAATGAGGAATTTCTTCTACCTCTTTAGAAATGATTGGGAAAAAACCAGACTGGGAACTTACATCTGAAATAATTACAGATTCATCTCTCCAGTCTGGTACTCTGTTTTCGCTCCAGTTTTTTGGGTTACTCCATTCATTTTCGGCTCCAGGGGTACCGCCGATCCATGAATTTTGAGCTATTGCGATGTTAGCAACGAAACAAAGCATAAATGTAGTTAAGGCAAGTAATATTTTGATTTTTGAATTTTTCATTTTGGTTTATTTTAGTAGTGATTTAATTTTTGGTTTTTCAAGGTTTTGAGGAACTTAATTATTTGAAAAACTGGAAATTGGGATTTTGAGAATTTTGGTTTTTTGATGTTTGTTTGAAAATTAAAAGTTGGTTTATTGGGGTTTTAAAAATAAAGTGATTTGATTTTATATAGGTAATATTTAAAAGTAAAAATGTGATATCGTTTTGTGTTTGTGTTGTAACAAATATGCAGGCAAAATCGACTAACCCCCTAGCAAAAAAAAATTAAAGACTAGTAAAATTGTAACATCAGGCAATAAAAAAATGGAGAAATGTAACTATGTACAGGTTACGTTTTTGTAAGTTATTGATAGTCAGCAAGATATGATGGTAACAGAATGAAGTGCGTGTTTTTTTTTAAAAATCTAAATATTATTTTTTTCATTTAAAAACTTAGAAGGTGATTTTCCAAATTGTTGATTAAATGCTCTTGAGAAATAGTTAGGATCATTAAATCCTACTTCATAAGCGATTTCAGAAATATTCATTTGAGATTTTGTAAGCATAATGAGTTTTGCTTTTTGCAAACGAATAGAACGAATAAACATGGTGGTAGAAGCACCTGATAGTGCTTTGATTTTTCGATGTACTTGCATTCTACTCAAATTGACTGCTTTACATAATTCTTGCACTCCAAAGCGAGGGTCATCAAGATTCTTCTCTACGATGGTGCGTAACTTTTCAATAAAAGCATCTTCAATTTGTACCGCTTTATCTTCAGAAGGAGGGGGAACTTTAAAATCAACATATCGAGATTTTAATTGCTGGCGCAACTCTACTAATTTTTGTAGTCGAATTAATAATTCATTTTTATTAAAAGGTTTGGATAAATAGGCATCAGCACCTCTTTCCAAACCATGAAGACGAGATTGTATTTCAGATTTTGCAGTTAATAAAACAATCGGAATATGACTGGTGCGTTCATCATTTTTTAAAAAATTACAAACTTCAAATCCATCCATTTTAGGCATCATGACATCGCTAACTATAATGTCTGGAATAATTTCAAGTGCTTTATCTACACCCATTTTTCCATCCGTTCCTACTTCTAAATGGTAGAAAGGTTCTAAAATAGTTTTTAAGTAAATAATGATGTCTTTGTTGTCTTCTACGATAAGTAAAGTAGGGAGATTTTCTTCGTTGTTATGATCAATAGTTATCGTATCTTCTTTTTTAGGTTGTGGCCAAATGGTATAGGCATTTACTTCTTTTTGCATAAGAACTGCAGAAGTTTCAGGATTCACGATTGGTGCAGTATTGTGTATCGGAAGTTCAATATGGAATTGAGTTCCAATTCCAATTTCGCTATCTACTCGAATATTTCCATCAGATAATTTAACTAATTCTTGAGTTAAGGAAAGACCGATACCTGTTCCAATTTGTTTTTGAAGTTGATCGGTAGTTGCTTGAAAAAAACGATCAAAAATATGAGGCAATGCTTCCTTTGGAATTCCAATTCCAGTATCGATTATTTTTATCAATACATTTTCATTTTTCTTTTCAAGAACAACTTTTACTTTTCCTCCTTCATTGGTGTATTTAAGTGCATTAGAAACTAGGTTGGAAACGATTTTAAAAAGATTGTTTTTATCAAAATCCATTTTTAAATCTGGTGCATCCGACTGAAAACTTAAATTAATTTTTTGAGTATTGGCAAATGGTTGGAAAGAATGCACAATGGATTCGATATAGTTACTAATATTCGCTTGAATCAAATCAAGCGACATATTACTTGATTCTAATTTCGATAAATCTAAAATTTGATTAATCAAGTGTAATAAATTATTTCCATTGGAGGCAACTAAGCCCATATGTTCTTTTATTTTTTCAGGAGTAAGCTCGTCAGCTTTTTCCATCATTAGATCTGAGAGGCCTAAGATTACGGTGAGTGGTGTTCGAAACTCATGAGTAATGTTAGCATACAATCGAGTTTTAAACTCATTCATATCTTTGAGTCGTTCTGCTTCTTGATGTTGTAATTCTAATTGAGTTTTAAGTAAAATTCTGTTTTTAAAAAATATAAAAGCGACTATAATTAATCCCACGAATATCAATGCATATAAAATATAACTAGAAAATATACGCTCTGCCAAAGTGGAAGATTCAAGTTGAATATCTTGAGCATAGGAGGAAAGATAGCAATACAAAGTAAAAAGTAGAGATAGGTATATTTTTTTGAAGGGCATGTTTTCATTAGGTTTTGCTAAACAAAAATCTTAAAATTTCTAGGGCGGGATTTATTCAAATTTGTTTATACAAGATAGAAAATTCCTAGTGAAAATTATAATTACATTGTAAAGAGGTATTGAGTTGGCAGCGATTTTTAAGTGGAGATTATACTCTATTATTGTTTTCTAAAATTGATACGATAATAAAATGAAAAAACCGCAAACAGAAACTGCTTGCGGTTTTGTTTTCAAAAAGAAAGGGTAATTATTCTAAATCTTTAATCGCCCGTACAAAACCATTCAGGTTATTCGATTTCATTTTTCTCAATAAACTAGATGCATCAGGTTTTTTGGAAAAAGTACCTACTACAATTTTGTAGCGCAAAATGGAGGGGAAGTTATTTCTTGCCAAGAGATGTTTTCGAAAAAACGAAAGAGGAAAAGAGACGAGAGGAAATGGAAGGGAGGATTATTATTGAATACTTCTCACCCTTTATTTTATTAGGTATTAAAATTGATAAAACAGTCCAACAGAAAAACCGCTATGCTTAAAAGTCTTATCAAATGATCCTGTTAAGTTTTGGTTATCACCATAAATAATATAGCTGCCTTCGAATGTTTCTTTTTGAGAATAAGTGAAAGACAATCCTAAATTAAATAATAGATTATATTTTAATTTTTTGTAGAAATTAGCACTTAACTCAGAAGAGAATATCATTAGTTCATCTTTATTTCCTTCAACATCAAAAGTATATATTTTCTTTACTGCATTATTAATAGGTATAAAATTAACAAATTCCGTTTCTATAGTGGAGATAAAATAAGATCCGATAATATCTACGCCAATTGTAATGTGAAAATTTTCTTTGTTGATAAGATTATACCCACCACCTAACTTTATACCTAAAAAAGTATAACCAAAATGTGGGTTGTTAGAGGAATAATCTCTTCCACTCATTTCATTGTGTGTATTAGAAACATATACCTTTTTATTGAAAGAATAGCTACCAATATTTAATCCAAGACTTCCAACAAATCGATTATTTATTTTTCTATTATAGATTATAGTCGCTTGAACAGCTGGAGAAAATCCACAAGTAATGTCTGTTTGATTAGGAGTATAATTTCTTTTAATTTTTATTGGGGAACTTAAAAGTAATTGAGTAGAAAATCCAATTCTGTTTTTCAAGGAGCTATCAAGTTGAGAAAAGGAAAGGTTTGATAACAGGCATAGAAACAAAATAATTATTACGTTATTTTTTTTTGTAGTACTAAACATATTTGCTCAATTTTTATTTTTACGAGGTAAATATAGAATACCTACGCTAAGTCCTAAATGCTGAAGTTTTAGAGAATAACGCCCATTTAAGGTTTCTTTATCACCAAAAAGAAAGTAATCACCGATAAAAATTTTACTTCCTGAATAAGTGTAAGATATTGCGCATTTTAAATTGATGCGAGGGCTTATTTTTTTAAAGTATGAAATATTTAATTCAGGAGCGAAGAATATTTTTCTATGATGGTAAGAATCTATAGAAGAAGAAAATAATCGTTTTGTTGGTTGATTATCAGGTTGAGCACTAACGGAGGAAGAAATTCCAGTTATAGGAAAATAATAACTGTTTAATCCAATTCCAAAAGATAGAATTTCGTTTTCTCTCGTTATAATATGATAGTTTCCACCAATATTTATTCCAGCGAATCTACTTGATAAAATAGTACCTTTAGAATCAACGCCGTTTGTAAATCCTAATTCAACAAAATCTTCTTGAGTTCTAACTTTCTGCCGATATCCATACATTCCACCCATCACTCCAAATTGGTAATACCACTTTTTCAAAAATTCTTTGTGCCAAATTAAATTGAATTGGTAAGCAAGGGCAGGCGCTGAAGAAAAATCACTTGCTTGAGTTGGATAATTTTTATCTATGTCTAGTTTAGAAGTAATCAGTAGTTGACTTGATAACTCAAAAGTATTATCTATTTTGATATTATTGTCTTGAGCAATAAGGTTATTGTTTAAAATTAATAAAAGATAGATAAATATTTTCTTCATTTTATTTTAAACAACTTCAAAATGTTAAACTTTACGAGTCCTATTTTTTTAAAAATCATTCACTCCAAATTGAGAACTTGAAGTGAATGATTTTATCTTTTTTACGCCAAATCCTTTATCGCCCGCACAAACCCATTCAGGTTATTCGATTTCATTTTTCTCAATAAACTAGACGCATCAGATTTTTTGGAAAAAGTACCTACTACAATTTTATAAACGGTTCGACCTTCTAATTCATTGATACTTACGATGATTGGTAGGTCATATTTCTTTTGCAATTTCTCTGCTTGAATTAATACATTTCCATATTCAGCAAAAGCACCAATTTGCACGCCGTAACCTTCAGGCGCTTGTCGTTTTACATTGAATTGGAAAATACCTCGACCCTTTTTGATTGGTTCCTCGATAGCAGGTGGGGCAGTACCTACGCTCTCATCTTTATAGCGAAGTGCTTCTTTGACGGCTTTGTCAGCGTTGACTTTTCCATAACCATATTTTAGAGAATGACCAGAGGAATCGTACTCTAATGGAGAACCAATTTTGTCTGCAGTTTTAATTAAAATTTCTTTTACTTGTTTTGCGGTCAAATCAGGATTTACGGAAAGCATTAATCCACAAATTCCTGCTACTAAAGGTGTAGCACTTGAAGTTCCTCCGAAGTGTTTATACATTCCTGGGTTGCCTCGTTCTTTTCCATCTCTCCAAAATTTATAGGCACCTGTTTCCCAATGTACTCCTTCGTCCCACCAAGCTCTGGCTGCGATAATTGGCCAATCGCCATTGGAAGGAGCGCAAACGGTTACTTCTCTTCCTCGATTAGAATAGTCTGCATGTTTGTCTTTACTCGTCGTTGCACCTACGGCAATCACATCAGGATGAGCAGAATAATAATTGACATAATCTTTGGAATCATTTCCAACCGCAAATAAAATAACACACCCTTTTCCGTTTCGACCTCTGGTGGCTGCCTTGGTTAAAACATCTTCTTTTACAGCACTCAGAGAAAAAGCTGGATCGGTTGACCCCCAACTACAGCTAATAATATCAGCATTAGTTTTAGTGCAATATTCAAACATTTCTTCGGTCGCTCTTAGCGAAAATGAAGTGCCACTTACAGGCATAAATTTCGCATTGGGAGCAGAACCTACCATGCCGACTCCATTCGAAGCAGCTAAGGCTACACTTGCGCAAGGTGTTCCATGAGTGAATCGAGGATCGCCATGTTGGATTTGGGTACTTTGTGACCACAAGTCCCAAGGTTTATAAACTTTTGATTTTAAATCTGGATGAGAAAGATCAAATCCATTGTCAATGACCGCAATGATAACTTCTCTCGAACCTAGGTTCCCGATTCGCTTCCATGCATCAACAACTTTGGAATCTGCATCTTTTTTTAATCTCCAATTGGTATCGGCAACGAAACCATAATTTTTTAAATGCCACATATGATCCAACAAATCATCCGCAGGTTCCACAAAATCATATTCATCAACTACTGCATCCATGTCAGGTTCGACCACTCTAACCAAAGAGAATTGCTCTAACTCTGCTGCTACTTTTAAAGGATTTTTAGAACGTGAAGTTACTTTTGCCACAATCGATTCATCACTTCTTCGGCGAACCAAGTCCAATTTATATTCATCCAAAACTAATTCTTGCTCATCCTCACCTACACCTTCATGGAACGTAATATAAATCTCCCCTGTAGGAATCAACAATCGACTACTTCCATCTGCATAATAGACATGAGTTCCCACTTCCACATCATCATATTCACGGACTTCATCTAATTTTTTGTCGAGTGATTCTCCTTTTTTATCTAGACTTACAACATTGAATCCGCCTAGGGAATCATAAATAGAAGTTCTGACGAAAGGAGCATTTTTAAAATTTTTGTCAGGTTGGTTGAATTGAGGATTCCTTTTAAGTCCAACTAGTTTTTTGCTTTTAGCAAGTTTAACTTCTCGTTTTCCTATTTTGACTTTGATGTTGCTCATAATTTCTGGTTAAAGGTTGTCTTTTTGTAAGTCGGATTTCTAAACCCGATTGGTTTTTTGTAAGAAATAAGAAACGCAATATAATAAAAAATCAAAAAGTGAATCTTATGTTTTGGAAAATGTTTTTTTGTATTTGATTGAGAGTCAATAGGTTAGCAATAAACAAAAAGGCTGTTAGCACTTTGAGCGCTAACAGCCTTAATTATTTTTAAAAGAGAAAAAGTATTCGCTTAGAAATTAGCAGCTTCTACTTTATAATCTCCAGCTTTTAATCTAACAGCAACTGCCGAAAATGCTTCCAAAGTAATTTGAACATCTTCCAAAGTATGTGAAGCTGTTGGAATTAATCTCAACAAAATCATTCCTTTTGGAATAACTGGATAAACTACGATAGAGCAAAAAACGCTGTGATTTTCACGCATATCATAAACTAATGCTTGAGCTTCTTCCACCGAACCTTTCATGTAAACTGGTGTCACACAACTATTAGTATCTCCAATATCAAATCCTCTTTCTCTCAATCCTGCTTGAAGTGTATTTACGATAGTCCACAATTTATCTTTTTGAGTTGTATTGCCATTGATCATAGCTAACCGTTTTCGAGCACCAATTACGATTGGCATCGCTAATGATTTAGCATAGATTTGTGAACGCATATTGTATTTCAAGTATCGCATAATAGCAAGGTCGCCTGCGAAAAATGCTCCTACACTTGCCATAGATTTAGCGAATGTTGCAAAGTAAACATCGATGTGTTCCATCACTCCTTGTTCTTCGCAAGCACCTGCACCAGTTTTTCCTAAAACTCCAAATCCATGTGCGTCATCTACAAAAATTCGGAAGTCATATTTTTCTTTCAATGCAACGATTTCTTTTAATTTTCCTTGGTCTCCACGCATTCCAAATACACCTTCAGAAATTACTAAGATTCCACCTTCTGTTCCTTCTGTCAATTTGGTAGCTCGTTGTAATTGTTTTTCTAAACTTTCAATATTGTTGTGTTCGAAGGCAAATCGTTTTCCCATGTGTAATCGAACACCATCTACGATACAAGCATGACTTTCCGCATCATAAACGATAACGTCTCTTCGATTAACTAAACAGTCAATTGCTGAAACCATACCTTGGTAACCGAAATTAACCAATGCAGTTGCTTCTTTATTGACAAATTCTGCCAACTCAACCTCCAATGCTTCGTGCTCAGAAGTATTTCCAGTCATTAATCGAGAACCCATTGGATACGCTAATCCCCAATCAGCAGCAGCATCTCCATCCACTTTTCTAATTTCAGGAAGATTGGCTAAACCAAGGTAATTATTCACACTCCAACAAACGCATTCCTTTCCTCGGAACAACATTCTATTGGCAATCGGTCCTTCTAACTTTGGAGCGATAAAATATCCTTCAGCCCCATTTTCTGCGTATTGTCCCAACGCAGTTGCATTGTTTTTAATTTTAGCAAATAAATCCATACTAATTTATGTCTTTTTTAAATGAACAAGTTGTTCGATTATCGTATAATTTGTAAGGGTATAAAAGTAAGGAAAGATGTTTTGATGAGGATACCTTTTATATATGAAATGGTGGATTGCATTTAGGAAATGGTGAATGATCTCTTTTTTATGGTGAAAAAAATGAGGAAAATGACCGAAATCAATACTTTTGGTTTTAAATTCTTTGTTTTTAAAATATCTTTGCGGAGCAAGAAATTTAGTGATGACTGATATAAGTCAGGAAGTCTTTTTTGAGATAAAAACTCCCAACGGATATAAAACAACTTTTACCCATAAATATGAATGGACAAAAAACTACTGTTGTAGTTCGACTAATTTTGGAAAAAGAGGGCAAACTTCTTTTTTTAAAAAAAACAGCCCAAAATGGAGGAGGCTTTTCTCTAGTTGGAGGAAAAGTAGATAGTGGGGAATCTGCGCATGATGCGATAGTTCGAGAGAGTCATGAAGAAGCAAATATCGAAATTAAAAAGAAGCATTTGCGATTGCGTCATATATTTAAGAGAGATTCAGAAAGTGAGTTAATTCTATTGTTTTCTGCAAAAAAATGGAAAGGGGAACCTGAGTCAAAAGAGTTAAATAAATTCAAAAAAGTGAGTTGGTTTGATAAATCAGAGTTACCAAAAGATGTATCTGAAGCAACCGAACATTTAGTTTCAAAATATTTATCTAATCAGTTTTTTTCCGAAGAGAATGTTTTGAGAGGGATTAATAAATAGTTAGTGGAGTCATTCCTAAAAAAAAGGCTTTCAACAATTAAGTTGAAAGCCTTTTTTTATTTGGAAAAAACTAAAAATTAGTTTTCTACTTTTTTGCTACAGCTAGATTTTCCAGCCTTTGAAGCGCAGCAAGATTTTTTCTTAGTAGTTTTTACTGCTTTGGTTGTTTTAACAGCCTTTACAGCTTTTACAGTTTTAACTTCTTTAGCATTTTGACCGCCAACTCCTTGCTCAGCATTTTTAGGAGAAACGTTTACAAATTTTTGAGTTGTAGCATCATATTCAACTGGAGTAGAAGTCATTTTTCCACTTTCAGAGCAAACGTAATTTTTTACGTAAGATACTGATCCAGATGTACTACAAACTTTCTTTTCGATCATATCATCCATAGATGCTAATTTTGCAGCAGCTTCTGCATTGGCAGCAGTTGTTTTACTGCAAGTAGAAGCAGTTTTTTTAGAACAACAAGCAGCTTTTTGAGCATTTGCAGAAAATGCGATGCATCCAAAAAATGCTAGGAATAAGAATAATTTCTTCATGTCAAGATTATATTTTAATTGAATTAATAATATTAATTATCTAAAAGTTGTCTAAAATTACACCATAGATTCGGGTTTTCCAATTTTTTAACAACTCGTTGACATCCCCTTTTTCCTTAGTTTTTAACAACTTTCATCATCACATTTCCTGTCTCTAATTGTAATTGAACAAAATAGGTTCCTGCATTTAAGTTTTTCAAGTTTAAATCAAATGTATTTTTCCCTAAAGAAATATCCACATTTTTCTCAAAAACAGATTGTCCTAAAAGATTGAAAACTTGAATTCTCGTTTTTTCATTTTGCTCACCTTCTAATTCCAAAATCAAATTTTCATCAAATGGATTTGGATAAATTTTCCCATTCAATTCAGTCAATTCGATATTTTCATTTGCCACTAAATCTCTCTCTCCAGTTGCAAACCAAACTCCCCATTTTTCAGCAATGGTTCCGTTAGGAAAAAGGAAGTTTTCAGATGCGGCATCACCGCTAATTTTATTTGCATTAATACCTATTCTTCCTAGTACAGTTGTCCCTTGATAAGGTAAATCAAAAATCATTTGCTCATCATTGACTGAGTAGTTTGGATAAGCCCAAGTCTCACCTTCTCGAATAACATCGTTGTCTCCTGTTTGGATATTAGCTCCAAGAATTTGATAATTATTGCTAAAAAATCCTTCTTCTCTAAAATCAAAAGCTACGATATATGGTGAGTTTTTGGCAAAAGTTGGATTTCCAATACTTATTCCAGAAGGCAAGCCTGTAAATAATTTCTCCACATTTCCTGAAGCAAAATTACCTCCCTCGAATACATTTAAGAATCCAATATCCCAATATTCTACTTCATTATTTCCTTGTGAACTTGCAACTTTATTAAATGCATCATACATCACATATTCACCTGAAAAATCAAATTCCATCGCATCAGCATATTGAACTTCCCCTGTGGTGACGATACCTCCATTTGGATCTGAAGTTGTCGGGTTGTATAGTTCAAAATCATTCCATGCCCCAAGATCAAAATCATAAACCCAAATGATATTTTCTGCATTTGTTCTCACCGCTGCAATTCGAGTTCCATTTTTTGAAATAGCAATGTTTCGCCATTCTCCTGTAGGGTTGTTTTCTAGGTAATCTTCGATTACATCTCCGGTATTCCAATCAATATCAATAAATTTAAGGTTGTTTTCATCATCGACAAAAACAATCACTCGACCATTGTCTGTTATACTTGGCTTACTTGTAACATTAGTTAAAGAAAGTTGTGGATCAGCTAAATTGTTGCCTGCTAAATCTGCCAAATATAATTTATCCAAACCTGCATCAGAGTGTAAAATTCGCTCATCTCCATCATTCAAGTCTACATCATTTTGATAATTTCCACCAGCACCTTGGCCGATTCCAACTGCATCAAAAGCAGCATTGGCAGCATTCACTTCTGTACTTCCATAAAGATCATTGGCAGATTGAACTACCGCATTTCGCAAATCCACAAACTGAGAAGATTTCACTAAATATACATCCAATGCTCGGTAATAAATTAACTCTGCTTTGTCTTTTCCAATCTCAGTTGCAAAGAGATAGTAGGCATAATTGGTAATTCCACTATTGATATGAACACCTCCATTATCGCCTTGTGGAGTGTTTGGAAGATTTTGATATTCATCCATAGTTTTCGGTTGCCAACCTGGAGTGCTGAGAGATGAGCCTCCATTATTTGGATCAGAAAGACTTCGCAAAGCACCGGTAGAAATGTAACTTGGATTGGTAATATCTTCTCCCATTTGCCAATCATCTCGATCAATCATAGCTCCAAAAATATCAGCAAATGATTCATTCATAGCTCCTGACTGACCTTGATACTCAAGGTTAGCTGTTCCTTGAATTACTCCATGCGACATTTCGTGCCCCGCCACATCTAGTGCTCTTTGCAACGGATAATTAAATGCCTGATTTCCATTTCCGTAAAACATCGCAGCACCATTCCAAAATGCATTATCCATATCACTTCCATTTTGATCTGAGATATTAAAAAAGGAAATGATCGTTCCTCCTTGTCCGTTGATAGATTCACGATTGTGAGTATTTTTAAAATATTCATAAGCTTCTCCACCATTAAAATGTGCAGAAACAGCAGCAGGGTAATTCCAAGAATTATTGGGGGAAGTGATGACAGAATAATCGAAATTATTATTGTTTGGATAAGTTCCCAATCCATCGACAGTTACAATCATCCCTTTTGGATCGGATGGCAAATCGGAATTTACATCAAACATCGGCCGTGAACCATCATACATGAAATAAGTGCCGTTCACTTCATAGGTATTGATCGTCCGGTTAATACCTAACAAATCAGTTTCATTGGCTGTAAATGGACCATTGACAACTTCCACATCAGCGTCAGGCTTAAAGTCAGCCTCTGATTTCTCAAAAATATTTTTGTGATTATGAGTACAATTTTCATGAGGATTCAAATCAGAGGCTGACTTTAAGCCAGTCGCTGATAAATGAAACTTACAAATGCTACTATATTTATTCAATACATTTCCATTCTCTGCATCAATCAAATATTCCCATCTTTCAGTCATATTTGGAATCACCGTTAAATGGTACGCTAACTTCGGATTGGTAATGTTTTTTTCTGGGAAATAGATAACTAATTCACTTTCAAATTGCTCACCAGCTACATATTTTTTCTCTTCAAAAGAAAGTGTTGTAAAAGTCCCTACATCATCTCGTGCGATTTGTTTGGCACTTTGTTCATCGATAGAAGGAGTAATATTTTCCAATTGAGGAGTAGGGTAGTGGCGGCCATTGATGAGGTAAATGTCATTGTCCTTTGTGTGAGCAATTATTTCAGAATTATAGATTTTGATTCCTTGAAATTGTTGTTGCATCCGAATGTGTTGTTGCCCAATTTTATCAGTATTTATCTTTTGGATAAAAAACTCTTCAGATGGATTTTCGATTTGTAAAGGTTCTTTTAGTGCTTCCAAATAATTGATGGTTCTATCTTCGAGAGAAGCATTTCTTTGCTGAGGAGCATTTTCTAATTTTCCATAAATCCAAATAGGTAAATCAGTTGCTTCGTCTTTTTTTATTTTTATAAAGCGCTGATTATCAGTTTGTTTTGGAAATGCATTAGTTGCTTTGAAGTTTTTTAAAGGATTTTCCAAAATCGTTTTCGGCGCTTTTGGAGCAGTTCTGATATCTTTTAATATCGAAGCTGGTGGAGCTAATTGTTCTGATTTTAGATTTTGTGATTCTTTAGTTTTTTGAGTTTGACTAAAAGTTTTTTGAGAAAAACAAAGCAAAAAACTGAGGATAAATAGGATTGAATATTTCATATGATAAAAAGAATTTTTTTATAAAACGTCAATTGGAATTGAGATGTTTAAAGAGTTTAGTTACTCTTCAACTTTAGTAAGGTGTTTTAAAATCGCATAGAATTTAGTGATTTCTTTTGATACATCATTTTGTCCACTCCAAACGATTTGATGATCAACATCCTTATCTTTTATTCGAATAAAATTATACATATTGCCAGGTTTATTCACATCGATTTCCGCTAGTTTTAGAAATTCAACGTTGCGAAAAACTTGTTCAACTACAGGATCCTTTAATGTTTTAATGGCAACATAATTAGTATCCAATCCAGCTTTTGAAAAAACATCTCCATTGTCAAAAATGAAAATTTCATCAACTGCGCCAGTAAATCCTCCACCACTTCCAAAGATAATTTGACCTTTTGGATAATCTACAGGAGTGTAGTTGTGGATTTTACAAAAAGAAAAACCAAGGAGGAATGTCAAGAGAAAAATCGAGTAAGTTACTTTTTTCATAAAAAAAAATTAGGTTTGAAGGATTTTTGATCCGTGTTCCATCAAATTTAAAGATTCAAAATTATCTATTTTTCAACGAAAACGTGAATACACCTTTGACGAAAGAAAAAATTAAAAAGGTACTTATTATTAGATTTAGTTCGATTGGAGACATCGTTTTGACGACTCCTGTAATTCGATGTGTGAAAGAGCAACTGAATTGTGAAGTACATTTTTTAACTAAAAAATCTTTTGAATCAGTCCTCATTTTTAATTCACACTTAGATAGAATTTATACGATCAATAAAAAGGTATCAGAAGTTTTACCGCAACTAAAATCGGAAAATTATGATGCGATTATTGATTTACATAAAAACCTGAGAACTCTGCAAGTGCGTTGGGCATTGCGAGTTCCATATTTTTCATTTGATAAATTGAATTGGGAAAAATGGTTGATGGTTAATTTTAAAATCAATCGTCTTCCCAAAATACATATTGTTGATCGGTATATGGTTGCAGCAAAAGCATTGGGTGTAACATATGATGGGAAAGGTCTGGAACCTTTAAAAACAGAAGAACAACCTCTTGAGAATAAAATTGTCTTTGCTATCGGAGGTGCGCATTCGACGAAGCGGTTACCCGTTGCTAAAATAATTTCCATTTGTTCAAAAATAAAATTCCCTATTATTTTGCTCGGAGGAAAAGATGATGCAACGGTTGGGGAAAAAGTAGTGCTAGCTATTAAAGATGATCGAGTGATTAATATGTGTGGAAAAACTACCTTGCAGGAATCCATGCAATTAATCAAAAATGCTAAAAAAGTTATTACTCACGATACTGGGATGATGCACATTGCGGCTTCTTTTCAAAAAGAGATAATATCAATTTGGGGGAATACAATTCCTGAATTTGGAATGACACCTTTTTATGCAGATGGAATTGATCGAAATACTATAATTCAAGTAGACAATTTGTCTTGTCGACCATGCTCAAAAATTGGTTTTGAGAAATGTCCAAAGGGCCATTTTAAATGTATGATGGATATTGATGAAGAAAAAATAGCAGACAGTTTGCAGTAAGTAGTATTCAGTTGGCTGTTTGCCTATTGAATACTACTTACTGCCAACTGTTTTGTCGCTAATTAGGTATTTAAAATGCTGATATTTTTGGTCAAAAAATAATTTCAAAATATCTTGCACTTGGACGTATGGTGATTTAAACAAAAAATCCTATCTTTCGACATTATAATCGTTTGTTTTTGACAAATTGGAAATAAACCGATCACCACTTTAAACTAAGATTTCAAAACATAAACTATTCGCTTTTATGAAAATTCTAAAAGGTTTACTCTTTTTCTTTTTTATTTCGTTGGCTGGAACGATGAATGCACAAGACATTCACTTCACCCAGTTTTATTTATCTCCCTTGACTACCAACCCTGCGTACTCAGGTGCTTTCCAAGGAACTTTCCGAATTGGAGGAATTTATCGAGACCAATGGGGTGGAGTATCTTCTAGTCCATACCGAACACCTTCTTTTTATGTAGATGCTCCTATTTTTATGTTGGGTAAAAAAGCATGGTTAGGAGTAGGAGGAATGGTATATAGTGACAAAGCAGGAGCTTTGGAATTAGCAACTTCTCAAGCAATGGGGAGTGCTGCTGTTCATATTCCATTGAATAAAAAATCAACTTCCATTTTCTCAATTGGGGTTCAGGCTGGTTATACTAGCCGAAAGTTAAATCTAGGACAAGCTCAGTTTGCAGATGGATTAGCAAGTGGAAATACTAGTACAGAGTTTGGAGGTAATGTGGGAAGTGAGGAAAATGATTTCAATACCAATAAGTTTGATTTGAACGTAGGAGTATTATTAAAAGCTCAAATGAATGATAAAATGCGTCTTGAAATTGGTTCGTCTTTGAACCATATTTTAACACCTGATTTACATGTGAATGAAGGAGCTTCTGATTCTACAGGAAATTTAAGTCCTTCAGCAGCAGGTCGAGATGCATGGGATTTGCCCGGAGACTTCATCTTACATGGTCAATTTTTTGTAGACTTAAATGATAAAATTGTCATTAAACCAGCCTTTATGTTTAGAACACTTTCAGGTGCTAATAATATTCAAGTGCAAGCACTCGGTGGATATCACTTGAATGATACAAAAGATATGACTTTGAATGTCGGAATTGGTTACAGATTAAGAGATGCTACTCAATTCATCGTTGGAATGGATTATAAACAATTCCGAGTTGGAGCTGCATATGATTTAACTGTTTCTGATTTAGCAGATGTTGGAACTGGTGGAGGTTTTGAATTAGGTCTTTCATACATCGCTAAGATTTTCAAGAAACCTAATGTTAAACCAGTTATTTTCTGTCCACGATTTTAATATAACTGTCAACTGTTAATGGTGAATAGTTAACTCACTATTAATGAGTATTTTTTCGTTTTAAAAAAAAACTATTTTGAATTTTGGATCAAAAAATTCAATCATTCAAAATTCGATATTCAAAATTATAACTTAGAATATGAAAAAATTAATTCTCTTTTCTGCGATTTTTACACTCATGGCAAATATTATGATGGCTCAGCCACTTAATAAACAAACTCCTGATATGATGATTACCATCGGGGATGAGCAAGTAGAGTTGCTTAACTTTTATGGAGCCTTAGAATGGTATGAAAAGGCATATGATGCAGATAAAGATTTGCGAAATAATGACTTGGCTTACAAAATTGCCAACTTACATTATATGTTACGTGATTATAAAAAAGCGGTACGATGGTATAAAAAGGTAGTAACTAAAAAATATCGAAAAGGAACTAACCCTTATTTACCAGAAGCAAGATTCATTTATGGGCGAACATTAAAAATGGCTGAAAATTATGATGAAGCAATTGTTCAGTTAGAAATGTACTTGAAAGAATCTAAAAATGCAGTTAATAAACCATTGGCTGAAGCTGAATTGACAGGTGCTCAAATGGCACTAGGAATGACTCCTGTGACTGGAGTTTTTATCGAGAATGCTGGAAAAGCTAATACTAAGACAACAGAATCTTCTCCGTTTTTAACTGACGAAGGAGTATTATACTATTCAACATTTTTGAGTGATGAGTTTACTGTGATTGATGGAAAGGAAGGAGACTATCACTTGAAAATTGCTACTTCTACTCGAAAGGAAATAAAGAAGAAAAAAAGTAGAGGTAAGAAGAAAAAAGGTGCAAAAAAAGAAAAACCAAAATTAGGTGCTTTCCAAAAAGGAAAGGCTATAACTTCTAAAATAAATAGAGAAGGTTTCCATACAGGTAATGTTACCATTTCTCCTGATGGCAATATGATGTTTTTCACTCGTATGCAAATGGAATTAGATGGAAAAGGAAATAGAGTAGGAGAGAGTAAACTATATTATAGTGAGAAAAATGGAAATAGCTGGAAAGGCGCAAAAGAAGTAGATGGAGTGAATGGTGAATGGTTGGTAAAGCATCCTTCAGTAGGAGAACATTTTGGAAACGAAGTTTTATTTTTTGCGGCTGATATGCCTGGAGGTGAAGGTGGATTTGATATCTACTATGCAACTAAGAAAGGTGATGGTGTTTATGGCGATCCAATCAATTTAGGTGAAGTATTAAATACCCCTGGGGATGATATAACACCACATTATAGAGATGGAAATCTTTATTTCAGTTCTAATGGTCATCCTGGAGTTGGAGGACTTGATATTTTTTCCTCTCAATGGAATGGATCCTATTGGACTAAGCCAATCAACTTAGGAAAAGGATATAATTCACCAGTTGATGATTTTCATTTTATGTTGGATAAAAGTGGATACAATGGGGCATTAGTTTCTAATCGAGTAGGAACTAAATCTGTAAAAAGTAAAACTTGTTGTGATGATATTTTTACTGTAAAAATTCCTGAAGTTGTATTGGAGTTAATGGCAACTACATTTGATGAAAAAGATCAGGCATTACCTGGTGTTACACTTGCTTTAATTGAAGTTGTAGATGGAAATAAAGGTGATACAGATGCTCAAACAAATGCTAAAGGAAACAACTTTGGATTCACTTTGAATGAAGAAAAGTCGTACATGGTAATTGGAAAAACTGATGGTTACTATCCTGATACAGCTTATTTGAATACGGTTGGATTGACAGAATCTACGGTGATTGAAAGACAATTGAAATTGAAAGCAATTCCACCTCCACCAGAAGATAAGGTTATCGAGATTATAACTGAAAAACCTATCGAGTTGAAAAACATTTTATTCGACTTTGATGATGCTAAGATTTTACCTGAAATGGAATCTGACTTAGGTTTAGTTTTAGAATTGATGAATGAATATCCTGACATGGTGATTGAGTTAGGTTCTCATACTGATGCTCAAGGAAATGATAGTTATAACCAAAGATTATCTCAACGACGTGCTACTTCATCTAAAGCATGGTTGACAGAAAGAGGAATCAAAGCTAATCGAGTTAAAGCAGTTGGTTATGGAGAATCTCAAATTAGAAATCAATGTGTCAATGGTGTGAAATGCCCAGATGAAGAACATAGGTTCAATCGTCGAACAGAGTTTAAAATTATTTCTGGTCCTACAAGCATCAAGATTAAAGAAACTCGTTTGGAAAAAACTAACGGCAATGGCGGAATCGGAGCAGCTCAGAAAAGCAAGAAAGGAAGTACAAAATTAGTTTTTGAAAAAGATTCTTACGACTTAGGTGAGTTAGTTCAAGGTGATAAAAGAAAGTTAACTTTCAAATTCACGAACGAAGGAACTGAAGATGTAAAAATTGATTTCGCAACTGGTTCTTGTGGATGTACTGTTCCTGATTGGCCACGAAAAACTTTCAAGCCAGGTGAGTCTGGTGAGATTGAAGTGGAATATGATAGCAAAGACAAAGAAGGATTGCAAGAGAACACCGTTGATGTTTACTTAGTGAATGAAGATGAAAAAGGTTATCCAATGGTTTACATTGCTAAGTTCAAAGCCTTCGTAAAAAAGAAATAAATTAGAATCAACTGATTTGATTTTATGATAAAAAAGGAGAGTCATTCTATTCATTAAGAATGGCTCTTTTTTTATTTAATAAATCACTAATACTTTATCTTCAATTTTTTTAAAATCAGCGATAGGATCTTTATCTTTGAGGTACAATAAATACGCAATCTAAATTTTAATCCGATCTACATAATTTTCCTTTAAAACCTTTCTGAGAGAAATCTAGCTCCAAACAAATGATCAAATAGGTAATGGTACCTATATTGAGTCTTTTTCTATTCGATATCATTTTAATTAAACAAAACACATAATTATGAAGAATTTTTTACTTACGGTTTCGATGTTGTTATTGGCGTTTCAGATGAATGCGCAAACAGTTTTTTGGTCAGAAAGTTTTGAAACGGCTAATTCTCCAGTTCGATATACTCCAGAAGTTGAAGCCTTGCCAAGTGCTACTAATGCAAGTTGTCATGATCATTTTGCAAGGAATTTGTCATCAGATGGGTGTTCCGGTGATGAAATAAATATATTTGGAACAACTGAATACACAGATTTAGATGGTTCTTATTTGTGGGCTGGAGAAGATTTAGATGATGATGGAGTAGGAGGGTCTGGGAATTCCGAATTAGTAATTACTTTTGATAATATACCAACTATTTCAGGAAAAACTGATCTTGCTATAAGCGGTCTTTTTGGTGCAGGAGGAAATGATGAATTTGAAAATGCTGATTTTATTTTAGTTGAGTATCAAATAGATGGAGGAGGTTATGTAAATGCATTATCATTTAGAGGAAATGCTACTAAATACTTAGCATTAGATACAGATAATGATGGAGTGGGAGATGGAACGGAATTAGACAAAAGTTTGACTGAATTTGTTGCATTTATATCAACAACTGGTACAACTTTAGATCTTAGAGTTACAGCTAAAATTAATTCAGCAGATGAAGAATTTGCATTTGATTTTTTCCAATTATATGAAGATTTCCCAAATCCTCTTCTTCCCATAACTCTAAATTTTTTTGAAGCAAAACCAACAAATAATAAATCTGTAATCCTCACCTGGCAAACCGCTTCCGAAGAAAACAACGACTACTTCTCCATCGAGCACAGCACAGATGGAACTAGCTTCCGAGAAATCGCAACTAAAGTAGGAAACGGAACAACTGACATCGTTCAAAACTATTCCTTCCTTCATGAAAATGTAGCAAATGGATTACACTACTACCGCTTAAAGCAAGTAGATTTTGATGGAAAATTTGAGTACTCCAATATCGTAACTGCAAAAGTAAGTCACTCAAATGACGATATTTTCTTAACACCAAATCCAACTTCCAATGTGATTTTGATTCAAACAAAAACACCATTTGAAAGAGATGCAGACTTCCAAATCTTAAATATGCAAGGGCAAGTAGTCTTGTCAAGTGTATTGCAAGAAGGAACTTCAAATGTAGAATTAAATATTTCTGATTTCCCAGTTGGAATTTATTATTTGCAGTTATTCGTAGATAATGATGTGATGATGAAAAAGATAATCAAGCAATAAGCATCTCATAATTTTAATTAATAAAAGCCATTCCGATGATGTCGGGATGGCTTTTGTTTTGCATTTGATAATATACTAATATGTTAAAATTTATATTAGATACTATTTAAGTATTCGATTTTCAGTATATTTATAATACATAATATGAAAATAATTCTTAAGATTAGATAAAAAACCTAATGAATTCTAAACCCATCTTAAGTTTTACTTAAATATCTTAGCCTAAATTACACATTATCAAGTAACAAATTTTTGAAGTTACTTTTATACTACATCCAAGCCGCTTTTTATAATAATTCTTAACTACTTATCACCGAACTGAAAATCATATATATGATATTTCGCTGTTTCCTGTTTACGTCCATACGTAAGCGGACTCTTTACTTATATAATTCCGAGGAACGATAATAAATTAAATTTTCTAATTTTTTATGAAAAAAAATCACTTTGAAGAACATTTTATTTACAACCCTTTTTTAAGAACTAAAACATATACATTATGAAAAAATATTTACTTATACTTTCGATTTTATTATTTGCTTTTCAAATGAATTCACAATGTAATGTATCAGGTGTATCGATTACCTCTATTTTGGCCGATCCAAATAGCAGTACCAATAATTTTGATACAGATGGAGATGGTAATTTTGAGCATGATGATGAATTTGTGGAAATTTGTAATAATTCTTCTGTTACTGTTGATATTAGTGGATGGACTCTGGGAGATCAAAACCAAACCTTTACATTTCCATCAGGAACTACATTACCAAAAGGAGACTGTGCATTATTAGTTGGACAATGGGATGGGGCAGCTCCAATTCCATCTTTGGTTTTTCAATTTAATTCTAATAGCAACACTCTTGGGGATATTGGAGGAATAATATTATTGTCTAATGGGATTACTACTTGTGGAGTTTCCTATGGAAATAAAGATTGTGGAGGACTTTCCAACTGTTTTGATTGGGCAGATAATCTTGAAGAGGGGTGCCCTTTATTAGCACCTGGATTTTTTGGACCTGGGCCAGATTGTGGTTATATTCCAGCTGCATTACAAGGGGCTCTACCAGTAGAATTAACTTCTTTCGAATCAAAAGTAATCGACAATAACTCTGTGATACTTTTTTGGAATACTGCATCAGAGGAAAACAATTCTCACTTTGTGATAGAGCACAGTCGAGATGGTCAACGTTTCAATGAAATAGGGCAAAGAACAGGAATGGGTACTACAACGAACCCTCACACTTATAGCATGAGGCATGAACGCTTGGCAAAAGGATTCCATTATTACCGACTCAAGCAAGTAGATTTTGATGGAAAATATGAATACAGTAATATTATTTCTGCAAAATTGAATTTAACATTGAAAGATGTATCTATTGCACCAAATCCAGCAATGGAAAAAGTTACCGTTTTTATCGATACACCAATTTCCATCGCAGCTTCCTATCAATTAGTGAATATGCAAAAGGAAACTATGATTGAAAAAACAATCGCTGAAGGAAATTCTTCTTTCCAAATAGATATGACAGATCTTCCAGCAGGAGTTTATTTTATGCGATTGTATGTTGATCAACAAGTCATCTCAAAAAAGATAGTTAAGCTTTATTAATCATCTTTTTCTAATAAGATAAATTGAAAAAGCCATCCCGAGTACTCGGGATGGCTTTTCTATTTTTGAATAAATTTTATTCAAAAGTTAGTGTGCTCCACCTTCACCGTGAACATGTCCATGATCCAACTCATCAGCTGATGCTGCTCGCACTTCTTTTACTTCTACTTTGAAATTCAACACAACTCCAGCCAAAGGATGATTTCCATCGACCATTACTTGCTTTTCATCAACTTTAACGATAGTTACCATAATTGGTCCTTGCTCGCTATTTGCTTGAAATTGCATTCCAGCCTGAATATCAGGAACATGCCCAAAATGCTCTCTTGGAACTGCTTGCAATAATTGTTCATTTCGCATACCATAACCTTCTTCTGGCTTGATTGCAACATCCAATTTATCACCAACAACTTTTCCTTCCAATTCTTTTTCCAATCCAGGAATCAAAGCTCCAGTTCCATGTAAATATTTTAATGGTTCACGACCAGTTGAGGTATCAATGACAACTCCGTCATTGTCAGTAAGTGTGTAATCAATTGCTACAACTACGTTTTTTTCGATATTCATTTTTCTAAGTTTTAAGACAAAAGTCTATTGATAAAAATGGGAAAGTATTCCTTCCTAATTAAGCCTGAAGAAATCGCTTTTTTAAGAAAAATCAACAAGGAAAAAAGGGGTAAAAAGACTTACCTTTTGAAAATTGCCGCAAAGATAGCTTTATTTTGGATAAAAATAGGATATAGATCTTTCCAACTGACAATTCACAGAATTTTAAGATTTCCATAAGAGACTTTTCCTTTAATTAAAAGACTTAATAAATAAACCAATTCGTTGAATTAACAGTTACTTTTGTAACTGAATTATAGTTTGATTTTACATAAAATAAATACATGAAGAAATATAATTTAATCCTTTTCGCATTCCTTAATTTATTTTTGACAAATGCAATTTTAGCTCAATCTGATAATGATTTTTCAGGAGAAATGACTTGGGGGCAAGAATATAAAGAACCGTCAAATTCATATCTATCTGAAATTTTGGCAAATGATCAATCAGGTTTTTACGCCCTTCGTCGACAAATCAAAGGCGGCATCATGACAGGGGGAAGTCCTCAGAAAATTTATATTGAGAAATATAATCAAGACATGAAGCTGAGGAAATCTAAACAGATCGATTTGAGATACAAAAAGAAAAAAAGAGACTTTGAAAAAGTACTTTATTTGAATAATCAATTTTACTTGATGACTTCATTTAACAATAAAGCGCACAAGGCTAATTATCTTTTTGTTCAGTCTATTCGAAAGAAGTCATTGAGTCTTAGCAATAAGATTAAAAAAATTGCAGAATCTCCAGCTCGTGATGAATACCGTGAAGGGAAATTCAATTTTCATGTATCTAAAGACAGTTCGAATGTTTTGATTTACAGTCAATTGCCTTACCAGAAGAAAGGAGCAGAAAGATTTTCCTTACAGGTGTTTGATAATAATTTTGATAAAAAATGGGGAAGAGATATTACTTTACCTTATCCTGATAATCGTTTTTCGATAACAGATTATCGAGTGGATAATAATGGAAATGTTTACTTACTTGGTATTTTATTCGAAAATCAATCTGGATTTTTAAGAAGAAATTCGAACTATCAATACATCATTTTAGCTTATACGAAAGAGGGAGAAGAGTCAGAGGAATATGATGTTAGATTGAGAGATAAATTTATTACTGATCTTACCTTTCGAGTTGGAAAAGATGGAAAGTTGGTTTGTTCTGGATTTTACTCTGAAAAGAATAGTTACAGTATCAAAGGAACATACTTCTTTCAAATTGATCCTAAAAACTCAGAAGTTTATAATGAAAATTATAAAGAATTTGATTTCGATTTTGTAACTGAATATTATTCTGATCGAAGAAAAAGAAAAGCAAAAAGAGCAGAGGAAGAGGGAAATACAAAGCGTTCAGCAGAATTGTATCAATATTCTTTAAATGATTTGATCTTGAGAAGTGATGGAGGAGCAGTATTGGTAGCAGAACAATATTATGTTGAGCGAAGAGATGATAATCGATTTATGAATAGTGGATTTTATAATCCATACAGTTTCCGAAATAATTATTACAGAGAAAATATAGAATACTATTATAACTACAATGATATTATAATAGTAAATATTAAACCTAATGGTGAAATACAATGGGCGAGCCGTATTCCAAAAAGACAGGAGACTCGAAATGATGGAGGTTATTATTCCAGCTATGCCATGGCTATTGTTAGAGATAAAATTTGTTTTGTGTACAATGACAATGGCAGAAATTTTGGAGCAAAAAGGAATAATCGACGATATGGATTTAATGGATCAAATTCTATATTGGCATTGACTGAAGTAGGAATGGATGGAAGTGTGAATACTTATCCAATTAGTAGTAATCGAGAGCAAGGAATTATTACGCGACCAAAAATTTGTAAACAAATAGGTAAAAGAGAGGTCGCCATCTTTGGTGAAAGGGGAAAGAGATTTAGATTCGGGAAATTAGAATTGTGATTTTTTGATGCAGATTACCCAGATTTTTATGATTTAGTAAAATCATGCGATATGAAATAAATTGTAGGAGAAATCATATTTATTATAAAAATCTGGGTAATTCTGTGAAAAAAAATCAACACACATATAAAAAGAATAAAATGAAACACATCGCAATATTCGCTACAGGGGGCGGAAGCAATGCTCAAAAAATAATAGAACACTTCGAAAATCACGACGCAGCAAAGGTCAGTTTAATCATTTCCAATAAAAAATCAGCAGGTGTTTTGGAAAGAGCTGCAGCCAAAAATATACCCACCTTAATCATAAATCGGGAAGAATTTTACCAAACAGAAAATATATTACAAAAATTAGATACGTTTCATATTGATTTCATCGTATTGGCGGGCTTTTTGTGGTTAATGCCAACATATTTGGTAAATTCATATGTGAATAAAGTGGTTAATATTCATCCAGCACTTTTGCCAAAATATGGAGGCAAAGGAATGTATGGTATGAATGTTCATCGAGCAGTACATGCCGCAAAGGAAGAAGAGAGTGGAATGACGATACACTATGTCAATGAGCATTACGATGAAGGAACCATTATTTTTCAAGGAAAATGCTCTATCGAATCAACAGACTCACCTGAAGACATTGCCAAAAAAGTGCTTCAATTGGAACACCAGCATTATCCAAAGATCATAGAAAGCCTAATTTTAGAAATCTAATTTTTGTACAAATAAATAATACCGAATTTATGAGAAGCTTATTAATCCTAATTTTTTGTTTGGGAATGACTACTGTTCATGCACAAAAAATGAGCTGGAGAAAGCATGCCAAACTGGCGAAGAAACAAATGGAAGAAGGTAATCTTCAGGAAGCTGCCATTAATTTTGAATCAGCTTGGCAAAAGAAAAAAAAGAAAAAAGAATATCTTTTTCAAGCAGCTGAATGCTACATGAAAGTGAAAGATTATCGCAAAGCAGCTGAATGCTATGAACCGATTAAGGAAGAAAATAAAGATTTTATGCTTCCAGGATTGAAGTATTGCCGAGCTTTAAAAATGAATGGTCAATATGATGATGCTAGTCGGGCTTTTGTTTATTTTATCAATGGCTATGATGGTGCTGACAAAGATGTGGTCGCTAATATTGTTCAAGATGAAATCAGAGGTTGTGAACTGGGAATGACTTTCTTGGAGAAAGAAACTAACAATATTACTTTTGAACATTTGAGTTCAAATGTAAATTCAAAAGCAGCTGATTTTGCTCCTGTTCCATTTTCAGATGATGTACTTTATTACACTTCGAATATGGTGGGAGAAACTAAAATGTATCTTTCTCAACGAAATGGAGAAGAATGGTCTCGTTCAAGAGTCCCTAAAAACTTTCCAGAAATTTTTGCACCTCATTACGGAAATGGAGCTTTCTCTCCAGACAATAA
Source organism: uncultured Saprospiraceae bacterium (assembly GCA_964564545.1). Taxonomy (GTDB): domain Bacteria; phylum Bacteroidota; class Bacteroidia; order Chitinophagales; family Saprospiraceae; genus CAJQQY01. The sequence goes on from CAZMBP010000125.1 coordinate 97,570, forward strand.
AAGATTCTTTTATACTCAATGTGATCAAATAGATGTAAGTGGCCGAATGATTTATGGCTGTGAAATTTTTGTGACTCAGCGAAATGAAAAAGGATGGTCTGCACCACAAAAATTAAACAAAGGAATCAACAAAACTGGAACTACTGCCACTCAACCATTTGTGGTTCATCAAAACAATCAAGAAATTCTATATTTCGTTTCTGATCGTTCAGGTGGAAAGGGAGGATTGGATATTTGGTTCTCTACACGTGATATGGCAAGTGAAAAGTTGAGTTTTGAAAGACCAAGAAATTGTGGAGCAGCCATTAACACAATGGCTGATGAGTTAACTCCTTATTTTGATATGGCTGAAGAGACGATGTATTTTTCTTCGAATGGAAAAGCAAACATCGGAGGATTTGATGTTTTTAAATCAAAAAATACAGGAGATAATGAGTGGGCAAAATCTTATAATATTGGTTTGCCTTACAACTCAAGTGCAGATGATTATTATTTTAGAAAATATTCTGAGAGAGGCGGATATATAGTCTCAAATAGAAAATTTGGATTGGAAAAAACTACTTTTAGTCATGATGATATTTTTAGTTTCTCCACTCCAATCGAGAGAATGATAGCAACAGGGAATGTAATGGACAAAAAGACGAACGAAATAATGAAAGACGTTTGGGTGGCTATCTATGAAATTAGCGCAGGAGGTTCTGTTCGATTATTAGAAAATAAAGCTTCGCCAAATGGTACTTTTGAATTTGGATTATTGCCAGGTAAAAATTACCGAGTGGAAGCTCAACGAGATGGTTACGAAGCAGATGGTTGGGAATTCAGTACAATGGATAACAATCAAATGACTTTCGTAAATGACATTACAATTGGAGATGTAAGCATGGTAAATACTCCAACGACTACTTCAACTGCCGTGACAGAAGTGGAAACAACTTCAGGTTCTTCGAATGCAGATGGAACATTTAATAATCCTCAGCCTACAGTTGAAATTGAAAGTGAAACTTTCGGAAGCGATTCTGGATCAACAACTATTAATAATCCAGTACCAAATACAAATGTAAATACACCTTCTAGCCCAACACCTACTGTTACAATTGGTGAAGCAGGTGTGGTTTACAAAATTCAATTGATGGCTGTTCGTAATTTTAATAGCAATGAAGCTCGCTTCAGTCTGCCTAAAAACTATGGAACATTAGAAACTGAATATTTAGGTGGAAAAAATTTAACAAGAGTTTTGTTATCAAATTTTTCAACAAAAGAAGAGGCTGAACGAGTCTTGGAAGCAATGAGGTCAACTAGCCGAGATTATAGAACGTCTGTTATCGTTCGATATGAAAATGGCGTTAGAATTGATCCTTGGGCAAAATAATATTGAGCAAAAAGGATATAAAAAAACCTGACTGAAAATAATTCAGTCAGGTTTTTTTTATGGAAAAAATTAAAAATTAAACTCCACCGTTTAATTCATCTTGTAATTTTTTCAATTTATCCCAGTTACCTTTTGCAGCCAATCTAGATTGTTTAGCCCAAGTTGAAGGATTGTGCATTTTGAATCTGCTACCAGCTTCTTTTAATATATTTCGAAGCACACCAACTTTAGTCGCACCCAAATCAGCAAATGTTACAATACCTGCATCATTCAGAAGGCTAGCAATTTTTGGCCCGATTCCTTCGATTTTAGTCAAGTTATCTTTTGTAGATTTTGCAGCTGCTTTTTTCGTTGTAGCCTTTTTCGCTGTAGCTTTTTTTGCAGGCGCTTTTTTAGTTGTCTTTTTTGCAACAGGGGCAGGCAATTCAACTACAGAATTTACAGTTCCAAATGGATTAGATACAAATGCATCTGGAGTAGCATCATTAGTCCAAATGTGACCATCTACTAAGTATCGATATTCATATCGTTTACCAGCTTCTAATTTAAGTACAGTTTTGTACTCTCCCTTTTTAGCTACTAAAGCAATACCTTCTGCAGTATTCCAATTATTAAATTCTCCAACAAGTACAACTTCTTTGCCTCCGTGGATAGCTTCTTTTGGTAATGTAAACGTGACATCACACTTAGATTTGTCTTTTGAAAACTTTTTTGTTAAGCTCATTTTAAATAAGTTTTAAATTATGATTTGTATAAAAATAGGTAAAAATTAAGAGCGCAAAATTAATGCAAAATCAATTTTACACAATCTTTTATTGATTTTTTATTGATCTTTTTTACGATGGGAAACTGTTAAATAGGAATGAGAAAAGTAATAGAAAATTTCAAATTAAATTTCCAAATCTTTCCCGAAATCCTAAGATTCCTTGCAATCCACCTGTGTGAATTGCCACAATTTTACTCCTATTTGGAAAGAAATCTTTTTCGATCAGATCAAAAATGCCATAAAACATCTTTCCAGTATAGATGGGATCAAGCTGAATTTGATGGTCATTTTTAAATGTATTGATGAAGTCTAACAATATAAGAGAGTGCTTCGCATAACCTCCAAAATGATAATCTGTTCGGATGGAATAGTTATCGTGATTTTCTTTTGGATAAAATTGAGTTAAGAGATTTGCTACCTCTTTTTTCATGAAATCACCTTTCAAGGCGGAAAATCCTAGCACATGAGTATCTTGCTTTTTGGAGTGAATCAATCCTGTGATAGTTCCCCCCGTTCCACAACTAGTACAAATAAAATCAGGCGTAAAATCTAATTGATCTAAAATCTCTAGGCCTAACTCTTCACAGCCTTTTACGGCTAGTTCATTTGTCCCCCCTTCGGGCAACACATAACATTCATTCAAAGGGATTTCCAAATCAGGTAACAATTTTTCTTTAAGTGAATACGTTTTCCTATCAACAAAATGAAGTTCCATTCCACATTCTTCCGCAAAGGACAAAGTTGAATTTAACGGAAGAATTTTTTCCCCACGAACGATTCCGATGCTTTTGAAATTAAATAATTTGGCAGCTGCGGCTGTAGCAAAAAGATGATTGGAATAAGCTCCCCCAAATGTAAGAAGGTATTTTTTTTGAGTTAGTTGAGCCTTGGAAATATTATATTTTAGCTTCCTCCACTTGTTTCCCTGTAGTTCCGGATGAGTCAAATCATCTCTTTTTACCCAAAGTTGGATATTTTTTTTATCCAATAAAGAGTGGCGTAAACGTATAATTGGCGTAGGTTTTACTGTCATTATATGTAGAAAATAAGTTTTTTGTAAGAAAAAAAGTAATATTTAGAAAAAATCATATATAATTGGCACCATTGTTGAAATATTTTATATAAATTACATATATAATTTTTATATCTGTTTTTAAAACATAACCTCCCCTTAATACTCAATCTCAAAAAGTTACTACAGTTTTTTCCCTTAACAGAAGTTACACACTACTGACTAGAACACTATTTAAAACACTATAAATTTTCCCAGGACATGAAAAAACAAAAAGTAAAATTACCCAGTTTAAGAGTAAGAAGTATTACCACCTCTACACCAAGGCAAATAAAGGCCAAATCACAAAAGAACGATGGAGGTTATACTTGGGTAGGATAACTTTTTTTGATGAAAAAGACTATCCAGAAACCGTTACATGAACCAAAAAGATGAACCCTCGAATTATATATTTCGAGAAAAAAACTAACTAAGTAATCCGATTCGGGTTTCCTTCGAGAGAGGGAAACCCGTTTTTTTTTAATTAACTTTGGTTTGTTCAAAATGCAAATTAGGATTAAAATTTTTATGCTTAAAATATATCACGCAGATTCTACTATTTTTCGAGAACGATATGATTTAGAAAAACTGTTAAGTTTTTTGCCTGTAAGTCTTCATGCAAAAGCTTTACGATATCGAATGCCGCAAGATGCATTTAATTATGTTTTGGGAAAATTGATGTTGAAAAAGGGATTGGAGGAATTGGGGTTAGATAATGATTTAGAAAAAATACAATTCAATAAAAACGAAAAACCATTTTTAGAAAATGTTTTTTTCAATATTTCTCATTCCGGAAATTATGTAGCTTGTGCTATTACTCAAGATGGTGAAGTCGGAATTGATTTAGAAAAACCAAGGGATATTTCTCTCGAAGATTTTGAAATGAATTTTACGAAAAAGGAATGGTTGAATATTACTACGCACTCTTTCCCGTTGAAGAAATTTTATTGGTATTGGGTACGTAAAGAAAGTATCATTAAAGCTTTAGGTGTAAATTTATCTTACCTGAATCAGATTGAATTAGAAACTGGAAAAGATTTTTTTGTAGAAAAAGAAAAACGATGGTTTTTAAAGGATTTGAACTTTGGCAATGATTGTTTTTTTGCGATTTGCTCAGAGGTAGAATTTGAAAAAGTAGAAATGATTGAATTTGGAATATGATTTTTTTGCCACAGACCAAAGTCTGTGGCAAAGCCTAAAATACTAATATGGAAAAACCCAAAATAACCAGACCTCTCATCCACATCATCAGCCGATTTAGTAATTGGCAAGCTTCCGAAATTGAAACTACCTTCCGCGAAAACGATATTTATGCCAACCAAAATGACTGGTCAAAATTTATCAAAACCTTTTTGATGAGTTTAGGAATTGCATTTTTGGTTTCAGGTGTGATTTTCTTTTTTGCTTACAATTGGGCAAGTCTTCACAAATTCACGAAACTTGGTTTGGTGCAAGTTTTATTAATAGCGATGGTTGGCGTAGCAGTTTTTTCCAAACTAGACAAAAATGTAAAAGGTATTATTTTGGTGGGAGCTGGAATGTTGGTAGGTGCTTTGTTTGCAGTTTTTGGACAAATATACCAGACAGGTGCAAACGCGTATGATTTCTTTTTTGGCTGGACAGCATTCATTGCTCTATGGGTTTTTGTTTCCAATTTTGCGCCGATGTGGTTATTATTTTTGGCACTAATAAATATTTCGATTTGGCAATATTTTGAACAAGTCGTCGGTCATGTTGATGAAGTAAAATTGTTGGATTTACTTTTTATTATCAACTTATTATATCTCGTAGGTTTAAAGGGTTTATCTCATTTTCGAAAAGTAACTTCAGTTCCAAGATGGTTGGAAAGAATCATAGTTTTGGTTTCTATGTCTTACCTAACATTTAATATGAGTTTCCAAATTATGGATTTTGAATCAATATCATTTTTAACAATGGGGGTAGCATTAATAGCACTCCCTCTGGGAATTTATTATGGTAAACAAAAGAAAGATACCTTTTTTATTGCGACGATTGGACTGAGTATCATCTTGATCATTTTATCTCTTTTAATCAAATTAGTTTTTGAGGCAGGCGATGGATTGGTTGGATTTTTTATTACAGGGATTTATATTATTGTAAGTATTTCAGCTTTGATTTTTTCAATAGTTAACTTAAATAAGGAATGGAATGGAGTCGAAAAATAATGTAAATGTATTGTTAGGGAAAATCAAAGAAGAGTATGGAGATACTTTTTCTTATGATCAGGTGGCTATCGAAAAAGAGGTGGAGATTCAATCTTCTCAATTTTCAAATTTAGCAGTAAAGATACTTTCCGTGATTGGTGGTTTTCTAGGGAGTTTATTTTTTCTAGGATTTTTAATGATTTTGGGATTGTATGATACGCCTTTTATTGCTTTGGTGATGGGATTTATTTTGATTGTAGTTGCCATTGGAATTGATCGAAATGAAACTAGTGTTTTATTGGATACAGTAAGTATTTCAAATTTTTTGATTGGTGGGTTTTTGATTGGATTAGGCTTGGTCGAACAAATGAATGTGAATGAAAATTTACTCATTTTAATAGCTATGACAATTGCTATAGTTTCTTTTTTCTTTGCCAAAGGATTTATGTTGCGATTGATTTGTGTGTTGATTTTTAATGGAAGTTGGTTAGCGTTAATTTTGGAAAATAGGATTAACTCAGCGTTTCATTTTCAAGTTATATTTCTTCTAGTTGGATTTTTGTATCTCAGTTTTTTCGAAGCAAAGTTAATTTCCAAAAATACTTTTTGGAATTCAATCTATAGACCATTGCACGCTGGGTTTTTATTATCGCTTAGTTTTGCCTTGTTTTTATTGGCTAATAGTTGGAAGATGGAACTCTATTTTTATAATGATTGGATTTCGTCGATTGCTATTTTTTTAGCTAATCTTTTTGTTGTTTTTAAAATAATGGAAGGATTAAAGTTAAGTGATGAGAAAAGTAAAATGTGGGTTTATGGTTTAAGTATCTTTGTTTTTTTAACCACCTTTTTGATGCCTTCAATTGGAGGAGCAATATTAGTTTTATTGGCAAGTTATCATATTGGGCATCGAGCTGGGACGGCTTTGGGAATGATAGGTTTAGTTTATTTTGGGATACAATTTTATTATGATTTGAATTTGACGCTTTTAATAAAGTCGATTATTTTGATGTTTTCAGGAGTAGTATTTTTGAGTGCGTATTATTTTTATAACAAAGTATTCACGGGAGGTGTAGAGGGGACGAGTGAACTCAATTAAATTTATTTTTCATGAAAAATATAAAAACGATCATCATTCTTTTTAATTTAATTTGCCTTGTTGGTTATATCAATTGGGCTATATTTCATAAAGAGAAAACGATTACTGAAGGGGCGTTAATGTTGTTTGAATTAGCACCTGTTGATCCTCGATCTTTGATGCAGGGAGACTACATGGATTTAAGATATGCTATTGCCAACCAAGGAAGAACCCAAAATGAATTACCCAAATTCGGTTATGGTGTAGTCACGTTAGATGAAAATAGAAAAGTAAAATTAATACGTTATCAAGAAGAAAAAGAGCCATTAAATGATGGTGAATATTTGATTAAATATGCGATTCATCGAAGAGGAATAAGTTTCGGTGCAGAATCTTACTTCTTTGAAGAAGGTACTGCTGAACGCTTCGAAAAAGCAAAATACGGTGGCCTTCGTGTAGATGACGAAGGGAAAAGTATTTTAATGGGATTGTATGATGAAAACTTTAAGTTTATTGAGTTATAGCTATTTTTCAACTCGAACCCAATCTATCTCTAAATGAAATTTCCCAACTTGTTTGTTTGCAATTAAGATTCCAATTTGCTGTAATTCCGTAGAATTAAATTTTCCATACTGAGGATAAACTCTACCTCGAAAAGTAGGCTGGAAATCATCCACCGCTAATTCAATTTCTTTCCATTTATCTTTTTTAGTTTCGAAATCTAAAGTGTAAGCAATGCCATCAAAATTTCTAGAACCTCTCATTCGGAATTGGTAAATTTTCCCATCACCTTTGACTCGAAGTTTTATTTTTTTGAATTCAACTTGATTGAAATTTCGAGGGATAGCTCTAACAGAAGCAAACCCACCATTATTTTCTAAAGAAACAGCTCCTGAAAATCCAAGTGTGTTTTCTTTTTCATTCCATGTAATCTTACTTTGAGAAAGTCCTCCCATCACGCCATCATTGACGATTCTCCAAGAGTTGATTTCGTCTGATTTTTTAAATTCAAAAATAGAAGTATCGGTAGTTACCATGGTTATTATTGCAATTGAGATAAAAATGTATTTCATTTTTTTAAAACATCTAGAGTAGAAATATGTTTAAATAATTATTGAAAGCCACCTTTAAATAGGAGTTATTGTCTTTTTTAATAAATATAAAATTTGTCGGCTCAAACAACCTTATCTCGGCGAAATAATAATACTTTTGCCGATATTTTTTTAACGTAAAAAAATCTAATCAAAATGAAATTAAAGTACATATTTCTAATTTTCACTTTGGCATTTTTAGGAATGTCTGATGCGAATGCACAAGATGCAAAAACATTAAAATTTTCAGAATTGGATGCAAGTCCAATGGATGCTGCTCACTATCCACGAAGAGCTGCTTTTAAAAATTACTTGAGCGATGATGATCCAGATCGATCTTTAAAAATTAAAGTATTGTATTGCCGACCAAACAAAAAAGGAAGAGATGTTTTTGGTGAGTTGGAGAAATGGGGAATCGATTGGAGACTAGGTGCTAATGAAGCTACAGAAGTTACTTTTTATCAAGCTGTAGAAATTGGAGGAAGACATATCGATGCAGGAACGTATACGATGTTTGCACAGATTTATCCAAATCATTGGGTATTAAAAATTTCTTCAGAAAGATTTATTGCAGGTGTTTCTAACCGTGATGTATCTAAAGATATCGTTGCCGTAAACATTCCAACTACTCGAGTACCAAATGTAAGAGAAGAATTTACAATTGGTTTCCAAAAAATAGATGAAGGAAGAGTAAATATGGTATTTGAATGGGATCAAACTAGAGCGATGTTACCAATCAACTTGAATGCAGTAAGCCTTGCAAGTGGTCCTGACAAAAGTCCTATGGACTTGATTCAATATCCAAATAGCTCACGATTCCGTAATTTCCAAAAGCCAGAAGATTTGGACAAAGCTGTTGCGAAAGTAAGAGTAGTTTATAGTCGTCCACAGATGAGAGGTCGAAAGATTTTTGGAGAGATGTTGAAGTATGGTGATATGTGGAGAGTAGGTGCGAATGAAACAACTGAGATTACTTTCTTCGAAGATGTTACAATCAACGGAACGAAAGTGAAAAAAGGAAAATATGGTTTGTTTGCAAAATTGAATAGCGCTGACGAGTGGGAATTTATCATTCATACAAATTTGCCTTCTTGGGGAAATGCTAATCATGATGAAAAAACAAACGTAGTTACGATGAAAGCAAAAACAGAAAAGACGCCAAAAACTTTGGAAGCGCTTTCTATGCTTTTGGTGGAGAATGGAACAAACCAAGTTGACTTGGTTGTTGGATGGGAAAACACAATGGCAAGATTGCCGATTATGTTGAAATAAGAAAATGTAAATACATTGTTGTAAAAATGCGTTGTTCCGATTGTGGAGCAACGCATTTTTTTTATGGACATAAAATTCTTAATTTACTCTTGCTTTAAGAAGGAACGCGGATGAGGCGGATCGAGCGGATTTACGCGGATTTCTCCCAGCGTACAGTAATCGTCAAATCCGTTAAATCCGCTCGATCCGCCTCATCCGCGTTCCATCAAAAAACAAGATCAAAACTTAATCACAAAACCAACTGTAAAAATAAATGGAAATAAACAATACACTTCAGTTTGAAAAAATTGAAAAAACCATCAAACGTTTATCCGTCAGGATCGAAGAGCGATTCCCCGGTTCTGGACTTGGGAAGACGTGCGATGATTTCTACAACTTCACTTCCGAAAGTAAAAAACATATCAACTGGATTAGCCAACCTATTTTTTATATTCGAGTAATTACTTATTCTATTATTGGATTAATTTCGTTGGCATTATTATATGGACTTACTTTAACTAATTTAAATATCAAAAATTCTTTTACCGATTTGATAACGGTAGCCGAAGCATCGTTGAATAATATTGTATTATTGAGTGCTGCTTTCTTTTTTATTTTTACTTTAGAAAATCGATTAAAAAGAGTGCGAGCAATCAAATACTTGAATGAAATAAAAGGCTTTGCTCATGTGGTCGATATGTATCAACTAACAAAGAATCCGCAAATGATTGGAGGAGAAAAGAAGGACACGGAACATTCTCCAAAACGAAATTTGACGAAATTTGAAATACAGCGCTACTTGGATTATAGTTCTGAATTTTTGTCTTTGATAGGAAAAGTAGCAGCTTTGTATTCTCAGAATTTGCCCGATGAGGTGGTGACGCAAACTTCAAGTGATATTCAAAATTTGTGTTCAGCTACAAGTAATAAGATTTGGCAGAAGATGATTATTTTGAGTTTGGAGGATGGGGAATTGTGATGATTTGATGGAACGCGGATGGGGCGGATTGAGCGGATGAAACGGATTTGACGATCAGAGGTGTTCCATCAAAAAATTAAGATTTAACCCTTGGTGCCAAAAACATTTTTTTCACTAAAGCTACAATCGAAACCAATGCCCAAACACCTTCCAAAATCGTAAATGGAAGCGACTCAATCATTACCGAAGAAATACAAGCCAAAGTTGCTCCCACCAAATTAATCAAAATATAAGGATAACTATTTTGATCAATCAAATTGAACAAATTCAAAAAGTAAGCTCCCAAAATTCCACTTACTCCAATCATTCCTAAGATAGTCGCTGTATCCATTTTAATTAAGTTATTATTCAAAAGATCACGGTCGATTCCGTCCATATTCCTCATGGCTCGAAACCCATTCATCAGCCACCACCGCAGCACCCAATGACAACTCACCACACAAAACAACTGCAGCAATTATCTCTGCCAATTTATTCACTTTACCAGCACCGTAACAATCCATGACCTCCAAACATTCTCGCTGAGTCGGTAAACCAGTTCCGCCTCCGTAAGTCGCAACAATCAATGAAGGAATAGTTATAGAAAAATAATAATCACCATTTTCCAAAATTTCTCCAAAGTAAAAAGCCGCTGAAGATTCTGCAACATTTGCCACATCTTGCCCTGTGGCAATAAACATAGCGGTAATGCCATTGGCAGAATGTGCCCCATTATTGATTGAACCAGACATCATTGCACCTGTGCTTGACATTTGCCGGAGATAATATAATTTTTGAGGAGAAACATGAAGAACATCTTCCATTAATGATTTAGGTAAAACAATCTCAGCGACAACTCTTTTTCCTCGGGTCTTCAATGAATTGAGTTGTGAGTGCTTTTTATCTGTATCAAAATTTGCCGCCAAAGAAAAGTTTTCTAAACCTTCAGGTTCTTGCTCCAAAATCCAATTGCAAGCATTTCGAGTTGCTTTAGTGACCATGTTTTGACCTGCTGCATCTCCTGTTGAAAAATTAAAACGCAACCAACGCATTTTGCTCATGGGGTATTGACCGATATCGAGAAGTTTTCCACGCGAGGTAGTTTCCTCGGCTTTTGCTTTTATTTTTTCAAAATTAGCAGTCACCCATTTTCCAAACTCTCTAGCGTATCGAGCATTTTTAAAAACAAAAACGGGCGAACGATTCATGCGATCATCGACAACACTTGTAGTGATTCCTCCCGCCAATCGACACATTTTCATACCTCGATTATAACTTGCCAAAAGTGTCCCCTCCGTCGTAGCCATAGGAATATAAAATTCCCCTTTTGCCTCCTCACCGTTAACTAAAAGCGGCCCTGCAAAACCCATCGGTACCTGCACCACGCCTGAGAAATTTTCAATATTCCCAGCTAAGACTTTTGGATCAAATGAATATTTATCGGTATGTTGAAAATCAACATTAGTATGTTTGCTTACGACTTTTCTGCGAGCATCTGCTTGTTCTGGAGTATAATCGTCTGTTTTGGAATAAGGTAATTTTTCAATCATTGTTTTGTTTTTTTGTGAAAATAAAAACTGTTTTTCACAATCTAGTTGAAGTGGTTTAATAATAATTATATTTTTATTCAAGACAGATTGTAAAGATTTTCTCAGATAAAATAATCTATGTAGATTTGCATAATCTATGGTAAATACCCATAATTAAATCAGACAAGTCAGCGGAAATAAATCACATGTACAAAACCCCAGACCTCATTTTTCAAGAACTGTTTACCGACCTTCAGCAAAGTGGTATTTTTGAAGATGAAAAGTTAATCTCCGATGCTTTGCCTAAAGCAAAACCAACCGAGATTTTAAATCAATATCGAAAAGAAAAAGGCGAACCCAATTTCAATTTAGAAAAATTCTTTCATCGTTTTTTTCAACTCAATCCTTCTAAGTCAGTTGATTTCAAAAGTGATACTTCTCGGCCTGTGAATGAGCATATTAAAATTCTATGGGACATTTTAAAAAGAGAAGCAGACCAAGCCATCGAAGGAAGTTCGTTAATTCCATTGCCAAATCCTTACATCGTTCCAGGGGGACGATTCAATGAAATTTATTATTGGGATAGTTATTTTAAGATGCTAGGATTGCAAGTAAGTGGGAAAATTGATCTCATCGAAAATATGGTCGATAATTTTTCATGGTTGATTGAGAAGGTAGGATTTATTCCAAATGGAAATCGAACTTATTTTTTGGGAAGGTCACAGCCTCCATTTTATGCATTGATGGTGAGTCTTTTGGCAGAGGAAAAAGGAGAGGCAATTTTAGGAAAATATTTACCTTTTCTAGAAAAAGAGTATGCGTTTTGGATGGACGGGAAAGCATTGTTAGGAAATGATGATTCGATTAATGCAAAAAATCATACGGTCAATTTAGGCGAAGGGAAATTCCTCAATCGCTACTTCGATCAACATCATCAAGCTCGTGCAGAAATGTTGGCCACAGATTTAGAATTAGCAGAAAAAACAGATCGACCTGCCAACGAATTATTTTCAGATATGCGAGCAGCTTGTGAGTCAGGTTGGGATTTTAGTTCAAGATGGTTACGAGATGCGAATGATTTGACTACGATTTATACGACGGAACTTCTACCTGTCGATTTGAATTGCTTACTTTATTTTTTAGAAAAAACCATAGCAAAAGCATACGTAGGTCGGTTTTCCAAAACTGATTCAAATTCAAATAACAAAGAAAAAGCAAACCATTATCAACAACTCGCCACTCAAAGAAAAGAACTCATTCAACAATATTTTTGGAATGAAAAAACAGGCTTCTTTCACGACTTTGATTTTGTAAAAAAAGAACAAACAGCAGCTTTAACCCTAGCTGGAATCTTCCCACTATTTTTCCAAATTGCTAGTAACGACCAAGCCAAACAATGTGTAGAAATGATTGAAAAACATTTCCTAAAAGCAGGGGGATTAGTCACCACTCAAACTCACTCAAACGAACAATGGGATGCACCAAATGGCTGGGCACCGTTACAATGGGTCGGAATTCAAGGATTAAAAAATTATGGATTTGATGATTTAGCTCAAAAAATCTCTAATAATTGGATTCAACTTAATACTGATGTTTACCATCGTACAGGGAAGCTTTTAGAAAAATATAATGTGGAAGATACCTCGCTTCTGAGTGGAGGAGGGGAGTATGAAGTGCAGGATGGATTTGGGTGGACGAATGGGGTTTTGTTGAAGTTGTTGAAGGGAAGATAAAATTCAGAATTACGACTGAAACCATTCTCTCTTTTCATCTAATCGAATTAAAAAATCAGTAAAAGAATTACCAATGATAATATGATTTGTTTTTTCCAAGCCTATAAGAGGAGAGAGCACTATATTAAATGTATCCAGCTCAGTTTTCTCAATTCCAATAAATTCTCCTCCTCCGTTTCCTCCAATCACTATGATTGAAGATAGGTATTCTAAAATTTCAGATTCGATATTTGATTGAAGTAATTTGTCTGCGTCCCAAAGTATCACAAATTCTTTTTCTATAAAAGCTTCATCACCTTGATAGTTTTTTAGAAAAAATAAATAATCATCAGGTAATTTGAAACCAATAAGTTCCTCAATTGAGTCTACCACAGCTTGAGTGGTAGGAGTTTGTCTTTTTTGAAAATTGTATTTTAAAAGAAGGATTTCTAGTTTTTCCATAATTTAAATCTCAAAAACCCGAGCAAAATACCCACTCAATTCCTCCACCACCAAATCCTTTTCCTCCTCTTCAACGACTCCCGCAATAATCTTCGCCAACCGTTTTTTATACTCCAACTGCATCGCTCTACCAATTTGAATCCGTTGCGCTTGCGGCGAACCCGCCCCATGCATACTCTCCGTCAAGTACCCAACAGCATTCCTACCTAAAGTCATATTTTCAATCAATCGAAGCATTCGCATTCGATCTTCCGTAGGAACATCTGCTTTCCCTTTCAAATATTTTTTCAACAATTTTCCAATCTCAGGATGATTCAAATCTTTTTCCGAGGGTAGAGTTGCGACCAAACCACCAGCCAAATCTTGCGCCAATCTTCCAATCTCGTAAGGCATCTTGGTCACATGATGTTTGCAAACATTCGACAACATACTATCGCAAATAAATGCTCCCGAATCAGTTGCATAACCTTGATGCGACGCAGCAATTCCAGTAGCGTAAACTGTTTCATTCAAATGTGTCATCTCCACCAATTTATCCTTAATATGAGAAACTTTTGGTACTCCATTCATTTCCGCAATCGAAGCAGCTGCGCCAATTAAGACATCACCCACACCACTTTTGCAAACATAACTTCGACGATGATAAGCTGTAAATCGCTCTACCAACATCGCCGCAAAATCATATTCTCCATCCATAAAAATATTCTCCGTAGGAATAAAAACATTCTCAAAAATCACCATCGCTTCTTGTCCTCCGTACTTTGCATTTCCTGTATCGATTGTTCCACCTTCCATCGCTCGCGTGTCACACGACTGCCGACCATAGATATAAGTGATGCCTTCCGCATCAACTGGAACTGCTCCGACGATGGCAAAATCTTTATCGTTTTCTCCCAATCTCATGGTTGGCATCACGACCATCCAATGTGAATTGATGCAACCTGTTTGATGTGCTTTTGCGCCGGTGACGTAAACACCTTCATCGGTTCGTTTAGTAATTCTGAGAAACATGTCTTGATCTGCTTGCTGATGCGGAGCAAGGCTTCGATCACCTTTGACATCAGTCATTGCTCCTCCGATAACGAAATTAGAGCGATGCATTTTTGTCAAAAAATCTTTGAATCGTTGGTGATAAGAAGTGTTATATTTTTCATCCATTTCGAAAGTAACAGAGTACAAAGAATTGAAGGCGTCCATCCCAACACATCGTTGAAAACAAGTTCCTGTCAATTGACCGAGCTTCCGTTGCATTTTATTTTGTAAAACTAATTCCTTCGCATCTGTGCAAACGTGCAAAAATCGACTTACTCGCTCTCCGGTAAATGGAGAAATCACAGAAGCCAATTCAGGTGCAGCAATCGCCAAATCATACGTCTTTGCCAAAGCATTGATGGAAGGTCGAATGATGGGATGATCTACAGGTTCCTTGATCATTTCACCAAAGAGATATACTTTTAGATTGCGTCCACGGAGAGAATTGATATAGTCTTCGCCAGTTTGGATTTTATTCGTATGCGTAGGATTGGAAGTCATATAGATTTATTTTTTTGGAAAAAAGATGAGTGCAAATTACTTTTTTTTCGCAAAAAAATTCTTTCCTTGCTTTAAGAAAAAAATATGGTTTGTTCCTTCGTAGCTGCTGACTTTAGTCGGCAGAAAATAAAGTGTAGAAATACTAGGGAATTGATGATGTTGGTTTTCAAAAAAGGTCGCTGCGCTTCTTTTTTGGTTACCGACTAAAGTCAGTAACTACGATAAAAATATTAGTTCCTTGAATATCTCGACTACATTCTATTTCTAATGATTTTAAATGAGAGATTAGCGACTTGGCGAATTTGGAAGGGCGATAATTTCGTTTTGTTTCAGGATCTATTTTTGGAATCTTAATTTCGTTGACAATCATTTTAGTAGCAGTAACTCCTTGAATATTAAATTGAGCTTGGTAAGCATTTTTTTCCAGCCAAACTTCAATTTCATCAGCGAGTAAATTACCACTATCTCCAATTTCAGAATCCATATCCATTTTTAGGCCTTCTTCAATTCCAATATTTAATGTAATCGAACGACCATTTTTTTCTAAATCGTCCAATGCTGTTTTTGTAGAACTAATAAATTCTGCTAAAAAAGTATCCAATGCTTTTTCGCTCAGTTTTTCAAAATTTTGAGTATAAAATTTAGGAGAGTGCCCAAAACCATTAGCGAGTGCATGACCTGAAAAAGCATCAAAAGCATTAAGAATAACAGTAACTGAATTACCTCGAGAAGTTTCCACTACTTTCGCTTCTACTTCCACATAAATATCAATTCCGGAATATTGAATCAATCCACTTTTTAAATCAGAACGAGAATTATGCGTCAAGATTCGATCATTGTCAATTCGTTGAATCATCGATTTTAAATCGATTGTTTTGATTTGTGCAGTATCAAAAGCATTTTTCACTTTTGACATAGCGACTCGAACATGTTGCGAGCTATCACTTTCAAAAACGCTCCGTAAGTCATTGCCTTCCTTGACAAAAGGAATGACCATTATTGTTGGTTGCACCAGCAAAAAGTCTTGTTGTGAGAACAAGTCAAAGGTCAATAACATTATAATTACAAAATGAATAAATCGCATATTCTCTAAATAAAATTTTCCTTCAGTAAATCAAAAAGCCCCCGTCCAACGTAAAACGTTCAACGTCAAACAAATAACACTTAGTAGTTATATTCATATTTCATTCCCATAAAACGTAATTTTTTAGGAACTTTACATATGAGCGTTTTCCCTTCTTCTAATTTTTTTAAAATTGGTTTCCGTCCTTTTTTAATGATGCATTGTGAGAAATTGCCGCTGAAGTCAACCGCTTCCACGTACATCTTTCCAATCGGAACTTCCCTATAGATTGTAATTCCTTCGAAGGTTTCAGGAATTTCTTCGTAGACATTGAGCAACACACTATTATATAATCCTTGTTTAAATCCGCCATCAAGTAAGACAGAAGTTTTTTTCTTTTCTTCTTTTTCTTTTAAATGCTCTAGTATGGTCAAACGAAATGGAAATTCTTTCCGTATAAAATTTTTAACAAAATGATCGATTTTATTTAAAGAACCTTTATAGCTTGCTCCAGCTTTGATTACTCCCGATTTTACTTCCACGATTTGGATACTGAAATGAACCAATGTACTCGTGTAAATTTTTGGAGGACTTGGTTGTTGAGAAGAAGTTCTATTGGAAGTAGATTGTCGAGTATTGCGATCGTATCGAGTAACTTTTCCTTTCAAAATATAGTTGGCACCGATGGCAATTCCTTGTTGGATAGCAAGGTCATCCAAGTTGACAGCATCTTTACTTCGTTCTCTTTCAGCATCGATGGCATCTAATATTTGTCGAGTAACCATTTGAAAACGGTTGGAGTTAAAGAAAGCTATTTCTATTCTATTCGATACATTTTCTGCTTCTTCAATTTCTACGTCTGATGCATTTAATTTTAAAATCCCCAACGCAGGGGTTCCTCCATCTTGAGCCAATGAGGGAAAAGTGCACATACATAACAGTATATTTACAAAGGTGATTTTAAGTAAAAGAATAAACAATTTAGAATCCATAACCTTTTTTAAATTGATTGGAACTTTTGAGAATACATTTTAATTTTTTCCCGTCTTCAAGTGCATTGACAATTGCTCTGTGACCTTTTCTTACTTCTCCAATAGAGGTTTTTTCCGCTACTTCCTCCAATGATATTTTAGCGACTTCAACAAAACGCATAGTCGGTTTTCCTCGAACGATATATTCTTTTTCATAAAAAACATAAATACTCTCCTTGGGTTGTAAACCATGAAATTTTCCTCCATTGATTCGCACAACTTGTGCTCTACCTTTTTCTTTTTTCAAAACATCCATAACCTCTAAGTCTAATGGTAACAAGGTTTTGAGCGCTCGGATAGTTTTTTTCCAAAGTCCTTTTTGTGCATAACTTATTGCATTTTTAAATGGACTAGTAGATCCTCGGATTCCTCTTTTTTCTTTTAATCCATCGGCGGTGTCAGCGGTTAAGGTGATACTGTTTTTTAAAACTCCAGTAGCGACATCATAAACATTTAGGGTCATCCAAACAGTAGCAGAGTGCCCGTAAGGGATTTGTGAAGCTGAGGTGCTAGAAGTCCAATCTGTATCCCCAAAAACGATTTGCAATAAATATTTTACCGCAGTTTTTTCAGCTAAAATACTTTGGTCTATTTTTAAAACGCCATTTTCTGGTTTTACATTTACGTCTTCAAAACTCGTTTGGTCGCGAACAATTTCATAACGTTCTATTTTTTTTAAACGTGTAATTACATTTTTTTCAAACTCAGCAAATTCCGCCAAAGGCATTCCATCACCATAAGTAGATGGAAGGATACCAATCTTGATTACATCATTTTGAGCGAAACAAAATGTGTAGAAAAATGAAATTAGTAAGATGGAAATGTGTTTTTTCAATTTTTGTAAATGTATTGTTATTGTTTTATTTCTTAATAGCGCGACATCTTAATTTTGTTCCTTTGTTCAATAGTTTTTTGATGTTCCCTTTGCCTGCCTCTACCTTTAATATACACCAAGACTCCCCATCTACTTTTTCAATTTTTCCCCAACCTGCAGATTCTCGTCTAGTGGTAACGACCCCTTCTACTTCTTCCTCCACCAAAGCTTGGACTTCAAGTAATTGTCCTTTTTTTAGTCCCATTTTGCTACCGGCATAAACTTTTAGAGAGCGAACTCTTTTTTTACTTTCTTCTTCGGCGCCAACTACGATGTATAAAAATTCTGAAAAACATTGATTGATTAATTGTTTTACACCTTTTTGTAATTGGTCAGTAGGAGTCGTTGTCGAAAAAATATCTTTGAGTTCTCCTTTGATATCAAGTAGGTGTTTTTGATGCCTTTTGACGATTAGGGAAGAAACAATTGAACCAATTAATGAACCGTCGCTGACGTCGTAAACTTTTAAAAAAAGTTGAGCATCATAATTATCAACAAATCCATCAACCAAATATTCAGCACCAATTGCTTTTCCTTGTTCGACAATTTTTCCATCAATAAAATCTTCATCACGTTGGCGGTCACGTTCTTCTGCGACAACATCAAATTCACCACGATCTAATAAAACCATTCGGTAATCTCTAGAAAATTCATCGGCTACAATATTTTGTAATTTCGTTCTAGACTCTTCTGTCATTTCACTATCCGAAGCGAAGGGTAAAACGGCTACATAGATAGTATCATACTGTGCTTGAATTTGAAATACGAAAAGACATAATAGTAAACTGTACAAATTTTTCATTGCATTATATTTTGTGAAAATGATGATAGGTGGATTAAAAGTTAGATTGTTTCAAAAGATGGGTAAAAGTCAAATTATTTTAATTCAAAAATAACAAATATGAAGGAAAAATAGGTGATCAGAAAAGTTAATTATTTGTTTTTGTTATGTTGCTAACTAGAAAAAATGTTTTTTTGATCCTCAAATTTTATTAAAAGCTAAATTATTTTAGATGAAAATTACCTCCATTTTACGAATAATATTAATTGGATTTATTTTTTTATTTTTTTTACCAAAATCAGATGGGCAAGTTTATGATCGAAGAGGGAAAGCTATTTATTTAGAATTAGGTGGAAATGCTTTTGCTTATTCTGTAAATTTTGATATTCGATTTCAAGAAAAAACTGGTGGCTTAGGAGCTCGTTTTGGAGCTGGTACGATTGGGGATTGGTTCGCAATTCCTGTAATGATAACCTATATGACTGGAAAAAAAGATAGCAATCATTTTTTTGAATTCGGTGGTGGAATTACTTATTTCAATTATGAAGATCCACTTGAGATTGGAGATAGATCTTTTGATCAACAGACAATGATAGGGTTGTCATTTATGTATCGTCGACAACCCCGTTATGGGAAATTTGTATTTAGAGTTGGGATTACTCCATTGGTTGGCTACTGGGAAGAGAATGATGATGGAAAGGCTTTAAAGGGAGTTTTGCCAATGTTTGGAATGAGTTTCGGAAGAGCATTTTAATGAAAAAATAAAAACGTGTGAATATTGTTATGGAAAAATTAATTTTGTTATTCATATTCTCTCTATTGCTAATCAACCTTTCAGCTCAAACAGAGGAAGCAACTTTTGAACGAAGAGGACATGGTGCGTATTTTGAAATTGGAGGAGCAGGATTCTCACCTACCTTTAATTATGAAACTCGTTTTTTGCAAAAAAATAGAGGACTTGGTGCTCGAATTGGATTTGGTTTTGGAAGTTTACAAGATGCTAGTAAAGTTTCTATTCCAATTCAAATTACTTATTTGCTAGGAAAAAAGGATAGTAAACATCATATTGAAATTGGAGTAGGTTATTCCTATTTTGATAAGTTAGACGTGGATGATTTTCGACTCAATGATGAGGTAGTTCGATTTGAAGGGACATCGTTTGGAACGTTTAGTTTAATGTATCATCGACATCCTCCGTTGGGAGGGTTTTTATGGAAAATAGGCTATACTCCATTTGTTGGAAACTTTAGTGATGGTAGGACATTTTTGCCTTTTTTTGGATTGGCGTTTGGGTATGCGTTTTAATTTTTTGCCGCAGATTGGGCTGATTTTTTATGATTTATATGATTTCTCTTTCAAGGTATTACCTAAAAAAATCACTTTGGGGAAGATCATAATGATCATAAAAAATCAGCCCAATCTGCGGCAAAAAAATCACTTCTTACTAATCCCCTCGATATAAGTATTACTTATCGCATTCATTGACTGCTGTCTCGCCTTTTGAATTTCTTTATTATCGCTGTACACTTTATTGAGGAAAGTTAATTTTTTAGCAGTCTGTTCATCATTGGCAGCAGCGATTTCTTCCAAAGCGATTTTTGCATCATCGGCACACGGAGACTCAATGTCTACAAGGCCTAGTAGGTCAATTGCGTTTTTGTAATCCTTCTTCATTGAAGCAATATTTGCTTTTTGAATAAGTTGATTACAGTTTTGTTTTTGATAATTTTGAAAAGCTTGAGTCAATAATGATTCATTAGACTTTCGGCAATCAGATGACTTTGGTAAAGTATTTAAAATGGCAATCGCTCGTTCATTTTCATTATTCTCCATAGCTTTTTTTGCATCTGCCAGAATAGTCTCGCATTCAGAATTATAGTATAAATCTACTTTTTCTAACAATTCATTTACAAAACTTGCATATACTTTTTGATTAGGACGAATACCTGAAATAGCTTTGTTGATTGCAGCTTTTTGAGTGCTTCCTGATCCTGTAATGTTTTTAGAAAAAACGATCAAATCTTCATTGGAAAAAATATTTTTCGCAACCAAGCTAAATTCTACCTGAGCAGTTTGCAAGGTTTTAATTCCTTCCATTTTATTAAATTCAATTACACTTAATGAAGGGTAAATCGCAAAGGTGCTTCCCTTTTTATTCACAACTCCTTTTTGAGTAAATATGGCGATGACTTTTCGTTCGACTTTAGTATGATAAATCGAAGGAATGCCCAAGTCAAAATGAGTGGACATGATTTTTAGGTCTAAGTTTTTTACTTCACTTTGCGCATTTGTAACGCTTGCGCCAAAACAATTACAAAATAAAAATGCTGTTAATATCAATCTAGAAATCATATGCTTTTTAATTAATGGTAATATAAATATTCGATCCCACCACGTCTCGTGTCACTTCCAAATTTTGTTTTTTCAAAAACGCTCTTAGTTTCGCTGCGAATTGAGTCACGCGATAGCTACGTCCATTTTTAGGATTGATAACAGGAATTCTGACTTCGTCCAAAATCATTTTGGTTGCAGTCACACCTTGCACATGGAAGTAATTGTTGTAAGCGTTTTCATCAAACCAGTTTTCTAATACGTCTGAAAATAGTTCTCCATTTTCCATTTCAGAATCCATGTCCAATTCTGCGTTTTCATCAAAACCAATATTGACAACGACCGTTCGGCCTTCTTCTACGATCTGATTAAATTTATCTTGGATATTGTACATGAATGTTTTCATAAATTCATTGACTGCTTTTTCAGTTAGTCGTTCAAAATTGTGAGTATAAAATCGAGTAGTCGTTCCCACATCGGTTGCCAATACTTGACCTGAAAAAGCATCGTAAGCAGTTACAGTTACTGTTGAGGAATTGCCATTTTCGTCTTGAATAATACTAGACTCTACTTCTACATAAATATCAGCACCTGACAATTCGATTACTTGTTGTTTGATCGAAGATTGGTTTCCAATTTCCATGATTTTGTTATTGGAAATTTGCTTGAGTTTTGCTCGGAAATCAACAGTTGGTATGTAGTGAAATTCGAATGCTTCTTTCACTTTTGTAACCGCTACTCGAAGATGTAATTTATCTTCTCTTTCGTAAACTGTTCGGAGTTGTTCATTTTCCTTTGCAAATGGAATAACCATAATAGTGGGATGAACAAGTGGTTTTTTCTCCGGTTCTTCCACTTGACCAACTGAAACGAAGGTCAGGCAAATTGAAAAAATGATCGTTGTAAATATTTTCATAAATTGTTCTATTGAATAAGTAATAACGCTTACGCTAATATATTCCTATTTCAGATTGTCTTTATTTCTTTTTTCCAAAAACAAAAATCCCTAATAAGAAAACGATTCCTAATCCTATAAACAAGAATTTATTTCCTCCCATTCCACTATTTCCTATAGGACTGAAATCACCCAAATGAACAAACCCTGCCCAAAAGAAAGGATGTTGTTTGGAAGGTGATTGTGCATTGATGAAATCTAATTTGGCTTGCTGTAATGCTTTATTTTTCGAGAGACCATCGTTTAAGTATGAATAATAAAGTGTGGTCATTTCGGTAGTTGAGGCATCAGCAACTGACCACAAACTCATAGTTACACTCGGGCAGCCTGCCTGTTGGAATGCCCTAGCTAAACTAATCATTCCTTCTCCATTATAGACTTTACCCAAACCAGTTTGACATGCGCTAAGCATGGTCATTTTGGCATTAATATCAAGGGTGTAAATATCTTCAGTATTGATGAAATCATTTTCAGAAAAAAATATGCGACTGTCTAAAGGATCATCATTATTCATACAAGCATGTGTTGAAAGATGAATGATTTCTGCTTGTGGTGCTAGTTTTAAAAATGAATTTCGAGTCGCTTCATTTCCATAAAATGATTGACCATTAAATTGGTTACTAATATTTTCAACTTCGATGGCACTATGTTTTAATTCGGGTAAATTTGCACCGACTTCAAAGCATGAACGAACTGCAATGTCACCTCTACCACTAAATTTTGGAGCATGTCCCAAAAATGGAATCGTCGTTTTGTAATTATTAATTCCGTTTTGTTCCAATAAAAGTCTTGAGGAATGAGCGTATGTCACCGCATACTTTTTCAATAAATAGGGGAGGTTTTCTGTTCCAAAATTAACTTGATCTGTCGCTGCTTGATCATCCAATAATATTTCAAATGGGACTAACCAAAGTGGCCCATCTGGAATAATGATTAATTCATCTATTGTTGAATCTAAGTTTTTCAAAGGTGCTTCTAAAACTAAACTATATAAAACACTTGCATCTCGAACATAATTTTGATAGGCATTTTGAGCATCTGTTCTAAAACTCATGGACTGAATTAATTCTCGAAGTGACAAAATCGTTTCTTGAATTTGCCTAAGATCATTCAACCTTTCCACATAAAAACGATCAGCTGTTACGATAAAAGCATAAGCTGTATTTTTTCCAAAAAAGTATTCTACGACTGCTCGATTTCCATTTTCCAAAAACAACTGTAAACTATCAGAAGCTAGAGAAGGCGCTGAATTTTTTAAAAAGGAATATTCAGGGAAAAATGTTTTTAGCGAATCTTGAAGAAAATAAAGTGCTTCAGTTGTATTGAATATTTTTTTGTCAATATTATTGTTATTTGTATTGCGTCTTTTTTTAAGTTGTTGTTTAAGGTGAGCTAGTTTTATTTTTAATCTTTGTTCTCGATTCGACATTTCGGAAGGAATCGAATTTAATGCACTTGCTTTGGAATCTAAAATTGCACTTCGCAATGCCATTGCCTTTCCTTTGTCGGCAAGGGTAAACATTTTAGTTTTGAATTTATTGTCTCTGGTGATTTGGAATAATTGACGTGCTGCGTGAATACCTTTTTCGGTCATACGAACCGCTTGGTCTCCAAGATGTAATTTGGTAAATTCTGATTGGTATTTATTGCAAATTGATTCTAAGATATCCAAAGCTCGCTCGTAAGCAATCAAGGAAGCAAGCAATTGATTTTCATCTCGATCTGATTGCAAAAGCAAATTCCCCTTAGCTTCAAAAATCGGAATAGACAACAAAGGTGAAATCAAATCTTCCACTTTTGGATTGGCTAAAAGGTCTTCATCATCAAAAGTTACCGCTGCTGATCGAAGTCCTTTTTGATAAAAGATTAATGCTTCTTCTTTTTCTGATTTGCCTTCGTAAGCCGAACCAAGATCTTTATATTTTGAGGATAGATTTGGATGTCGATCTATTTCACCAAGACCTTTTTTTGTCGCGTCAATTGATTTTTTTAAATATAGAATAGCTTGTTCGTATTCTTTTTTTTGTAAAAATTGACGGCCAAGTTGTTGATAATAATTACCAGTTTCGCTAGCGTTTTCAAGGGTTATAGCTTTTTCGAAATCTTTTTTTGCATCGACAACTGGGTTTAGTAATTCTGGAAAATCTTTTGCCATCATTTCGATAGCTTCTTCGAGGTCGACGTTTGGATCAAGAATGGAATTGAGTAAAGCTTCGTCTTGCTGAGCAAAAATGCCGAGCGTAAAATTTAAAAGAAATAATATGACGAAGTGTAATTTTCTCATGTTGTTGTTTTCCGTATGTCGACTCTCCGAGTCGTACGTATTTTTTTGTACGACTCGGAGAGTCGACTTTCAGATTAATTTAGGTTTTCTAATTTTTTTAAATACTTAGCTCCTTTTATTTTTTTGAGGTAAGGCTCGGCTTCATCAACTTTATCTTGTTTTAAAAATGCCATTGCGATATACCAGTTGACTTCGTCTTGGTATAATTCATTCGAAATAGATTTGAAAACAGCTATTCCTTTATTGGGTTTATTTTTTTCCATCAAGCAAATTCCCTTAATCAAAAGTATCTCTGCATCGTTTGGTAATTCTCTTAGGACACTATCTGCCAAATCAAATGATGCATTGTAATCGCCAGCTTTATAAGCTTTGTCTAGTTCTGCAATTAATGAGTTGGTAGGAATAGACTTCAAGGTGATGTCGGCTTCGTATGGGGTGTAATTATTTTCATAAAAATTTTCAGCTAGATTTTGACCATTTGAAGAAGTATCTTGGAAACCTAAATATGCAATTAAAAGCAACGTTCCAATTGCTGCTACAGCAGTTAACCATCGTCCTAAGTTTCTAATTTTTGCCTGTGGCGCATTAGCATCACTTTTATCTGTTGCCGAATTATTTTGGAGCGACTTTAACTTTTTTATAGTTGCTTCCTTTTCAATTTTTTCTGTTGCTTCTTTTTGAGCGACTGCTTTTTGTAAGTTTTTTCTGAATTGGACTTCAGCCCGAAAATCAGCATCGGTATCGAGTCTCTTTTTGAATTCAACCAATTCTTCTTGGCTTAATTCTCTGTTGAAAAATTGGTCAATAAAAGTTTCTTGATCTTTCATAATCTTTAATTTGAAATTCTTTTTTTGCGATTCTTGATAATCGTTTTATAGGTGACGATTTGGGAAGTCGTTCTAGGCCATTGCTCGCAATTTATTTTTACAACCTTGAATATCGGTTTTTATCCCAGTTGAAGTTCGTCCAAGCATTTCGCCCATTTCCTTCATCTTCATGCCTTTGACATATTTTAAATCCAAGAGCATTTTGCACTTTTCTCCAAGCTTTTGGAATTTTTTTTGAAACACAGAATAGTCTCGTGGATCATCTTCCAAACTATCTAAAATCGAAGTATATGTTTCTTCAATCTTACTCTCTTTTGCTTTTTTTCTCAAAAATTCATGATGCACATTCTTGCCAACGCCCATCAGAATAGCACAGACATTTTGCTTCATCTCAAATCCAGATTCAATTATTTTTATTAATCGAAAAATGGATTCATACATGATATCCTCTCGATCAGCTTCTTCTACGACGCCTCGATTTCTTAAATATTTGCGCAATGAATCTGTGCATTTATTTAAAATACAGGTCCATGCTTGTTCTTTTTCGCTTGCATTCCCTCCAATCAAGTTTTGCACGATTGAAGTGTCGGAACAGTCTTTAACCATAAATGATTTTTTTTTTATAAAAGTAAATAGATTGACGCATCTTTTTTTTAATTAAACATAAAAAATGCTTTTGGAAGAAGGGAATTTAGGTGGAATGTAAAGATAGTGATTTTGCTAATAATAGAGAAAATTATTGCCAAGGTGACTTAAAGTCATCTTGGCAATTCATTGTTGTTATTTTCTAACAGAGAACTTATAAATAGTCAACGACGAATATAATTTATTCGGTTCCAAGGTTGTACTTGGAAAACTAGGTTGATTAGGTGAATCTGGAAAATGTTGTGTTTCTAAACAAACAGCTCCTCTTTTTAAATATGGTTTCCCTGACTTTCCAATCAAAGAACCATCTAAAAAATTTCCAGTATAAATTTGAATACCCGGCTCCGTGGTAAAAACCTCCATAAATCGACCACTCTTAGGATCAAAAAGTGCTGCAGCTCTTTCGTTATCTTTTCTTTTGTTTAAAACAAAATTATGATCGTAACCATCGCCATTTTTTAGTTGCTGATGGTCATCGTCAATTCGTTGACCGATTTGAGTTGCAGATAGGAAATCGAATGGCGTGTCTTTCACCGATTGTAATTCACCTGTAGGAATCAAACCTTCGTCAGTTGGAGTTATTTGATTAGCATCGAGCGTTAGTTCGTGATTAAGAATGGATCCATTGCCTTCGCCTGAGAGATTGAAATAAGAATGATTGGTCAAATTGCAAAGCGTTTTTTTATCTGAGTCAGCTTGGTATGCGATGAATAATTGATTGTCGTTATTCAAAGCATATTGAACAGTAACTTCTAATTTTCCTGGATACCCTTCCTCCATGTCTGCACTTGTGTAAGTCAATTCTACTCCAACCTTATTTTGAGAATGTACTTTTTTTGCTTCCCAAATCACTTTGTCAAAACCTTTTGTTCCACCATGTAAGTGATTCTCTCCGTTGTTTTTGACCAACGTGTATTCATTGTTATCTAATTTGAATTTTCCATTTGCGATTCGATTTCCGTAGCGACCAATGATTGCTCCAAAGTAGGGATGAGGTTCTAAATATTGAGACAGACTATCAAACCCTAAAACGACATCTGCCATTTCACCATTTTTATCAGGAACAATTATCGAAGTAATAATTCCTCCATAGTTCGTGACTTTGACCTCCATCCCGTTTTTATTTTTTAAGGAAAAAAGTTCAACCTCACCATCAGGTGTTGTCCCAAATGGAGTTTTTAAAAAAGAAAGAGAATCGTCGTTTTGCATTTTTTTTGAATTGGTTTGATCAGAAGTACAGGTGAATAATAAAATAGAAAAGAGGAGTGAAAATAGAATTTTGTGAAGATTCATAATTTATATTTTTAACCACAGATGATCATTTTATTAAGCTGTAAAAATACGGGCAAATTATTTTTAATTAACTACGATCTCGGCGTTACTCGATCTCGAATTGTACCATCTTTTCGATGAATGATCACATCTGCCTCATAATTATAAGCGATATCTTTAGCTCTTTCAATCGCATCTTTTTGGTTGTCAAAAATACCAGTATATTTTTCATTTCCTTCGCCTTTGATAGCCCAACCTTCTGGGTGAGGAACCACATGTTGATTATGAGTTGGTGGAGTAGTTCGAATGCCTTGGTCTTTTAGAAAGTTTTTAAAAAGTTGTCGAGTAACTTTTTTTAAAAGGTTGATCCAAAATTCAGCAGTATTGATTCCAGCCATTATTGTTATATATTTTTTGAGAAAAACGAATTTACATTAGTTTTTTACCAATGTAAAAATAGTTAAATTGAAGTAAATTTCAATTGATTAAGCTTTATGATTTGAAAGTCGAGTAGCCCAAGTTTTATTTTAAAGTTGTCTTTGAAAATTATCAGTAACCAGATCTAGAACAACTTATAGCAGAAGATCAAAATTAATTCATTTAAAGCAAAAATCCTTTCCTAAATGCTCGAAAGGGTTTTGCTTTTTATTTCTCAATAGAAAAAAGATATTGCATTGATATTTACAATTAAATAGAGTAATTTTAAACATCTTTCTTAATTGAAAGTCCCTCCAGTAATTTTCCCTCCAATTTATTTTACATTTTTTATTACACATATGACCATGAAACAAACACTTATTGTATTAGCATTGCTATGCTTTTTTTCTTGCCAGAAATCTGAAAAAACAATTGAAGAGGTGATCGAGGTAGAAGTTCCAGTTGTTGAAAACTCTAATGACGAACTTCGAAATGATGCAATTATTAGAAACACCTTATCGAAAGATTTTTTCTCTCTTATATTATCACAAAGTTTTGCACATCCTGAAATATTTGGATTGGCTCCTAATCCAGATCAAGTAGATACTCGGACTTGTCCGACAGTTACTTCTTCGGGTACGACTTTTCCAATTACATTGGTGCTTGATTTTGGGCCATCGCCAGGTTGTACTCCGCCTTTGTTTACACTTCCAAAAGTTGGACAAATCACAGTTACCTGCAATACTCAACTTTTTAATTCTGGGCCAGGAACTGATTTTGTCATAATTTTATCAACTGATTATGAAGAAAATGGACATTCAATAACGAGTGGAAATACAGGCCAACCAGTTGAGTTTAAATTCAAATATGTACCCGCAGAAACATCTTATTTAATTGCTTTTGAGCATGATCTTATTTTGACCAACTTAACGAATGGAAATGAAATATTGGTAGATGCAAAACCTGAGTTTTCAGATCCATTTGGTACTATTGGATTTATTCCAAATTCTGGAACAATTGAAGATGATCCTTCAGATCCATTGACTTACATCGACAATATTTATTATATGAGTGTAAATAATACACATATCACTTGCACGAATGGATCAACTAGTCAAGATTTTTGTTTGGATGTAACTAGTCCATCTGGAAATGGATTAGAGTTCCAACCATTGGTATGTCATTGTATAACGACTGGTGAATTAAGAATAAATGAAGATAGTGATTGTAGTATGGGTAATTCAAGTTCTAATGCAGATATCATTTATGATTTTGGAAATGGGATTTGCGACGGTTTGGTTGATATTACAATGAATGGAGTAACCACTACAGTTGATTGCTTACCATGCGATTAGTTTTTATTGAAAAATAATCATTGTAAATATATTGTTGTAAAAGGAGTTGTTTTCGAATAAATCGGAAACAACTCCTTTTTTCATTTATTAGTATTAGGACTAATTTGAAAATCTGAGAAATAAATTCCTTAATGCAATGGAAAAACATTATTTTTAGAATGTTATTTCATTATTTACAAAACGAAAAAAAAATATTATGAACCCAAAAGTAACAATGGGGCTAAGAGTCCTTTTTGGATTATTTATGTTAATCTTTGGAATAAATAAATTTGCAGGATTCTTAGAATTCCCCCCAATTCCTGGTGATGGAGGAGAGTTAATGAGAATCTATGCAACCTCTGGATTTTTAAAGTTGATTGGGGTGCTTGAAATATTGGCCGGTCTGGCACTTCTAGCAGGAAAATATGTTCCCTTGGCACTTACCTTCTCCATTGCAATTATGTTTAATGCAGCAGTTTTTCACTTGATCCATGCACCAGAAGGTGTAGCAGGAGCAATTGTGGGATTAGTTTTAGGACTAGTATTAGTGTATGCTAATAAAGATAGATTTTCAAGTTTGCTGAGCGCATAAATACTCGACGATTTTAGATTAATGTTAATAAAAAGAAAGCCTTTTGCTCCTCAGCGAAAGGCTTTCTTTTATTTAGAACATTCAGTTCTTCTTTACGTTAATACTATTCAATCATTCTTATTTTATAACAAGTTATCGATGGAAAAAGCTGAAATTATAAAAAATATTATCCAACATAAGAAGCAACCTAATCTCAAATTTCAATTAAAGGAAAAAACGGAAGCGTTTACCAAACGACTTTTTCTTACCCTTTTTGATAATGATACTCCTGTGGAAGAGAATTTAGAAATTCTAGAAAAAGAGTTTTCACATTTGGTAGAGTTAGCTTGTTGGGAAAACGGCGAATCTTGTTCAGCCGTTTGGAATAAGTATTTAAGGAAATTACCAAAGATTTTAGAACTACTCAATTTGGATGCTGAAGCGGTGATCAATTGTGATCCTGCGACTCAATTGATTGAGGAGGTTTATATGGCTTATCCTGGTTTTTATGCGATAGCAATTTATCGATTGGCACATGAATTATACAAAGAAGGTTTTCCATTAGTGCCTCGATTGATGACTGAATATTCTCATCATAAAACTGGAGTTGATTTGCATCCCGGTGCTCAAGTTGGGAAATCATTTTTTATAGATCATGCTACGGGAGTGGTTATTGGTCAAACTGCGATCATCAAAGACAATGTGAAAATTTATCAAGGAGTTACACTCGGAGGACTTTTTGTTGCCAAACATTTGCATGCTACTAAGCGACATCCGACTATCGAAAATAATGTTACGATTTATGCAAGCGCAACTATTTTGGGTGGCGATACTGTCATTGGTGAAAATACCATCATTGGCGGAAATGCTTGGATTACTAGTTCTGTGCCACCTAACTCGAAAGTTTATCATACTCCGAATATTAAAATTAAAACCAATTCAAATGTCGTATAGTATTTTAGATTTAATTGGAAATACACCTTTGGTTGAATCCAAGGCGTTGAATCAAAATCCAAATGTTAAATTGTTTTTCAAACTCGAAGGCCACAACCCAGGAGGAAGTGTCAAAGATCGAGCTGCGCTAAATATGATCAAAAGCGGTTTGGAAAGAGGTGATATTAATAAAGATTCCAAACTCATCGAAGCAACGAGTGGGAATACTGGAATTGCATTGGCATTGATTGCAGGTATTTATGGATTGGACATCGAACTCGTTATGTCTGAAAATGCAACAAAAGAACGCGTGCAAACCATGAGAGCGTACGGCGCAAAAGTTACCCTGACTTCAGGGGATCGAGGCATCGAGGGCGCAAGAGATTATGCCGAAGCGAAAGTGGCGAATGAAGGCTTTATCATGCTTAATCAATTTGCAAATAATGATAATTGGAAGGCACATTATAAATCAACTGGCCCTGAAATTTGGGAAGATACTAAAGGTAAAATAACTCATTTTGTTTCTGCGATGGGAACGACAGGGACAATTATGGGAACCTCAACTTTTCTTAAAGAACAAAATCCAAATGTTCAAATCGTTGGAGCACAACCTACTGATGGTTCCAGAATTCCAGGTATTCGAAAATGGCCTCAAGAATATTTACCCAAGATCTTTAATCCTCAAAAAGTAGATCGTGTGATGGAAGTTAGTCAAGAGGAAGCTGCCAATACAGCTCGACGATTAGCGAAGGAAGAAGGAATTTTTGCAGGAATGAGTAGTGGGGGAGCGGCGACTGTTGCTTTGCGACTGGCGAGTGAATTACATGAAGGAGTGATCGTTTCGATAGTTTGTGATCGGGGAGATCGGTATTTGTCGTCTGACCTTTTTGAGTGAAAATGATATTGTAAATGTATTGTTATGAAAAATCAATGACCTAAAGGGTGTGTTTTCTCTTTTCGTTTGTCTTCATATTTGCCTAAAAGTTTCCCACCGATTACTCGGAGTTTTTTCTAATAAAAAATTACCTTTTTATTTTCACCAACTCTTCTTCCCAAGCCACTATTAATTTTAATATATAAATCAAACTAATTGCACCCACCAAATGCTTAATAGTATGTCCACTCCAAAAACCAAGTAGATCAAAAATAGCATCATCAAAATGTTCGCTAATTTTTGCGACAATGTACCAAGCTAAGATGTAAATGATATACTTAACGTACTTCGTTTTTTTAGGAAAAAGCCACAAAATAAAAGGCGCGATTACCATCGGGAAGAACTGAACAAAAATATAAAAACGTAAATCACCCTGCCCGATAGATTCGGTATATTGCCAATAAAAAACACTAAACACGCCAAGAGGAACTAATATGAAAAATGAAATCTGTCCTTCTTTTTTTCCAATAAAATCATAAATGAGCAATGAAAAAATGGGCATGAACATTAAAGTCATCGGTAGTCGATCCCAAACTAACGTATCATTGTCAGGTGCCCAATGATAATAGGCTGATCCAAAGCATGCCAAGAAAATACCTGAGCATAATATCAATGGAATCCATTTTGCAACTACATCAGGTCGTTGAGACCAATGACGTAAACTCAACCAAGTACCATAAGTCCCTAAAAAGAACATGGGAAGATTACTCATCACATCCCAAAAGTTTGGAATGCCTAAAATATTTCTTTGATCAGCAAAATTATGGTAGTCTAAATCTTGGGGGATTGGATCGAGAAATAACAATACTCCTACAAAAAGAAAAAAAATGATTATGATGATATGATAGCGGTATTGGTGCATCGCGTATTTAGGTTTCGAAGAGATAATCAAATATGTTTGTCATGACCCTTACATGTAATCAAATGTGATTTGGAAACAAAACTCATCAAGGGAATCCTACTCGTTTTAATAAGTCCAAATATCTTGGATCATCTTTTACCGGTCGAAATACAGGATCCATTTTTAACCAAGACATTTCAATATCATTTGTAGCAAAGGATTTATCTAACCATTCAAAACCTTTATCCGGCTGACCAATGTTACAATAAACTGCACCTAAGAAAAAAGCGGGGCTACCTGTTCCACCAGTTTCATAACGTTCTTCTAGTTCTCGAATTATAGAATTGAATTTTTCCATTTGATTGAGTCGATGATATGCAATGGCTAAATATCCAGTTAAAAAAGGAATTCGTCTATTCAAATTTTTAGTGCCTGATTCAAAAACTTCAATCGCTTTTTGATTTTTATTTTGGTGCAAATAAACTCTCCCCAAATCGACATATCCATCTCGAACTTTAGGTTTTTTTTCGGTTAATAGCTTGGCATATTTTTCAGCTTCCTTCATATCTCCTGAAAGAAAATAACAACGCCCTTTCAATGAATAAATCGTTTCATGAATAGGATTGATATCTTCCATCTTTTTGACTTGTTCCCAAGCTTTATCTAGTTCATCAATTTTTTGATAGAGGTCGATCAGTAAATTAATAGACCATTCATCATTGATATTTGAACCCTTTATTCCAAATTCTTCGGCACTTTTAAAATCCCATTCATACCATAATTTGTAAAAAGCAAATGATCCGTAAAGGACTCCGCTTTCGTCTAATTGTTCAGCTTTTAGATAAAGCGGTAAGGCTAGTAGTCGAACAGAGTCTATAGGGAAATCTGTTAGCCCTTTGATTAAATAAATATCTGCGAGGGTTCTAATGGCAAGGACATTATTAGGATTTTTTTGTAAAATATCTTTTAACTTTTTCTCGACAGCTCCTCGACCTTCTGTATCATAAGCGCTCTTGCTTCTCGTTTTTAGAATCTCGATATATAATTCTGGGTTCTCGGTATAAGGTTTAAATGTTTTAAAAACTTCTTGTTCGTTGATATTAATTTTCAACTCTTTAGTTATTGCTAAAGCCAACTCTTGTTGTATTTCAAAAATTCTATTACTTGGAGTATTTCCAGAATTATAAGTCCATTCTACTTCATCCGTAAGTGTGTTACTTAATTCAGCACTTACTTTGATTTGATCGCCGATGGTCAAAATGCTTCCATTTAAAACGTGATCAACTCCAAGTCTATTTCTAATTTCTTGAAGGGAAACATTTTTGCCTTCAAAGAATTTCGAAGAAGTTCTAGAGGTAACTTTTAAACGTTGAATGGAGGAAAGCGTAGTTCTAATTTCATCGGAAGTAGCATCAGTAAGAAATTGTTTTTCCTTATTTGGACTTAGATTTTCAAATGGTAAGACAACTATGGAAGGTTTTTCAGAAACTGGAGTTGTAGGCATAGTTTCTTGTTGATAGAAAAACCATCCGGCAAAAGATGTTAATAATAACAATACAATTCCAAATAACCATTTGTAAGGAGAGGGAGTATGATCCTTATAATTAACTTTGACATTAACCTCTACTTTTATTTTTCCTTTTATTTCATGAGGTTCTGGAATGGGGAGCGATCCAGTAGCTAAAGCATAAATAGAAATGGCCTCTTCAACATTTTTAAATTCATATGTACCAATAGGTACCACTTTCAGTTCTGGGATGTTTTTGATTTGGTTACGTACATTTTTTGATACTAAAACAGCACCAGGAATACTGATAGATTCCAACCTTGAAGCGACATTGACCGCATTACCAAAAACGTTATCATCTCTAAAAACTACATCGCCAACATGGATTCCCATTCGAACGGGAACCTTGGGATCTTCCTGAAAAATATTTTGAAGTTTCTCTGCGCAAAGAGCAGCTTCTACTGAACTTTGAAAAATGGCCAAACAACCATCACCATAAAAATTAATAATTTCGCCAGTATAGGTGGGAACAAGTGTACTTAGTTCTGTTTTAAATTTATCCAAACTAGAAAGAGCGGCTTCCTCATTCTTTGCCATAAGAGCAGTATAGCCAACAATGTCGGCAAAAAGGATAGCAGCTAGTTTTCTATTTTGGTTGTTTGGCATTCGAGTTTTTTCTAAAGATAAATTAACCTTTCGATTTTACCAATTTTAAAAAATATAAAATAGAATGAATAAATGTCATATAGTTATGTAGAATAGTTTGTAAATGCTTGGCGCATCGAAGATCCCTCTGCTCTAATTTTACCAAGTCATTTTGCCAACTTTCTTATTTCCAGCCAACCAAGCATTCCGACCTGTATCACAAATTTGCATAGTGTAAAAAGAGTTATCGCTTAAAGCGACCCAAGACTTCGCACCATCAGCGGAATAGGAAATGCCCGGAATACCTGCTGCAAAAATAGCTTGCCCATCGCTTTGTGGAACATATTGCACAGAAGATCGATAACCGGGATGTTGTCCATCGGCGATTAAAATCCATGTCTTACCACCATTATTCGTTGTGGCTTTATTTTGAGTATTTTGGTCTTGTTTTTCCCAATCGCCACCAAAGATGATTCCTCTATTTTTATCATAAAAATGAGTCGTAAAAATTCCTGTCATCTCCCCTCCTTGATTGATAGGTGTGTCAAAAACTTCCCAAGTTTTACCTAGATCTGGACTATGGAAAACTCTTGCCTTACTTCCTCCGCTAACTATCCAAACATGATTTTCGGCCAAAGCGATATTGGAATTAGAAGCCGCAAAAGCAGCTTCCCCTTCGGCGGATGGAGGGAGTTGGCTACAAGGAATTTTAGTCCAGGTGTTTCCTCCATCTTTGGTTAAAATAATAGAAAGGCATCCATCAGTTGGATCGCCCATTGCAATCCCATTTTGATCATCCCAAAAAGCGATGGCATCATAAAAGGCATCAGGATGATTTTCTTCATAGACCAATGACCAAGATTTTCCTTGGTCGGTAGTTTTAAATAATAGGGCAGGGGAGCCTATGGCAAAAAGGAAAATAGCATCTGTTGTTTTGGCAATTCCTCTAAATTCTAAATTTGGATTTTTTGAGTTTCGAATGGAATCAACTTTCCAAGTTTTCCCACCATCTTCGGTGTATCCAAATTGTCCTTTTGAACCTCCAAACCACATGGTATTGGTATCAATGACTTCGATGGCTCTGATACTGCAATCCATCGGGAAGGTTTTGATTTGTACTTGTTCCTTCATTGCTTGAGGAGTTAGGATGAATGGCTCTTGAGGCGTCTCACAACTGAAGTAAAAAAGGAAAGAGCAAAGGAGGAGGAGAAATTTTTTCATAATTTATTTTAAATAATTTTTTTTGTAAAAAAAATATAATAAATGATTTATACTTGGTTTATTTTTTGGAGAGTGAGAGTGTCCTTTGATTTTATATGAGGAGTTCGATGATGTCGTCAAAAAAGATGGCAGCGAGTTTTCTGTTTTGTTTTTCAGACATTTTCAATTCATTTTAATCCAATAACTTCTCCTTTTTAAAGTACCAATCTTCTTGCTTTTCCCAAACCTCAGTTTCAAGGTTATATTTGTATTCCTGAAAAGCATCTATCTCTCCATTTTTTTCTTCAAAGGCAAATGTAAAAGCATACCCCTCCAATATGATAAACTCATGATCGGATATAGGAAGTAAAAGCTCTCTTCCAATTCCAATTTGTTTCCAATATATTTGATCATTTTTCATGATGATTTTCACCTTTCCATATTTCCCTTCCACTCTGCGATAAATATTTAAAAGTTCTTCATTTGAAATAGAAGCCACAAATTCCAAATGTCTTTTTGCCTGATGCAGATAAAAATGAGAAGGATATTTTTCAATGGCTAATTCATACGCAGGTAGAGCTTTTTTATAATCTTTTTCTTTTAATAATTTTTCTGCCTTCCAAATGACCGAGTCTTGCTTCCAGGTAAAAAAACTACCTTCACTAGTACGTCTGATATTATAATTTTTAGTAGCGTAAACCTCACCATCATCATTCAACAGGTATTCTTTTTTATAAGCAAAAGTAGGACTTCCTGTTACTAAGGTATTATCTCCGGTAGGATACATGAATTGCCCAAATTGGTTCTCAGATCTACCATACATATGATCGTTGAGCATATGATTATAGGTGACTTGAGCACCATATGTGTTACGATAAATTCCTTCATTCATGGAAATTATATTGGAATAGTCTGGATTGGCTTTCATGAAGTTAATTGCACCTAAAAGATGTTTAAATGTTTTCTCTGCCTCCGGATCTATCAGTATTATTTTTTCAATAGTTTCTTTGGCGGAATCATAATCTTTTTTGTGTATATAGGCTTTAGCGAGAAGATTGAGTATGGCAGTATTTTGTTGATCCAGCAGTAAAAACCCTTTGGTAATTCTAATCACCCGATCAGGTTCTCCTTTCATCAAAGCTGCTTGCATAGCTTGAAATCCAGTCATTGGGTTGGGGTTTTGAGAAAAATTATTTTCTGCCAATTCAATGATTTTATCCACCTGACCAGTCTGCCAATATACCCCTATTAAAAAAGCATTGAACTCTGGATTATTTGGCTCAATTTCTAATTGCATTTTCAATAATTTCTCAGCTTTCTCCCATTCTTCATGGATAAGATGATGATTTGCGATTACCATAATTTGATATTGGAAGGGTAATCGTCTTCGATGTCTCATCGCACGATCAATACATAATTTGGATTCCAATTTTCCTTTGGAATTGATATGATAATTCATCGCTAAACCTATATTGGCAACTACATAGGTAGAGTCCAACTCCACCGCTCTTTCAAGATGGCTTCTCAAATTATTTTGAAAATGCAAAGTAATTTCTTTTATAGCATCCAAATTATCTGAGTTCCATTCCTTGAAATCCAAATCAACTGATTCCTCTATTTGAGAATGGCTTAACCCTACAGCACTTCGAAGGTTTAAACTCATAGAATCAATCAAAGAGAAAAAATCACCTCCAGTAAAAGTACGCTCGTTTATAACATTTCCGTTTCGTCTATTTCGAAGCGTCGGAGTTATTTGGTATTTACCCGCTAAAAATTGATAAGTACCATCAATATAAAAATCCCCATTATCAAGTTTAGCATCATTGATTTTATCAACGGTAGTAAGATTAGACTTAAAGGATGGACGTGTTTGAATATATTTATCTTGTAACATATCTAAAGCTATGGATGAAGAGAATCCAGCTCCTAACCAAGCGTGTGTACTATCTTCCTGAATTTGTTCAAACGGATAAATTGGTATATGAATCCGAAACTCTTCTTTAATCACATTTCGAGTTTCTTCCTGTCCATCTGCATTGATGAAAGTGATGTCCTTTGAAGTTGCTCCAAGCTCTGCTGTACGGAACATAAAAAACAAAACTGCTCCAAGTAGGATAAAGTTGGTTGGGAAAAGTATTTTTTGTTTTCTTGTAAATACTTTGTTATGTATTTGTTCTCGACTAATTAAATAAACTAATAAGGAAGGAATTATTCCTAAAATAATGATAAATAAAATACGCGACCAATGTGGAGAAATGCCAAATTGATTCAACCCCCATTCAGTCATCTGAACTAATATCCAACCAATTACCAGATATGCTGTAAAAATCTGAGGAACTTTTTTTCTCCAAATTCTCTGGAAAAAACCATCATTTAATTCTTGAGATTTTGGTTTTAATTTTCCTTTTATTTCTTCTCGCTTCGGAATGGGGAACCCTTCATTCGCCAAAGCATAAACCGTCATCCCTTCTGCTACATTTTTAAACTCAAACCGTCCTAAAGATTCTAATTGAAAATCTGGTTGGTTTTTGATTTGATTTCTAACAGAACTGGATAATAGAACTGCACCGGGAATTCCTAACGACTCGACTCTCGAAGCAATATTGACCGCATCACCAAATGCATTTCCTTCTTTGAAAACGACTCCTCCGGAATGCAAACCGATTCGAACGGGAACGATTACATCTTCCTTAAAAGAAACTTGCAATTCCAACGCACAATTCGTTGCATCCACCGAACTATCAAAAACTGCTAAACAACCATCGCCATAAAAGTTGGCAATCTTTCCTCGAAATTTAGGGACTTTATTTTCTAGGACTGATTTGAAACGATTGAGTTTGGTGAGGCCTTCCTGCTCATTGGTTTGCATAAGAGAAGTGTAACCGACGATATCAGCGAAGAGAATGGCAGCGAGTTTGCGATCTGAGGATTGAAGATTTTGGTTTTTCAAGAGGTTAATTGGTATTATTAATAGATAGATATAATCTTTTGTATCTAACTAAGATAGGAATCAAAATATTATTATAAGCATACATTGGAAAAAATAACAAAAGAAGCTAAAATTGATTTAGATGGAATTAGCTACATTTGTTAGTGCTCAATTCAAAAAATTATAAAAATCCAAAATGAAAAATCTATTTTCTTTCCTCTTTGTATGCTTATCTATTTTTACAAGTTTTGCTCAGACTATGACAGCAACTGAGTTGTTAGACAAAAGTATTCAGTACCATGATCCTAATAATCGTTGGGATAATTTTAAGGCTACATTACATTTTGAACAGCGGAATCCTACGCAAACGGAGCAACGTTTTCGGACAACTATTTTTGATCGACCTAGAAATTATTTTAAGTTGATTCAAACGACTGCTGATGAAACTCTGACAAGAGAAGCAGACGGTGAAAATTGTGTCAATACATATAATGGTAGTACTACCATTTCAGAAGAAATGAATAAAAAACATCGCTTTACTTGTGAGCGTGCAAAAATGTATCGGGATTATTATAGCTATCTCTACGGTCTGCCGATGAAGCTTAAAGACCCAGGAACAATTCTCGATCCTATGGTGAAAGATGATGTTTTTGATGGTCGCTCTACTTATTCCATTCGAGTAACTTATGAAAAAAATGTTGGCGAAGACATCTGGTATTTTTACTTCGATAAAAAAACTTACGCCTTGGTTGGCTACCGTTTTTTTCACGATGAATCAAAGCAGGATGGAGAATACATTTCTCTGTATGGGGAGGAAATTATCCAAGGAATCAAGATTCCTAAAAATCGTTTTTGGTATTATAATAAAGATGATAAATTTTTGGTAGCTGATCTTTTGATGCCGGAAGCTGGGAATGTAGTTGATAAGGATTTAACGAAAGCAGATTATGATAGAGTAATTAGTTTTCAATTTAATAATCTGATCAATAAAGAAATTTTCGACATAAACATTCGCCCTAATTGGTTTCCTGATAGTACAGGTTTTTGGTTTGTGCAACATAGTCCTGAAGGAAAAAAGTATCAGCAGTTTTTAACTAAAGATTTAGAAATCACGTCATTGTTCGATCATCAAAAAGTGGCGGATGTGATCAATGAATTAGGGAAGGATAGTTTAAAGGCTAATAATTTATCGCTACAATCTTTGGAGTATCTCAATAGCGATACTTTGAAGTTTATGTATAAAAACAAACATTATCACCTTAGCCGCAATGATCATCTTTTGCACGAAGTAGAAGCACCTAAGGAAAGTAATCCAATGGAATCTACTTCGCCTGACGGCAAATGGAAAGCCTACACGAAGGATTATAATTTATATATAAAATCCACCGAGACGAGTCAGGAGTATCAATTAAGTAAAAAAGGAAAGAAGCATTTTGAATACGCCAGTTATGTAGGTTGGGCGGATATCATGGAAGGAGAAAATGGAGATCGACCCGAAAAATTTTATGTCAATTGGTCGCCCGATTCTAAATATCTACAAGCAAATATTTGTGATTTGCGCTATGCTGATAAAATGTATTTATTGGATTGGAGTGTAGACACTTTGTATCGTCCTCGGCTGCTATCTTACTATCGAGGTTCCCCAGGCGATACCACTATGATTCATTACATTCCAGTTTTTTATGACATTAGTAACAAAAGGGAAATTCCTAATACACTACCTCGAAATACTCATATTAATAGTATCAATTTTACTTGGTCTGATGAGTCGGGGAAAATCTATGCTCAGTATCCAGATCGGGGTTACCAAAAAGAACGAATTGAATTGGTTGATCTAAAAAATAAGACTTCCAAAGTTTTATTGACGGAAACCAGCGAAACTAATATTGATTATTTTCCAGTTCGATATTTAGAAAAGAAGGACTTGTTTTTATTTATTTCTGAGCGAAGTGGTTGGAGACAATTGTATAGTTACCATTTGAAGAATCAAAAGATAAATCGAATTACCCAAGGCAATTTTTATATCAATGAGATCAGTCGTATCGATGAGGAAAAGGGACAAGTCTATTTTATGGTGTCGGGTAAAGAAGCAAATAATAATCCTTATCATCAGCAATTGTATCGCGTTGATTTGGATGGTCAAAATTTCACTTTGTTGACTCCTGAAAATACACATCATCAAGTCAGTATTTCTAGTGATGGAAAATATTTTGTTGATAATTTTTCTACAGTAACTTCTCCGACTACAACTGTTTTAAGAAGTACTGAGACCGGAGATGTTTTAAAAAATATAGCAAGAGCAGATGTAAGTCGCTTATTCCAAAAAGGTTATATGCCTCCACAGCCCTTTGAAGCAATTGGCCGTGATGGGAAAACAAAAATTTATGGCGCACTTTGGAAACCAAGCAACTTTGATCCTTCCAAGAAATATCCCATCATAGATCATAGTTACACAGGACCGCATACGCAGGTGTATCCTAAATCTTTTGTGGAAGGAATATATAACCAGACTTTGGCGGAACTGGGTTTTATTGTGATAGAGGTGGATGGAATGGGTAGCTCAGGAAGATCAAAATCTTTCCATAATCACTCCTACAAAAACATGGGCATGAACCTCCAAGGACATGTCTTAGCTATGAAACAATTGAGTAAACGATTTAGCTGGTTAGACATTGATCGTGTAGGAATATTTGGACATTCAGCGGGAGGTTATGATGCGGGACATGCCGTTTTGCAATTTCCTGATTTTTATAAAGTGGCGGTTGCAAGTTCAGCTGATCATGATTTTAGAATGGAAAAAGCATGGTGGCCCGAGATGTATATGGGTTGGCCAGTTGACTCTACTTATCATCAAGTTTCCAATATTACTATGGCAGGAAATTTAAAAGGAAAACTATTGTTAGTGCATGGTGGATTGGATGACAATGTCAATCCTTCTGCTACTTTTAAATTAGCAGAAGCCTTAGTAGATGCGGATAAGGAATTTGATTTATTGATTTTACCAAGTCAACGACATGGCTATCGAGATCCGCAGCATTGGAAGTATTTTACTAAAAAACGGTGGAATTATTTTGTGGAGCATTTGTTGGGGAAAACTCCGATTTGGGAAATAGATTGGTTGGACTAGTTTTTAAAACTGTGGGATGAATGTTATCACAAGGTGATGTAAATTCATCCCACAATTGTTTTCATAATCAATCTTTAAGCGACTTTTCTAATATCTCTTCTGATCTCGGAAATTGACTTTGAGTATATTCATAATTTTTTTCATGGGCTCTAATGCCTTTAGAAATCAGGTTTTCAGTATTCATTTGATTTTACGATTTTTCTGATTTCATCATCCATCCCTGTCATTTGCCAATGCCCTAATGCAATTGGAATATTACCAATAGCATTTAGTTGGTCAAAAAAATCTTTTACCTGAAAAGGTTCTTTGTTTAATTCCTGCATTCTTGCAAATTCAGCCATGGCATTTTCGACGAGGTATTTTCCAGTTATGTAGCTAGTGCCATATCCTGGCTGACGAAGATAAAGATGTTGCTCAAAAAGGAGAAGTTCTTTTTCGGTTTTCATCCAACCTCTTGGAGTGTACTCTGAATGAATTCCACCTGCTTCTTCCATAGTCATTTCATTAGCATGTGCGTAAAGTGATCCGAGTCCACGGGCAGCACGTTGAGCGATCATGATATAAACTATTTCCTTAACTCTAGGATCATCATCATACAAACCAGCTTGCATAAACATTTCTTCCACAGCAGTTGCTACTCCTTCATTTCGAGAATCGAAAATATTATACAGTAGTGGAGCACGACGAATTTCGCTTTGATGAGGTTCATTATCCATACGAGCTAATTCGAACCAATGATAAAAATGTGAATACAATGGGCGAGGGTCATAGTGCGCCGTGATCCAGAAAAAATTGCGGGTCTCCTCTGGAACAAATTTACCAAAGTGCACTCGCAACGCTGGATCAAAATATTCCTTAACCGTGACGATATCATCATTTTCTAAAAAGTTCATCAGACTTACTGCGGATCGTTCTGCCAATTCATCATACGCTTTCGGAGAGTCAGCAGCAGAAAGTTCTGGTAGTTTTCGATTTCTATGTTCTTCTAATTTTAGAGCAGACCATGCGCGAGCTAATTCTCTCTTGAGAATCATTACCTCATCCTCCCAAGTCAAAGGAACCAAGTGAACATTTTTTAAATACCAGGTATAATTTTCTTTGCCAATGCCTGAAGGGCCAGTTTTGGTTTTTGCCTCTGCTTCTAGCCATTCAGCAAATTCATTGGTAGAAGTAATGGCAGTTTGAATGGTAGACACCAACTCGGCATCTTCTTTTACACCAGCCTGATCTAAGATGTTTTTTAGATTAACAC
Source organism: uncultured Saprospiraceae bacterium (assembly GCA_964564545.1). Taxonomy (GTDB): domain Bacteria; phylum Bacteroidota; class Bacteroidia; order Chitinophagales; family Saprospiraceae; genus CAJQQY01. Next base: position 140,288 of record CAZMBP010000125.1, read on the forward strand.
TTTGTGATCTGATATCTCGGATACCTGCAATCCAAAGGTCTTTTGCATTACCGGTAAGGTTGAGTTGTGCCTGTTCATTCAAGGCAGGAATCACTCGGAGGTCTTTTAGCAATCTTTCTTTTTCAGTTGGACTTAGTGGAAAATTATATGTCCAAATTTCAGTTGTCCCATGATTCGTCGGACCTTCGTGGGCCGGCACATCACTTCGATAAGTCCAAAGCGATTTATAAAAAGCTGGATCGCGCACCCAAGGTTTTAGGATACGATGGTTGAAGTCATATCCATTCATTTCGGCCCATGCAATATGCCAATCTACTTGTTGTTCAACTGGCCAGTTGGAAGCATCAATAGCATTTAATCTTGCTTGTAATTTTTTAAATTCAGGCCATCTTTTTTCAAAAGTTTCAGCGGTATAATCTGGGGCTCCATTTCGTAGTGGTGGAGTTTCAAATTTTCGCCATTCTTTGAATAAGGTAACTAAGTCTTCATAGTTATTTGAAACAGAAGCAGAGACAGGAGTAGGTTCTTCTGTTTTCTCTTGCCCACAACTTGGGATCAAAAAAAATAAAAATAGAATTGAAAGTAGCTGAAATAAGTTTTTCATAAATGTTGGTTTTAAGTTTTGAGTCGTTAGGACTTCGTCAGTTTTAATAAAGAAGTGTAACCGGCGATGTCGGCTATTAGGACATCGAGGAGCTTTCTAATTGATTCATATATTTTTACATTTGGTTAATTTGAAATGCCGATTTAGTAATATACTAATTCTCATAATATACTCCATATGTTCCTATTAAAAACATCAAAATTTCGTTTGGCCATGCGACTTGTTTTTTTGTTGCCTGATGACTAGGCATTTGTGCATTTACTTCTTTTAAATATGTAGTTAGATCTTCTGCGAGTTCTTTCAATTTTTCGTTGTGAGAAGAGACTAAGTTTTTTGTTTCTCCAATGTCTTCTGCTATATTGAAAAGTTCAAAATTTTCATCTTGATGATAATAAATTAATTTCCAATCACCTTTTCGTATGGCGCTAAATGCTCCTATACCAGGACCAGTTGGTCCCCACGAATTTGGATAATGCCAAAAGAGTGGGCGGTCTTGTTCAAGTTGACTTGGAGTTTCTAATTCGTAAATAAAACTCCGTCCATCAACTTTTTGAACGGTTTTATAATTATCAATTTTTGCCATATCCAAAATGGTTGGGAAAAAATCTTCAATGATTAGATAGTTAGAATTTATAGAATTGGGTGTAGTAACTTTTGGCCATTTTACAATCATTGGTTCTCTGATACCACCTTCATGAATGGAACCTTTGCCACTTGAAAGAGGACTGTTATGAGTATGTTTTTCTCCTCCTCTTGCGACGGCACTCAAACCTCCGTTGTCTGACATAAATAAAATAATAGTGTTCTCATCAATATTTTTGTTCTCTAAATAATCCATCAAGTCACCTAAACTTTTATCCATACTTTCTACCATCGAAGCGTATTTTGCTTCTATGGAATCAAGTCCCATTTGATAATATTTTTCTACAAATCGATCATCGGCCATGATTGGTGTATGCACTCCATACAATGACATGTACAAAAAGAAAGGTTGATTTTTTTCTACAGGTTGGTTGATAGCATCGATAGCTTCAAGTGTCAAAGCTTCTGTCAAAAAAATATCTTTGCCATGATACTTTTCTAAACCAGGAACTGGCCAAGGACTATTTTTAAATTTTTCTATGTTACCAAAATTCTGTTTTCCTAAATAACTTTTTGGTGCACCTGCAGCATGTCCAGCAATATTTTTATCAAAACCAATATTGAGTGGGTTTTCCGCGGGTGTTCCAATTGCACCTAAATGTGCCTTGCCCACATGGACGGTGTGATAACCAGCTTTTTGCAAAAGACTTGGAAATGTTGTTGCATAAACTGCATGTTGGATAGATGAGTCAGGAGTCAAGCCATTGATATTCCAATGTGGAAAAGTAAGACTTTTGTGATTGGTTTCCATTGGTTGTAGTTGGTCTTTGTGGAGTGTCCAATTGGTTACTCGATGTCTAGCAGCATTCATTCCAGTCATCAAACTTATTCGAGAAGGAGAGCAAACGGGAGTAGCATAAGCTTGAGTAAATTTCATTCCTTGGCTGGCTAGTCGTTCCATATTTGGAGTTTTATATAGGTTATTCCATTTCGTTTTTTTATTCCAAAACGGAACAGAGGTATCTTGCCAACCTAAATCATCGACAAAGAAGAGGATGATATTTGGGGGTGGAGTTTGGTTTTCATTTTTGCAAGAATGAAAAAGGAAGGAGAAGATGAAAAGGAATAGGATAGATTTTTTCATGAGTGAAAAATAGAAAATAATAATTTAAATATTTTCAAAATTTTTTGTAATAATTATATCCAGTAATTACTGTAAGCAAGGAGGTTAGATTACTTATGAAAGAACCTTTTCTAAACAGTTTCATTTCCAAATTAATTAGTATTATCTTCACCTTCTGTTTCTTGAAGTCAAAAAACATTATTAAAGACAAGCAAAATGAAAACTGTGTTTATTCTCCTTTTTTAGTTTTATGGAGAGAAGAATTAAATGAGTGTTTCAATTATGGGGAAAAAGCAATATGTATTTTTATTTTATTTGGGACTTATTTTTGTTCTGTTTTTCTTCGGGTGCCAAAGTGATCGTCAATCTCTTCCGAGAACTAATCCCGTTTCTCCAATTTGCGTATTAGAAAATACTCAAACTGAATATCAACTTCGTCCATTCGTAAAAATCTTAGAAGAACCTTCCACCAAGTATTCTATTCAAGATATTATTCAACCAACAGTTCAAACTCAATTTCAAGACTATCCCGATCACACTTTGGATCTTCGCAATTACCAATATTATTGGGGTAAAGTGCAAATCAAAAATGACCTATTAAATGCCAATGAATTTACCGAATGGGTTTTGTCCTTCTCTTTTTCTTGGACAGATATGGAAATATTTATGAAAGGTGATGATGGTGAATGGAAGCAAGAACGAAACGGTACATTTACCCCAGATCATTTAAAGAAATTTGCACCTACCGCTTTGGGTAATTTGGCTAAAATCCCTTTACCGCCTAATGAAGTAGTGACGATCTATTTTAGAGGTATCAATCAACAGGCTGAGGCTAAACCTTCTTTTTATGTCCGGTTGATACATTCTGATACCTTTTATCATGAGTTATTAAAAACCAAAGTAAGTGAAGGTATTTTTATAGGGTTTATTCTGATGATGTTTCTGTACAATATGATTCTATATTTTTTTGGACGAGATCTAAGCTTTATTTATTACTCGTTTTATTTGTTAACTATTGCGATTTATGCTGCTTTCATGTCAGAAAATTTGTCTGATTGGTTGGAGCCTATTTTATACCCTAATCACCCCGAGTATTTGTATTTTGGAAAATTGGCAATGTATGCTTCAATGATGTTCTATCTTGCTTTTATCAGTAGTTTCTTGGATTTGGAACAACTTTTACCTAGATGGAATAACTATTTTAAGGTACTGATTTGGTTGGGCTTACCTTTGATTATTATAGATATCATCATATTGTTTATCTCCAATTTTAATGTTGTGTTAAACGACTACATTACGATACCTTATATCCTTTTAGTATTGGTGTCTTGTTTCCTAATTGTTAGACCCTTGTACCAAACTAGAGACAAAAAAGGTTACTTCATTATTGCAGGTATAGCTGCGGTTGGAATAGGTGCTTTTTTGACGGTGGTTAATAGAATGGTAGCAACTTCTTTTTCAATCTTTTTTTTACAGTTAGGAACGATTATCGAAATTATTATTTTCTCGCTAGGATTAGCTTATCGTCAAAGACTACAAAAGCAAGCCAAACAAAATGCAGATTTTGAGTTGAAAGCAAGTCAAATGATCCAAGAACAAAACCGATTGGAAGCTGATCGACTGAAAGAACTAAATGATTTCAAAACTCGTTTTTATACGAATATCACTCATGAATTTCGAACTCCTTTGACAGTCATTATGGGGATGAGCGATAACCTTAAAAATCATCCTCAAGAAAAAAAATTAATCCAACGGAATAGTGAAAACTTACTTAGACTCGTCAATCAAATACTCGATTTATCTAAATTAGAATCAGGCAAATTAAACCTTAACCTTGTTCATAAAGACATTATCGTTTATTTACAATATTTGACAGAATCATTTTATTCTAATGCAATGGCCAAAAACATTCGGCTAGTTTTTCATTCAGAGGAGGAGAGGGTAATGATGGATTATGATGAAGAGAAGATTCAGCAAATAGTTTATAATTTAATATCCAATGCATTAAAGTTTACTAATGAATCTGGAAAAATTATTTTCCACGCTAGTCAGATCGAAGAGGAAGGGCAATCTATTTTAAAATTAAAAATAAAAGATAATGGCATTGGAATGTCACCTGAAAATTTGGAGCTAATCTTTGATCGATTCTACCAAGGAAATCATGAAGTCTCTAATCCTTCTGAAGGTACAGGTATTGGTTTGTCTTTGACTAAAGAATTAGTTGAATTAATGAAAGGTCGTATCGTGGTAGAAAGTCAAAAAGGGAAAGGAACAGAATTCATATTGTATCTACCTATTAAATCAGAGTATGCAAATTCTACTATTTTATTAGATGGGAAGAAATTAAAAGATCAAAACCATCCGTCTAATATTATTGTCTTAAACGAATCTCAAGATGATGGAAATGATGAGACAGAAACACTTTCGGTTGCTACTCTTTCAAACTTATTAATCATTGAGGATAACCCCGATATTATTATTTATATCAAGTCCGTTTTAAAAAATAGCTACAATATCTATACAGCAAAAAATGGAAAATTAGGTATTGAGAAAGCGTTGGATCTTATTCCTGATATCATTATTAGTGACGTGATGATGCCTGAAAAAAATGGCTACGAAGTGTGCGACATTTTAAAACAAGATGAACGCACGAGTCATATTCCAATTGTTTTATTGACCGCAAAATCTACTCAGTCTGACAAAATTGATGGATTAAAACATGGTGCAGATGCTTATCTAACTAAGCCTTTTGACAAAGAAGAATTGCTCATTCGATTAGAAAAGTTAGTGGTTATTCGTCAACAAATTCAACTGCGCTATTCCAATAATGCCAATACTAAAATTTCAACTGATTTATCTGAATCCATTGAAGATAAATTTTTGCAAAAACTACATGAACAAATTCAAATGCATCTCAGCGATGCCCAATTTGGAGTACCACAATTAGCTTCAGCTACCGATATGAGTCAAATGCAACTTTACCGCAAACTCAAAGCCTTGACAGGCAAAACACCTTCCCAATTTATACGTTCCTATCGCCTACACCGAGCACTTGAATTGCTCAAATCGGGAGAATTAAATGTTTCTGAAGTGGCTTATGATGTTGGATTTTCAGATCCAAGTTATTTCTCTAGAATGTTTCATAAAGAATTTGGAAAAAATCCTAGTAGTTTTTTAAAGGATTGATAATCAGTTGTTTAGCACTTATATTGCCTGCCTTTGTAAGATTTGTTCAAGTCTTTTTTCTACTTTTGTTTGAAATATCCTAGCTTCTGTAAAATAGATGAAAGCCATTTCTGCGTTTTGCCTACATCTTTACTCCATCAAACATATTTAGTTTTTTTACTTCCATCCAACCTAACATTTTTTAGAAAAATAAAATTGACTCTATAAACGTAAAAGCTAATTTTTTTAACCCCCGTGTGTTAAAAGCACTCTGAAAATATTTCAAATTATGAAAAACTTAGTAGTCATTTTTATCACTTTAGTTCCATTTATAGGCTTGAGTCAACAAACTTTAAATGAAGAAGAAACTCCAAGTTCTAAAATTTATTACGAATCTGGTACTGAGTCTTTTTCAATAAAATACCATGAAAAAAAGCCAACTGAAATTGGATTAATTATTAAAAAAATTACCATTGAAAATCAACCCATAAATCATTTTAAGTTGTATAAGGATGAATGTAGAACCACTCGGAATTATGAAAAGCAAACTACAGCCTTAAAAGCTAATGTGGATAATTTTTTTACTATTCGAGTTTACGAAAGCTCTAAAATTTATCACGAAATAAAAGTACCTACGAATTCCAAAAAAAGACTTTATACAATTCATAACCAACACAGATAGATTGGATTTTTCTAAAAAAAATACTCTTTTATTAGGTTAAATAATTGGGCAATTATCCAGCAACTTACCTACTAAGGGATCCATTCCATCTTGCAATTTTATTTTTTACAAAAAACAATTATTTGATGAAAAACAATTTTACGTTATTAAACAATGCAACAGCATTTTCAAAAAAGATTACAATTATATTTGCTATCTTTTTTTATACAGGTACAGCCATATCTCAACAAGTCGACCTTGCCCTGATTACTGGCTACCAAATCCATGTCAATGCCGGGCCTACTATTTGTGAACCTAGTAGTGCAACGATTTTGAATTATCTTGGATGGTTTAATTTTCCAACATTCTGGACCGAAGATCAATTACCTGCAAATGGTGCATCTTACCATACTGCGGAAGCTGGAAAAACCTCCTATGTTGTGGTAGATATTCCAGCTGTTGGGTATTTACCTAGTTCCAACTGGCAAATGAGTTATTATTATGGAATTCCAGGTATTCAAGAAGTATCAGAAGTAGCACAACCTGTTAGTAACGCTCCATCTGGGTTCATTCGTTTTGAATTACCAGTAACTTTTGATCGTGGTGCACAAAAGGCTTATTTAACTTTTTGGGTACTAGATAATGTAGGGGGAAATGCTTGGTCTAGTAGAGTAACTATTCCGATCACAGTACTTGGGCCAACTACTCATGAAGTTCCAATATTAGGTACTACCGTCGATCCTCAAATCCCATACTTAGTTTTGCACGCACCTCCAGGAGACGGAAGTAGTAGTGAATTTCAAGATGGAAAAACAACTTGTCGGCAATTTGAAAATACTTATGCTGAAGATGGTTCCAATTCTGCCAACCTTGCTGTTAAATTGGGAATTGCAGGTTCTGCTGGAATTTTTGTAACAACGGATTTTGAGTTTTCTGTGACTGTAAGTGGAGGATTAACCGTCGGAGATATGTCGATCACAACATCTTCAGATCAGACCTGTGTGTCAGTCAATGAAGGATTTATGACTTCTGCACTTACTGGGCCTGATGGTGGTGGTGATGTTTACATTGGATATGGTACTGATTTGGCTTATGGTGTATACCCATTAATAGCGCTTGACCAAGCAAATTGTACGACCTATTTGGATACGAACTTGGTTTATATGCCAACTGGCTTACCTAGGAAATTTATTTATACCAAAGAAGCGATTCTGACAGATATCGATAATCAACAAGCGATAGTGGATGATGTGGCGGCTTCGGTTATGGCTCGTAATACTGCCCAAAATCAAATTGATGTATGGAATCAGGTATTGGCAATGAATAATGATAATGTCAATAACCCCGATAATCCAATCCTAGGTACTACTTCATTTAGTGGTGGTACTACTAGTACAAATGAATCAAGTATCACTATTACAGAATCTAACTCTATCCAATATGAACATTATTTGGAAGGAAATGTAGGAATACAGACAGTAGTCGAAGTTGGTGGTTCTGGAGTTAGTGGTGGATATGAATACAAATCTTCTAAGCGATTTGGGGAAACCCAAAACCAATCTGACGAATCATCAAAATTGATCAAATACACTTTTTCTGATGATGATCCTGGCGATATATTTAATGTAGAAATTGTCAAAGATCCGATGTATGGAACACCTATCTTTCGCCCGCAAACAGGAACCAGAAGTAGTTGCCCATTTCAAGGTGGTTATCAACGTGACCAACCAGTATTAAAACATGACGGCCTAACTGACAATCACATTTTATTAGAGGATAATCCAATTATGTCTTCTGCTGCTTTTAAAATTGACTTGTGCAATGATTCCGATGAGGAACGAACCTATAACCTGAAGCTGAATGCTCAGTCCAATCTGAATGGAGCAGTTGTCTCTGCTTCTGGTGTGCCGTTGAATGGAAATGATTTGGGACAACCATTTACTGTTCCTGCCCAAAGTTGCTTGGAAGACTTAATTGTGGAAGTCAAAATGCTTTCTAGTACGAGTCCACTTGAATATCCTGATTTGGAATTGTTTTTTTATGCTCCTTGCGAGGAAAGTATTCAATCAAGCGTTTTTGCCTCTGTTTATTTTGAAGATCCTACAGGGGTTGAAGATGTAGATAATAATATTTCACAATTATCAGTTTTCCCAAATCCAAGTTCAGGAGTATTGAATGTGGCGTTTGATTTGAAGGAAGCTACTCCTGTTCATTTTAGAATCTATGACTTATTGGGGCGTTTACAGAAGAATAGTTCGGTGGAGAATTATCCTTCGGGAAGTAATCTGCGGCAGTTGAGTGTAAATCATTTGTTTTCAGGTATTTACATGTTAGAAGTTTGGGCGGGTGATGTACAGGTGATGAAAAAGATAAGAGTAGAACGATAGGATGTACTCTAAAAGAAGCTTTAATTCACATTGATTAAGTGATTGTAAATTAATTAATGTGTGAAATAATTGACTGTGCTAAGATTTCTTGTTGAAGAATACTTGGTGGAGGTTTAAAAAGCTCAGTAGGAATTTTTACAGATCACAAGAAGGCTTTAATAATCTTTTCAAAGAAGATAAAACTCATAACTCTTTAATAAAATCATCGATGAAAACACTTAAAAGATTATTAGAGCCTTCATTCTTTTTTCAAAAATACCATCATTTATGACGTTTTGAGATGTGAAATGGAAAAGTAAAAATGGAAAAGTAAAAATGGAAAATTTACTACAGAGAAAACAAAAGATTATGCTTATGCTCAGTCTATCCTATTATTTCTCTGTGGTTAGAAATCGTCGGTGATTAAAAAGTACAACTACCAAGGTAATTACGGAATTACTTATAAATTTGGTAAATTACAAGCAAAGACTCGATTTAATAGCAAGAATGCTTTAAAGGATGAATTAAATCGATTTGAGCATTAAACACTATAAAAAAGAACAATAATTTTTTTAATCTAAACAAAACCAATATGAAAAATTTCCTTTTTATCCTAGCAATTATTATTTCCTCAGGTAGTCTTCATAGCCAAGCAGTTAATGATGAGTTGGTGATTCAAGAACTCACTCGTAATTTCATGTCAGCCTACAACAATCAAGACCATAAAACACTTAGAGAGATGTACTCGGATGATGCTGTCCGTATCGATCAAGAAAATAATAAAATGACTGGTGTCGACGAAATCATCAATTTTTTCAAACAAGGTTTTATTAATAATAATACCACCTTAATTTTAAAACATTCCAACCTCACTTGGTCAGATGCTGAGCATGCATTTATTGCCCGAGGTACTTACGAAGTTACTGGCAAAACTCATGTTTATGATATTGAAATTAACACAAAAGGTACTTATGCTAACACTTTAATAAAAGATAAAGACAAATGGAAAATTGCTGAATCGGTACTTTCTCCAAGCGTTACAATTATCATTACTCAAGAAGTAAAAGATTTTGCTAAGTTCAAATCGAACTTCAAAGAGGGATTGTCCATGCGTATGTCTGCGGGTGAATTAAACGAAGAAGTAAGTACACTCCATGAACAACCGAATATGGTTTGCGTTATCAGCGAATGGACCTCCGTAGAAAATTTTAAAGCCTTTTATTCTAATCCAGATTTAAAAAATAAAATGAAAGAAGCAGGTGTGATAGGAGAACCAAATGTTTTGATTTTGGGAAAACAAAAGTAGCAAGCATCTTGAAATGATTTTTAATTTTTCTGCTGACTTTTTGAAATAACTTCATTATCAACTTCTTTCAAAAAGTCAGCAGGAAAACTCTTTAGCCGGGTATTTCTATTTTTTTCCAAAACCCTTAGTAATAATATTCTCTGCAGGTTTTTTTCGTGGGGTAAAATCTAAATTATCTTTACCGCCAGTATTTTCGCTAATATGCCATTGCCAAATGTGAACACCTGCAAACCAATCTTTTTTCCAAACAGTTTCAAAAAACGCTTCGTAGCAATTGGCCTGAGTTTCTATAGAAATAGGTCTGAAAATCTTTGGAGAATAGTCAAGCCAACTCCAAGGTTCGATAGCACTATCGGGTGTACTTTTATATCCCATTTCTGTGAAGAGGATTTTTTTATCAAATTTCTCAGCAACTTTCTTTAATGCGGGAAAATGTTTATTCCATCCTTTAGAAATTTGTTTGACACTAGGATTATTATTATTCACCAAAGGAAAATATGCTTGCACTCCGATGTAATCCAACTGATCCCAAAAAGTTATTTCTTCAAATTCATTATACCAGTTGGCCGCGTAGGTTAGTTTTCCTGAATAAATGCTTCGAATTTTAGGAATGAGCTCCTTCCAAAAGTTAGGTTTTTCAATTGCAAGTCTTGTGAACTCAGTACCGATGCAAAACATTTCGACATTGTTTTTCTCAGCTATTGTGGCATAGAGTAGAATAAATTCTCGATAACTTTTTTCCCAAGTTTTCCAATTTTCTTCATTCTTAGGAAAAATATCGGAACGCCATTTTCCATTGGAAGAATCGTAGATCCAAATATGTGGTTTAAAAAAAACTTTAAAACCATGGTCATGTGCCAAGGCAATATTTTTGGACCACAAACTATCAATGTCAAGAATGGTATTTCTAGAGGGGTGAAAATATCTTACTTCAGGACTATCATGATTTTTTTGATCACCGAAAGGTACAAGTGTGATCCATTCGACATTACTTTTAATCAGAGGTTGAATATTATTGGTATCAAGATGTCCAAAGACATGCATGCCTCTTTGTTATGTATCTTCAGCGAATAAATTAGTGGCTCGGTTAGTTTTATTTGCTATGGTTGAGTTCCATTGGTAATCAAAATTTTCATTTTTGGTATACCATTGTGAAATATTAAAAAGAGAATAGAAAAGTCCAATCGGTAAAATGATTGAAAAAGAAAAGCGTCGAAG
>CAZMBP010000126.1:0-13781 GCA_964564545.1 uncultured Saprospiraceae bacterium
GCTGAATGAACGGGTAGATATTCATTTATCGCCTGACTTTCTAATAGTAGTTTAAAATTTAATACATCACTACATATGCAAAAAACATACCATTTATGATTTTTTTTAATATTTAATTTTTTTTGGTTTTAAATATTGAGATTTCGCCTTTTGATAATTGAGTATTGAGTTTATCTATTTTAGTCTTTTCAATACTTTTATTTACGATTTCCAAAAAAACAGATTAAAAAACATTCTCTGCCAAGCATTTCCCCACTTCCTTGTTTTTAGTTACCTTGCGCCCGATTTTTTATTAAACAATCATAGATAAAACCATGTCAAAAAAATACGCAACAATCACAGGTGTTCATGGCTATGTGCCAGATTATGTTTTGACCAACCAAGAACTCGAAACAATGGTCGACACTAACGACGAGTGGATTCAAAGTAGAACTGGAATCAAGGAACGTAGAATCCTTAAGAAAGAAGGTTGGGCTGCTTCTGATATGGGAGTAGAAATGGTGAAAGGTTTGTTAGAAAAAACCAATACCAAACCAGAAGAAGTAGATTTATTGATTTGTGCAACTATCACAGGTGATCGAGTATTTCCAGATACAGCTAATACTATTGCTGATAAAGTAGGCGCTAAAAATTCTTTTGGATTTGATATAAATGCTGCTTGTTCAGGTTTTTTATATGCACTAACTACAGGGTCTAAATTTGTAGAATCAGGTTCTCATAAAAAAGTTATTGTGGTTGGATTGGATGTTATGTCTTCCATTATTAATTACAAAGATAGAGCAACTTGTATCATTTTCGGAGATGGAGGAGGAGCTGTAATGCTTGAACCAACAGAAGAGGCAACAGGTGTTCAAGATTCAGTTTTAAAAGCAGACGGAGGAGGAAGAGAATTTTTGAATATGGCTGCAGGAGGTTCACTTAAACCTCATACTGCTGAAACTTTAGCTGCTGGCGAACAATATGTTTACCAAGACGGACGCCCAGTTTTTAAAGCTGCGGTAAAAGGAATGTCTGGAGCAATTAAAGATGTGATGGAAAGAAATGATTTGAATAATGATGATATTGATTGGTTAGTTCCTCACCAAGCAAATATTCGAATTATTACTTCAGTAGCAGGTCAGTTAGATTTTCCAATGGAAAAGGTGATGATGAATATTCAAAAATATGGAAATACAACTGCTGGAACTTTGCCACTTTGTTTGTGGGATTATGAAGACAAATTGAAAAAAGGAGATAAAATTATCCTAGCTGCTTTTGGTGGAGGATTTACTTGGGGAGCGACTTATTTAGTTTGGGGATATTAAAAAAAACGTTTGACGGCGGACGGTTGACGGACGCTTCGCTCGACGATTGCAATACAGTTAGTTTTAATAAAAAAAAAGCTATTTCGATTCATCGAAATAGCTTTTTTTTATCCGTTAAGCGAAGCGACTGTCTGCCGTTGCCTTCCTATTGATTTAAAATTTTCAATTCCACTCTTTGATTAATCGCATGTTCTTCAGGACTACAATCTACACCATTACCACAATGATTCAGTAATTGAGTTTCTCCGAAGCCCATCACTTTTACTCGGTCAGTTCCAATTCCTCTTCGAATCAGATATCCTGCAACCGCTGTTGCCCGTTTGATTGAAAAAACCATGTTTTCTCGATCATCGCCAAGGCTTTCGGTATGAGCATTTACCTCTATTTTTAATGCTGGAAAATCATTCATCAACCTAACCAATTCATCTAATCGATTAGAGATATCATCCGTAATCATATATTTTTTTGATTCGAATTTTATTTTTTCCAAAATAAAAATAGTCTCATCTTGTGGAGATTGGAGGGTCATAAACTCTCTCATCTCAGTAATATTTGGATCGCTAGAGTTACTCTCATTGGCACTAGACTCAGGAAGGGCATCAGTCATAGGAGAATCTATACTTGCCAGTCCTTCTTGAAAATTGCTTGATGTATTTCCTTTAGTTTCTTCAAAAATATTTTCCTTTTCAGAAAATTCATCAACTTGATTTATAGTCTCATTTTCTGAATTAAAAGGTTCAACAGGCATAAAAGGTAAATCTGTTCTCTTCGAAGGATTTGAAGAACTTTCTTTAGCGGAAATAGGATTTGAGCTATTTTGGGTTTCCATTTTTGAATCATTTGATTCAGCAGAACCAAATGGCAAATCTTCTTTTTCATCGGAGTGAATAACTACCTCTTCTGTTTTTTCAGTAGGAGTTGTTGTTATTTTTTCATCGACGTTTGCTGAAACTTCACTTTGAGGAATTTCATTTAACTCCCTCAAAGTTTTGATTTTTATTTCAAAACCATCAGATGAATTTTCTTCAGCAACTTCTACGATTGGTTCTACAACAATCGTTTCTTCTTCAGAATTGGAAACCAAAGTTTCTTCTGTAGATTGTTGTTCTGCCATCATATTTATAGATGATCGCTCATACATTCCGTCGATGTTAAAGAAATAAATATCATCATCTCCTCCTTCACGAGAAGAAGCAAACATTCCTTTTTCCAAATCTTTTGAAAGATAAATTGAGATATCATCAGCAGGACTATTGATCGGACTACCGATATTACTTGGTTGACTCCAATTTCCTTTTTCATCTTGTTGGCTAACGAAAATATCAAAGCCACCATAAGAAGTATGTCCTTTGGAACAAAAGAATAATTTGTTGTCAGAACTCATGAATGGGAATCCTTCATTCGCTGTTGTATTGACTGGAGCATCCAAATTTTTTGCTCTACTCCAACCTTTTTTACCTAGGGTCGAGTAAAAAATATCAGTTCCACCAACACCACTTTTATCCGACGTAAAAAATAAAGTTTTTCCATCAGGTGAAAAAGTAGGATGCATATGATTAGCATTGTTATTACAAAACTTCATCAATTTTACATTTCTAAATCTTCCATCTTCTGTAACATCAGCACTATACAACATCAAGTTGTATTGATTCTTTCGATTAGACACATCGCTATTTCTAGAAAAAACTACAAAAGTTCCATCAGGAGAAAGTGCGATAGTTCCTGTATTTTTATTTAAATCGTTAATTCTTTTTGAAATCTGATTTGGAGATTGGTAGGTGTCATCACCATTTCCTTTACTCAAATAAATACTTAAAAAATCTCTACCGGTAAAACTCGATTTCCTTTTCATAATTTTAGCACCAGTTCTTCTATCAGAAGAAAAAGCAATTCCACCTCTAAAAAAAACAGGAGCAGAATCATCGCTGTCAGAGTTATGAGCAAATGGTTTTACATTGCTTACAATATAGTAAGGTTCGATAGTTTGCACTTTGTCAATTGACTCGATAAGTGTCCAACCTTTTGGATCACCAGGTTTTTTGTCAGTATATTTTTTTAGCCAAACTTTAGCTTCATCATATTTTCCTTGACTCATCAAAGCCTCTCCATAGTAATACCAAGTGATTGGTTTTGCCCTTTTGTGTAAAACAATTTCATTGTAAAGATTGACTGCTTTTTCAATGTTATTATTAACTCGATAGCAATAAGCTAGTCTAACTTTCGCACTTAGGTTTGGATTTTTTTCTAAGCCTTGTTCATATAGAGGAATAGCTTCAGCGTATTTTTTGATTTGGTAGCGCTTGTTTGCTTTGTCTAGTTGCTTATTTTGAGCAGCCAACTGTGAACTGAAGAGAAGGATTTGTAGGAAGAGAATTATTTTTAACCAATTCATGGGAGAATACATTTTTTAAGTTTAATAAGGCCAGAGTGAATTAAATACATTAAAATTATTTTAATATATTATATAAGGTATTATATATTACAAAAAATATGCAAGTTTTGTGACATGTGACTTAATCTGTGATATTAGGTCTTTATAATGTACGAATGGCTTGAAAAGAATTCAATAAAAATTGTAAATTGATTCAGAAATAAAAATTAATTTAGTGGTAAAGTATTGATAGTCAATGTTTTATGTTTTTATGAAAATAACTTGCCATTCACAAAATCAAAATTTAAAATCATTTTTTCTAAATAAACAAGATATACTTATGCGAAATCTAATCTTACTTATTTTAATGACTTCCTTTTCAACAGTTGGTTTTTCTCAAATGGAAGAAATATCTGAATCAAAAGAAACGATGAAGCTAGGAACATTCAACGCAATAGTTGTAGAGTTGCCAAATGCTGATGACAAAGTAGCCTTAAAGGTTTGGAAAAGTTTTATCAAAGGATATGGAGCAAAGGCAAAAAAAGTAAAAAGATCAAAAGAATATTTAGCTAGCGGAGCAATTATTGGAGACTTGAATAATTCTGAAAATGTTGATGTTTTTGCTAGAGTTGAAGAGAGAGGAGATGACTCAGAATTAATAGTTTGGATTCAAATGGGAGAATTTTACGTTTCGTCAGGTTCATTTCCTAGTGATTATACTGCTGCAGTTAAGATGTTGGAGGAATATGTTATAGAGGTGGCCAAAGAGTTAGTTAATATTGAGATAGAGGATGAAGAGAAAAAAATGAAAAAATTAGAAAAGGAAATGACTAAACTCAAAAGGAAAAACGATAGCTATCACAAAGACATCGAAAAAGCGAAAGAAGCAATTTCAAAAGCAGAAAGAAATATTGAGGATAATGATCGGAAACAAAAAGAACAAGCAAGTGTGATCGAGTCACAGCAAAAAATTCTGGAAGCACTCAAGGAGAAATTATCTGAAATGTAAAATCATTTCAATACCAAAAATCATAGATTGTTGCAATGTGTTGATTTTTTGTTTTACATTAGTGCTACGATTACCTATCGTAAAAACATTTAAAACAATCTATATAGAAATTAGCCACGATTCAGAAATGGATCGTGGCTTTTATTTTTGAAAAAGCATTTCTGAGAATGCTTATGCCCTGAAATGGTGTAAGGACAAACAATAATGACAATTAAAAAATCAACTATAAAATTTAAAACTTTTTGTTTAAATTTTATGTATTTTTACAATAAGTCGAAAATGAAATCAAGATTCATTTGTGCCTTGAAAAAAACTTTTCCCCAATTTGATTTTTTTTGAAAAAGTTTAACTCATAAAATCAAATGGCGAAAATTCACTTTTTCAAGAGAAAAAAATAAGAAAGAGAGGTTTTAGTGATGATTACATATTTTTTTTTAGCTAATGTAATTAATGATGGCCTGTTCAATTTTTTCTTAAAAAGAATTGAAAATGAAATTACCGTCATTTCAAAACTTATCCACATTCTCCAGCGGTTATTAACATTTCAATAAATTGTTGGATTATCGAAAATGAGTTTTATACATTAGATTTGTATCCCTGATTTATATGAGAAAACAAAACAGAACCATCACACGACAATCTGATATTTGACTATCGGAGGCCTTGTTTTAATTTTTGAAAATTTTGTGTTTTGAGTCAAAAAAAAATGAAATCAACACTTTTTACAATCGTTTTTTATTTCATTTATACCTTGACCACAAAATTTTCAAAAAGAGAATTTTTTTAATTTTTTTGAAAGAATAATTATGTCAAACACCAACCAAAATAAAAAAAAGGAATTCCAGCTGAGGGGAAAGAAAAGTGATCAAGGGGCAGATCTCGGAGCCTTCGTATTTGGAAAAGTCCAACCTCAAGCCATGGCGTTGGAAGAAGCAGTACTCGGAGCAATCATGCTCGATAAAGATGCGCTTCCAGTTATCATCGATATTTTAAGTAAAGAAAGTTTTTATACAGAAATGCACCAAGCGATTTATACCGCTATGTTGCGTTTGTTTGAAAAGTCGCATCCTGTTGATTTGTTGACGGTGACGGAAGAGTTACGAAAATCTGCAGAGTTAGAAAAAATTGGTGGACCATATTATTTAGTAGAGTTGACAAATCGTGTGGCGAGTGCTGCGAATATCGAGTACCACGCAAGAATCATTTCCCAAAAACACATTCAACGAGAATTAATTAAAGTATCGACGAATATTATTCGAGATGCTTATGAAGATACAACTGACGTAATCCAATTGTTGGATGATGCTGAGCAAGGACTTTTTAATATCACTCAAAATCATATGAATAGTGGTTACGAGTCGATGGGAACTTTGGCTTCGAAGGCATTAAAACTAATAGAAGAAGTTTCGCAAAAAGAAGAAGGACTGACAGGTGTTCCAACTGGTTTTACAGATTTGGATCGATTGACTTCAGGATGGCAACCTTCGGATTTGATTATTGTGGCAGCAAGACCTGGTATGGGTAAAACATCTTTCACTTTGGCATTGGCTCGAAATGCAGCCATGGATTTTGGAAAAGGTGTTGCGCTATTTTCTCTGGAGATGTCAAATGTACAATTAGTGCAAAGGTTGATTTCTCTGGAAGCAGAAATTTCAGGTAGTAAAATGAGAAGTGGTCAACTCGAAGATTACGAGTGGACTCAACTTAATGGCGTGATCGAAAAAATGAGTGAAGTGCCGATTTTTATTGATGATACTGCGGGGATTAATATTTTCGAATTGCGGGCAAAATGTCGTCGTTTGAAAATGCAACATGATATCCAAATGGTCGTGATTGATTATTTGCAGTTGATGAGTGGAGGAGGAGATAACAAAGGAAATCGTGAGCAGGAGATTAGTATGATTTCGAGAGGTTTGAAATCATTAGCGAAGGAATTGAATGTACCGGTAATTGCCTTATCTCAGTTAAGTCGTGCGGTAGAAACGCGTGGAGGAACAAAGCGACCACAACTTTCGGATCTTCGGGAGTCTGGTGCGATTGAGCAGGATGCAGATATTGTTTCATTTATTTATCGACCTGAATATTATGGTATTTTGGAAGATGAAGAAGGAAACTCACTCAAAGGGACAGGTGAAATTATCATTGCAAAACACAGAAATGGAGCATTGGATACGGTGCGATTAAGATTTATTGATAAGTATGCAAAGTTTACAAATTTGGATGATCCTGATTTCAATGACATTCCTGCTTTGCCTCAAGAAAATATTATTACTCGATCTTCTCGAATGAATGATGAAGATATTCCGTTTTAGGAAAAAATGAATATCGAATAACGAACAAGGATTTATGATTTGAGAACTATCCTCGACTTCTTAAATCATAAATCCATGTTCTTAAATCGTTATTCCCACAGTTTGTGGCAAAAAAAAATATATGAAAAAGCCATCCAAAAAAGATTTCTTTTCTAAAAAGAAAAAACCAAACCCAACTAACTTTCCTACCGAACCAAACCTAGAAAATCTTAGACTGAATAAATTTATGGCGCATTGCGGTGTCGGGACTCGTCGTGCCTGTGAACTATTTATCAAAAAAGGATTGGTAAAAGTAAATGATGTAGTTGCCACCGAAGCTGCTTACCGAGTGCAAAAAGATGATGTGGTAAAATACGAAGGAAAGATTTTGAATTTGGACAAAAAATTCGTGTACGTATTATTGAATAAACCGAAAAAGTATGCTCCTACTTTTGAAAAATTGGAAGGTGAAAAATCATACGCCAATATTTTTTCTGATAAGATAAAAGTAGAAATAAAACCTATCGGAAATTTATCCAAAACATCTTTGGGATTATTGTTGTTTACAGATGATGATGTGTTGATTGAGAAATTTTCAAAACCAGAACATCCACCTCGCTCAATATTTCATTTGATTTTAACTAAACCTATTCCTGAATTAACTCGTAAAGGAATAGAGAAAAGTATGATCGAAAAATATCCAAATGTTCATTCCATCAACCAACTTAAAGGAAAGTCGGAAAATGAAATCGGAATAGAATTAAAAGGAGGAACAGATGAAGACGTGAAAAAAATATTCGAAGAATTTGATTTTCCAGTTGAAAAAATAGATCGAGTATTTTTTAATGGATTAACAAAAAAGGATTTACCGCGAGGAAGGTTTCGATTCCTAACAGAGCAAGAAGCTATATTCCTCAAACACTTTTAACGTAGCTGCTGACTTTAGTCGGCAGCAAAAAAAACGAAGTTAAACAGCCGACTAAAGTCAACAGCTACAATTAATGAATAAAAAAAAAGGACACTCCGAAGAACTCGGATCCAAACCCATTGGACAACTTCTCAGATCGCAAGCTATCCCCGCTTCGATAGGAATTCTAATCATGTCCGTCTATGGAATCGTTGATACGATTTTTGTAGGTCGATGGATTGGTTCAATGGCAATTGGAGCAATAACAGTAGTCCTTCCAATCACATTTTTAATTGCCTCAGTTGGAATGTCAATTGGAATCGGTGGTTCTTCTATTATTTCAAGAGCACTTGGCGAGGGCAATGAGAAACGAGCTTTCAAAACCTTTGGTAATCAAATCACCCTTACTTTACTCATCTCAATTACTGTCGTAATTTGTGGATTATTCTTCCAAGAAGAAATTCTAAAAGCCTTCGGAGGAAAAGGTGAAATTCTTCCTTTTGCCAAGATATATTTTCAAATAGTTTTATTAGGAGTGCCATTTTTAGCCTGGGCAATGATGGCCAACAATGTGATGCGAGCCTTGGGGCAACCCAAAATGGCAATGGTTACTTTGATCGCACCAGCTATTGCTAATGCTATTTTAGATCCACTTTTGATTGTCTATTTTGATATGGGAATGGCGGGAGCAGCATGGGCAACAACGATGGGATATGTATCTAGTGCTGGTTTTACGATTTGGTTTTTCTTTAGTGGAAAATCAGAGATGGAGTTTTCTTGGGAGTATTTAAAATTACGTACAAGTATTGTTACAGAAATATTTTCTATTGGAGGAGTGACTTTAGCTCGACAAGGAACCATAAGTGTTTTGTCAGTAGTCTTGAATAATACCTTATATAGTTATGGTGGAGAAATGAGTTTAGCTGTTTATGGAATAATCAATCGATTAATGTTTTTTGCCAACTTTCCAGTCTTGGGAATGGTGCAAGGATTTTTACCAATTGCAGGTTTTAATTATGGCGCAAAAAAGTTTGGGCGAGTGCGAGAAGTGATTTTGAAATCCATTGGATGGGGGACAGGAATTTCATTTCTCATCTTTGCGTGCATTCTGTTTTTTGCCAAAGACCTGAGTGCTATTTTTACCAACGAGCAAGAAATGATTGATCAAACGGCACCTGCTTTGATTGCCGTTTTCCTTGCTACACCTACCTTAGTGATGCAACTGATCGGTTCTGCATATTATCAATCAATTGGTAAAGCGTTGCCAGCTTTGTTTTTGAGTTTATTGAAGCAAGGAATATTTTTGATACCGTTGATTTTGATTTTGCCAAGGTATTTTGGATTGAATGGAGTTTGGTATTCCTTTCCAATAGCTGATGTGGGAACTGCGATAATTAATTTTTTCTTCTTGCGATATGCCTATCAAAAATTGACCGTTGAAGAGGAAGAAAATTTTGAAGATGAAAAAGTCTTGGATGCAAATGTGAAATTTGAAGAGAAATAAGAATTGCAATATTTATATAAAAAAAGCCTCAACAAGAATTATCTTGTTGAGGCTTTTTACATTTACTAACTCATGGTATGCACATTAAACTCCCCATGGTGTTTTCATTTTTTTTCTTGATAAAAAAAACGAAAAAAAAATCAAGACTTTATAAAAAATTGATACAGTTCTTAGCTTGGTTTTTGAGCAAGGATTTATTGGTAGCAGCTCTGTTTGAAGTCAATTTAGAAAGACTTAGCGAGGAACGAGCTTTAGACTTTTTTAAGTGTCAAGTTTAGCTGCTGGAAAGCAAAAAAAAATCAAGTTTAGAACTGTATCAATTTTTTATAAAGTCTTGATTTTTTTGCTACTTTTTTCATCAAGGAAAAAAGTCGGTATATGGGTATTCAAAAGTACGTAACATCGGTTACTAACTAATTATTTTTAACTACGCAAAAAGATTGCGCACTTACTCCATAACTTTGTTTAAAATTAATTTGAAAAAATAAAATGCAAGCGGAAATATTCATATCCTACTTTAATCAAAGCATCCAATTCCTTTCTGATGATTGGAAAAATAAGTATAGAAATATACTAAGTGACGAGCATTGGAATGTAATTGGCAAAAGAATTTTCGACTACATTTTTGAAAATAAAATTAATCATAATCCTCTTCCCCGTTTTAATGAAGAAATAATTTCCAACTACCCGAGTCACTACAAATGTTTTAACAATTTAAAATCTCTCTTAGAAAAAAACGAAAATCAAGTAGCTCAAATAATTGCAAAAACCATCGAAGAAACACCCTTTGAATCTTTACTCATTATTTTAGGACAAAGAAAAACACCAGCAACAATTACTGATGAAAATGGAATACCTCCTTTAAAAAATCAATTGTTGGAAAGTTGTTTTGAATCTTACAATGAACAAATATGTAAAGCCGCCAGAGCTAGAGAAAAGCATATTTCGAGAAATGAAGAAGATACTTTTTGGGGAAAAATAGAAGGAACTCCTGAAGAAAAAGAACAAGCCGCCAAAGCAATTGTCAGAAAAATAATTGACGAAAAAACTTGGTGGAATGTTTTTACACATTACAAACATGATGTCGTTTATGAAATTCGAGTAGCCTCAGGGCAAGGCATCAGATGGAAAAAAAATAAATTAGAATTAATCGGTTTTTTAGAACCATTTAAATAGACTGTTTTTAGTCAAATTCTGTGGTCAAGCTAAAAAAGAAATTAAAAACGACCAACGAAAGTGTTGATTTCATTTTTAGCTTGACTTAAGATCACAGAATTTGTCTAAGAATTCAATAAGAAAACCATGGATGATTTTCAAAATCAATATAAATTTTCGAAAATGGAGTGGGAGAGTTGTCTTCGAGTTTTAAAGCAACTCAAGGATCAACCATTTCAAAATCCTGATAATAAATTGTTCTCAGGATTAATTACCAAAATCCACAAACAAGCCAAGAAGCAATCTAAGCGAGAAGATTATTTGCAAAAGAAAAATGCAGATTTAGCAGTATTGCAAAATTCGACTATTTCAAAAAATGCTTTGACGAATACTACTTTGTATTATGATGATGAGCCGGTGAAGCAAAGTTTTTCGCAGTTGCAATTAGAAAAAAATTGCTATGCTTGTAATTCAAAATATAGCTTGGCGCATTCATTTTATAATCGACTTTGCCCAAGTTGTTCAGGTCTCAATTATAAAAATCGATTCAAAGAAATTGACCTGACCAATCGAAATGTTATCCTCACAGGAGGGCGCGTAAAAATTGGTTACGCGACTGCACTCAAATTTTTAAGAGCGAATGCAATTCTAACTTTGACGACCCGATTTCCTGCAATCGCCTTGAGCCAATTACAAAAGGAAAAAGACTATGACAAATGGAAAGATAATCTAAAAGTATATGGTTTAGATTTACGAAATCTAAAAGCTGTAAATGAATTTATCGATTGGTATTCTAGCGAAAATGATTGTCTTGACATTCTTGTCAACAATGCTGCGCAAACCATTAAATATACTGATGAGTATTATTTACCTATTTTGCAAAGCGAGCAAAAGCTGCTAAAAGTTTATGAAAACAATCCATTGCTTACCATGAATCAGACCGATGTCATTAGCAAAAAAATGTTGTCCGATGCCAAGGAATTCAAAATGGAACTCAACCGATTTGGAAATCCAATTGATAATCGAGATAAGAATAGTTGGAATTCAACCTTGGAAGAAATTTCGATGACGGAGATTTTGGAAGTGAATTTAATTAATCAAATTTCGCCTTATTTATTGATTAAAGAATTGAGTCCTTTGATGAAAAAATCGACTTTCAAATATAAATTTATCATCAATGTAACTTCATCGGAAGGGCAATTTAGTTACGATAATAAAACGATTTTTCATCCACATACCAATATGACCAAGGCGGCTCTCAATATGTTGACACGAACCTCAGCGAAGGAATATCAAAATTATAATATTTTGATGAGTGCGGTTGACGTTGGTTGGGTGTCGACAGGAGCGAAGGAAGTTTTAAGAAAAAAACAATTTGACGCTGGATATATTCCTCCATTGGATTCGGTAGATGGTGCTGCGAGAATTATGCATCCAATCATCGAAGCTATCGAAAATGAAAATCTGATCATTGGTAAACTGATCAAAAATTATAAAGAAGAAATTTGGTGATACATGTTAGCGGTTAATTTAATTGGAAAAATACTTTGTTTTCAGCGAAGAGATAAGAGTTCGAGTCTCTTACTGCTTTCCATCAGATGGTGAATGGTAGCTTAATTTGGAAGAGCGCAAATAGAGCTTATTTGGGGTGCAAGTTCGAGTCTTGTCCATTCACGACTATGGCGTTAGTTTAATGGAAAAACACTAGCTCGACACGCTAGAGCTGAGGGTTCGATTCCCTCACGCCATACTAATTTTACGGATAAAAATTCTTATTTTTATAGCTATGAAAACAATACATCTCTTTATTCTTATTCTTCTGTTATGCTTTTCAATTAATTCGGAATGTCAAACTACTCCAAAACTTGCTGAGGTAATTTCGTTTCGCTTGGATCCTGAAACACAAGATTTAAAAAAATATTCTCGTAGTTTTTTTGAATATAACGCAAATGGGAATATAGATACTGAGTACTTTTCTTATTATAATGAGGATGGTACAATTGATCCTAAGGATTTTTACTATTATTTATATAATGAAAAAGGAGATATAGAAGAAAAAGAACATTATAGGTATGAATTAAGTACTGATTCCTATCATAATATTGCTGAGGAAAACTATACATATGACAATAATGATTGTGTGATACAAATTCGTGATTATTATTACGGCTATCCTCCTAATTATTATAATTATACGGTTGATGAAAATTGTTTGAGGTTAAGTTTGAATTCTCCGTGGGAACATGTCAATTATTCTTATCCTGATAATTATAATTCAGTTATTACAACAGGTGAATCAAGCCTTGGGACTGGGGTTTGGAGAGATTTTAAAACAGAGAGCATCAATAACGAGAAGTTAGATTTAGTATACTATTCTACAGTTAGATTTGGCGATAACGGTATAGATACTGTACATTATTATAGTAAAATATATGATTATATTTATAATTATGATGAAGACTCTGGTAATCTTATTTCAAAGGTTACAAAGGTATCAGGTAGTGAATTAGAATCAACAAATGAATATGACTATTACTGTAATGGGCTATTAAAAGAAGATCGAAAGTATTTTAAAAATGTTAATGATGTTTCTTCTCCCAAACTTGAAACTAAAAAGGTTTACTCCTATTATGATGAATTTAATTGCTCTGACTTTAGTGAAAAAAATGAAGTCTTGATTTATCCAAATCCATCTAGTGGGAGAATCTCAATAAAGAGTGATTTTTTTGAAGGAGGGAATATTACTTTGAGGATTTTAAGTATAGATGGAAAAATAATAAAAGAAGAAAAGGTAATTTCTCAAATAGATGAGCAGTTATTTGATTTTTCTTTCCTTAAAGAAGGATTATACTTTATACAATTAGTCAGCAGAAAGAATAGTGTTGGAGGAAAACTTCTTATCATTCAAGAATAATGAGAAATAAATTCTGTAGAAAAAATAAAGTTACTGACAAGACCTTTGAGAGCTACAAACCTTGCAGAAACATCCACTAGCACAGAGCCACATAGCTAGTATGTAATATTCTAAAAACCTTTGTTTTTACCTCTTCCTGTGGATAATTCTTTTGACTGCCAACTATAGCTAGCATCTACATTTTTCCTAAAAAATCCTATATTCACACATTATCTATGTGTATATTTACGTTTTAAGTATTTGTTCGAAAATCGAACAGGTTTCAAAAAACAGACACCATAACACTATGAAGTATTTTACCAACCTATTGGCTTTGGCCTTTACTA
>CAZMBP010000127.1:0-8466 GCA_964564545.1 uncultured Saprospiraceae bacterium
AAGAGAGTGTAGTGTTCAGCGGCGACATCAAAAAGTAGTAGAGGAAGCCCCATCTGCAGTTCTTACACCAGAACTTCGAAAAGAAATGGGAGACGCTGCCGTTAAAGTAGCCAAAGCTTGTGATTATGTTGGAGCAGGAACAGTTGAGTTTTTATTGGATGGCAACATGAATTTTTATTTCTTAGAAATGAACACTAGACTCCAAGTAGAGCATCCTGTTTCTGAATACATTACTGGAGTTGATTTAGTGGAGCAACAAATAAAAGTTGCCAGAGGTGAAAAATTATCATTCACTCAAGATGATTTATCAATCAATGGTCATGCTTTAGAATTAAGAATTTATGCAGAAGATCCTCTGAATGATTTCTTACCAAATGTAGGATCATTGGAGACTTATATCAGACCTGAAGGGGAAGGAATTCGATTGGATGATGGATATGAGCAAGGTCAGGAGATTCCAATTTATTATGATCCGATGATTGCCAAATTAATTACTTACGGAAAAACTCGAGAGGAAGCAACTGGCTTAATGCTAAAAGCCATCGAAGATTATCATATAGAAGGTGTCGCAACTACCCTTCCATTTGGGAAATTTGTCTGTGAACATGAAGCATTTACAAGTGGGAAATTTGATACTCATTTTGTGAAAAATTATTTCTCACCTGAGAAACTTTTAAAAGATCAAAAAGAGGAAAAAGAAATTGCAGCAGCTTTGGCGATGCAATTATTTTTGGGAGAAAAGGAGCAATTGAAAGTGGTAAAAAATGGAAAATCAAATTGGAAAAAATCTAGAATCTGATTTTTTAAAAAATAAGAAATGAAAAAACCCGACTTCAAAAAAATAAAATATCAAAGAAAAACTCCTTCCAATTCTTCCAAAAAGAAAACTAATCCTTGGAAGACGCCAGAAGGTATAACAATACCTTTACATTTTGATTCAGAAGCCATAAAAAATGTAAAACATCTTAATTTCGTTGCTGGAATCCCACCCTATTTACGAGGTCCATATAGTTCAATGTACGCCGTTAGACCCTGGACTATTCGTCAATATGCAGGTTTTTCTACAGCCAAAAAAAGTAATGAATTTTATAGAAGAAATTTAGCCCAAGGACAAAAAGGATTATCTGTTGCATTTGATTTAGCAACTCATCGAGGTTACGACTCTGATCATCCACGAGTGACTGGAGATGTTGGAATGGCAGGAGTAGCAATTGATTCTGTAGAGGATATGAAAATTCTTTTTAACAAAATCCCTTTGGATAAAATGTCTGTTTCCATGACGATGAATGGAGCAGTTTTACCCATCATGGCATTTTATATTGTAGCCGCAGAAGAGCAAGGAGTCGATCAAGCAAAATTAAGCGGTACCATTCAAAATGATATTTTAAAAGAGTTCATGGTTCGGAATACCTACATTTATCCACCTCAACCTTCGATGCGACTTATTGGAGATATTTTCGAATATGCTTCTCAAAATATACCAAAATTTAATTCAATTAGTATTAGCGGATATCACATGCATGAAGCAGGTGCTTCAGCAGATATTGAGTTAGCTTACACTTTGGCTGATGGATTAGAATATATTAGAACAGGTTTAAAAGCAGGATTGAAAATTGATGACTTCGCTCCTCGCCTATCTTTCTTTTGGGGAATAGGTATGAATCATTTTATGGAAATTGCCAAGATGCGGGCGGCTAGAATGTTATGGGCAAAAATTGTGAAGCAATTCAACCCTATCAATCCAAAGTCAATGGCTCTGAGAACACACTCTCAAACCTCAGGTTGGAGTTTGACTGCTCAAGATCCATTTAATAATATTTCACGAACAACGATCGAAGCAATGTCTGCTGTGTTGGGTGGAACACAATCTTTGCATACTAATTCTTTGGATGAGGCGATTGCTTTGCCGACTGATTTTTCTGCAAAAATTGCCCGGGACACTCAAAAATATTTGCAACAAGAAACTAATATTATAGATGTGATTGATCCTTGGGGAGGTTCCTATTATGTGGAATATTTAACCAAAGAAATTGCTGAGAAGGCGTGGAAATTAATTGAAGAAATTGAGTCACTTGGAGGAATGGCAAAAGCTATCGAAAATGGTTTACCTAAATTAAGAATCGAAGAAGCTGCTGCTCGAAAGCAAGCTCGAATTGATAGTGGAATTGACAAAATTATTGGAGTCAATATTTTCCAACATGACGAAGATGCTATTTTAGATACATTGGAAGTTGACAACTCCGCCGTTCGAAAATCACAAGTCAACCGACTGAAAAGAATAAAAGCAAAACGAGATGAAAAAGCAGTTCAAGCTGCGCTGAAAAAAATTACTTCATGCGCCAAAACTGGCAAAGGAAATCTTCTTGACTTTGCTATCAAAGCTGCTCGTCTTCGAGCAACACTTGGCGAAATCTCAGATGCCATGGAAAAAGAATTTGGAAGATTCAAAGCAAACACCAAAACGATCAAAGGTGCTTATTCAAATGAAATCTCTAGCAATAAAGATTTTAAAAGAGCGAGAGAGCTTTCTGAAAAATTTGCCAAACTCGAAGGTCGTCGTCCAAGAATCATGGTCGCCAAACTTGGGCAAGATGGTCATGATCGAGGTTCAAAAGTAATTGCTACAAGTTTTGCAGACTTAGGATTTGATGTTGATGTCGGACCTCTTTTTCAAACTCCTGAGGAAGCGGCAAGACAAGCTGTTGAAAACGACGTCCATATTTTAGGAATTTCATCTTTGGCTGCTGGACACAAAACATTAGTTCCGAAAGTGATTAAAGAACTAAAAAAATTAGATAGAGAAGATATTATGGTCATCACAGGTGGAGTAATTCCTCCGAAGGATTATGAATTTTTATTTAAAGCTGGGGTGGTTGGAGTCTTCGGACCTGGAACGGTTATATCGGAAGCAGCTTCTCAAATTTTAGAAATAATGATTCAAGGAAGTCAAGCATAATTGTTTTTCTTTTTTCCAATAAACAAGAATTTAGATATGTCAAAAAAAGTAGAAATTTTAAATCAAAAAATAGAAGAAGCTCATCAGGGCGGAGGTCAAGTCAGAATTGACAAACAACATGAAAAAGGAAAACTAACCGCTCGTGAACGTATTCATTTTTTAATGGATGAAGGTTCATTTGAAGAAATCGGAATGCTCGTTACTCATCGAACAACTGATTTTGGAATGGCTGACCAACAGTATTATGGAGATGGTGTAGTAACTGGTTATGGAACTATCAATGGCAGATTAGTTTATGTCTTCGCACAAGATTTTACCGTTTTTGGAGGAGCACTTTCTGAAACTCATGCAGAGAAAATTTGTAAGATTATGGATACTGCAATGAAAGTTGGAGCACCTGTAATTGGATTGAATGATAGTGGTGGAGCAAGAATTCAAGAAGGAGTTCGATCACTTGGTGGGTATGCAGATATTTTTTATAGAAATGTAATGGCGTCTGGAGTTGTTCCTCAAATCTCTGCAATCATGGGACCATGTGCTGGAGGTGCAGTTTATTCACCTGCGATGACTGACTTTACGATTATGGTGGAGCATACAAGTTACATGTTTGTGACTGGTCCAAATGTTGTAAAAACTGTGACTAATGAAGAAGTTACATCTGAAGAGTTAGGAGGCGCAAGTGCTCACTCTACCAAATCAGGAGTTACTCATTTGACTGCTGGAAATGATATTGACTGTATCGATAAGATCAAAACACTTTTAAGTTACATGCCTCAAAATTGTGAGGACACTCCTACTCGATTGCCTTATGAAATGGGAGACGAAACTCGCGAAGAATTGGAAAATATTATTCCTGAAAGTGCCAATCAGCCTTACGATATGAGGGATATTATCGAAGGAATTACCGATGAAGAATCTTTCTTTGAAATTCATAAAGATTATGCTGAAAATATAGTAGTTGGTTTTGCTCGGTTAGCTGGTCGAAGTATAGGAATTGTTGCTAATCAACCAATGAGTTTAGCAGGAGTATTAGATGTTGAAAGTTCAAAGAAGGCTGCACGGTTTACTCGGTTTTGTGATTGCTTTAATATTCCATTGTTAGTGTTAGTTGATGTTCCTGGGTTTTTGCCAGGTACTCATCAAGAGTGGAGTGGAATTATTACGAATGGTGCGAAGTTACTTTATGCCTTAAGTGAAGCGACTGTTCCAAGGATTTCTGTAATTACCCGAAAGGCTTACGGAGGAGCTTACGATGTGATGAATTCGAAACACATTGGTGCTGACATGAATTTCGCTTTTCCAAATGCAGAAATTGCGGTAATGGGTGCAAAAGGAGCAAGTGAAATTATTTTCCGAAAAGAAATTAAAGCAGCAGCAGATCCAGAAGCTGAACTTTCCGCTAAGGAAAAAGAGTACGCTGAAAAATTTGCTAATCCATATCGAGCAGCGCAAAGAGGATTTATCGATGAAGTTATTTTACCAAAAGATACTCGAAGAAAATTAATCAAAGCTTTTGCGATGTTAGAAAATAAGTCAGTAAGTATTCCAAAGAAGAAACATGGGAATATTCCTTTGTAATTAAGAAGTATGTTCTATAACCATAATATTAGATTTATTGAACTTTTGTATTCTTCAAAGTGAAATTAAAATGGAATAACAATAACCTTTTACTAATCCTATTTCCACTTAAAATCAACATTTTAATAAAGAAATTCTACTAAAGAAATCATCCCTTTAAACTAAACATTTGGGGATGATTTTTTCATTATCCACTTCAAGCATCTCAATCTACATTCTTTTTATCATATTAAACAATAACCTATCATTTCTATGGTAGGTTAACTATTTTACCTTTCGAATTTTCACACCTTAAACTTTTTGAATCTTATAGAATTAATTATTTGGCTTTATATAAAGGAAAGTCAAATTAACTTATTCTTAAAACCTGAAAGAATCTAAACATAAATAACCTTGATAACATCCAGAAATGAGATTTTTTCTCATTTTGAGAACACATACAAAAAAAACCTCTTTGTAAGAACCTGATCTTCATACATTTACTATTTGGCTTAAGTTTTAATCATCCTGTATTACCTACCGATATTATACTACTTTTTAAACCAGTTACTAATTGATGGCTTAATTCCTGTTAAAACATCAAATTAATGTTTTCCAAACACTTTTTTTATTACTACAAACAAACACTTAATAATGAAAATTCTACTAATCTTACTAGGCTTTTGCCTATCATTCAATCCTACCATTTCACAATGTACTACTTCGAATTGTGTTACTCTAAACGGAAATAATACCATAAATAATGGGAGTGGAAATTATTGTATTCCGAATGGTTCTACATGGGGAGGAATATTTCAAAATCCCAATGGAACTATCAATTTGTATATTGAGGCTGGTGGAACATTCAATGCATCCAATAATTTAGGAAATTTTAATTCCCCAAATCAATTAATTATTAATAGTTGTGGTACCATCAATTTCAACAATTTAAACTTAAACTCTTCTCAATACATAATCAATATAAATCAAGGCACACTAAATACTCAAAACAATATTAATATTACAAATGGAGAATTAAACATAGGTGCTTCCTCAACCTGGAACGCAGCAAATGTAAAAACTCAATCGAATGCGAAGATAAGTATCGAGGGCACTTTAAATACTAGTAATCTAGAAATCAATAATGAACACTCAGAATCATATTTTAATATTGGAAATAATTCAACAGTTAATATTTCTGGTCAATTTTATCCTCATGGCATAGGAATGAATAATGGAATAATAAATACCAACACAATGATTACTTCCACTAAAAGTGGAACTACAATATTTTCAAATACAGGAGAAATATTAGTTTCAAACAACAATGTTGAAATTAGGAGTGCAAATTACCTAAATAATAATGGTTACTATAAAGCCGAAACATTCTCAATTGCAGCGCAAGGAAAATTTGTTGGAGGAAACTTTGAGGCAACTGCATTTTCTGGAATTGATCAAAATAATCCTTGTTCTAGTTTTACTAATCAAGTGACTTTTTGTCATCCAGACGGAAATACAATTCCAACGGTAACATTAAGTAATGGAAATGCTTTTGACCCTACGATCTGCTCTGGATTTGGTGGATTCAATGTTGGATGTGCTCTTGGTCCACTACCAATTACCCTATTATCTTTTGAATCTAGAAAAGTAAATAGCACACATTATAATCTATTTTGGCAATTTAGTGATGCACTTAATTTTTCGCATTTTGAATTACAACAATCTGAAGATGCTTCTAATTGGGTAACTATAGAAACTCATTTCATAAGAGAAACTGTAGATGGTATCTTTAATTCAGATGAATATCAATATTCACAAGAGTATAAATATTATAGATTAAAAATGATTGATTTGGATAATACCTTTGAGTTTAGTAATATTTTATCTGTAGAGAGGAATATATCAACTTCTATTAATGTTTTTCCAAACCCAATTCAATCTGATTTACTATTCATTGAAAATGAGAATACTGACAAATTTATTTTAAAAATATACAGCATTAACGGCAGTCTGCTTAGTAAATCTATCGAAGAAGGAGAGTTACGATACACCAAAGACTTATCAAGTTTAGAAATTCAAAATGGCATAATAGTACATATAATCACAAATAACGATTTTAAAGTATTTAAACTAATAAAGTAAACATACTATAAGTCTACTTTATTTTGACGGGATCTTCCAAAATAAATTACTGGAAGATCTTCGTCTTTTTTGTTTCATATAAAATTAGGAATTATTTTCTCTCAATAATTGATTTTTTGATTAGTACTATTTGTCCAAAATGATAATACAAATGTTCTATCGCCCCATGAAGGTTCCGATAGTAATTACCATATTCTTTTTTCACAAAAGGTTCCCAAAATTTTTCCTCAGGCATATCCTCAATTAACTTAGCGTATTCTTCAGCATCCTGAAATGCCTTTCCTTTTAAATTTTGCCAATCCTCTTCAGATTCAATTGGAGGAAGTTCATAACTAAATTTGTCCTTAATATCTAGACTTCCTCCTCTCAAAACTTGCATTTGCCCGGTAATATAATAATTGGTGTGGAAAACGAGCATAGCAATTGTATTGTACGAATTAATCTGAGTTGTCGCTTGTTTCCAATCTACATCTTCTAGCTTTTCTTTGAAATTTGAGGCTGTCCAATTATAGCCGAAATAAATATCTCTTACATGTTTGGCTATTTGTTTTGATAAACTCATAATTTACTTTTTTGATTTTTCCTACCGTAAGTGCAGTAATTTATTTCTAGTAAATATATAACAATTATTTAATAGCAAAATTTCAATTGACAACCTTTGTTTGATTCCATAAAATTTTCTAAAAGTAAATTTAGGTTGGTATTATACTAATTAAATCCAAAGAAAAATCAGTTGTTAAAAATCAAAAAAAATGCTTTTCTTTAGTACTTATTCTAACCAAAATAAATTCAATATTCAATCACAAGACGTATGACTTTAGACAAAGACCTTTCTCAAGTATCATCTTCCTCCGCTCAAAGACCTTTTCTTAAAGGCGGTCATTTTTTAGTTGGAAATACGCCAGCCGAAAGCATTTTTATTTCTGAAGAATTCACAGAAGAGCAAATTATGATTAAAGAAATGGTTATTGACTTCTGTGAAAAGAATATTCAAGAACCATTTTTTAAAAGAGGAAGAGAACTCGAAGCAACTAAACCTGAAGACTTAGAAGAAATAAAAGAAGTCATTCAAGCTGCTAGTAATTTAGGTCTTTGCGGAGTGAGCATTCCTGAAAAATATGGCGGAATGGAATTGGATTTTAATACAGGAGTTTTGTTTTCAGAAGCGATTGCTGCTGGGTTTTCGTTTGCCACAACTATAGGTGCACAAACTTCCATCGGTTCTCTTCCAATTTATTTTTATGGAAATGAAAAACAAAAACAACAATATCTTCCTGGAATTGCAAGTGGAGAATTACTCGCCTCCTATGCTTTGACAGAACCAACTTCAGGTTCCGATGCCAACTCTGGGAAAACGAAAGCGACACTTTCTGCTGATGGAAAAAACTACCTCATCAATGGTCAAAAAATTTGGATCACTAATGGAGGCATCGCAAAAGTTTATGTAGTCTTTGCAAAAATAGATGATGACAAAGATTTATCTGCTTTCATTGTCGAGAGAGATTTCGAAGGATTCAGCATTGGTCATGAAGAAAAAAAAATGGGGATTAAAGCTTCCTCAACAGTTCAAATATTTTTTGATAATTGTAAAGTTCCCGTTGAAAATTTATTGGGAGATAGAGGTGCTGGTTTTAAGATGGCTTTAAATATTTTGAATACTGGACGAATCAAACTTAGTGCTGGAGGAATGGGTGGAGCAAAATTTTCTGTGAAAAAGGGAATTGAATATGCTTTGGAAAGAAAACAGTTTGGGCAAACTATTTCGAATTTTGGAGCCATCAAACATAAGATAGGAAAGATAACTACTCAAA
>CAZMBP010000128.1:0-9346 GCA_964564545.1 uncultured Saprospiraceae bacterium
ATTTTTGATAGATAGGCTATTGCCAAGGGCATAGGTAATCGCTTCGTCAAGTGAAAACGATTTTGGAGATTGAGCACCTGCAGATAAACCAAAGGTTATTAGCAAGAGCATCAGTAAGTTGTTTCTCATGATAACTTTTTAAAATGTTTTTCGAGTAATCTCAACCCTTTCGAGGTAGCAATTCCTCGAATGTGATATTCAATGTGTTCTTTAAATAAATTTTCTTTGTTGTATTTTTTTAATGGAAAAATATCTTCGTCGATCACGACCATGGTTTTTCCAACATATAGTTTTGCGATAATTTCAGCATGAAATTCTTCTCGGTAAATTCCTTCTTTGATGCCTCTTTCTATATTCTCTTTGATTACTTTGAATATTTCTTGCTGATTGTAAGTTTCCATCATTTGCCACACATCGCGATAATATTTTTGCATATCAAAAATGAGTGTTGGCGTTATATGCCGAAGTGTAGGGATGACATATCTCGCTACTTCAATCATCTCATCGATAGCATCTGCGGCTTCTTTTCGAATATTGATAATTGCCTCTAATTCTTTTTGAGCATGGTTTTGAAAAACCTGCATGACCAATTCTTTTTTATTTTCTACGGATTGGTACAACGTCTTTTTTGAGATACCTAGCTCCCTAGATAAATCATCCATACTGATACTTTTGATTCCGTATTTGAAAAAAAGACTTTCAGCTTTTGTGAGTATCCTATTGTCTAATTGCATTAATTATAATTCTGTTAAACTTTGTTTCGGACTACAAATGTATTCCTTTTTTATACAATGGAAACTTTTTTTGGGTAAAAAGTTTCCGTAGTTTTTAAGGTTTCCGATGAAGTAACAGAAAAGAGGGATGAAGGTTTAGAAAGGTGAGATGAAATGTGACTTAAAAGAGGATGAAATTTCACTAAAAAAATAGCCTAGTTCACCAAATGCTACAGCAGGTGGATTTCATTAAAAAAAGGCACAGCGTGCCGTCCCCCTTGGTAGCAGTAGATATCAACACTAGACATAGGTGCAGCGCACCGACTCTATAAAATAACCAACATGTAAATTATACAATTGAAAACCATTTTTTATGATTATAATTATGAAATTCAAAAAGATATTTAGGGTTATATTCTACTTCAAATTTTCCCAATCCTCCTCCGTATCAATATCAATTTTCCCTTTTTCAAAAACAACTCGTTTAGTTTTTTCTAAATTATTTATAATCAATGCTTTAGCTCCTTTTTGTCCTTCGAGTGTTTTTAATTTCTGGAAAAATGAAGCATCGAAGATAGCTGGGACACCAACCTTTCCTTCGTATTCGCAAGCTAGAATTGACTGTTCATTTTTTCCGAAAATCGAAACCATTTTTTCCAATAAAGAAGCATCTACAAATGGTTGATCGCAGAGCATAATTAAAACTGCATCGTGTTTTTCTTTTTCCAAAACAGACATTCCAGTTCGAATAGAACTACTCATTCCTGTTGCCCAGTTTTCATTTAAAATTATTTCGATTGGGAAATTAGAAATTGTTGGAAGAATCAAGTTTTCATTCGCACCTAGGACTACAATTACATTTTGGGAAACGTTCAACGCAGCAGTAATTGATCTTTGTAACAATGTACTTCCGTCGAACTTTAAAAGTTGTTTTGGACGTCCCAAACGAGATGACGATCCTGCAGCCAAAATAATAATAGCTATATTTTTACTTCCTTGATTAATCAATTCGATTATATTTTTTTAAAATTTCTAAAACCTTTTTGATGGGCAATGCTTCAATTGTTCTTTCTTTTCCATTTATTATTGAAGTTGTTGTTTCTGCTGCAAAAAGAGAATTTATGATGGCTTCTTCAGTTGCTTCGTTAGCTGCCATAAATAATGGAGACATTTCATCATTTCTCAAAACTTTTTGATCTTCAAATTTTGAATCACTTTGATAAGCTACCCGTAAATCTTTTGCAGTTGAAAATGCAATGACATAATCACCACTACCATTGGAAGCGATACCACCCGTTTTCCCCAAACCTAAAAAAGCCCGTTTGGCCAATCGTTTGAGATTGCGAGTATCGAGTGGTGCATCTGTGGCGACAACAATCATACACGAGCCATCAGGTGACTCATTTAATTTATCTCGGAGGTAATATTTTTTTAATTCTTTGCCGACAGGAACACCATCAATTTGCAAGACTCCACCAAAGTTTGTTTGAACCAAAACACCAATTGTGTAACCTCCAAGATTTATTGGAAGTTTTCGAGAAGCACTTCCGATACCACCTTTGAATCCAAAACAAGTGGTTCCAGTTCCTGCTCCAACATTGCCTTCTTTTACTTTCTTGGAGCTCGCATTTTCGATAGCTTTCAGGATATGAGTTCGTTGTAAATGTCTTCCTTGAATATCATTGAGTCGCGCATCATTGGTTTCTCCGACAATAGGATTGACTGAGCGGATGTTATTTTTATTAATAAAAATGGTGTAGTCAATCAATGCATCAGCAGCGGTCGGAACACTTAGCGTATTGGTTAAAATTATCGGCGTTTCGATATTACCTAATTCTTCGACTTGGCTAATACCCATCAATTTTCCAAAACCATTACCAATGTAAATGGCAGCTGGAACTTTTTGCTGAAATACATCATCTTCGTGAGGTAAAATTGCTGTTGCTCCAGTTCGAACACTATCTCCTTTGAGGAGCGTAAAATGTCCCACTTGTACATTTTTGACATCTGTGATTGTATTGTTTTTTCCGGTTGGTAAAACTCCGATGTTGATTCCAAAATCACGGAGTTGTTTTTTTTGAGCAGTCATTTGAAAGCAGATAAAAAATGAAAATAAAATAAGGAAGGTCTTTCTCATGATTTTTATTTTTGAAAACAGTCTCTAAAGTTAGAAAGAAAACTTTAATTTGTATCAACTCTAAAATTCAACTTTTACTCGTACTTTCGCTTATTATTTTTTTATAAAAATAAAATTATTGATCGTGATGAAATATTGAACCTTATATGGTTCAAAAAATAACCTCGAATATTTTTAAAAATCAAAACTCATTAGAATGAGAATTACAATTGTTATTGCCTTTATCGTTGCTGTAGTATTTGCTTGTGGGGGAAAATCTGGAGACGGAACAAAAAAAGGTAGCTTGGAAAAAGGAACTCAAGTAGATCCTTTGGCCGCAGGAAAAAAAGCCTACAAACAATTTTGTGTTCCATGTCATGGTATGGATGGGAAGTTGGGAATCAATGGAGCAAGAGATTTTGCAGAATCAGATTTGAAATTAGATGAAAGAATTGAAGTGATTACAAATGGACGAGGCATGATGACTTCTTTTAAAAGTGTATTAAAACCAGAGCAAATCAAACAAGCAGCAAAGTATACCATTCATTTAGGAAACCAAAAAGAAGAGTAATGGCGATAAAAACTTACAATGCAATTGGTCTGATGTCGGGTAGTTCACTAGATGGATTGGATATTGCATATTGTAAATTTCATGTGGAAAATGAAAATATTTTGGATTGGGAATTATTGAAAGCTGAGACGATTCCATTTTCTGAGATGTGGATAAGTCGATTAGCGCATTTGCCTCATCAAAGTGCTTTGATCTATGCGAAAACACATGCTTATTTTGGACATTACATGGGGGAGTTGGTGATTGATTTTATGAGCCGAAATAATGTAATTCCAGATTTTATTGCTTCCCATGGTCACACTATTTTTCATCATCCAGACAAAAGAATGACGGCTCAAATTGGAGATGGAGGTGCATTGGCAGCGACGACTGGATTGATGGTGATTTCTGATTTTCGAACACAAGATATTGCGATAGGAGGGGAGGGGACACCTTTGGCACCAGCTGCAGATAAATATCTCTTTGATGGATATGATTTTTATTTAAATATTGGAGGGATTGCAAATATTAGTTGCAATGTAAATGGAAAAATGATTGCGTTTGATATTGGTGGTGCGAATCAAGTTTTGAATGGTCTGGCTATTTTGATGAATCAGGAATATGATGATGGTGGTAAAATCGCAGCAAGTGGAGAAGTTGTAAATACATTGTTACAAGAAGTAAATTCCATCGATTATTTTTCTCAAAAATATCCAAAATCATTGGATAATCAATGGGTGGTTCAAAACCTTTTAAAGAAGTATCGAGAGTTTCCTGAATCTGTAGAAAATCGAATGCGGACGGCAGTTGAACAATTGTCAGAACAGACTGTTTCTTCAGTACTGCATATTATTGAAAATGAAGGACTTACGAATAAGAAGTATCGAATGTTAGCAACTGGTGGCGGGGTTTTTAATTCATTTTTGAGGCAGCGAATGCAAGAACTTTTTAATGAAAAGATTGATCTTGAAATTGTAATTCCTGAGAAGGAAATTATTGGATTTAAAGAAGCCATTTTGATGGCACTTTTGGGTGTTCTAAGAATGGAAAATATTCCGAATTGTTTGGCAAGTGTGACTGGAGCGAGGAGAGACACGATTGGGGGAGCGATTTATGCCCCTATTCCTTAAAGGAGAACGATTTATCAAAGAATAATTTTTTTTCAAAAAAATAAATGAACTTCAATAAAAAAATATTAGTCACCGGAGGAACTGGATTTTTGGGTTCTTATCTTTTGCGCTACCTCGTGCAAAAGGGGTATAACAATATATTTGCAATTCGTCGTTCGACTAGTAAAATGGATTTGGTGAAACCGATTGAGGATAAAATCAATTGGGTCGAGTGCGATATTTTGGATGTGAAAGGTCTTGAAGAAGTGATGGATGGAGTCAAACAAATTTATCATTCTGCTGCGATGGTTTCTTTTGAAGCGAAGCATCGAAAAAGAATGCATCAAATTAATATTCAAGGAACTGCGAATGTGGTGAACTTGGCCTTGGACAACAATATTGAAAAATTAGTTCATGTCAGTTCGATTGCAGCACTAGGAAGACGGAAGCGACTGAAAGTGATTAATGAAAAAACGAAGTGGGAGAAAAGTAATTTTAATTCAGAGTATGCTACTTCAAAATATTTATCAGAGCAAGAAGTTTGGCGAGGAATAGCAGAAGGCTTACCAGCATGTATCATCAATCCTTCGATTATTTTGGGAGCTGGATTTTGGGAGGAAGGATCGGCAAGTTTTTTTTCCAAAATAAATAAAGGCAATAAATTTTATGGAGTAGGCGCAACTGGATTTGTTGATGTTAGAGATGTGAGTCGACTCATGATTGAAATGATGGAAAGTGATATGGTTGGCGAAAAAGTGA
This sequence comes from uncultured Saprospiraceae bacterium, assembly GCA_964564545.1. GTDB lineage: Bacteria > Bacteroidota > Bacteroidia > Chitinophagales > Saprospiraceae > CAJQQY01. The sequence goes on from CAZMBP010000128.1 coordinate 5,248, forward strand.
TTGCAAATGGAGAGAATATCAGCTATAAAAAAGTGTTCGAATTGATCGCTGATTCGATTAATAAAAAACGACCAAGCATCGCTTTAAGTCCAATGTTAGGAAAATTAGCTTGGCGGGCAGAATGGCTTCGGGCAAAAATTACAGGTTCTCCTGCTTTAGTGACAAAAGAAACTGTGGAAAATTCTTTCAGAACATGGATTTACGAAAATAAAAAGTCAATTGACACCTTTCACTTCAAATATACTCCAATCGAACAGACGATAATGGAAACAGGCCAATTGTTTCTAGAAACCATCAGTAAGGATGAGGGTTCGACTTATCTATCTGTAAATCAATTAGTTATAAATTAATTTTATTTCCAATCAAATAATTACCTTCAATCTGGTATTTTTAAAAATGTGCCCTTTAAAACCCTTGTTTGGCTGAATCTTTGTTTTGTCAAAGTTGATTATTGTCCCCCCAATTATGCCTCCTTTTTACACTAATATTTAACCATGACAGCCTAAAATCCCTCTACCGATTGTCTAGAATAATTCTAAGAACACATCTATGAGGAAAAAAAATTACCTTTTTTTAACAGTCTTACTTACACTAGTTTTTCTTTCATCTTGCAAAAAAGATACACCAGTTTCTTCTAATCCTATCGATGATCCGATTGTAGAGGAACCAGTCCAAAAATTCAAATTTATTCCACCTTCAAGCCAACGAAATGGAGACCCAAGTGCGGGGTATGAATACCTAGTTTATGGTGACTATATTGATAGTGGTGTGCCGCTGGATTTGTATTTAGGATTTACAGGGCAAGGTTCTAATCGATTAAATCGAGAAGGCGATAATGCCAATATTCGATATTCAGAAACTGCTGTGACAGCACCAAATGGACAACGCATAGTTACTTCAAATTGTCTTACCTGTCATGCCCAAACTTTAAATGGGAAATTAGTCATGGGACTTGGAAACGCGGTGGCTGATTACTCAGTTGATCAAGCGACGAATATTAACTTAGTTGATCAAACTTTGACATTATTATATGGTCAAAATTCACCAGAGTGGGAAGCATATGAACCTTATAGTCGAGGAATTCATGCTATAGCTGCTGATGTAATTACAGAAGTGAGAGGAGTTAATTCTGCTGATAAATTAGCCGTTGCTCTTTATTCTCATATTAATAAACACGATTTATCTTGGTTAGATGAACCTCAACTTCCAGTTACGGACGAAGTAATTCCAACAGATGTTCCTGCATGGTGGTTAATGAAAAAGAAAAACTCGATGTTTTATAGTGGTTTAGGTCGTGGAGATTTTGCAAGAATAATGATTGCAGCGAATGGATTAGCAGCATCGGATTCGACGAAGGCTAGAGAAATTGATGATAATTTTGATGATGTATTGGCTTATATTTTTTCATTGGAAGCGCCTGAATATCCTGAAGGAATTGATGCTTCAAGAGCTTTAGCAGGTGAAAATTTATTTAATGAAAAATGTGTGACTTGCCATGGTTCGTATGGTGTGAATGAATCGTATCCCAACTTATTAGTTTCAGTTGAAGAGGTAGGAACTGATCCATATTTGGTGAGTAGTAATTTTGGATATTCTTATTTTGTGGATTGGTACAATTCCAGTTGGTTTAGCAAAGGTGAAAATGCAGCTTATCTGAAACCAGAGAATGGATATATGGCTCCACCATTAGATGGAATTTGGGCAACTGCTCCATACTTGCATAATGGTTCAGTACCTACCCTTGACGACTTATTAAATAGTACTCAACGTCCTGATAAATGGAAACGATCATTTAGTACAGCTGCTTCAGAATATGATCATGAAAAAGTGGGTTGGAAATATACGGTAGAAACAATTACGGGAAGTTCTTTAATTTATGATACATCTTTGCCAGGTTATGGCAATCAAGGACATACTTATGCGGATGATCTGACGGAGGAAGAAAGAAAGAATTTGATTGAGTATTTGAAGACCTTATAATTTACTAAAATAGATTTGAAAAAAGGCTGTTAGCACCTGATGCACTAACAGCCTTTTTCTAATTAATTTAAATGGTTTACTACTATGGAAACCGTAAAACGTTCAACGTCAAACAACTAAATCATTTCTTCAACATTTTTTTCAACAAAACAATCTGCCCTGAATGATAAATATCATGTTGAATAACCCCATGCAATAAAGTGTAATAAGAAAACTTATGCTCAGGAACAATCTCTTCTAACTTCGAATCATCAATAGATTTAATAGCTTCGGATAATTCATCTGCACTAGTTTTATATAATTCCAAAGCTATAGTCTATGCTTCTGAAGAAAATTCGTAATCATTGTCCAATCCTTTTCGGTATTGAAATCAACGATGTAAGCTCATCATGTAAAAAAATTACTCTTCCTCCTCTTTTCCCATCTGATTATCTTTTTCCAATCGATCAAACAAATCAGCTACTCGGTACATCTCATCCAAAGTTTCATCGATGTAAAATGCAATACTTGGCATTCGACGAACCTTTTTTCGAATTCGGTTAGCTAAACCAGCTTTCAAGCGATTCGTTTCTCTTTCCATCATCAAGAGAACAGCTTGTTTGTTTTCAGTATTAAAAATACTTAGGTAGATTTTTGCCAAACCAAAATCAGCGGTTACTTTCACTTGGGTAACAGTCACCATGATTTCATGTCCATAAATATAACCACCTGTTTCTTGCAACACCACACTAAATTCTCGTCGAACCAATTCGCCCATTTGCTGTTGCCTTTTACTTTCTTTTTTCATTATTATGATTTTATATTTCCAAATAAAAAAACTTGCCATCGTGCAAGTTGTTATATTGAAAAAATTAATTTTCGCAAAGATATTGATAACCGAACAGTAAACCAATTTTGAAAGTTCGATAAACCTCTTTTTATTTGCAGAAATATAGTTAACGATTAATGGTGAACGGTTAATGGTTAATCCCACAAGGTGTTAATCGTTAACCGTTCACAGTTAACCATTAAAAAAAACATGAGTAATCTTCGCAATACATTAGATAGTCCAATTGAATACCTCAAAGGTGTAGGTCCTGTGAAGGGCGATATGCTAAAAAAAGAATTGGGGATTCACACCTTTGGTGATTTGCTGAGATCCTTTCCTTTCCGATATGTGGATAAAACTAAGTTCCACAAAATAAGAGACATCAATAATGAAAGTAATGCGGTACAACTCAAAGGTGTACTTCGTCGCCTAGAAACGAAAGGCGATGGTCGAGCTAAAAGATTGGTCGGGAGATTTCGAGATGATACTGGAGTGATTGAATTGGTGTGGTTTAAAGGGGTTTATTTTTTGGAAAAAAACTTAGCGGTAGGGAAAGAGTATGTGGTGTATGGAAAAGTAAATTCTTTCCGAGGTCAAATCAATATTCCGCATCCAGAGATCGAAGAATTAAAAGCTGAAAATTCAACTAAGGCAAGTTCCTTCGCGCCGGTTTATCCAAGTACAGATAAATTAAATGCTAAGGGATTAGATGCCAAAGGTCGTCGAAAGTTGATGCTGACTTTGATGGAAAAAATCACTCCATCGGATTTGCCAGAAAATTTACCAGATTATATTTTAGCTAAATTTAAATTCCCCCCGCATTTTAAAGCCTTGGTTGATATTCATTTTCCAAAAACTCAAAGAGATCTCGATCGAGCAACCAATCGATTAAAATTTGAAGAGTTATTTTTTTTACAATTAAGACTTTTACAAATTAGAAGGCGGCGAAAGGATTCCGTTCGAGGCCATGTGTTTGGAACGATTGGTGAAAAATTCAATCGGTTTTTTAATGAAAAACTTCCCTTTGAATTGACAGGTGCGCAGAAACGAGTTTTAAAAGAAATCCGAAAAGATTTGGGAACTGGAGTACAGATGAATCGTTTGTTGCAAGGTGATGTTGGAAGTGGAAAAACGATGGTAGGCTTGATGTCTATGTTGATGGCCTTGGATAATGGTTTTCAAGCCTGTCTGATGGCACCAACTGAGATTTTAGCTCGCCAACATGAAATTGGAATTACCGAATATGTCGGAGGTTTAGACATTAAAGTTGGGTTTCTTTCAGGAACTGTAAAAGGAAAAAAACGAGTAAAA
>CAZMBP010000129.1:0-59418 GCA_964564545.1 uncultured Saprospiraceae bacterium
GAAGTTGTTTAAAAAGTCCTTGCTGATCTACGCGAAAACCATTGCGGTTATTGGACTTCAGCTTTTTTTCGTCCCGTAGCTAAGGCTACGAAACTCAAAAAGAGCTTCGCCAATAACCACAAGCCTTTCCGCTCAATTTCAGCACGACGTTTTAAACAACTTCATTGTTATAAAACATTAAACTTTTTTGTAATTTTAAGCAGAAAAACACCTAGCATATATTTCAATATAAATTAAAATCCTATTTACAAAATGTCAGAAACAACAACACAAATTTTAGGCATAGGAAGCCGAGTCAATCACCCTTCTTACGGACAAGGAGTCGTCATTCGTTTACATAAAATTGCTTATGAAGTATGCTTTATGACCTATGGCATCAAAAATGTCGGCAAAGAATACTCCAAATGGGACGTCATCGAAGCAATGCCTCCTAATGAAGAAGTTTCTTTCTCAGAAGCTGAAAGGTCTTTAGAGAAAATTTTACAAAAATGGTCAGGCACAGTTGGAACCGTGGAATTGGGAGATAAATGGGACGATGGAACACTTGTCTTAAAACCAGCTGACCCTAATTTAAAACCCAAAGAAATGCCTATCGATACTTTTTTCCATAAAATAGTAATGGTTAGGGATCGATTGCGAGTGATGGAACAACGTATTAATAGTAGCAAATTGAAAGATGAAGAAAAAGTAAATTTACAACAATATATCACTAGAATTTATGGAAGCTTGACTTCCTTTAATGTTTTATTTAAATACAAAAACGATCACTTTGTAGGAGATCGTTCTTAAAATAAAAAGTAGAACTAAGGATCGGATATCTGTAAGATATCCGATCCTTGAAACAAAAAATTTTACGATTAAAAACTTAGGTTAATCAACATACATTACATGAAAAACAAATCATTTTTATTCCTTACCATATTTGTAAGTTTATTGTTACAATCTTGTATTACGGTCGATACAGACTTCCAAGGTTTGCCTCCAGGTAAGTGGCGGGCAGTTCTCAAACTTGATAATCGACCTGGCATAGTTAATAAAAAAGCAGAGCCACTTCCTGAATTAATGGGACTTGAATTTGAAGAAACAACAGATGGAGAGTTACCTTTTAATTTCGAAGTTATTCATGATTCAGAAACTGAATTTCATATAGAAATTATCAACGGTGAAGAACGTATTCGGGTAGATGATATAACGATTGGTTTGGATCGTGCAACTGCAAAAGATACTGTTATTATTAATTTTCCGCTCTACGAAACTTATATTAAAGCCATTTTTGAAGAAAGAGTGATGGAAGGAGTTTGGGTCGTGCCATCTCGAGGAAATTATCAAATTCCATTTATTGCCAAGCATGGCGAAGGTCATCGTTTTACAACTATTCGAAAAAAACCGGTGATGGATATTAGTGGAAAATGGGAGGTCACTTTTCTAGATGAAGAGCCTTATAATGGCATTGGTGAATTTAAACAAAAAGATAACATATTGACTGGTACCTTCATGACCGAAACTGGGGATTACAGATTTCTAGAAGGAGAAATTCAGGATAACAAAATTTACCTTTCTGTATTTGATGGAGCTCATGCATTTTTATATGAAGCAAAAATCAATGCAAGTGACAGTACTATGATTGGTTCTTTTCGTTCTGGAAAACATTATAAAACTGTTTGGGAAGCCAAGAAAAATGAAAACGCAAAATTGACCAATCCAAATGATTTGACTTTTTTGAAGGAAGGATATGATAAGATTGAATTCAAATTTCCAAATACAGAAGGCAAAATGGTTTCCCTTGATGATGAAAAATATAAAGGCAAAGCCAAGATCATTCAAATCTTTGGAACATGGTGTCCTAACTGTCGAGACGAAACTAATTTCTTAAAAGACTATTTAGATAACAATAATCATACGGATCTAGAAGTTATCGCTTTAGCATTTGAAAAACATCGTGCTTTAGAAAAAGCAACTGCTTCTGTAAAACGATACAAAGACAAATTAAACTTGCCTTACGAAATGCTCATTGCGGGTTATTCCAACAAAAAAGAAGCTGCTCAATCGCTTCCAATGTTGAATCACATTTTGTCCTACCCTACTATGATTTTTATTGATAAAAATGATCAGGTAACAAAAATCCATACTGGATTTAATGGCCCAGCAACTAGCGAATTTGAAAATTTTAAAAAAGAATTTGAGGCAAATGTTCAAAAGATTTTAGGAGATTAATTACATAATTGAACAGATAATCAATTTTTAATTTGTTTGCCTAGTTAATTCCTAAATCAACAGTTTTCTAAACTAATACCGAATATTCAAATAATATTTCAAAATGGATAACAACAAATTTCACCTAGCCTATTCTATTGATAATCAAGATATTGCTCAAATAATTGATCAACATCTTTCAAGAGTTGGTATCGAATTGGATCACATTAAATTAACGCATGATTTCGATGAGATACCTTTGCAAGAGCAATTAAAAGGAGCCCCGAATTTTGTTTTCATCCTAGTCAGTACAAATTTTTTAAAGAATGTCAATTGCATGAATCGAAGCCTTTTTATGCTTCAAGAATTGACTATGAACAATCGAGTTCAACCGATCATCATTGATGGCCGTGAACCAATTGAAGGAACAGATTCTTTTGAAAATATCCCTACTGAATTTGGTCGTATGACCCACGTGATTCGTTATATGAACTATTGGCAAGATCATTATTTGGATTTAAGAAAAGAGCGAAGACAAGTTGATAGTGATCAAATTGAAGCCTTTGATGATCGCTTAAAAGTGATTAGAAGTATTTCCTCCGAAATGGGTGATTTTTTAAAATTATTAAATAGCGCTAACTACTGGACTTACGAGCAATTGATACAAGATGGTTATCAAATATTTTTCCAAGCCATCAACAAACCAGGTTTGCATGATGCTCTAAAACAAGCCATAGCTAATGGTGAAATTCCAAAAACTACCGCTCCCCTAGCTGCTCCAACTCCAGTAAAAAACACCGAAGTCCAAGCGGCAATTCCTCCTGTCGAAACTCCGATTGAAAAAGACGAAGATTCGCTTGTAAATATATTGTTACAAGAAGATGAACCTGAAGTGAAAGCGGAAATACCAGCAGCTCCTATCGAAGAAGAAAAAGTAATCGAATATACTGAAAAAGCTGTTGAAGAAGCTTTAAATGAGAATGATACTCATGAACCTGAAAGTGAAGTTACAGAAGAAACTACCGAAGATGAATCAGTTATCATTTCTTCTTTTAATCCAGAAGTGATCCAAAAAGATGACGATGAGTTGCTTAGAATTTCAGAAGAAAAATTAAAGAAAAAAGGAAAGAAACCTTTACTCGAAAAATTAATTGAACATCGAAAAAAAGAAATTCCTTCAAAAGAAGAACAGATTCATGCAATTGAAAATATCGCAAAAACTGAACAAACTTCCACAAGTACTTCTGTAAACGAAATCAATGATTTGACTCCAGCAAAGTCTAATGATAAAGATGAAATCTTCGAGAATGCTATCAATAAAGTAATTGATGAAGAAATTAAAATTGACCGTGAAGTTGAGAATACTGAAGAAGAAGAATCAACCAAAAGTAATGTTCGTTCGCATCCAATCTTAGATGAAATTTTTCATGATGATGATGACGAATTGGATTCAGATGACATGATTGGAAATTTCACCTTATCGAATAGTTCTGCTCCCAAAAAAGAGAAAAAAGAAGTTGTAAAACTCACTTGGCAAGAACAATTAAAAAAAGCGAATGATCTAATTGAAAAAGGAAAATTATACGCTGGTTTGAATTTGATGAGAGAGGCTACTGAAGAGCATGAAGATATTGCTGAAATAAAATACCAATATGCCTTAAACCTAATGAACGGTGGTGAGAATAATAAAGCCGCTCGAAGAGAATTGGAAAAAGTAATTAAGCTTGATCCTAATCATACTGATGCCTTCATTCACCTTTCCAACTTGGCTGTAATAAAGGGCGATTATCTACTCAGTAAAAACTACTTAGAAAAAGCTTTAGAAATTGATACTGAAAATGCCGATTTATATTATCAATTGGGAATTTTGACCACCACAAAATTTCCTGATTTGCAAGATCAAGCCGCTAACTATTTTAAACTATCCATCAAAATTGACGATAGCAATGCAGATGCACATTACCGCTACGGATTAATTTTAGATGAACATTTAAAAAAGCCGAAAAAGGCGATGCGTCAATTTGAAATTACCAAACAATTGCAAAAAGATCATCAGTTTGTAAGCTATGATTTAGCATTGATGTATTATCGTTTTGGGGAATTTAAAAAGGCTGCAAAGTATTATAAGCAAGCTTGCAAAATTAATCCTGAATTAAAAACAGAGACTAATGATCGTGCATTTTTAGGTGCTGTAGAATCAGATGCAATTGCTGAAGCTACTACAAGTTTGGATGACCTCTTCCAAGATTTAAGTGACTCTCCAACTAGAGAAAAGGAAACTTTGAAAAGTGACGAACCTATTATTGACCTAGATAACAGTACAATTACATTTACTGATGAAGCTCCTCAACATAATGAAAATTTCGAAAAAGTAGTTTTAATTACTGGGGCAACTTCAGGAATTGGAAAAGCAACTGCCACAATTTTTGCTCTGAATGGATATCGTTTAATTCTTACGGGAAGGCGGAGTGATCGTTTGGCAGAAGTCAAAGCTGATTTTGAAGAAAATTATCCAACGGAAGTACGGACTTTAAATTTTGATGTTAGAAAAATTGATGCTGCCCAAGCAGCTATCGCTTCTCTACCGGAAGAATGGAATTCAATTGACTTGTTAATTAACAATGCTGGTTTGGCAAAAGGATTTGAACCAATCCATGAAGGAAAATTGGAGGATTGGGAAACTATGATTGACACCAATGTAAAAGGATTGTTATATATGACACGCTTAATTTCTCCGGGCATGGTCGCTAGAAGAAAAGGACATATTATCAATGTATGTTCAACTGCTGGTCACGAAGTATATCCTAATGGAAATGTGTATTGCGCCACTAAGCATGCAGTCAATGCATTGACAAAAGGAATGCGTTTAGATTTTTACAAACATGGATTACGAGTTAGCCAAGTAAGTCCTGCTCATGTGGAAGAAACGGAATTTGCTAGAGTTCGATTTGATTGGGATGTGGAGCGTGCAAAAATATATGAAGACTTTCAACCACTTCGAGCGGAAGATGTGGCGAATACCATTTATTTTATCGCTACTCAACCAGCTCATGTGAATATTCAGGATGTATTAATGATGGGAAGGCAACAGGCGAATAGTAGTAATTTGGATCGATCAGGGAGGTAATTGGAGTTTTAAAAAAGTAGAGGTATTTCCAACTAAAAAAATTTAGCTTGTTAACAATCATTCAAATAATAGCCATATTACAAGGTATATTTCTAGGGTATGCCTTATTTAAGAGAAGGATAGAATTTAAAATGCCGACTTTTTGGCTTTTTATGGCATGTATATTATCGGTAGTTCTATTTTCGATAGGTGATGATGACTATAACTTAATTTTGAGTGATACAAAGTGGTTTTTCTTTCAAGAACCATTGATGATTACCTTTTTCTTTCTTTTTATCAGGTATATTAATTCTGACCGAAATACGTTTAACAAATTTGATACTCTCTTTTTCGGCCCCTATCTATTATTTATTGTCTTTGAAACTTTATCAAACTTGGATAATTTTAAGGATAATCTGATTATAGAAACAATAGATGAACTGATTGAATTATCGTTTATTGGGATGTTGCTTTACTCCATTTATGATATTTTTAAGCATCAAAAACAAAAGTGGTTATTGATTTTCATTATTCCATTTACCTTCATTTTCATCATCGATGAAACATCGAAATTGTTCTCCTCTTCTGATAAATCCATTTCTATTTTGCCCTTGGATAGCTATGGAATTTTTCTAATTGCAGTCTTTTTATTTTATTTCGTTACTTACAAATTAATCATTGCGCCCAAAGACATCTTCCCTTCCGCTAATAATAAATATAAATTATCCAATCTGTCTAAAACTGAGGTTGAATCCATAAAAAGAGATCTCAATCGACTGATGACCAAAGAGAAGCTTTTTAAAAATCAAAAATTGAATGTAAATGAACTAGCCCAACAAATTGGTATTACAAGACAACAACTATCAGAGGTATTGAATGTACACTTGGGAATGAGATTTCAAGATTTATTAAATCATCATCGCGTCGAAGAATTTATTAAATGCCTAGAAATGGACAGCTATAAAAATTTCACTCTCTTAGGAATTGCAACAGAAGTTGGTTTTAGTTCTAAATCATCCTTTAATTCTACTTTCAAAAAATTAAAAGGAATCACACCTAGTCAGTATAAAAAACGGGAAATTTAGCCCAAAAACGTCCAATAAACGAATACTGCACTTCTTTAACCCTCCTATTTATAACAACAAGTCAAACTTATAAGTTTTTTTGGGGCGACTTAATACTCGCAAAATTTTTAAACCAAAAAAATAAAAATGATTAGTTATAATTCCAACACTAGATCCTTTAAATGGGTATTTTTCTCCTCAATGATTTTCATCTTTTTGATAGTTTCATGCCAAGATGATGATATAATTTTAGACATACAAAATATCCAAGAATCGATAAGTGCCCTGCCGGAAGGAGTTCAATATCCTTCAAATAATCCTTATTCTGAGGAAAAAGAAAATTTGGGGCGTCTTTTATATTGGGATCCAGTTTTATCGGGTACCAAAGATGTAGCATGTGTAAGTTGTCACCATCCAAACCTTGGGTATGCTGATGGCTTGGATTTTTCTCAAGGTGTAGGTGGAAGTGGTTTAGGTCCATCTCGTTTCGGTGGAGTAAAAACCAAACGGAATGCACCTACTGTTATAAATACAGCTTTTAATGGAATTGATAATGATGGCAATTATAGCCCTGAAGTTGCTCCAATGTTTTGGGACAATCGTGCCGAAAGTTTAGAAGGACAAGCCTTATTACCAATGCTTTCCAAAGAAGAAATGCGAGGGACAAGTATTGCTGAAAATTTTATAATAGATACCATTATTCAAAGATTAAATGCCATACCTGAATATGTAGGTAAATTTGAACAAGCTTTTGGTAGTACTGAAATTAATCAAGACAGAATTTTAGCAGCTATCGCAACATTCGAAAGAGGCATCGTTGCTAATAATAGTCGTTTTGATCAATACATGCGTGGTGATTTGAGTGCTCTGACTGATTTTGAAATTGATGGAATGAATGCCTTTGTACAAGTAGGTTGTGCGGATTGTCATAGCGGTCCAATGTTTTCTGACTATGAACTTCATACTATAGGTGTCCAAGACAACATTACTCCTGCAGACCAAGGTGCAACAAATAATTTTGATTTTAGAACACCAACTTTAAGAAATTTGAACTTGACAGCTCCATATATGCACAATGGATTGCATGCTACTTTAGAAGACGTAATGGAATTTTATGAAGAGGTAGCAGAGGGGGATGATGACCAACTTAACAATAATGTTTCGGTAAATCAACTAGATGAAGAAATGCAAGATTTAGATTTGGATGATGATCAAATAGACGAAATTATAGCTTTTTTAAATACATTGAATGATGACAGTTTTGATAAAACAATTCCTGATAGCGTTCCAAGTGGATTGCCAGTTGGAGGTAATATTGATTAAAATAGGCTGCAAAAAAGGTTTTTATAAAAGTTGAATTTTAACATTTTTTTCCGCTTAAAACTTAAAGTTGAGAGATGAAGAAAATGAAAACTACTTATAAACAAAACATAGGAATAAGGCCGATGCCTTATTCCTTGTTTTGTTCTAATTTATTGATTCAATTCATTAAACAGCATTTCTATTAAATCCGAAAACGCGAGGTGCAAAAGTTGCCTGAAGTCCCATTCCAATTGCAGCTCCTTTCATTTCTTCAGGAACATCACCACAGAATAAAAATTCACCTGGATTTGCGATCTGTAATAAATTCTCAAAATGTCCCGCAGCAGTTGTTCCTAAATGGAAACCTACCGCTCCAGCATCTGCAAATAAATCCATTACAACCAATGTGGATGATGTTTCGTCAAAATAACATTCAACATGTTTGGCTCCAGGTTCGTTGGTTTTCATTTGCTCTAGAACCTCATTGTAAATTGCTTTTAATTCTTCTGATTTTCCTTCTTTAGCAGTCCATTTATAAACTACCATTACTTCTTGATTTGACATTTCATTTAAATTTTTATGATTAATAATTCCTTCACTCATTGTGCCACCTTCTTGGGTGTAGTGGCTGCCTTGACCAGTATAAGTGGCTGGCAAATTCATAAATTTTGAATAGGTACGAATCAGCCAAGAGACCGGCCCTCTAAAAAAATAATTTTCAGGGAAGGCAATTTTGTCTATGTCCTTTTTGTACTTTTCTGCAGTTCCTTTGGTAAGGTGAAATTGGAGTTCGTTACTATCTTCGAAAGTTTCATGAATAATTAAAGCATTTTCTCCAATCACCTGATAAACCTCAAACCGAACTAACCCTTTCTCCATGCTATAAGCATCCGTTCCGACTCGTTGCCACCAGTAAGTTAATTCTTCCAATGTTCCTTCATCTTTACAAGTCCATTTCGCTGTTACCTGAACAGCAGTTTCTGGATTAGGTTTTTGGGAATCATTTTTCACATAGCCAAACAAATATTCTCCAAAATTTCCTTTTACATTTTTATCAGAAAGTGCTTGCCTTACATTATCGTCAATTTTCACTCCTCTAATCAATTGTATGTCTGGCTTTGCTACAGAGGTTAAATGGCTGATATGTTTTTCTGCTGTGGTATTGAAATAATTGATCAGAGCATCAGCGTTTTCAAAAATATGGTGAATCAATACGGCATCCTGACCAATAGCTGGGTTGATTTCTGTAGACAACATTCCTTTGTGCATTTTTGCTTCTTGATGTATGCTGTCCCACTCTTTTAACATCTCTTTATATTCAGCAGATTTTCTAAAAAAGCCACTTTTTTTGGCTGCTACCCATTTGCCGGTGATGCTTATTTCGCTTCCAATTTTTGTTTCCTCTAATAGAAATTCAGGTAATGGTTCTTTGATATTTGTCATTTTATAAATGTTTTAATGAATGAATAACACAAAGGTATGTCATAAACACACCCTACCTAGGTGTCAATAATGACAAGTCAAAGGGTTGATAATGCCAAACACTTATTTTATCTTTGTAAAAAATCTTATATGAAACATTTAAGCATAATAATTCCTGAAGGAAATTTGATTTTGGATACTATTGTGGGAACACTCAACCTTTTCAAGATGGCAAATAGTTATTCAAAGCGTATTGGAAAAACACAAGAAGATGTCTTTGATATCGACTTAGTTAGTTCAACTATGCAACCGATTACTTGCCACAAGTTTTTTGAAGTAAAACCTACAAAAACTATTGATGAGGTAAATGATACCAATTTGATCATCATAACTTCTATTACTGGTGATCTTGAAAAGGCTCTTGTAAAAAACGAACCTATTATTAATTGGATAAAAATGCAAAGAATTAAAAATGATACATCGGTGGTGAGTCTGTGTAGAAGTGCATTTATACTTGCAGAAACGGGTTTACTTAACGGAAAGTCGTGTGCTACTCATTGGGCAGTTCATCAGCAATTTGAAAAAAAATATACTAAAATCCAGTTGATGCCTGAGAAGATTATAAGCGAAGATAATGGGATTTATTCCAGCGGAGGAGCATATTCTTTCTTAAATATGATAATTTATTTAATAGAAAAATACTATGGACGAGAGGTTGCTATATGGTGTTCTAAAATGGGAGAAATAGATTTTGACCGTATTGATCAAAATCAATATATTATTTTTAATGGGCAAAAGGAACATTCGGATGAGGCTATAAAGGAAGCTCAAATGTATATTGAAGAAAATTTCGAAGAGAAATTAAGTGTTGAAGGAATAGCGAAAAAATTTGCAATCAGTAGTCGAAATTTTATCAGAAGATTTAAAAAGGCCACTCAGAATACACCATTTGAATATATCCAAAGAGTAAGAATTGAAGTGGCCAAGAAAAACTTTGAATCTTCAACTTTGAATATAAATGAGGTAATGTACAATGTCGGTTACAATGATGAAAAAGCATTTCGAAAAACGTTTAAGAAATATACAGGATTATCTCCATTTGAATATAGGAAAAAGTTCAATCGTGAAATGGCATTTTCTTAATTCAAAATTAGGTGAAATCTATCTTTATAAACTAATCCTTACTTTTCTCTCCGATGCAATCCAAATAAAGTATATTGACCAAAAATTATAAAACAAATAGATGAATAATAAGTCTGAAAAATTCCGAGAATATGCTCACCAATTTGTTGATTGGATGGCAGACTATATGAATAATGTCGAACAATATCCTGTAAAAGCCCAAGTGGCTCCCAAAGAAATTTACAATCAAATCGAAAATAAAATCCCCGATGAGGGAGAAAGTATTGATGAGATATTCAAAGACTTCCAAGAGATTATTATACCTGGAATTACCCATTGGCAAAGCCCTAATTTTTTTGCTTACTTCCAAGCCAATACCAGTCCTCCATCTATCTTAGCAGAAATGCTTATGGCTTCGCTTGGCATACAAGGCATGAAGTGGGACACCTCACCTGCATCAACGGAACTCGAAGAAAGAGTGATGGAATGGTTGAGAGATGCTATGACTATTCCTAGTAATTGGACTGGAGTAATTCAAGATACTGCCTCAACTGCGACCTTGGCTTCCATTATTACGGCAAGAGAACAAAAATCTAATTATCAGGTCAATAAAAGTGGCTTTCCCGGCTACACAAATTTTCGAGTTTATTGCTCTGAAGAAACGCATTCCTCCATCGAAAAGGGAGTAAAGATTGCAGGGATTGGAAAAGAGAATCTGGTCAAAATCCCAACGGATGACAAACTAGCTATGGATGCAAAATTATTGCATGAAGCTATTAAAAAAGATATTGCTAATGGTCATATCCCATTGTGTGTGATTGCAGCCATTGGAACTACTGGAACTATGGCTATGGATCCATTTCAGGAGATTGCAAAAATAACTAAGGAACATAATATCTGGTTACATGTAGATGCAGCTTATGCAGGTTCTGCCTTATTGTTACCTGAATATCAAGATTTAATCAAGGGACTTGAAGACGCAGACAGTTTGGTATTTAACCCACACAAATGGTTATTTACCAATTTTGATTGTTCCGCCTATTTTGTAAAAGATAAAAATGCATTGGTCAATACTTTTGCCATTCTGCCTGAATACCTTAGAACAAATACTGATGGATTAGTCAACAATCATTGTGATTGGGGAATCCCATTAGGAAGACGATTTCGTTCGCTTAAGCTGTGGTTCGTTTTACGCAATTATGGTCTAAAAGGATTGCAAAAAAAGTTGAGACATCATATTGAATTGGCGGAATGGTTGGAAAGAGAAGTCGCTAATTCTTCTAATTTTGAGTTGGCTGTTCCTCGAAGTATGAATTTAGTTTGCTTTTATTTTAAGCCGTCAACTATTGAAAATCTTTCCATTAATGAGCAGAACAGCCTCAACGAAAAACTTCTTAATCAATTAAATAGAACTGGCGATATTTATTTGACTCATACCAAGGTTGGAAAACGTTTTACGTTAAGGATGTCAATTGGACAAAATAATGTCGAACTAAACCATGTGATGAGAGCATGGAAATTAATACAAAAATTGGCTGTCGAAATTTTACAAAATAGAGAACCTGTAGAGAATATAGATCAAATTTCTTAGATTCGTTATATGGCAAATAAATCAAAAATAAGAATCGCAATAATTGGATTAGGTAGCATTGCTCAAAAAGCTTATTTACCTATTTTGGCTAACCATCCTAAAATAGAACCAATACTTTGCACAAGGAATACTCAAACCTTAAATAAACTTTCGAATCAATTTAGAATAACTACAGCCTACTCGAATTTAGATAATTTAATTCTCGCTAAACCAGATGCCGCAATGGTGCATAGTTCAACCGAAAGCCATGAACTCATTTTATCTAAATTGTTAAAAGCAGAAATTCCTGTCTTTGTCGATAAACCTTTGAGTTACTCTCTTCAAGCTTCTGAGAGATTATTAGATTTAGCCACAAAAAATAAATTACCCCTATTTCTAGGATTTAATAGAAGATATGCACCACTCATTAAATCGTTATCTCCCAACCCAAATCCAATTCAAATTTCATGGCAAAAAAATAGAGTTGACTTAGCAGGCATTCCACGAGTTTTTATTTTTGATGATTTCATTCATGTAATCGATAGTCTTCGTTTTTTAGGAAAGGGAGCCATTGAAAATCTAAATGTTGTTTCAAGGATTAAAAATGAAAAATTGGAAAACATTCAAGTCCAATGGCAACAAGGAGAAACACTACTTCTTGGAGGTATGAATAGGATAAGTGGTATTACGGAAGAAAGAATAGAATATTTTTCCACCGGAAATAAATGGGTCATCAATGATTTAAATTCTGGAACTCATTTCACCAAGGGAAAAGAAAACACTTTAAAATTTAATAATTGGGAAACTACTCTTCATAAACGAGGATTTGTAAATATGATCGAAGAATGGATAAATGTGGTGGAAGAAAGAAATTATAATTCTAAATCAATTGAAGACATTTGGAAAACTCATCAGTTGTGTGAATCCATTTTGGAGCAAGTAATGGTTTAATTTTTTTTCTTGTTTAAAATACTCTTCTCGCAAAATTATGGTTGTTCAAATTAACTTTTCAATTATAACTTTCCTTCTAAGTTACTTATCTACCTGCAATTAGAAAACCTAATCTTTACCAAGTTCACCTCTTCTATTTTTATATTTTCTTTTCAAATACGTTTATGGAAAACATTAAGTATATGGCATGTTATATGCTATTTATGTCTAAAATAATCAACCAAATAAGATTATCTGTATTCCTTAATTTTTTCACTTTGAAGTTATTTTAAAATGGAGGTTGAAGATTATTGTAAGTGCTTGGTTATCAAGACGAAGCTCAATTATTTTTTCGTAGCCTTAGCTACGGTGAAAATAATTAGCTGAAGTATTGAAAATCAATGACTTGCAATAAATTCATCTATCTATTTTAAAACAACTTCTTTATAAAAACAAAATTATTTCATATGATAAATTATAAATTTTCTTTGCTAGGTCTGTTTCTACTTACAATTGTATCTTGTTCAAAATGTGACGATTGTACAGTTAATCCAGATTTAATTTGTGATTTAGCTGCACCATCTACTGATATTATTGTAGGCGAACCGGTAGATTGGGATTATGTCGTAGAATCAGTTGAAGATAATAGTGAAGACTGTAATATTTTAAAAACAATAGCTTCAATAGGTAATATTATCATTGATTATTTCACCGATGAAAATGATAATCAAAGCGATATGGTTTTAAATATTGATAATAATGTTAATGGCCTAGCAGCTGGTGAAATGCAGACTATAACGACGGCTGTTGATGTTTTTAATAATGAGGGTATTTATTTGTTAGGGGTAACTGCTGATTTCACAGATGTTATTGATGAGCGTAATGAGGATAACAATACCGACAATGCCGAAGTAAATGCAAGGCCTATTATTCAGAGTGACTTATTTCAAAATGCCTCTGAAGAGTTCATGGAAAAATTAGCAAAAGCCTCAGCAATTATTATTATTAAACGAGGCCTTAATAGCGAAAATAGTATTAATTCTTATCAAGGGAAACCAATTTATTATGCAAAGTATTAGTATTACAAAATTCAAAAAAGTAATCCAACTCGTCTTTTATATGTTTTTCTTATCATTTCTATTTATTACTTGTTGTGATGATGATGACTGCGTAGTTCCAGAATGTAACACAAGTCTTGGAAATGGAAGCGTAGTTACTGTCACTAGCAATGTAAGTGGAGGACAAGGAACCCAAATCACTCCTGACATTATCGATCCAACAGATATAACTGATCAATCAGCTGTAGTTAAATTTACAGTATTAAAAATTGGAAAATGTCATGAAGTTGTTGGATACGGACACACTTGGTCTTCTAGTAATGCAACACCGAGAGTAGGCAACGATGAATTTGTTGATTATGAAAACAACATTAATTTTAATGATGAAGTTGTTTCAATAATAAATGGACTATCATCTAATACAACCTATTGGGTAAGATCATGGATTGCAATAGAAAAACAAGATTGCACTCGAGAAAGAGTGATTTTTTACAACGATAATATATCGGAATTTACAACACTCTAAAACGTAAAAAATGAAATCAATTTATTTAGCCTTTGTTTTTATTCTTCTCACATTTATCAGTTGTAATTGTGATGATGGCTCAATATGTATTTATGAAAATAAGGACGTGACAGTATTAAATAATACTGGGTATGATATAACCGTAATTATCAAAAATAATTTCAACGCAATTCAAGTAGGAGCAGTTAATTCATTTGAATCCGCATCTTTCAATGTTCCTCATAGCGTGGTCATAGAAGCAGGAACAACAGATTTTAGTGATCAATTATTTGTTGACCCTTGCAAAAACACTTTAGAATTATTCGTAGATAATTAGCTTTGATATTAGTTTATTAAAAAATCCTCGATGCTTACCAATAATGTAAGTGTCGAGGATTTTTTTTGCTTGAACAACACAGAAAATATTCCTAAAAAGAAATAGGTTAATTGGCATGGTTAGATAACCCCCAAAACTCCTAACAATACATTTACATGAAAAAGATAATCTCTTACAATTAATATATAAATCTTTTAGTGTATATTTCGATTATTAGAACTTTCCTAGAATTTTTTTTTTCACGAACTGATAATATGATAAAGAATGAAATTAACATTTCCAGTTTAAAGAGAAAATTATCAAAAAAACTCCAACTATGAAATCGATATTTACCATTGTTTGCTTTCTATTTTTCCACCTCACTCTTATTGCTCAAAATACCATCTTGATAAAAAATGTAAATGTCTGGAATGGAATCGATGACGCAGTCAAAAAAAATTATGATGTACTGATCGTTGATAATTTGGTTCAACAAGTTGACAAAGACATCGCACCAAAAGAAGGAGCAACTATTATTAATGGAAATGGAAAAACTTTAATCCCTGGTCTTTCTGATGCACATGTCCATTTAGCGATGACAATGGGGATACATGAATTAAGAAATCAAGCAAATTGGATGTATACTTCAATTCGAGCAGCCAAGGCCGCAGAAAATTTCTTAATGCTTGGATTTACAACTGTGCGTGATTTAGGAGGTCCAGTCATGGGACTTAAAAGAGCAATTGATGAAGGTATCGTTCCTGGCCCTCGGATTTATCCATCAGGTGCATTTATCAGTCAGACTTCTGGTCATGGTGATTTGCGTAATGCGAATGAACCTCATCCACATTGGTCAGATGCAGCCCCTCATCCTATGGATGCACAAGGCTGGTCTTTTGTGGTAGATGGAGTACCTGAAGTTTTGAAAGCTAGTAGAGAAAACTTAAAAAATGGTGCCACTCAACTTAAGGTGATGGCAGGTGGAGGAGTAGGTTCAGATTTTGACCCTATTCATTCAGTCCAATTTACTGCTGAAGAATTGGAAGCAGCAGTTAAAGCAGCTGCCGATTGGGACACCTATGTTGCTGTCCATATTTATAATTCAAAAGGAATTATTCGAGCTTTAAATGCTGGAGTAAAGTGCATTGATCACGGGCACTTAATTAATGAAAAAGCTATGCAACTACTCAAAGAAAAAGATGCTTGGTTAGTTCCACAAAGTTGGTGGACATTACGTCCAGAACCTGCAAAGAATTCATATCCAGAACATAAAAGAAAAAAGATGGAATTGGTTAAATCCGGTGCAATTAACGAAATGGAATTAGCAAAAAAATATAAAGTCAATATAGCTTATGGGACTGATGCCTTTGGACCTTTAGGGGGAGAACATCGTGCTCTAATGGAATTTACTTCTCGTAAAAGATGGTTCACTCCGGTGGAAATACTCAAACAAGCAACTTCTGAAAATGCTCGCCTTTTTGCTTTGTCTGGAAAAATCAATCCTTATACTGAGGGAAAATTGGGAGTTATAGAAAAAGGGGCTTATGCTGATTTATTGATTTATGAAGGTAATCCTTTGGAGGATGCAGAAGTTATTGTTAACTATAAAGAGAACTTGAAGTTAATCATGAAGGATGGAAAGGTTATAAAAAACGACTTGTAAATACATTGTTACAAAACACTAGTAAGCTACTTTTCAACAACATCAAATTATATAAAAATGAAAATAACATCCTTAATTACAATCATAATCCTTTCTCTAAACTTCTCTATTGCACAATTAGAATTTCCAACCTCAGATGCTCGGTGGTGCTATTATGGATATGGAGATACAGGTGAAGACTTAGGGAATTTTTGCTTTAGCCCAGAAGGAATGGTAGAAGTAGATGGAAAAACATATACCAAAATAGACATCATAGAACATCCCTACACTATTGGTAGTAAAGAGTATTTGTACAGGGAAGAAAATGGAAAGTTTTATGTTATTCCAGAAAACTATCCAGATGAAATATTGATCTATGATTTCAATTTAATTGAAGGAGATACTTTTGTAGCACACTATGCATGGGGAGTATTTGATAGTTTAACTTTAGTGGTTGAATCTGTAGATACGATCACCACATTGGATGGAGTTCAACGGAAAAGAATTCTTTTAGAAGATGATTCCCATCAAGGAAGATGGGTTGAGGGAGTAGGAAGTTTAGATTGGGTTTTTACTTATCCGACCTATTCTGTTTCTGTTTCTGGAGGTTATAATTTTATTTGTAATTCTCATGAAGGAGAGACCGTTTTTGCAAATAATGCAAACACAGATTGTGATGCAATTGTCAAGACCTTTGAAATCGAGAAAACTACACAATTCGATATTTACCCAAATCCTGTTGGTGATATTTTTAACATAGATTTTAAAAACTTGGCAGCAAAAAACTTGACAATTGTAAATCTTACTGGAGAAGTTGTAATTGAGCAAGTTATAAATCAAAGGCAAAAAGTTTTTCAAGTTTCTCAAAAATTAGAACCCGGAATTTATTTTATAAAAATATTTACAGAAACCGAAAAGGTAGTTTCTAAAAAGTTTGTCAAAATTTAGAGACTGTTCTAAAAATAAAATTGAATTTACAGAATGAATGTGACCATATTTAAACCATCCCAATTTATATTTCAATTGTCTTTATTAATTGTAATCCTAATTTCCTGTTCTAATCAGAGTACTCCAAATCAAGAAGTTAAAAACAATCCAAAGATTATTGAATTCCCGCCCGTTGAGAATCTCATTGATTTTTCTTCACAACTAAAGTTTTCAGGTGCAATTCGTTCCATTCTAGAAGATAGCAAAGGTAATTATTGGTTTGGAAGTTGGAACGAAGGAGTTTGTCATTTTGATGGAAAAGACTTCACTTATTTTACTACGGAAGACGGCTTAAGTCATAATCAGGTAAGAACCATACAAGAAGATCAAAATGGAAATATTTGGTTCGCTACAGGTAGAGGAATTACCAGTTATGATGGAAAAACATTTACTATACAAGTAAACCCAGATGATATGGATTCCATAAAAAAAATAGAATCTGAGTGGAAGTCTGAGGCCAATGATCTTTGGTTCAATATTGATGCTGGTAGATCTGATAACGTGACAAAAGGATTATGCCGATACGATAATCAGAATCTTTCTTATTTACCATTTCCAAAAGAAGTAATCGACCAAGGAATATGCAATAATACAGGAACCATTACCGGAATTTCAAAAGGTAAAAATGGCCAAGTATGGTTTGCAAACTATGAAGGATTTTTTGGTTATGACGGAGAATCTTTTCAATTGTTTAAAGACAAAGAATTTCTCTACCATGTTCGTAGTATTTTTGAAGATAGTAAAGGAAATCTTTGGATTGGAAATAATGGAATTGGGGTTTTATTTTTTGATGGGGAATCATTGATCAATTTTACCAAGAAACATGAAGTAAGCAATCCTGATTATTATAAAACTCGTCGTGTATCAGAACGTCCTGGATTGTTAGCTCGAGTATTTTCTATCGGTGAAGACAAGGATGGAAATATTTGGTTTGGAACTGTAGATGCTGGGGCTTGGAAATACGATGGAAAAGAATTAACTAATTATACCAAAAAAGATGGATTGACAAGTATGGAAATAATGGAAATTTATTTGGATAAAAAAGGAGTATTATGGTTCGGAATGGGAGACGGTAGCGTTTGTCAATTTAATGGAAAAACATTTGATAAAATATATTAATAATATTTGACTATATTTTTTTCAAGTTAAAATAATTACCATTCAAAATGTCTGTAAAAAATTCAAAAGTCACCATCCATATGGTTTCCAGTTTAGATGGTTTTATCGCTAAACCAGATGGAACTGTTACTTGGCTTGAATCAACAGATAATTACGAAAAAGGCAAAACCTTAACTGAAGAGGATATTGAAGAATTTCTCAAAAATATTGATTGCTATGTAATGGGTTCTAACACTTTCGAGCACGCATTAAAATTGGGTTGGCCTTATGGTGATCGACCTGTCTTCGTCTTGACTAGCAGAGATCTTTCCTCAGATAAAACAAGTGTTGAATTCATTTCAGGTAACCTAACCAAATTAGTCAATGACAGATTAAAACCAAATTATAAAAATATTTGGATGGTTGGTGGAGCGATGCTTACCAAAGAATTTATCCGATTGAAATTGGCAAATGAAATTATCATTTCCATCATGCCTATTATTCTAGGAGAAGGTACTTTATTTTTTGATTACATAGGAGAAGAGCATAAATTGCATCTTAAAGATTCAACTGCTTACAAAGATGGAATGGTAGAACTCCACTACGAAATAATAACAGATTAAATAAATTAAAACTAATGCTACAAAAACTTGATTTCGTTTTTTATTTTATATTTTTCCTAGTCTTGTTTATAGCTTGCAAGGGGCAAACCAAAAATCAATCCATAGATTCTAAATTAAAATTTAATGGATATTATGTGTCCTCTGATGAAAGTAAACATGGTGTTAAATTCAAAAAGTACTTAAGATTTTATCAAGACAAAACTGTACTTGGTGTCTCTTCTAGTGGAAAGCCATCTCAGATCAAATCATGGTTCAAAAAAGGAAGCGAAAATTTATCCGTAGGAACTTATACCATCAAAAATGATAGTTTATTTTTCAATCTCAAGTCAAGTTATGGCGAGGTAATTTATAAGGGTAAAAAAACTCAAAACGAATTATTGTTTTTTGTAGATAGTAAGATTACTAATCATCAAAGTTTTATAAAATATAAATTCTTAAAATTAACATTACCCAATTGAATAAAATAAAGAAAAACCTTTTCCATTCCACCAAATTTATAAAATGAATATATTATATTTATAAGTTCTTGTTCATATTTATTATCTATTCCTAAAACCAAATGATAACCCAGCAATAATTGACCATTTCGTTGGTTCAATTTTCACGTTAAGAAAACGTTTGCTAAAAAAAAATAACACCATGAATTCAAATAATGGATACGAGAGTAATGAGTTTATTGATCGCCTGCCGAAGCATTTAAAGCAATTTATCAAACCTCAAAGTTACGAAGATTACACACCTATCGATCAAGCTGTTTGGAGATACGTTATGCGTAAAAATGTTATCTACCTTTCCCAAACTGCTCATGAATCATATTTAAATGGATTAGAAAAAACGGGAATAGGAATTGAAATAATTCCAAGTATGTATGGAATGAATCGAATTCTAAAAGAGATTGGATGGGCTGCTGTAGCTGTTGATGGATTTATTCCTCCCAATGCTTTCATGGAATTTCAAGCATACAAAGTTTTAGTCATCGCATCAGATATTCGACAATTAGAGAACATCGAATATACTCCTGCTCCAGATATCATCCATGAATCTGCAGGCCACGCACCGATCATTGCAAATCCAGATTATGCAGAATATTTAAGACGATTAGGGGATGTTGGAGCTAAAGCAATCCTCTCCAAACATGATATGGATTTATATGAAGCTGTTCGAAGGTTATCTATTTTAAAAGAAGCTGAAGGGACACCTCAGGAAGAAATTGATCAGGCAGCTGGTGAAGTAAATCGTCTGCAAGAAATGGAAGTGGAACTGTCAGAAATGGCAAAAATGAGAAATCTACAATGGTGGACAGTTGAATACGGACTCATCGGAGATATTGAAAATCCAAAAATTTATGGTGCAGGACTTTTGTCTTCTATTGGAGAAAGCAAATCCTGTATGAGTGAAAAAGTAAAAAAGATTCCCTACTCCATTGATGCTGCTTTTCAAAAATTCGACATCACTCAACCTCAACCTCAATTATATGTCACCCCTGATTTCTCGTACTTGATGCAAGTCTTGGAAGAATTTTCCAACACACTAAGTGTGCGAAAAGGTGGAAGCAAAGGTTTAAAAAAATTGATTAACTCTCAGATGGTAGGAACCATTGAATTGAGTACCGGACTTCAAGTATCTGGAAATTTTTCAAGAGCCATTTTGAATGAGGATAATGAAGTGGTATTTTTTATAACAGAAGGACCAACCGCGTTAGCATATCGAGAAAAAGAACTGCTTGGCCATGGTACAAAATACCACCCAAATGGATTCAGGTCTCCGCTTGGAAAATTAAAAAACATCAATCTTGCCATTGAAGATATGGGACCAGTTGATTTGAAAGCATATAATTTTTATGATGGAAAATGGCTTTCTTTTGAATTTGAAAGTGGCGTAAAAGTGGAAGGAATGAATGTTACAGGTATTAGAAATCTACAAGGAAAATTGATGCTAATTCAATTAAAAGATTGTACAGTTACCTATAAAGATGAAGTTCTTTTCTTACCTGAATATGGAATTTTCGATATGGTTGTTGGAAAGGAAATCGTATCAGCTTTTGCTGGAGCTGCTGATCATAATTCATTTCCAAATCTTTACCATGCTTCAACAGTTCACACCATCAAACCTGAAAAATCGGATAAAACTCTTCTATTGGAAAAATATTATACTACCATTAGGGAACTGAGAGAAAAAGGAATTAATGATGAAAATAAATTATTGGAAGTCTATAAGATTTTAAAATCTGACTATCCTAACGAGTGGCTACTTTATCTCGAAATCCTAGAAATTACTAAGGAAGAAAATCTAAAAAATAATATCCGAGAGCATTTAGTATCCATGGTTAATTTAAATCCTAACCTTAGTAACCTTATTAATGAAGGAATAGAAATTATCGAAAAAAATATTCATAAAGAAGTATAAAATATTGAGTTAGTCAAAAACAATATAAAAGCATGAATACTATTACATTCCAAGTTTCAAAAACCAAAGAAATAGAACCCGAAAAATTTATCTATGGAATTGTAATCGAATCTGAAGACCTTAATAAATCCATAAATTCGATAGAGTCGATTTTAAATAATAGTAATATCGAAAAAGTGAAATTGGAAAATCATAATTTCACTTTGCCGGAAAACAAAGATGATTTAAGGTCTATTCAAATCTTCAAATTAAGTGCCCGAGATGAATTAAAATCCTTCACTAGGCAGCTAAATCAAATCAAAGGAATTAGAGGTGGTATAATAAAAACAGAGATTAAAGATGAAGAAAACGAAGAATTTGAATTAATAAAAGAGCTTACCCAAAAAGCAAAATCCAAAGCAGAAAAATATGCCAGACTTTGCGGTAAGCAACTTTTAGAAATCACCTCGTTTAAAGTGATCAATAGTAATCAAGGTGGTTGGACGGCATTTCCTCCTTTAAGAGGGATAAATAAACAAAGTATCTTTAATTCCATCATGATGAAATCCGATAAAAAAGATAAATATGAAATAAATAGAACGTTAGAGGTTCAATTTGAAATGAAAAATCTAGTCTAAAATCAAGGAAATTAATAGATTTTTTCGATCAAAAATTCCTCTTCGATATTCCTTCAATTATTTCCACTTTCTTTTATACTTTTGCAGACTATGAATGTCTATAATAGTCTATCCGATTTACCCGATTTTAAGAATGCTGTCCTTACCATTGGATCATTCGATGGTGTCCACGCAGGCCATCAAAAAATCTTGGAGCGGATCAATCAATTAGCTAAAGAAAATGAGGGAGAAAGTATTGTTATAACTTTTCATCCACATCCTCGTCAAGTCATTTATCCTAATGACAAATCACTCCGATTATTAAATTCTATTGATGAAAAGGTAGCTCTTTTTGAAAAATATGGGGTGGATAATGTTGTTGTCGTTCCTTTCACCGTAGAGTTTTCTCAACAGAGTGCGGACGAATACATTCAGAAATTTTTATTAGAAAAATTTAATCCAAAATACATTGTCATTGGTTACGATCATAGATTTGGACTGAATCGACAGGGCGATATCAAATATCTAAAATGGTATAGTGAAGAAAAAGATTTTGAAGTAATTGAAATCTCTAGACATGATATAGATGATATTGGAATCAGTTCTACGAAAATTAGGAATTCCCTTTTAGAAGGAAAAGTCAAACAAGCGAATAATTTATTGAATCATAATTATTCGATGAGCGGAACGGTTGTCAAAGGCCAAGGAATTGGAAAAGAACTCGGCTACCCTACTGCTAATATAGAGATCAAAAATTCTTTCAAATTAATACCTCTGAATGGCATTTATGCTGTGAATGTTATTTACCGAGGTCAGCGATATGGTGGCATGCTTTATATTGGTGATCGACCTACTTTGAAGGAATTTGACCATCAGACTATTGAAGTCAACATCTTTGATTTTCAAAAGGATATCTATGGCGAAAAACTAACCATTGAATTCATTGATCATATTCGAGGTGATGAAAAATTTGAAAATCTCGATGGATTAAAAGAACAATTAGGAAAGGATAAAATTTCGAGCTTAGCAATTTTGGACAAAGAAAATGCTACTAAGGAACAAGTTAAGGATGTAGTAAAAAAACCGCTTCTTCCAAGTGTCGCTATAGTAATCTTAAATTATAATGGTATTGATTTTTTGAAAAAATTCTTACCCTCTGTTTTGGCGAGTAACTATGAAAACTTTACTGTTCATGTAGCTGACAATGGAAGTACTGATACTTCAATTCCTTTTTTAAAGACCTCCTATCCAGAGGTTGAGCTTATTGATTTAAAAGACAATCATGGATTTGCTAAAGGTTATAATTTGGCTTTGGAAAAAGTTGAATCTGATTATTTAGTTTTATTAAATTCTGATGTGGAAGTTTCTCCAAACTGGATTCAACCTATCATTGATTTGATGGAAAGAGATAAAACAATTGGTGCTTGTCAGCCCAAAATCAAAAGTTATCACGCCAAAGATTATTTTGAATATGCAGGTGCCTCTGGTGGTTGGATTGACAACTTAGGTTACCCATTTTGTCGAGGTAGAATTTTTGACAAATTGGAAAAAGACAATGGTCAATACAATACAACCTCAGAAATATTTTGGGCAAGTGGAGCTGCGTTTTTTGTACGAGGAAAACTGTTTAAAGCATTAGGCGGATTCGATCCTGATTATTTTGCACACGCCGAGGAAATTGATTTGTGTTGGAGAATAAAACGAGCCGGGTTTAAAGTTATGGTTAAACCTCGATCTGAAGTTTATCATGTTGGAGGAGGAACATTAGATTACCTAAACCCTCGAAAAACATATTTGAATTTCAGAAATACACTTTTCACCATTTTAAAAAATGAATCCAAACGAAAGTTGTTTTGGCTCATTCCTACTCGTTTAATTTTGGATGGAATTGCAGGAGGATTATTTTTAGTTCAAGGAAAATTTTCACATATCAAATCTATCTTGCAAGCACATGGTGCATTCTACAGTTCTTTTTTTAATATGCTAAAAAAGAGAAAAATGTACAATGAAAAAATACAAAAAATAAGTATTTCTAATGAGCCCAACAAAGTAGGAATTTATAAGGGAAGCATGGTTTGGCAATACTACATCAAACAGGTAAGGTTTTTTAAAAACTTGAAATAAGGACTGATTATTCGAACTGTAAAACTGTTTTCGCTTCGCTAACTGTTAAACTGTTCTGTATCTTTTTATAAATTATGACAGAAAAAATAACCCTGAAAAAACAGTTTAACAGTTAATACCCAACTTCAATTTTACCCCCCAAGTCTGTAATTGAACGATAACCTAAATGTTCGATAAGTCCATTGAAATTCACTTTCTCTAAAAATATTTTCGGTTTCTGTCATCCCTCTGAAAACTGCTGAATTGAAAACATCTGCAATATTAAAAGTCAATTTCCCTTTATTGTTTAGCACTACTCTACTCAAACCAAAGTTCAAAAATGCTATACTTTTGGTTTCACCTTGAGCTTTAGCAACAGGTGCTCGGTAGTTAAATGTAAATTGGATCTCATTCTTATTCTTAATTTTAAATCGAGAATTCAATCTTGCACTCCAAGCATAACCATCACGTTGGTATAATTCATCCAAATTAGAAGCATCATTTGAAATATAATAAAAAACTGAATTAGCACTCAAATTCCACCAACCGGTAGGTTTGTAAGTAGCTGTAATATCTAATCCTATATCTTCTCTAGAATCTAAATTTTCAGATCGGAGTAATGTTGTATCTCCATTTACTTGTTCTAAGATTCTATTGATAACATCGGTTCGATATCTATAAAAAACAGCTGACGACAAGGACCCTTTTTCCCAATATTTTAAATGAGATAATTCATAAGAGTCCGTGAATTCAGGATCTAAATCTGGATTTCCAGCAAACTGATTTCGAGGATCGTTGTAAGTAAAAAATGGACTCAAGTCATTATAGGTTGGTCTTTTCACTCTACGGCTATAACTTAATTTTAATGAATTTCCATTTTTCAAATCATATTTCAAACTTGCAGATGGAAAGTAATTAAAATAATCTCTAGGATTCTCTTTATTAGTTTTCACCAAAACGGTTCGCAAATCTGTGTACTCCATTCTCAACCCAACTTGGTATCCCAATTTTCCTTTTTTGTTTTTATACGTTCCATAAACTCCGTAAATATTTTCATCATATTTGAAGTCATTACTTACATTCGGCAAAACTTTCCAATCGCTATTAATTTGCTCTTCAACCAAGAAATTGTTTTTTATATTTCGAAAAGAACCTTGATATCCTAATTCCAATTTTTCAGTTTTAGAAATGGGGTAAGTGTAATCGAGTTTAGTAATCAACCTTCTTTCACCTTCCTCATCACTAGACCTTTGTACTAAATCTTCCACTCCATTTGGATTAAATTCTGTATCAAAATATTTCCCAATTAATTCTGATTCATCAAATTTTTCTACATCCTGGTATCGGATGTCAGCAACTAATTCATGTCCTTTCCCTCCCAATTTACGAGTGAAAGTCAAGGAATATTCCAAGTTAGTTTCATCCTTAATAGTATTATCATCTCTAGTTGAAATACCAATTGGATTAGAAATCTCATCAATATAATCTCTGTAAATCATATTTATTTCATCCTGATCTTGCCCTTGTTGATAATTTATTGCAGTTGTAAGTATATTGTTATCATTGAAATAATAGTCAACACCTACCCGCGCATTTCCCCATAAACCTCCTAAGACATGTTCTCTATCAAAATCCATAATTGACAACGAAGTCTCTTGTATTTCTTGATAAAGGGTTCCGAAACCATGGTTCTTTCTATAATCCAAACCAAGGTTGGTGAAAAAATTAAATCTGTTTTTCCGATAATTTAAATTCGCAGAAACACCATAAATATCACGATAACCAACTGTTGCATTGATTGATCCATTGACTCCTGCCTTCTTTTCTTTTTTTAAAATAATATTAATAATCCCGGCAGTTCCCTCTGCTTCATACTTTGCTGATGGATTCGTAATGACTTCTATCTTCTCAATTAAGCTACCAGATAATTGTTTTAAACCAACTCCATTTTTGCCTGTCATGGCAGATGGTTTTCCATCAATCAATATTTGTACCCCAGAATTTCCACGAAGAGAAATTTTTCCTTCTTGTCCTACTTCTACACTTGGAACATTTGCGAGAATATCACTACCTGTTCCACCTGTGCTTGAAATATCTTTCCCAACATTATATATTTTTTTATCCAAAGTCATTTGCACCTCCCCTTTACTCGTCATAACTTCAACCTCCTTTAAGGAGGTTGAATTGACGGTTAATTCAATTATTCCAAGATCTAAAAATTTACTATTAGAAGTTAAAGAGAAAGGTTCAATCGCTTGAGGATAGTAGGCCAAAAATTCTATTTTTCCAAAATAATCACCGTACGGAATAGTAATGTTATAAATCCCCTGAGTATTAGTAGTTTCGCCAGAAATAATGCTACTATCTTTTTGAGAGTAAATGGTAATGGTGGCAAACTCAAGTGGGCTTTTTGAAGAAGAGTCTAGAACTTTCCCTTTTACCAATGCTTCATTTTGAGAAAAAAGCGAGAGAGGTAAAATTAAAAAAAGTCCTAAAATCAACTGAATGATTTTAGTGTTTTTCATTGTGTTTGTTGCTTATCTAGTGATTGTACAATTCTTACAGTTTTCAAAAAGATAAAATCTTTCCAAAACTCAATTAATATGTTTAGCTAAAGAGTGAGTTTAGGCTATGTCCGGAGGAAAAAATGTAAGTGTTTATAAAAAAAGGGCGGAAATAAGGGCGGTATTCAAATGTACAACTTTTATTATTAAAATGAATTAGAAATAAAAAAAAAAGCAAAGTTAGAGGTTGTTTTCTCTAACAATGCTTTTACATATTTTAATTTCTAATTAAAAAATTACTCCATTAGGGTTATGTCACCTTTGAAAATTTCAGTTTCTCCATCAATGAACTCTATTTCGGCAACATAAATATATACACCTGATTGCATTTTTTTATTATTAAAATAGCCATCCCATCCCTCAGTTTCTACGTTTGGGAGCAAATCTTCTTTTTCAAAAACAAGATCGCCCCAACGATTAAAGACTCTAAGACTTGGAATAGAGCGGACACTTGCATTATCTGCAAAAATAGTTAGGTAATCATTTAAACCATTTCCATCAGGAGAAAATGCATTAGGAATAAATACTTTTCGGTCTTTGGAAACATACACCCATACCACATCGGAATCTGAACATCCTGTAATTGTATCTAACACATTGACCTGATATCCTGTACTATTTAAAGGTGTTAATTCAAGAATTGGACAATTTTGACAGCTATCTACATTCCATTCGATCAAAGCATTATCTGAATCCACCAAAACTTCTAAGTTAACCGACTCTCCTAAATCAATTTCGTAATCGTCTCCCAAATTCACTTCAATTTGATCAGGTAAATTGACAATACCTACTTGGTTTCCTTCACAACCATTTGCATCCTGAACATACACTTGATAACTTCCAGAAGTCAATTGACTAAAACTAGGCACACTATTAAAACCATTTTGCCCTATTCCATAAACATACGGTTCGGTTCCTCCTGTAACATTTTCAACTATGATATTTCCGCTGCTTAGTCCATTCCAACAATCAACATCAGTAATCATTAGATCAAAATTGATTGGTATTGGTTCTCCTAAATCATAAGTTCCAACTGCAGTACACCCTACTCCATCTGTAACCGTAACTTCATAAACTCCAGACGGTAAATTACTATTAAAATTTCCTACATTTGTATCACTCCATAAATATTGAAAGTTGGTTCCAGTTCCTCCATTTGGAACGGCCTCTAACCCTCCGTCAACTTCTCCACCACAACTAATCGACTCTACCTCCTCGATCACAACTGAGAATGGAACTGGATCAGGAATATTTACATCATAGGTAGCTGTACAATTATTCGCATCTGTAACGGTTACCGTATAATCTCCTGGACAAAGGTCGCTCGGGTCAGAAACTGAAGCAACTCCACTAGACCAAGAATAGGAAATAGAACCTGTTCCGCCAAGTGTATTTAAAGTTATGCTTCCATTACAATCACCTACACAAGTAACGTTTTGACTTGAAATGGTTTCTACCTGCAAAGGCAATGGTTCGATAATATCTACTGAAATAATTTGAGAAACGTAAGTATCAGTAACGGTGATCGAATAACTTCCTTTTTCTAAATTTGAAATTGTGGTAGAGCCAAAATTACCCGAAATTGTTCCATTGCCCGTTACTCCACTTTCAGTATTTACCCAATCATAGTTATAATCTCCTAATCCATTGGCTACTACTAATGTCAATTCTCCATCAATATCACCAAAGCAATCCAACGTATCATTTAATGAAAGAGCAATATTATTATCATATAAAATAGTATTACAAACTTCATTAGAACAACCATTTCCATCTGTTACAGTAACACAATACTCCGTTCCACCTGAAATGTTTATTGCGGTTGAAGTAGTTTGATTATCAGACCAGAGGTAAGTAAAATTTCCATCTCCACCATTTGCCTGAGCAGTAATAGTACCATTTGATTGGCTATACCCTGATGGTAAAATATCAACATTTATATCAATACTAATTTCATCTAACACATTCAAGTTTGTTGTTATAATACTATCACACCCATCTCCATTCATTAAAGTATCAAGGTAAAATCCACTTACAGAATAAGTTGAATTAGCAACAGAAATATTTTCACCAAAACAAATAGTCGAATCAATTGTGAAGGAAGGATCAGGCAAAATGGTTAACATTCCTGTAACAACACTATCACATCCATCGACTGCCACTAATGTTTCAGAAATTGCTCCTGTTGCATCATAAATTGTAGTTCCTATCACAATACTTTCTCCAAAACACAAAGTGAAATCTTGAGAAGATGTTATTTCCAAAGGTTCAGTTATTACTGCAAATGCCATCGTTGTACTTCCATTATCATCCTCAATTTCTATTTGATAATTTCCAGCAGGAAGACTATTTATTACAATTAGATCGCCATCAGCATTGATGCTTCCAGATCCAGTTGCAGATGGGTTTCCAGCATTCTCATAAATATAAGTGTAGGGTGCGTTTCCATTTGAAACAGAAAACGAAATGGTACCATCTGTATCTCCAAAGCAATCCAAATTATCACCAGATGCAGTTGCAGAAAGAATAGAAAAATCTAAATCGACACAACTATCAGCTGTACATCCAATCGCATCAGTTATAGTTACACAGTAATTTCCAGCAGGAATATTTTCATTCAATTGAGTAGTTGCCCCATTGCTCCACAAGTAAGTAAACGGTGCTGTTCCTCCCATTTCATTGGCAATTACACTTCCATCAGCTGCAGATGAAGAACTTGCTAAAGTAGCAGGTTGGGCATCTGCAACTAACAAATCAGCGACAATCAAATTAGTATAAACTGTACTATCACAACCATTTCCCAAATTAAAAACATAAGTATAATCACCAGTAGTCGTATAAGTAGAATTTCCTACAGAAACACTTCCTCCAAAACAGACAGTAGTATCATTCGTAATTACCGGTGGATAATTTTCCAAATCAGTAACCACTATATCAAAGATCCCTGTTGTATTTGAACCTGATCCATCAATCAAAATCCAATAACTATCTCCAGGATCAAGACAATTTAATTCAAGAGATTCATCATTATTTTGAGCAGTAAAAATACTTTCTACTTCAAAGAAAAATCCAGTACAGGTATTATTAAAGGATCGGTAAACTCCTATTTGCGCACCAATTCCATTATTCCATGGAGCATCATCCACACTCAATGCTTCAACTAAGACACTTCCAGATGGTGGTGCTTGAAAAGTAAACCAAACTGAATTTTGACTAATAAAAGCAGATGGATTTGGATCACCAATATTATTTGCACATTCATTATGCACATTAAAAACTCCAGTATTTCCACCTACAGGAACCATTCCTAAATCGTAAGCATCACATCTTTTATCAGGAGCTGCCATTACACCATTATCTGTAATTTCTATTCCAAAATGTCCTTCTAATTCAACACTAAAATCTACTCCATCCACTAAAATAAAATAGTTGGTATTTGGTTCGGGGCATTCTAATAAAATTGATTCATCAAAATTTGTAGCATTGACGGATGAAGCTATCATTGTCATATTTCCAGTACAAGTTCCATCGTCAGAAGTATAAACGGCTAATTCAATATTCATTGAATTACCTAAGTTTTGAGGATCATTTAATGCATCAATTAAAACCTCATAACCAGGAGTATTCGAAGTAGTAAATTCAACCCAAACTCCTTGATCATTTGTCCATTCTCCATCATCTGAAGGAGATGGTTCATTTGCATTATTGGCACATAAATTATTATATCCTCCAGCATTCGCATCGCCTAGAGTTCCTCCCAAAGGCAAAATACCTAAACTAGTGGCGTTACATAATTCATCATTTAAACTTTCAAAAGGCATCCCGACTGCTCCTATTGAAAAATCAATTGTAGCTTCTGAATCTCCTCCAACTGGTAAACTGAAAGTATAATTTGCAATATTTCCTGGAGCAGGAACTACAAAATTTTGACAATCTTCTTCTGTACAACTCTCGCCAAATGGATCATCTTCAAAAGCTCCTAAACAAACTTGAATTGAAGTTGGAATATCATCTTGGCAATCAAATGGAAAACTCCACGCTAAATTTGGATAGGTTGCTGTATTGGGATCTGAATTATTATTTGAATAAGTCACCCAAGCCCCGGTCCCGACTCGGACTCTCCATAATGGATCTGGAGATCCAAAAACATCGGTACAGGTAGTGGTCGAATTTCCTGAATTGATCGTAACTCCTACCTGAACTTGAGCTGAATTAACAGTTGGGAAAAAAGAAAGAAAAGCCAATACAAATGTGAATTGTATGGCAAACTGAATGGTACGGTTCTGAATTTTCATCACGGGGTAAATGTCTGTCGGTTGTTTAATTATTTAAAGTTATGATAATAATCGGACTAAAGAAAATAATACTTTAGTGTTTTAATCCTGCCAGTAAAACATTGAATATCAACGCTTTACAAAATAACATTATACTAAAATAAATTCAAAATTCGATTTTAGTATAATCAATAAAATTCAAGAAAGTTAGATAGTTGAAGTTAGGTTGAGATGCTTGGATTATCAATTTGATATATCCTCTTTATTAATTCTTTTTTTGAAAGAAATATTGTGAGTTTTATGTTTTTTTTCAAAAGAGTTATTAACAAAACGATTAATAAGTTCTATTTGTGATTCTTAAACAAAGGTAATTTTAATTTTTCTAAAAAAATAAAAACAGCTAATCTTCCAAATAGGTTTTTTAAACGAAAGCATTTTTTGAAAGCCACATACATATTGCTTTTTTTTATAATAAAAAATAAGCTTGATAAAAAAAATGAAACCCTCTTCTTTCCTTTTTCGTTTTAGTAAAAAATAAAAAAATATGAATGAAAAAAATCCTTGGAAAACACTAACTGTTGAAGAAGTCTACGATAATCCTTGGATTAATATTACCCATAGGAAAGTGCTTAATCCAGCAGGTCAAAATGGAATTTATGGGAAAGTTCATTTTAAGAATATTGCCGTTGGCGCTCTTCCGCTAGATGGGAATAACTACACTTGGCTAGTGGGTCAATATCGATATACTTTGGAAAAATATTCATGGGAAATTCCAGAAGGCGGATGTTTGGAAGGAATAGAACCTTTGCAAGCTGCGAAAAATGAATTGCAAGAAGAAACTGGAATCACCGCTAAAAAGTGGACAAAAATTTTAGACATCCACACTTCAAATTCTGTTACTGACGAATATGGAATTTGCTATCTAGCTCAAGATCTATCTTTTGGAAATTCCTCTCCAGAACCGTGTGAAGAATTGATCGTAAAAAAAGTGAAATTCGAAGAAGCTTTCGAGATGGTGATGAGCGGTGAGATAACTGATTCTCTTTCGATTGCGACAATTATGAAAGTAAAACTGATGTTGTTTTAATAAAAGAAGGAGTTAGAACCTTAGATCCTAACTCCTTCTAATTTTTTCTAAAATTCATACCTATACTCCACCGCATTATTCAAAGTAAATACTCCATATCCATTCTCAAAATTACTATGAACCAAAACAGGCTCAGCAAAAGGATTCCCTTGAGCATCTGAATTTAAAATTCGAGTAGTTTCATAAATATAATAATCCTTGGTCAAGGTATAAACTATAACCCTTGCAGCAATTAATTCATCACCACTACTTATAGCCCATTCGCTTCGTTGCAATAATCGAAGGTCATAAGAATTTCCATTGAAAGTAATATCAGGAATTATTTCATCCACATTATAACCATATTCCACCAAAGGATCATCAGACATTGAATAGACATCATAATCAAAAATTTGACCACCGAAACCACTTTTCACTTCAAAGATTACATCATAAGCATAGAAGTTTTCTTCATCAGCAGGATCATTAATTTTCACTTTCATTAAGTCGTATAAGTCATCATCAAAATCAAAAGGAACTTTTTCAAATTCATAGGTAACACCTGTAATATTTGCTTTTGATGGCATCACTTGAGTAGTAGATAAAGGATCGTATCCATCTGCTGAAACATCTAATCTATAAGTACCTTCCGTTAAAGGTGGATTCTCTGGTCCGATATAAATATTATTATTTTCATCGTAAGTAAAATCGTAAAGCAAATCTCCATCTTTATATAATTGCACAGACGCATCTGGAAAAATTGAATACTCTTTGTCTTCCACAATACCTAAACTATTTCCAACAAAAACAGTAGGCAATTCTACATTGGATGAATCAAAACCTGGAGATGATAAGTGTGAGGTAACCGCTAATTTCGAAACATGTTCTGGAAATTCAATTACCTTCGTCGATGAAAATCTATCCTCATCACAACCTGTCAAACTGATTAATAACAATATATACACGCAATATTTTAAATTATTCATTTCTTCTTGGTTTTAGTTTTTTTAATTAAAATTTAAAAGAGTAAGCAAAAGATGGAATAATTGGAAGAATACTAATTTCCTTTAATTCTCTTTTTGTAGTACCTGTATTAGGATCAAAATTTTCTTCAGCAAAAAGATAATATGGATTCTTATTCCAGTAAGCATTATACACGCTAATGATCCATTTTCGTTCATACCTTTTTTTCTTTTTAGAAAATTCTACACTTAAATCCAGTCTGTGATAATTAGACATTCGATAAGCATTTTTATCTCCTAATACTTCCACTTCATTAAACCATGTTCCCCATTGAGAACTAATTCCAGCCGTTGCATAACGTGCAGTAGGTAGGGATACTGCATTTCCAGTTCCAAAAACCCAGGCTCCAGAAAACGAAATTCTATCATTCAATTCATGAGAAGCAACTATTGATAGATCATGTCTTCGATCATATCTGAAAGGATAAGTTTCACCTCCATTAATTTCTGGAAATGTTCGATAATTCCAAGACAAAGTATATCCAATCCAGCCAGTCGTTCGCCCTTTTTTCTTTTGAATAAAAAATTCAGCACCATAGGCTTCACCATCACCTTGTGTTATTTTCGTCTGCCAATCAGTTCCAAATCCTGTGAAAAAACTTGCCCCTTCTTTATAAGAAACTACATTTTTCATTTGCTTATAAAACCCCTCAACAGAAACTTCAAATTTGTCATTGATCGTTTTTGCAGCGCCAATAGCAGCTTGCCAGGATTCTTGAGGTTTTACATTTTCTGTGCTTGGAACCCAAAGGTCAGTTGGCAAACTCAAAGCTTCACTTGTCAACAAATTGATAAATTGAGTCATGGTAGTAAATGCCCCTTTTAAAGCAACCCCATTATCCATTAAATATCGCATCCCAATTCTAGGTTGCAATGAAGTATAAAATTCATCGTTCACTTTAAACCCTGAGGCATGTAAACCAACATTTGCTTTAAAATTCCCAAACTTCATATCATCCTCCACATACAAATCATACTCCATGGAAGTTTGTTTTTGAGAACCAACTAAAGTATCCAATGGTTGATCAGCGCCTGACTCTAACTTAAAAGATAATGCTCCTGGTCGGTAAGTATGGTGAGTTGCACTTCCTCCAAATCGAATATAATGATTTGGATTAGGGATAAAATCAAAATCTAATTTCCCAGTTACATCTTCAATTCCAGAAATATATTTCGCCGAAA
Organism: uncultured Saprospiraceae bacterium; assembly: GCA_964564545.1. Lineage (GTDB taxonomy): Bacteria > Bacteroidota > Bacteroidia > Chitinophagales > Saprospiraceae > CAJQQY01. Next base: position 34,152 of record CAZMBP010000129.1, read on the forward strand.
ATTTCTCCCTAAAATCAGCATCTTTATCCTCATATCCCGCCACAAAACTAATATCATAATTACTGTAAGTCATTGTTGTATTTAAAAACAACTTATTATTGATTTGATAATTCCACCGAAGTGCACTAATCAAATTCCCCCAATCTATTCCCCCCTCACTTACAATATCATCTTCTTCATATTTATTATAAAAAACATCTGCACCAGAGTAAGCACTCAAAAATAATCGATGCTTATCATTTATTTTATGTTGAATTTTAGCATTCAAATCATAAAAATAAAGTTTAGGTGTGATCTGTCCTCCTTCTGATGAGGCGGCGCTTTTCACAATTGGTCTAAATATTAAATCAGCATAAGTTCGCCGAGCTGAAACAAGAATAGAAGTTTGATCTTTTTTAATCGGTCCTTCTAAAGTAAACTTTGAAGAAATCAATCCTATCGAACCTTCACCATGCCATTCTTGAGTGTTTCCTTCTTTCATATTAATTTCCAATACAGAAGACAATCTTCCTCCATATCTTGCAGGGAAACCTCCTTTAGTTAACGTTACATTCTTTATGGCATCAGCATTGAATACTGAAAATATCCCCAAAACATGGCTTACATTATAGATAGGAACTCCATCCAAAAGAACCAAATTTTGATCGGGGCTTCCTCCTCGAACATATAATCCACTTTGCCCTTCTCCTCCTGACTGCACACCTGGCAGCAATTGTAAAGTTTTTAAAACATCCACTTCTCCAAGTAAAGCAGGCAATCTTTTGATTTGCTCAATAGGCACATCGATTCTACTCATTTGAGTTTCTTCTTCGATTCTTCCAATTCGTTCCGCAACAACTTCTATTTCCTGAAGCGAAACTTCGTCAGAAAGTCTGATATTAATCGTCAAATCTTTATCTAAATAGAGTGGGATAACTTTGGTCTGATAACCAATGTAAGAAAAGGATAGATAAACGGAATCTTTCGGAAGCGTCAAACTGTAAAAACCGTAAGTGTTGGTGGTATTTCCAGCTAAACTTTTAGCATCAAAGACATTGGCAGCAATTAATTTTTCGCCAGTTTTTTCATCTTCAATATAACCACTAATAGTAAATTTTCCTTGAGAGTCAACTTGAGTAAAACTTAAATTGGTAAAGAGTACCAAAATAAATAGAGTTAAAATGTTTTTTCGTTTCATAAATACACTAGGTTTTAGCAATGTTAATAATCTGTTGTTAAGTACAAATACATGTATAAGACAAGTATATTATTAAATCCCCCTACGCAGAATTTATTTTATTTTAAATAAAATTAAGATTCCTCTACTTACTTACTTTTTTTAAAAAAATAGTAATTTGGATTTTTTTGGAAAATAAAAAACAAACGATTGAAGCAATTTTTTAAAAAATTAAATGAGCCTTTTCCTGAATCAGAAACTCCAAAAGAAAATGTAAAGAATATAATAGGTGTTGGAATATTCATTACTTTCTTTTTGTATTTCTTCAATGTTGGAGGTATGAAATCCTATTCAGGAAGTACATTTTTAATATGTTTGAATTTTGGAATTATTACAGTTGTAGTGGCGCTAATTTTTGATTGGTTTGTAAGTAAGGTTTTAAAAGTAAAAAGGGATGAGCCTTCTTGGACTTTCAAAAAGTGGATTTTCTACATGCTAATTTTACTTATCTTAATTAGTTTAGGAAATTATGTTTACTATGTTAATTTAGTTGGACTTAAAAATATTGGATGGGAAGATTTGTGGTCAATGATTATCTATACCATTGCAGTAGGAATTTTCCCAGTAGTTTTTTCAGGCCTAATTACTCAGATAAGATCCAACCAAAAATATCAAATTCAGGCAGCTGCCCTTCAATCCAATCTTCCCAAAAAAGAAATTCACCACGAAATCGTTCATCTTTTTTCTGATAACAAAAAGCAAGACTTCCAAATTCATATTGACGATATTTTTTACATCGAAGCAATGCAAAATTATGTTTCGGTTTGTTTTCAAAAGGATGGAAAATCCAAAAAAGAACTCCTTCGAAATACAATCAAAAATATCGAGGTGCAGCTGCAATCTACAGTTTTAATTCGTTGTCATCGTTCATATATTGTCAACACAGATTTGATTGAAAATGTAGAAGGAAATGCGCAGGGTTTACGATTAACTTTGAAAAAATTGGAAGAATTTAAAGTTCCAGTTTCAAGAAAATATATCCCCATTTTAAAAGATCTTATAAAATAAACTACCTTTTTTTGCTCTTTTCTTCCCTTTTGGTTTAAGATATTATCAAGCGCTAAATTCTGAAATCCTTTATTTTTCATCCCATTTCCCTTTGTCATTCATCCCAGACTAATACATTAATCCCATTTAGTAGTCATTCGTCACCTAAATCAGTTTCCTATATTTTCTTGAATTACATTTGAAGAAAAAAAAATGATGGAAGCAATAACAAAAGCACTTTTAGCCACTCACATATTCAGCGGAATGACAAGTATTATCCTTTTCTGGATTCCCATTTTCCTAAAAAAAGGAAGTAAAAACCACATTCTAATAGGCAAGATCTATGTTTTCCTGATGTGGATTGTTGTCATTTCTGCAGGATTATTAAGTATAAAGAACATAATTATTGGCGAATTTGTCATGGCCGCATTCCTTGGTTTTTTGGCAATTATTACGGCAAATCCTTTGTGGTATGGAATTGCTATTTTAAAAAATAAAAAAGGTTTGAGTAGTAGTTACCGCAAAAAACATATCGCATTCAATGCATTAATTACCTTGGCTGGAGTATTACTTTTTGCTTACGGTATATATCTCAAGGGACAAAATGCTGGAATATTAATGATCATCTTTGGTTTACTTGGAATGTCATCAGGTAGGGATGTTTTGGCGTCTTATCAGGGGAAAAATGAAAATTCAAGTTGGATTGAAGAGCATATTTCGGGAATGTTAGTAAGTGGAATCGCAGGATATACTGCATTCGCAGTTTTTGGAGGTCGCAGTTTTTTTAGTGAATATTTAATTGGTTATTGGTCAATTATTCCTTGGGTGATGCCAACATTTGTAGGAATAATCTTAATTAGATATTATAAAAATTCTTATCTAAGGAAAAGAAATGTCACAACTAATTAATTAAACAAGTCAGCATACAATTATTAGGCATGGTGTTGGAATTAATTTGGTTAAGATAACATTGCATACGCTCAGAATTTTACGAAATCTCAAAAATTTCATATTCTGAAAAAGCTAATCATCTTAATCCTATCTTTTGCAATTTGTCTAACTAGTTTCGGGCAAGGGTCTTTGTTAAAGACGTCCAGCTCAAAGAATCGTAAACCGCTACCAAAAGCGTACTACTTTTCAGATTGGAGTTTAGGGGTATCTTTAAAATCCTCAGTAGAAAATATACTTCCTAATCTATTTTATTCCAATTCATTTGAGTTTAAAAACAAGTCTATATTTTCATACGAAATAGAATTATTCGTGGAACGAAAATTTGATAATAATTGGATTTTGTTAAGTGGATTAAATTTCCGTAGCGTTTCATTTGAATTCGATCATATTTTCCCAATTACTTTTTCAAAGAGTGGAAATCCTTTAGCTGATGGAAAATTTATCAATGAATATGATTTAACCATAAATAATTCATTTGAAGAAATGAACTTTAAAGCCTTCGCAGAATACACCATGTTTGATGATCAAGCTGATTATCAAGATAATGAGGAATTAAACTTTAGAGTATCTTCAGTAAATAGTATTAAATTTTTGGGAGTTCCTTTAGCAATTAAAAAAGAATTTGGTTATCAAAAATTAAGATTTTCTGCAAAAGGAGGAATTGAACCAGCAATAATTATTAAAACAAAAATAGATTACGAAAGGTATCACCAATCAGGTTTTAATATTGAAGGTGATCGACCCCATTATAAAAGCAACAATATTGGTAGCGTAGAAATTCCAAGGGTAAAAGTAACTGATTTAGAAATGATTTCTCAATCTAAAAATTTAAAAAACTTCCAAATCCACGGTTTTATAAATATCGGGATATTACATACTTTTAAGTACCATACATTCTTTCTTGAGGCGGAGTACAAGCGGGGTTTAACTGCATTTTCTCAAATGAACTCACATACTAGTAAAAGCTACTTAATTAATTATGGTTTTAGAACTGGATTTATTAAGAGATTTAAAGAAAGTAAAGTCATCGATATGACTAGACCAAATAAAATCCTGAAGTGGTAATCAGAATTAAAATGTCAATCAAAATAAACTAAGAATTTTTCTTTTTTAATTTATTGGGGCTGATTAACATTTCAATTCTGATTAATAAATGTTTTTTATCTAATTAAAGTAACATCCTTACTTTCTGAAATAGTCTCGCCATCAGGAAATTCAAGTACAATCATATAGGCATATACTTCTGATGGAGCTGGTTTCCCATCAATTAATCCATCCCATCCATGATCCACTAATCCACTTCCATCATGTACTTCTTGCCCCCATCGATTGAATACTTTAAATTCGATTATCTTAATATTATCTCCATTAAGTAGAACTTCAAATCTGTCATTTAAACCATCTCCATCTGGAGTAAATACATTTGGAATTTGATAATCAGGGCCAGTTACGGCTATAGTAATTTGATCTGTATCAGAACATCCAAATTGATCTGTTACTGTTATCGTATAAGTCTCTCCATCTAAATCTATTGGGGTAACTACTTCTACATTTGTTGTTCCTCCGGTGCTCCATGCATAATTAATATTGGTTGCAGGGTTCGTTTCTACCGTTAAAGTGGTGGTATTTCCTTGAGCAATAACTCCATCTGGATCTGCTATTAAACTTGTAATTTCTACACCGTCTTCTACCGTTACCGTTACAATTTCATTTAAAGCGGGACAATTATTATCATCGACAAATGAAACAGTATATTCCGTAGTTTGATCTAATGGTCCAGTTTCAAAAGTTTCACCAGTTGTTCCATTTGGCTGCCAAGTAAATGTTCCTGAGACATTCGCCGTAGCTGTCAAAGTAGTTTCCATTCCTTCACAAATAGTGACATCTTCGAGGGTAATAACTGGGGCTGGATTAACTGTAATAGTGAATGACTCTTCTACTACACAATCACCACGTGTAGCAGTTAAAGTATAGGTTGTAGTTTCCGTTGGAGTAAAAATATTATCAGCTAAAATTGGATTACCTACTCCAGTAATTGGCGTCCATTGATAGGATATATCAGGCGCAGTCACAATATTTAAAATAAGAACCTCCTCCCCTGCACATATAGTTTCATCACTCAAAGCAGGAATATCAGGTGCCTCTACTGTCGAAATCGTTACGCTATCAATTACTGGATTTGGACATTGAGTATTAGTTACTTCAAGATAATAAGTCGTAGTTTCTGTAGGCGAAACATTAGGATTTGATTCATCTGAATTTAGTGATCCATTACTCGAAGTCCAAGAATAATTTACATCTGTCATTGCTGGACTACCTAAGTCAATATTTTCCCCTTCACATAGAATTGTATTTTCAGCAATATCATATGAGGGTGCTGAAACTGGTAAAACGGTTACCAAAATCGTATCCATGTCTGAACAATCTATTGTAGAAGCTGTTGCTATAAATTCATAATCCCCCGCAGGCAATCCAGTAGTATTTAAAATAGGATTGGCACAATCTGTACAATTTAAAGAACCTGCAAAACCAGTCCATTCCCAAGTCACATCTACTAAATTACTTTGGGCTCCCAATGCTGCAGTTTCACCTTCACACAAAGTTATATCAACACCTGCATCAATGACCATAAATGCTACATCTACAGATAACGTATCAACAAAACAAGCTCCTGTAATTTCAACTTGATAAGTCATTGGTCCATTTACAACAACTGTTGGGGCAGGACAATCTGTACAACTTAATCCATCAGATGGAAACCAATTATAAAGAGATCCTCCTGATGCTTCCAAAACAAATGGTGCACCTGGACAAGCAGCGACATCTTGAGAAATAGTCAAATTAGCTGCAGCTGGATCAAGTACTCCTGAAGAGGTAGGAGAAAAATCCATAGAAATCCCGCCTCCTTGAATACTTCCACCAAAATCATTTACTAATACTAAATACCATTGCCCCTCTACGACTGGCAAAGTAGAAACAAAACCATCTCCCCCAGCACCCTCTTGCGTATCAGTAACAGCCGCACCGGTGAATGGACTAACATCTGTTAATCCTGTTGTAGTTTGAGTTCCTGCCCAAGTACTTCTGGCGGGTTGGTTATTTTTCATAAAATCACAAATATCCGCCTGCGCTGCAATTGGTCCCCATACATTAATATCAATATCTGAAGCTTCAAATGCATTTCCTGGACTTGCTAAAAATCCAAAATCACCATCTTCTTGTGCTTGGAAAGTAAACCATGTAAAATGCCCTTGACCAATTCCTCCCCATCCTCCGTCATTGACTCCTGGAATAAAACATTCTGGTTCATCTGTCATTTGTTGATCTACTTGAATAACAGCTGGGAGGTTTCCACAACCATTTATTGAAAGTGCATCATCACAATTTGCAGCAGGAGGTAAAGCAACTGGACAAGATGCTGTATCTATAAAAATATCAAAGTCAGTACATGCTGTTGCATTATCAACTACAAAATAATAAGTACCGGCTAATTCTAAATAGGCTGAAACAATTGTAGCAGTATCATTCGCTAAACTAGATGCAGCTCCTATACAATTAAAAGCCTCTTCCGGACATGCATCATAAATAGAAATTCCTGTATTGGCTCCTACCCCTGTCACTTCCATAGAAATACATTCATCTCCTGGAGAATCATAGGTAAAAATATAATCTTCCCCTCCTAGCACATCTAATCCAAATGGACAGGGACCAAATGCTTGCGAATTAAAAGTCCCACACGTAGTTAATCCATCCATCTCAAATGGCAAACTAGGAATTATATCAGGATTAGCACAAGTAATAAAACTATTATCACAAGCATCAGTCGTACATTGCCAAGTCAATTCAAATCCATCTTGGGTGACTGATCCATCAGAGGTAAATCCAATCGTAACACAATCAGAATCTAGTCCAAAAGAAGTTGCTCCACTTCCTCCTGTTATATTTAAAAACACAGGAGCAGCTGTGCTATTCCCAGCATAGAAAGTCAAATTATCAAAGTTGTTCTCAATATTTGCACTCACCAAATCTATATTAATACAGGAATATGGATCAGAAGGACAGATTGTAAATGAATTGTTTTCATTATTCGAATAGGATCCAGTTGGCCCTCCTGAGTCGAATAGTGTTCCTGAACATACAGCAACCATATCGGTATCACCCATATTGAATTCCATGTCTACTTCCTTCAAACAAAGAACAAAATCTCCCCAATTAGGTGAGGCTGTTGCGGACCAATCTTCCACTCTTAAATAGTAAGTAAAACCTGGAGTAAGACCTAGAAGGACTAATTCCAAATCCGTTTCACCTGCGAGAGCTGCAACACAGTCTAGCTCCTCCAAACCATCAATAGAACAATCCCCTCGGTAGACCGCCATTTGAGGCTGAACAATTCCTCCGTTCGGGCCATCAACTGCCATTAATTCAATTTGTACGTCAACCATACTTCCATCCGCAGGTACATTAAATGAAAACCAAACGTCTGCATCTGGAGCACTTCCATTAAAACAAGATGGAATGTTAGCATTAGTAGTGGATGAAATTACACTTGCAGTTGCCATTACGTTATTAAAAGTATCAATAACTGGGCAAATTGGAATCTCACCTAAATCAACTAAGGTAGCACATTCATCATTGGTAGGTTGAGCTAATAGAGTAAAATGAGCAAAAAAGAAAAGGAGAAAAGATAGTATTCGTGTCATCATATTTTTTTTTCTAAAGATAGATTTATAAATGAGTTCTTTGAGAAATATGAATCCTTTTTTTTGTCAAAAAATTACTTTTGAGTGAAAAGAAAAAAGGATTAATTCATTTTAAAAAATTACTTTTGCAAAAAAATAATAAATATGAATAAGTTTTTTTTCTTCACCCTTTCATTAATATTTTGCGCTTCCGTTTTTAGTTGTAAAATTAAACAAACGCCTACAGAAGTAATTACTCAAAAAGATTTCCGAATCGGTTTTTATAATGTTGAAAACCTATTTGATACCATAGACATTGAAGGAAAGGCGGATGAAGAATTCACACCTCAGTCCAAGAAAAAATGGAATACGGAAAGGTATTTTAAAAAATTAAATGACTTAGCTAAGGTAGTGGAAGGAATGAATTACCCTGCGATTTTGGGTTTATGTGAAGTTGAAAATGCGACTGTGCTTCAAGATTTCATTTCCGAAACAAGTTTAAAAAATCACAATTATGGATATGTTCATTTTGAGTCACCAGACTTTCGAGGCATTGATGTAGCTATGATTTATCAAAAAAGAATATTCCAAGTTTTGGATTCTGAAACGATTGAAATTAATTTTCCAAAATCAATCATCGGTGAAGAAACTTATACTACTCGTGAGATCCTACATGTAACGGGAATCTTCGCAGAAAAAGAAACACTTCATTTATATATCAATCATTTCCCTTCCCGTCGTGGAGGACTAAAAGCTAGTGAACCAAAAAGAACTTATGTAGCTGAGCAATTAATGAAATCAGTCAATGAGGTTTTATCCAAAAATAAAAATGCTAATATTTTATTGATGGGAGACTTCAATGATGAACCTGATAACAATAGTATTACAAAAACTATTGGAGCTAAAAACCTTCCTGATAATAGCTCATCTCCGAGTCTTATCAATTGTGCTTACGATCTTGATCAAATGAAAAAAGGAACTTATAACTTCAGAGGAAATTGGAACATGTTAGATCAAATTATTGTATCCAATTCAATGCTCCAAAAAGATGGAAAACTACAAACTGGTGAGTTCCAAATATTCCAAAAAGAATGGATGATGTATAAAAGTGACAAGTATGGTTTAACTCCAAATCGAACTTATGGTGGGCCAAATTATTATGGTGGGTATTCGGATCACTTGCCTGTTTTTGTGGAAATTAGAGTTGATTAAAATTTGACTGTTTGACTGTTACGATTTTCGTCATAACAGTCAAACAGTTGCGCAGCAAAAACAGTTTAAGAAGAAAAATCACCCTTTCGGTTTCTTCTTCACCGTCTTTTTCGCATCCTTTTTCAATCCATCAAAAAACTCTTCGAACGTATTAAATTGGCGACGATAATTCAAACCAATTCCCATTCGATTATTTCTATTTCCATCTAAAGCTTGCTCTGACCTTTGGTAAAATCTTACTTTAAATCTTCTATTTTCTGTCAAATAATATTCCGCTACAAAATCACTTCCGTAAAAAGTTCCAGACACCGTTTCTGTACTTCTAACCACTCCTCCACTCACACTTAACTGATCATTTAAAAATCTAGGATTCAAATTCACCGCAACTTCCGAACCAGCCAAAGCAGTCGTTTGCCCTCCTTCCAAATCTAGTTCTCCAGTTTGATAAGTATTATAAGCAAAATCAAAATCAACTCCAGACACTCCCCCTACTTCACTAAAAGCATCAGACAATAGATTAGTAATGTACAAGGAAACTCTAGTCGTTAAATATTCAGATACCGTATTTATTCCACTTGAAGTCCAATCAAAATCTGTAAGATTCTCTTGACCAGAAGGAATAAATCCACCGATCACAATTAACCCAAATACTTGCCTGTTCAACTCACTTTGATCTTGGCGTAGCACTCTCAATTTTGTATCAACATAATTTTTCACCGTCCCAGTCACAAGTCGTGGAAATGAAATATCAAAATTGATGTCAGGTTTAAGTAAGTCACCTGTCAATTCCATTTCCAAATCAACATTAGTTGGCTGTCGGGATTGGGCTTTCAAGTCATCATCTCCTAACTCAATATATTCAAGTATAAAATTATAAACAGATGTACTTAACCGATCATATTTTGCATTTAGATTGATAATTGCTTCAAAAGGATCTCCTGACCAATTAATCGTTCCTCCACTTTCTACCTTGAATTTTTTATTGACAATATTATAAAGCGTAAATAAATAATCTCCTTCTGCAATTACATATTCACCAAACAAAGTAATATCTCCATCACGAGGAATAAACATTTGTAAATATCCATTTCCTTTTCCTCGAATGATATCACCAGCTCGTTCGTCAATGATTAATGAAACTTCTGCTTCTTCTGTCATCTCCACATTCATTCGAATTTCCATTCCTCGAATTTCTTTGGCGAGTCTTCCATCTCCATCCTCATCTTCAGTTCTAAATTCTATAAAACTTATTTCAGAGCTACTTTGAGTATCGTAAGTAATCGGAATAAAAAGTTCAGAATCTTTCCCAGTTTTGGCATTTATTGTCAAATCTGTTTCGGTAAATTTCCCAGAAAAAACTGCGTCAACTTGTCCTATCGCATGTCCATAATAAAGTGGATTATTAATTTTTTCCGTATCCAAAACTAGTAACCGATCTGAAAAAAGTCTAGCGCTTAATCCTGGGTATCTAAAATTTGTATGAACAATTCCGCCAGTTACATTGGCAATGTTCCCATATTTGTCAGTAAATGTATTTCCTGAAAAATCAAAAAAGTTATCTAGTATTTTTACTTCTGTTGGAGTTTCTTGACCAAAGAAATATCTTGTATTTAGATAATCTACTGTGATGGCTCCTTTGTAAATTTTCGCATCTCCACTCGATTTGATTTCCTGTTTTGGGATACCACTTATATTAGCATGGAGGTCAACCAAACCATCTGTATCGGAAGCATGTTGCCCAATAAAATATTCTAAAATATTCAATGGATAATTCAATAGATCTAAATTGGCATTAAAATAATTTGAAGGAGGTAATTTTTTATTAATTCGTTCAATAGGTTTCCCAGACATTTTTTTGGTAAAAGGTAGGATTACATATCCATCTAAGTTTAACTCTCTCAAACCTCTTTGGATAGAAAGCTTGGTTGTTAACTGACTTTTCAAGTCAGCCAAATTTGCATTCAATTCTAATTTCCCCCAATCATCACCGTTCACTAAAAAAGTATCACTTTTAATCAGCGCATTAATATTTCCAATATTATAAATATCAGGAGTAGTGACATCAACTGAATACCTTCCTGCAAAATCCATTTGTCTATAATTCCAAATACTATCAATGAATCCTGTGTTGAAATTTTCCAACTTAAGGTGAATTCCTTTTTTGTTGATGTCTTCAATGCTAACAATTCGATTACGATTGGTCATTGAGAAATTTTCCGTTTCAAGGAATCTTCTGCCGATTTGGATAAAATTCGTTTCCTCAATTTCCCATTCTTCACCAAAAACGACCAAGCTATCATTAAATAAACTGACACTAAATCCTCCATCTTCAAAGAAAATTTTACCTCCAATATTAAACCGATCAAAAGTTCCTCGCTCTCCAACTGCACCAACTTCAAACACAACAGTATCTCGATTTAACTCTGCATCTATATCAATTTCAGGAATTTTATTTTTACCATTTATTATGGCATAAAAAGGAACCTTCGAATTTACTGCCCCTACACTTCTATTAGTACTTGTGTTAAAATCTATTCCACCAATTTCTATATTATCGTAGGTTACTTCTTCTAAGCTTACTCCCACATTTCCAATATAATTAACTCCATCATAATGACCACCAATTTTAAAATTCTTAATTGTATCTAATTTTGGATCAATCAGATAGGTGAAGTTTTTAGAATTGAATAATGTTATTTCGTAATCAAAATCTTTGGATTTGAGAGAGTCTCTTTTTGGCTTAATATTTAATCTTTCCGCAATTTCAGGATAGTTTACTTTTGTAAAAGTAAAGAAGGCATCTGGTATTTCTTGTATATCAAATTCACCCGTAATATCACCTTCAAGCATCTCGGAACTTACCGAAACAATTCTTTGACGATTGGTTCCAAAAATGGAAGAAAAGGATAAGGTATCTATCTCATATTTCTCTGTTCCATTTCTTTGAAAAACTATATTACTAAACTGGGCATTCCCCTCTATATTTGAAATATTTATATCCCTGATTTCGAGGTCCATTTTTCCTGTCAGTCCAAAGTCTTGTTTCATTAAATTAAGCTCATCGAAATTTAATGTTTTTATATCCGCCTTAAAATCAAAAACAGGAATAGTATCGCTAAAATCAACACTTCCATCAAAGGACAAATCAATATTTTTATCATTAATGATGAAGTCTCCATCAAACAAATTTTGGGTCAAACGACCATCCATTTTAAAGTCATGATAATTATAATTTCTAAAAGCAAAACTGTCAACAGTTGCCTCAATCTTTGCTCTTGCCGTCGAAGCTGAAATTCCAACTCCATCTGAAATTTTTGAAGTAACGGTGATATTTCCTAGTTGATCATTACCTGTCCAGGTTTTCAAATCAAAATCGACCAAGTTCAAATTCCCAGTATATTTTGCCCCTTCTCGACCATCTTTTAAATCTAAACGCATATCCATCGTTGCACTTCCTAAATCCGTTTTCAGGTCTCCATAGGCTACAAAATCGACGAAAAACCCATCAAATCGTCCTTTAAAGTTAATATTACCTAGTTTATTAAAATTGTCTGGTGGGTTAAAACTTGGAACTAATTGACGCAAAGTCCAAACATCAGTTTGCAACCTTCTAAGTTCAAGGTTTAAGCTTTCGTTCCCTTTTTTAGCTAGATCTCTAGAACTAAAATCTCCTTCGAGAATCGATTTACTACCAAGCATTAATTTTAAATCTTCCCCCCTTAAATTATTGACTCGACCTTTGACGATTCCGTCTAACCGAATTACTTCATCTGCATTGTCGACGAAAAACTTGTTATTTTTTAGTTTGGGAGCAAAGGCAATTACATCCCGAATTGCAACTTGACTTTCCTCAAATTTCAATTCCATATTTACCTTATTCTCAAAATCTCGATAGCTTTTGAAATCTCGATGTTTGAAAATGATCGTGTCTTGAATGTGGCTATAAGGTGTGGTCAAATTTACTCCATTTAGTTCTGTTCTTCGGGAAGTAATTTTGACATCAGGAGAAGATAAATTTTGCAAAACAAACCCACTAGTTTCTTCTGCTGAAAATTGTTTTAGATTACCTGTAAAAACCATTTCTGACATGGCAAAACTGTCAATCCCAATTTGAATGTCAAATGCTTCTAAATGAGTAAAATCTAGCTCTTCAGCTGGAGTAGTTTTGACTGGAGATTTTCGATAATTGTGAAGACTTAATTTCCCATTTCCAAAATCAAAATCGTGAATAAAAAGTTGAAGTGGTTTCTTTAATGAATCAGGTTTTAAATCAACTTCCACAAGCTCTTCTAATGCTTCCACTAACGAGGTATCCTTGGGTATTGGTTTACGCTCTTTCAAATCAACTTGCACATACGAATCTTCAAAATTGACAGAATGAATAGAAACTATATTTTCAACCAAATCGATTTTATCAACTTTGATTTCACCATTCCTGACTAGGACATTTACTCGTTCTCCTTTGACTTCATCGTCATTTTCGAAAGTGACATTTTCTAAATACAAAACATCTGCTCCAATTAAAAATGGTCGGCTTGATTCACCTTTCTTTTTATCGACTTTGGGTGGAAAAAGTTTAGCTAATAATTGATTCAAGTTTGATTTTGGTTCGCCCTCTCGTCGCTTTAATTTGAGTTGAGCATTTTGCAACGTTAAGTCACTAACTTCTAAATTCCTTTGTATTAAATTGAATAAACTAGAGTTGAAATTGACTACTAATTTTTCACTAAACAATAATGTGTCACCATTAAAATCTTCTAGATAAAAGCTATCTAAAACTAATTTATCGAAAATCTCAAATTCAATATGGTCGAATTCAACCTTGGTATCTAAATCCTTAGAAAGCTTTTCGGTGAGTTTCTGCCCTGCCCAATTTTGAACAATTTCAAATTGGAAAAGTACTGTTATAAATCCCATCAACAGCACAAAAAGCAAAGCGATAAACATCACTCCGCGCATAATTCGTTTTCCCAAAGATCGTTTTTGGGGAATCGTTTTTTCTTCGTTGCTATTGTCCTTTTCCATTCTGAAAAAATGATAGAATTTTATTTTTAATCTACCTTCCTATTAAACGGCGAAATTACGGAAATTGATGTTAAAATGGGACGATTTAACGAAGTTTTAAGTAGCTGCTAACTTTAGTTGGCTGCCAAAAAAGTGTGAAGCGATTTTTTTGAAAATCCAAAAGGGTAAATGCCCCATAAAAGGTCTAAAATATTATACAATATTTTGTGTTGAATGCCTTGGGGTAAAGTTAAAAAATGCTTTGGTAAGATGGAAAAAATAAGCTGTGCTCTTTTTTTACTGCCAACTAAAATTAGCAGCTACGGATAAACTCAAACACTTGCTCTTCTGACCAATAAAATCCTTTGTAATGGGATTGTGGAAAGCCCACGTGTCCTCCATATTTTGGAGTTAATAAATGAAGATAAGGATTAGATTTAGCAACCTCGAGTGGATAACATGAATCGCTTAAGAATGAGTCATCTTTTGCATTGACCAATAAGGTTGGAATGGCTAAATTATTGAAAAAATTTCGACTTGAACATTTTTCCCAATAATCATTCGCACTCGCAAAACCATGAACTGGAGCTGTAAAATTACCATCAAAATCACCAAACGTTTTAGAAGCTAAAATTCTTTCTGCATCTAAATCAGGATACAGGTGTTGCTTGAGTTTAAATTTTTCTTTTAAAGATTTTAAAAATCGTCTGAGGTAGATATAATTATGACGTTTTTCTATTTCTGCGCTGCAACCTGCTAAATCAACAGGAGTAGAAATACCAACCGCTTTTTTAATTTTAGGGTTGATGTTTTCTCCTTTTTCTCCAGCATATTTTAAGACAACATTTCCACCTAGACTAAATCCGATTAAGACCATTTCTTCATAATGGTATTTTTCAAAAATAGTTCTAATTACAAAATCTAAATCAGTCGTTTCTCCACTATGATAACCTCTTCGCAACAGATTCATTTCCCCACTACATCCTCTAAAATTCAGAGTTACCGCATCCCAATTATTATAGTTGAAAATACGATTCATTCCTAAAATATATTGACTATCAGAGGAACCTTCTAAACCGTGTAAAGTCACGACAATCCTATCGCCTCCTACCCTTGACCAATCCAAATCTAGGAAATCATTATCAGGTGTAGTGATTCGTTCACGCTGATATTTGATCTCACTCACCTGTCGAAATAAGGAAGGATAAATAGTGGAAAAATGATGATACTTGAAAATAAATGAAGGGTTATATTCTTTTGATTTTAAAATAGGCATATAAAAACGATGTTGTTATTTTAATTTTTACTTTTTCAACAGGAGATAAATCCCGATTCCAATACAAAAAATCCCCAAAGCAATATTTGAAACTCCTTGAATAAAAATGCACCCTTGATCAAAACATAAAAATGTTTTTTCACCTGCTTTACCTTCTGTCATTGAAATTCCAGAAATAATTACAATAAATCCTGTTAGAATAATTATCCAACCAAAGTTGAAATTTCTGATTGTTTTAAGCATCTATATTGTATGTGAAATTCATTATCCAAGACTCTCCACCCGAACTCCTACTCCATTTAAAGCTGCATTTCCAGTCAACTCATCAATTCGTTCATGATCTGTCAAATCATTGATGCTGATCCCTGCGTGTTCTTGAGCTATTTTCATTTTTACTCCTTTTCGTCCATGTCCCCAACCTTGAGGAATTGAGACTACCCCTTCCATTATTTCATCACTCACTTGTGTTTCGATTTCAATGGAACCGACTTTGGAAGTTACTTTTACTGTTTCTCCATTTTGAATTTGGAGAGCTTCCGCATCTTTTGGATTTAGAATTAAAGTACATTCATTTCTTCCTTTGACCAATCGATAAGCATTGTGCATCCATGTATTATGACTTCGCAATAATCGTCTGCCGATCATTTGGAATGGAAACTCTTTTTCAAATTCATGGTCATTAAAGAAAGTAGATTTGAGTCTTTCCAAGTCATCCACAAAAAGTTGGGGCGCTAATTTAATTTTATCATCATTGGTTTGTAATCGACTGATCAAGCAAGGTTGCAATGCGCCTAAATCAATTCCATGAGGATGCTCTTTGAGCATGTCCAAGTTCAAGCCTTTATCAGCATAAATCCCAGTTTGCAGCATATTATCCAAAACAATTTCTGGGGTTAAATTACTTTCAGGTTGGTCTGTTATAACTGAAATTAATTTTCTTACAATCTCCCAATCGTATTTTTGATTTTCTTCTTTTTCAAAAAGTGGTGGTGAATACTTTGCCGTATTTTTCACAGAAAATACATTGAAGAAAATATCATAATGAGGAATTTCTAAACCTGTTGCAGCTGGTAAAATTATATCAGCATGCCGAGAAGTTTCATTGAGATAAATATCCACCGAAACCATAAAATCAAGTTGATCAAAAGCTTCTGCTAACCGGTCTCCATTTGGACTGGAAAGAATTGGATTTCCTGCAATACAAATCATTGCTTTGATTTGTCCTTCACCTTCAGTTAAGATTTCATCCGCTAATGTTGCGACTGGAAATTCAGAATTGTAATATGGTAAATTTCGGACACGAGAACGAAATCGCCCATAGGAATCTTTCTTACCTTTTTTGTTTGTTATCTTTAATAAATCAAAAGCTGGCTGGGTAAACATCGCTCCACCTGCTCGATCAAAATTCCCAGTTATGATATTAAGCACATTAGTTAACCATTGGCAAAGACCACCAAAAGATTGAGTAGATGCTCCCATTCTACTATAACAAATTGCACTTGGAGCATTGGCGAAATCTGTAGCTAATTCCTCTATTTTTTCGGCAGAAACTCCAATGATTGGTGCTATTTTTTCAACATTAAAACCTTTAGTTATTTCTTCTATTTTTTCAAAACCTAAAAGGTCTTTTTCTAGATGCCTTAAATTGACTAAACCCTTACCCTGTATTGTTTTAATTATTCCTAACAATAATAATGCATCTCTCTCTGGACGAATAAAAATGTGCTCATCTGCTTTTCTTGCAGTCTCTGTTCTTCGAGGATCAACTACTACAATTTTCCCGCCTCTTTCTTGAATTCTTTTTAATCTTTTGGAGATATTTGGAGCAGTCATCATACTTCCATTCGAAACTAAGGGATTCCCTCCAATGATCAACATAAAATCTGTTCGGTCAACATCAGGAATTGGCATAACCATTCCATGACCAAACATAAAATTAGAAGCTACATGATGTGGCAACTGATCTGCAGAAGCTGAACTGTATCGATTATTTGTTCCTAAAGCTCGAAGGTACAATGGTAAAAATACGCCGTTTCCAAAATTATGAGCATTTGGATTCCCCAAGTAAGAACCAACTGCATTTTTCCCAAACTCTTGTTGGATTGATCTTATCTTTTTTCCAATTTCTTCAAATGCTGCGTCCCAACTAATTGGTTCCCACTCCCCATTTTCAGTTTTTTTAATTGGCGTTTTTAATCGATCAGGATCATGATAAATATCTTGAAGTGCAACAGCTTTTGGGCAAATATGACCTTCACTCAAAGGATCTTTTGGATCACCTTTGATACTTTTAACTTCTTTTCCTTGGTAGGTAATTTCGATACCACACATTGCTTCACAAAGATTGCAGGTGCGATAATGTTTTTTCAAGTCAGTCATATTAAGTTATTTTATTTTTATCAAAATAAGGGAATTATCCAATCAAATTAAAAACTATTAGAAACTGTTTTTATTTTTAAGAAAAAATAAAAATGCTGTATAGAATTCAATCAGAAAAAACACATGATTTTGCTCTTCGAGAAACTTTAAAGTTTGTTGTTCCATTTGTGGTTTTATTGACTTTAGTTTTTGGATTTTTGATCACACAAATGCAAACTAAGGGTGACCCATTTGCTTTATTTAGAGGAAGAGGACATTGGTTGATATTGATTTTATTATACGTTTGTGGAATGACCTATTATCAAAGAAGAAACTTTGCTAAATCTATTGTATATTGGATATCAAATGAAAAAGTGGCCAAATCATTTGATAAAGAAAAAATGAATATTGGAAATAAATTCGGAATGACAAGAAATGAAAGAAGATTTAATGCCAAATCTCAACAAAGCATTTTTCGAAGTGAAATTTCCAAAATCAATTTTTCTACCCATGGAATAACAATTAAATCTGTCGATTATAATTTTTTCAATGGAAATGGATCCATTTTTATCCCGAAAGAAATTGAGAATTATGAACAGGTAAAAGGCCAGTTAGAAACATTAAAAACAGAATTGAGAACATAACATTTAAGAAAAATTGTTCCCACTCACCAACTTTACTCATTTACCATATTTAATTAAAAATCTAAAATCTGATACAGCATAAATTGCTTTATCGGTATCATTTATTTTAAAGGAAGAATCAAATTAAATTTTGATTAGAAAAAACCAGTTTCAGAGTAAAATAATTTTTATTAATTTAAAGCGATTTTTCCCCTTCACCTATTTACAATATCACATCACCTTTTATTTTTAAAGCTATTTAAGACAAACTATTACTGATTTCAAACGATTATTAAATCCAAATTTAACAATCGTAAATAACTGAATATCAAACACTTATTCATTATAAAAAACTCTTATTTAACTCAAAAAACCAATCGCAACGAAAACAGCGTTTCCAAAAACTATAACAAAAAAAACAAACACGTATGCGTAATTTTTACATTTTCATTTTTTTACTTCTACCCTCTTTCATTTTTTCCCAAACCATTAATGACTGTGTAGATGCAGCCGTGGTATGTAATAATGGAAATACTACATTCAATCCGCAAGGCGCTGGTATTGATGACTTTGCCAATCCAAATAATAATAGTGGATGCTTAGCAACAGGTGAGCATTCAAGTGCTTGGTATTATTTTGAAATTAACTCTGCAGCTCCGCCCAACCAATCTTTAGGTTTTACCATTAATCCAACTGGAGGAGCAGGTCAAGATTATGATTTTGCTTTATTTGGACCAGATGTTCCTTGTTCTGATTTAGGAAGCCCTATTCGTTGTTCGTACGCTGGACCTGGTTGTGCATTTTGTCCACAAACAGGGTTGGGAATGGGTACATCCGATCAATCAGAAGGAGCCGGAGGAGATGGATTTGTAAGTGAAATTACCGTTCAACCTGGACAGGGATACTTTCTTTTGGTTGATAACTTTTCAAATAATGGAGTAGGATTCGATTTGTCCTGGACAGGAGATGCAGCAGATGATTTGGACTGTAATGCTAATCCGCCATGTGGATTAATTGCTGAAGCAGGAAATGGAGCAACTGGATGTTCAGGTGATACTGGGCTTTCATTAAATGGTTCAGCTATAGGAAATTCTGGAAATGAAACCTACAGTTGGGTAGGAACCAATGGTTCAACAGCATTCTTAGATGATCCTACTAGCCCAAATCCTAATCTAACTATCCCACCAAATGTGAGTGGAACTTTTGACTTTACATTGACAATAACAGATGATGCATGTATTGATGATGATATGGTTACGGTTACAATTAATCCTTTGCCAATTGTTACTTTAACTCCACCTACTGCCGTTTGTGATGATGATGATACTTACACCATTGTGTCTTCCCCTCCAGGAGGAGTTTGGAGTTCAAATATGCCCAATGGAATTGTAAATCCATCAGCATTGGGACCTGGAAATTATGTTGTTGATTATACCTATACTGATGCAAATGGCTGTACAAATATGGATATGACTACAGTTGTCATAAATCCTAGTCCAGTTGTTATGATCGATTTTTTCAATACACAATTGTGTACGAATGACTTACCGTTATTTCTAACTGCCACACCAGCAGGTGGAACTTGGAGTTCAAATGTACCTGGTGGACAATTGATTCCTGGAAATCTAGGAGTAGGAACTTGGACAATTGGTTATACTTATATTGATGCAAATGGCTGTGAAGGAATGGATGAAGTGGATATAAATATTTTTCCTGAACCAGTTGCAGTCATTACTGACCCTGGACCAATTTGTGAAACAGCTGATCCAATATTTTTGAATGCTGCCCCAACAGGAGGAACTTGGGGGCCAAATGCAATTGGTGGAGTTTTTATTCCATCTAATTATACTCCTGGTTTTTACCCAGTAACCTATACTTATACTGCAGTTTTTGGATGTGTAACTACAACTACAATAAATATTGAAGTAGTAGGTGCTCCAGTTGCAGATATTTTAACGCCTCCTGTTCTATGTACAAGTAGTAATCCTTATACTTTAACGGCAACTCCAAGTGGAGGAACCTGGGGACCAAATACTCCTGGTGGAGTGGTTGATCCTAATGTTTTGGGTGCCGGTCAATTTACAGCAATATACACTTACTTGGATCCAACAGGATGTTTGGTAGTTGCTTCAGAAACGATTACCGTCGAAGGACCACCAACTGTTCTTATCAATCCTGTTCCTGATCTTTGTACCAATGGAGATCCTACCACTATAGTTGGATCACCAACCGGTGGAACTTGGAGTCCAAATGCTCCAGGAGGAGTTTTTGATCCTTCCATTGGAACAGGAAGTTATACTGTAACCTATTCTTATACTGACCCAGCAAGTGGGTGTTCTGAAACTGATGATATAACAATCAATGTGGTAGACCAACCAACGGTTGCAATAACTGGAAATAATTCTTTTTGTACCGGAACATCTACCGTATTAGATGCTGACCCAGGTTTCTCAAATTATGCTTGGTCAAATGGAGGTACCACCAATTCGATTACTGTAAATACCCAAGGAACTTATACGGTAACAGTTACGGATGCAAGTGGGTGTACTGCAACTGCAGAGCAAGCAGTAATAGAAAACGCTTCACTTACTCCTACTATTACAGGAGCCAGCGCCATTTGTAGTGGAGCATCTACAACTTTGGATGCAGGAATTTTCGATATGTATAATTGGTCAAATGGAACTTCTAATCAAACCATTTTGGTTTCTTCCCCAGGAACATTTACTGTAACTGTAACAGATACAAATGGATGTACTGGAACAGACCAAGTAAATATAACTGCCAATAATGCACCTACTCCAACTATCGCAGGAAATACTTCTTTTTGTCAAGGTGAAACAACAGTATTGGATGCAGGAGTTTATGATTCTTATAATTGGTCAGATGGAACAGACATGCAAACTATTTCTGTTTCAATGACTGGTACCTATACAGTAACTGTTACTGATAGTAACGGTTGTACTGGAACTGATGAAACAGCTGTAATTGAAAACCCTGTTACGGCTCCAACTATTTCAGGAACATTATCATTTTGTACAGGAGATAATACCGTTTTAGAAGTTGGCAATACTTATACAAATTATTCTTGGTCAAGTGGTTCATCTACATCGACTACTACAATTTCTTCAGGAGGAAATGTTAGCGTAACTGTGACAGATGGAAATGGATGTACTTCTGAAGCTTCAGTTTTAGTTGTTGAAAATATGGTTCCTTCTCCTACAATAACAGGTCCTACCTCGATTTGTGCAGGCATTTCAACAACACTTGATGCAGGAAGCGGATATACTGATTATGTTTGGTCAAATGCCGAAATAACAAGTACTATTTCTACCGCTCAAGCTGGTACTTATACTGTAACAGTAACAAATGCAGCAGGATGTACCGGAACTGATCAAGTTGCTGTTTCAATTGCACCAGGACTTTCCCCAACAATAACAGGTAATTCTAATTTTTGCAACAATACTTCTACAACAATTGATGCAGGAGTTTATGATAATTATATTTGGTCGAATGGTTCAACAGATCAAACTTTAATAGTAACTGCAAGTGGCACTTATACTGTTACAGTTTCTGATGCTGCTGGATGTACTGGAATTGATGAAATGATAGTTTCAGAATTTCCAATCCCAGCTCCACAAATTAGTGGATCAACTTCATTTTGTACAGGAACTTCGACCATTTTGGATGTTGGTGCTTGGGACAATTATTTATGGTCGGATGCGTCAACAGGATCTTCTATAACTGTTAATACAGCTGGTACTTATACAGTTACCATTACTGATGGAAATGGATGTACAAATTCAACTTCAGTTGATGTTATAGAGAGTACTTCTTTGAATCCTACTATAGTTGGTAATTTATCCTACTGTCCAAATGAATCAACTACTTTAGATGCAGGGTTTGGTTTTGCAACATACCTATGGTCAAGTGGTTCTACAGATCAAACATTTGAGGTAATGACATCAGGAGATTATACTGTGACCGTTTCTGATGTTTCAGGATGTACTGGAACAGATGTAGTTTCTGTCAATGAAAGTATTCCGCCTACAGCTAATATTATAGGTCAAACTTCTTTCTGTACTGGCACGAGTACCACACTTGATGCAGAAGGAGGATATATTAATTATGAATGGTCAGATGGTTCTACCAATCAAACTTTAACCGTCAATCAAACTGGAACTTATACTGTAACAGTTACTGATATAAATGGCTGTACTGATGAGACCTTCATTGATGTTCAAGAATTATTGAGTTTAGATCCAATGCTAACTGGTACAGCTGCATTTTGCGAAGGAAGTTCGACAAGTGTTTCTGCAGCAACTGGTTTTACAGCCTATATCTGGTCAGACAACTCAACTAATGAATCTATCCAAGTTGCTTCACAAGGAACTTATACAGTAACTGTAACTGATGCAAATGGATGTACTGGTTCTGAATCTATTTCAATTGTACAAAATGATAACCCAATCGTAAATATTACTGGAGACGCAGAATTCTGTCCAGGAGAAACAACAATATGTGTTGCAACTCCAGGTTTTGTTAGTTACTTATGGTCTGATGGATCAACTTTAGAAACCATTCCTGTTAGTATTCCTGGAACCTATACCGTAACTGTAACTGATGCAAATGGATGTACTGGAAGTCAAGAAACTACAGTCGAAGAATTAGCAACTCCAACAACGACAATTTCAGGTGAACCAAATTTCTGTCCTGGAGAGTCAACCATTCTAAATGCTGGAGCTGGATTTACAAGTTATGTTTGGTCTGACGGATCAACTAACCAAGATGTAACAGCTGACTTAGTAGGAACATACACAGTTACTATAACTGACTCAAATGGATGTACTGGACAATCTGAAATTATTGTTTCAGAATATATTCCACCATCTCCTACAATTCTTGGATCATCATCTTTCTGTTCAGGATATTCCACCATTTTAGATGCAACAGGAAATTATACTGATTATGTTTGGTCTGATAATTCAACAGATCCTACCTTGACAGTTTCTCAAAGTGGAACTTATACGGTGACTGTTACCGATACAAATGGATGTACTGGAACTCAAGAAATGGATATTTCTGAAACCGCTACTCTCCTACCAACCTTCTCAGGTGAACAAGATTTTTGTCAAAATGAATCAACGGTAATTACAGCTGAAGCTGGATATTTCTCCTACGTATGGTCTGAAGGAACAACGACGGAAGACATTACCATTACTGAAGCAGGAACTTATACTTTGACTGTTACTGATGCTAATGGTTGTACTGGAACAAATACCATTTCAATAATTGAAAATGCGCCTCCTGTCCCAACTATTGCAGGTTCTACAACTTTCTGTATTGGATATTCTACAATATTAGATGCTGGAAATTATGTAGATTACCTTTGGTCAGATGCGTCAACTGATCCAACTTTAGAAGTAAGTATAGATGGCATTTATTCAGTAACGGTTACTGATGTAAACGGTTGTACAGGTGTTGCCTCCACTCAAGTTTCTGAGAGTACTCAACTCATTCCTGTTATTTCGGGAGATGATTCTTTCTGTTCTGGAGGTTCAACTACTTTAAGCGCAGGCGCAGGATTTGTGGCTTATGCTTGGTCTGATACTAATAATTCTGATTCACAAATGATCGATGTTTCAACTCCAGGCACTTATTCTGTTACTGTAACAGATGCAAGTGGATGTACTGGTGAAAATTCTATATTAGTGGAGGAAAATATTCCAGTCAATGCAGGTACAGCAAATCCTACCACCTCTTTATGTAGTGTAGATGCTACCTTGATTAATTTACAAAATGAATTAATTGGTGCCGATCCAAATGGAACTTGGACTGAAACTTCAGCCACTCCATCTACAGGAATAGCATTCAATCCAACTACAGCAACTTTCAATACTAATGGACAAAATCCAGGTATTTATACTTTCGAATATTTCTTGGCTGGTCCAGGATTTTGCCCCGACGATTTTGAAACCGTAACTGTGGAAGTTCAACAAACTCCAATTGCATTTATCGATCAACCAATTTCTTTGGATTGTAATAATCCAACTACGATTTTGGATGCAACAAATTCAATTGGTGGTGCTAACTTAATTTATGCATGGTCTCTAAATGGAAATATTATTGCTGGAGCAAATTCATCAACGGTTACCATTGATTCAGAAGGAACTTATGATCTAATCGTTTCTTTACCAAATGGTTGTTCTGCAACTACCTTTATCGAAATGACGGAAGACTTTGATGCACCAGATGTAGATGCTGGAATGAATCAACAATTAACTTGTCAAGATGGTGAAGCAATCTTAAATGGTTCAAGTTCAATTCCTGGAGCCATTTACAATTGGGAAGGACCTGGAATCACACCTACCAATATGAATGAACAAAATCCATTAGTTACATCTGCCGGAGATTACACCTTGGTTGTAACTAACCCTCAAAATGGATGTGAGTCAACTACCGCTTCAGTAGAGGTGATTGCTGATATTAATTCTCCTGTATTCACCTTGGACGAAGTTGATCCTTTGGATTGTAACAATAGTTCTCAAGTTTTATCAGGTCCATTTGCCAATAACTTTACTTATCAATGGTCTTTGAATGGTAATCCAATTTCTGGTGCAACTGATCTTGAGTATGAAGCGACTCAACCAGGAAGTTATTCTTTAGAAATCACAAATACGGATAATGGTTGTAATGCAACCCAATCAGTTACTGTAGAGGAATCAACTGACCCTCCTGCTGCGGAAGCTGGAACTGCCGATTTATTAACTTGTGATACGGGATCTGTTCCATTAGATGGAACTGGATCAAGTACAGGTAATGTCACTTATGAATGGTTTGATCCTAGTGGTAATCCAATTCCTAATTCAAATACTTTAAATATCTCAGTTTCTCAACAAGGAACTTATACTTTATTAGTAACTGATAATGAAAATGGTTGTACTGCAAATGATAACGTTGTAGT
>CAZMBP010000130.1:0-30521 GCA_964564545.1 uncultured Saprospiraceae bacterium
CATCAGCTGGCAGGGTAAACATTCCTCCCGTTGCATAATCAAAAGTACCTTGAGAAATATTATTAGCAAAAAATTCAAAACTATTTGACACCCCAGGGTTGACCGCTGAAGCTTGAATATTTAATTCATAAAAATCATCAGACGGATCTGTGATCGTTCCGTTATCATTACAAATAAAATCAACTAAGTCAAAATTAATTACGCAAGGATCAGAACAAATTGCAGGAGCATTTACCGAAATAGAAGTTGTACAAGTCAAAGTCGTCAGGTCTTGCAAATCGAAATTTAAGTTACCATTGGCAATTAAGAATGGGCCAAAATTTTGAGAGCTAGAATAATCTCCAGCAAGCGTTCCATCAGTAGATTGCCAACCAGTTCCAATATTTTGTCCATTGACTAAAAGATCAAAAGTAAAAGTGTCATCTGAGTTATCATTGCCAGTATCATTGTCATCGCAAACGATATTTGAAACGGTGGCATTGATAGTACAATCTTCGTTGCAAGGTTCGAGTGTTCCAATATTTTGTTCCGCATAACAAAGTGGTTCGTCTGTATCTTGAATTGAAATTGTTATGGAACTACCATCAGCCGGCAGGGTAAACATTCCTCCCGTTGCATAATCAAAAGTACCTTGAGAAATATTATTAGCAAAAATTTCAAAACTATTTGACACTCCAGAGTTGATAGCTGAAGCTTGAATATTTATGTCATAAAAATCATCAGTCGGATCAGTAATAGTTCCGTTATCATTACAAATGAGATCAACTAAATCGAAATTAATTACGCAAGGGTCAGAACAAGTTGCAGGAGCATTTACCAAAATGGAAGTGGTGCAAGTCAAAGTCGTCAGGTCTTGCAAGTCGAAATTTAAGTTACCATTGGCAATTAAGAATGGCCCAAAATTTTGAGAGCTAGAATAATCTCCAGCAAGCGTTCCATCAGTAGATTGCCAACCTGTTCCGATATTTTGTCCATTGACTAAAAGATCAAAAGTAAAGGTGTCATCTGTATCATCATTGCCAGTACCATTGTCATCGCAAACGATATTTGAAATGGTAGCATTGATAGTACAATCTTCGTTGCAAGGTTCGAGTGTTCCGATATTTTGTTCTGCCGAGCAAAGTGGTTCGTCTGTATCTTGAATTGAAATTGTTATGGAACTACCATCAGCCGGCAGGGTAAACATTCCTCCCGTTGCATAATCAAAAATGCCTTGAGAAATATTATTAGCAAAAATTTCAAAGCTATTTGACACCCCAGCGTTGACCGCTGAAGTTTGAATATTTATATTATAAAAATCATCAGTTGGATCAGTAATAGTTCCATTGTCATTGCAGATCACATCGACCAAATCAAAATTAATTATACAAGGATCAGAACAAGGAACAAGTGGTCCAATCGTTTGAGTCGCCTGACATTGTGGATCTTGATTATCTACAACTGAGATAATTGGCGAACTTCCATCAGCTGGAATGGTAAATGTAGAAGCATTGTTATATGTGTAGTTGAAGCTTAAAACTCCATCAATCAAAACATTATAAGTATTGTTAGCTGCACCATTAATTGCCGAAGTATTTATTGTAACGGTGTAAAAATCATCAGTTAAATCATTACTCGTTCCATTGTCAGAACAACTGATATCTAGCTGATCAATTGAGATAGAACAATCTGTCGAACAAGAATTCAATGGGCCGACTGCTTGAGTGATAGAACAATTGGCATTTTCATCGGTAAAAGTCAAGGTCAAAGACTGACCTTGGGCAGGAAGAGAAATAGTGTTAGATTGATTATAGTTTAAAGAAGAAACAGTTACACTACCATCAAAAACTGAAAATGTACCAGTATTTCCATTGTTGTTCGTTAATGTAAATGTAATGTTATAATTGTCATCAGTTGCATCACTAGCTGTTCCATTATCATCACAAGTAATTTCAAAATCATTCAATGTTATTTCTAAACCAGAATTAATATCAAAATTTTGCGAAGCGAAACATCCATTACCATCTTCAACATAAGCGGTGTAATTTCCTGAAATTAAATTATCAAAAATATTATTAGTCGTCCAAGTTAAACTGTCTAAGCTGTAATTTACACCTGTTGGAGAATTTATGGTGACTGAACCATCTCCATCATTGAGACAAGTTTCATCATCAATTTGAAGCGTAAAAGAAGGAGGAGGATTTACAGTCAAAGTTAATTCTACGATGGAGGTACAATTGGCAGTATTGGAAATGACAACATATAAAGTTTCATTGGGTGTAACTGTATTCGTGTAAATACTTGATAAAGAACCAGTTCCGTTTTGGGCATCATTTAACGTTGGATAATAGGTGAACGTATAACTAGTATTTGAGCTAATAGCACTATTTGCTTCTGTTAAATCAAATTCTGCAAAACCATCTCCATCTATATCACACGCTTCCAATTGGGCATTAACTCCTGAAGGATTTTCAGAAATTTCCAATTGGATAGGCGTAAGCGTTAAACTTACACAACCGCTTGTTATATTTTCAGTTTCAACATAATAAGTATAAATATCAACCGCAGTTTCGGAGGGAGTGTAAGTCGTACTTCCTCCTTGCAACAATGTTCCTCCAGTTGGCGCATCGTACCAGTTAGCTGTTTCATCAGTTCCAACCGAAACGGATAAGGGAGGAGTAGTTTCTCCTTCACAAATGATAGCATTTCCATCGCTCACCGGAGGATCAACATTTGGACAATTACAATCGGGAGGCGAAATATTTAAAGTAAAAGTGCATAATAAATTTGAAGGATTTGTTGCAATAATTATCAATGATTGATTAATCGGAATATCAGTAACTATTCCCAAATTATTTCCTAAATCAGTATAAGTCCCTGCCAGAACAATAATATCAAATCCGAAAGTATTAATTGATACTTCATAAAAATTAGGATCAGCAGCACATAAAATATCAAATGGAGAAATAAATATTTCAGGTAAATATTCCAAAGTAACTGATGCTATATCATCTGGACAAACTCCTCCTGAGGCAACCACATAATCAAAAGTATAAGTCCCAGCTGGAAGCCCTTGAAGGCTAATATTAGTTGGATTAGAGAGGTTAACTCCGTAACCATTAGTATCTTCCCATGTGCCATTTGGAGAATATGATCCTGATAAATAACTGAAAAGATTAATGTTGTTAGGTGTATCATAACAAATTTCTCCCATGCCATCATTTCCTGCAAAGGGAGGTTCTTCAATAAAAATATCAAAGCTCGTTTCATCAGAACAACCAAAACTATTAGAAGCCAAAATATAATATGTTGTTGATACCAAAGGACTCACTAATGGAGAAGGTAATTGGTTAGAAACAGTAGCTGGAGTTCCTGAATGAAAAGTAATTATTGGACTAGTATTATTTAAATCTGTAACTGCAACTGTAAATAAATCAAACATTTCACCTTCACAGATATTTACGATAGTTGGATTGATGGTAATATCAGGTGAAGGAGTTTGATCGATAACTTGAGTATGAGTGATCGTGAAATTATTACATGGATTTGTAAAAGTCCAAGTGTATTCCATTCCTCCATTTCCATTGCTAGTTACAGTCGGAGGAACGGTTCCAGAAATGGCACAATTTCCCGTTTCATTATTGGTGTAAGGAAGATCGACTGGAGTCGGAAATGGTTCTCCACAATCGATGGTAATATCAGGCGGCAAACTTGTAAACATTGGATCACTTGCTGGCGTAACTACTATATTCTGAGAGTGTGAAATAATTCGATTACAATCATCAATAAAAGTCCAAGTATAAGTTATGTTCCCTCCACAAGCATCATAAGAACCAGATTGAATAGCTGTTACAGTTCCGTTGATCGAACAGATTCCTGATTCGCTATTAGAGTAATTTAAGGTTGGTAAAATACCTGGAATAGAAGAACAATCTAAAGTTGTTCCATTAGGCGGATTTATGAAAACTGCCGGAGGCGTTGGATCAACAGTTATATTTTGAGCGTGTGAAATTGTTCTTCCACAAGCATCTGTAAATTGCCAAAGGAAAACAATAAGTCCTCCACATTCATCATAACTTCCTGATTGAATAGCAGGAGCAAATCCCGCGATAGCACAAATCCCAGTTTCATTATTTGTGTATTGTAAAGGCGGAGGTAAACTTGGAACATTATCACAATCTACTGTAATATCCACAGGTAAACTTCCGATAAAAGCTGGAGGAGGAGCAGGATCAACTACGTAATTTTGAACATGCGTAATTGTATTGTTACAAATATCAGTAAAAGTCCAAGTATAAGAAATCGTTCCTCCACATTCATCAGCACTTCCCGATTGGATTGGCGAAACCGTTCCCATGACTAGACAATTTCCATTTTCATTATTGGTATAACTTAAGTCAGGTGCACTTGTTGGAATATTGGAACAAGCAACAACTTGGTCAGTTGGAGGATTAATAAAAGTAGGAGCTGCTGCAGGAGTAACCGTAACATTTTGAGTATGCGAAATATTATTCCCGCACATATCAGTAAAATCCCAAATGAAAGAAAATGATCCTCCACAAATATCAGCACTTCCTGATTGAGTAGGAGAAACGGTTCCCATGACAAGACAACTTCCATTTTCGTTATTGGTATAACTTAAGTCAGGCGCACTTGTAGGAATATTATCGCAAGAGACAACTATATCAGCAGGCGGATTTATAAAAGCAGGAGCGACTGGAGGAATAACTGTAATATTTTGGGTATGTGAAATATTATTCCCGCACATATCTGTATAGTCCCAATTGAAAGAAAATGATCCACCACACATATCTGCTGTTCCTGTTTGAGTAGGAGAAACAGTTCCAATGATGAGACAACTTCCATTTTCATTATTAGTATAATCTAAGTCAGGCGCAGAGGTCGGAATATTATCGCAAGTGACGACTAGGTCAGCAGGTGGATTTAAAAAAACAGGAGCTGCTGCAGGAGTAACCGTAATATTTTGAGTATGCGAAATATTATTTCCACACACATCTGTAAAATCCCAATTGTAAGAAAATGTTCCTCCGCATAGATCGGCAGTTCCTGATTGAGTAGGAGAAACAGTTCCAATGATGAGACAACTTCCATTTTCATTATTAGTGTAATCTAAATCAGGTGCACTTATCGGAATATTATCGCAAGTGACAACCATGTCAGCAGGTGGATTAATAAAGGTAGGAGCATTTGCAGGAGTAACCGTAATATTTTGAGTATGCGAAATGGTATTTCCACAAGCATCAGTCAAGTCCCAAGTAAAAGAAAATGTCCCACCACAAAGATCCGCTGAACCAGATTGAGTGGGAGAAACCATTCCAGAAATTTCACAATTCCCTGCCCCATTATTCGTATAACTCAAGTCAGGAGCAGTCGTTGGAATATTATCACAAGTGACCGTTTGATCAGCAGGAGGATTAGTAAAAGTTGGTGGAGGTGTAGAAGTAACGGTAATGGTTTGGGAATGAGAAGCTGTATTTCCACATCCATCAGAATATTCCCAAGTTCTAGTTATGGTTCCTCCATTACAAACATCAGCACTTCCAGATTCAGTACCAGCAACAGTTCCTACTCCATCACAATTGTCTGTCCAATCCAAATCTGCTATTACCGGAACTAGATCTACACAGGTAAATGTCTCATCTGCTGGAGGATTAGGAAAAACAGGAGGTTGGTTATCTTCAAATGAAATCGTAATATCTTCTAAATCACAACAATCCGCCAAACAATCAAATGCACTTACATTATTTCCAACCACCGGAGTGGTACCAATAGCTGGAATATAATTATAACTATAAAGGGTAAATGTCCCACAAGTCGCAGAAGTATAAGTTCCTGTACTGCCATTAATTACTTCTAAAATAATTCCTGATGCATCGGTAACAAGAATAACTTGAGCATTATCAGGTCCCGTATTATTACCCGTTACAGTAATATTTGCCACATCATTTGGACAAAGCGGAGAAAGAGCACCTATCGCTCCTGCTTCTGATTCATATACATTTATAGTTGTACATAATTCTGCCGGTAAATCAGTAATTGGCACACATGGATCATTGGATGCATCAATGCATAATTGATAAGAACCAGGAGTCGCCCAAGCAATATCAAAAGTTGGCGTGGTAGAAGTTCCTACCAAAACACCATCTACAAACCAATGATAAGTCGCAGCACCTGTCAATGTTTCCACAGAATAAGTTTCAGTATCTCCTCCACAAGCATTGGTCTCACCAGTCACTCCTTGCGTCCATGGAGAAATTTCTTCTTCTCCGCAAACTCCAATAATATCAATAGTCACATCACAGTAAGATCCCAAACAACCATCCACTAAAAAATAATAAACTCCTCCTATCGTCAACCCTGTCATAGTCAAAGTCTTATTATTCGTATTACAAGCACCACCAGCAACATTACAAGCTACAGCATTATTAAAAGTACAATCTTCATAAATTGCAATTTGGACTCCGATCGAACCATTCATCGCCGTACAATTACTAAAACTTGCCTCCAAACTCAAATCTGTACACCACGCTGTAAATGCAAACCAGGTAGGATTATTTGGAACCGTATTATTTGCGCCAGGGCAAAGTGGTTGTGGACCATCTTGCGGATGCTGAAATGAAGACATAGAAAACATATAGTTATCCAAATCATCCACCGTACACAAAACTGGAGCTGTTGAACATTGGCATTCAGGCTGAGTACCATCCGTACATTGTGAATATAGATTTTGTAAAGAAATGATGGAAAGGGTTAAAAGGATTAAAGGGAGCCTTTTCGCCATGATTAAGAGAATTTTAGGGGTTAGAAGTTGGTTGTTCGTTGTAGTTTTTAGTAATTAAATATTCATTTAAAAACTTGTTAGATCGACATATTTTTTATGTGTCTTTTCACAAGGCAAATAAGTATTTTGTAACTCTACAAAATATCAATAAAAATTGAAATCATAGATACTTTTTTTTTGAGTGCCTAATACCTGACAAAGAAAAATTACGCTTACTTCTTGAAGAATTTTCACTTGTATATAAAACACTCACAAATTTCAACCTATATGATCTTGATTAAACATATCGGAATATATGAGACTAATACCATGTCAGTTTGACAACAGATTCATAATTTTATTAATAGACTAGATAATTATTTATTATTTTTAAATTAAAAAATATGAAAAAAGCTATACTAATTTTATCCTTATTTTTTCTCCAAACAAGTTCTATTCTTCAAGCTCAATTATTAGAACATAATGATCAAACTTTTCAATATGTCCAATTTACTTCTATCCAAAATTTTAATGGTGGGAATTGGTTATTAGGTGGAAATTCAAATTCAGGAGGAGATGATGGTTTGTATCTGGTATCAATTGATTCCACATCTGTCAACAAAATAGCTGGTAATTTTTATAATTATAATAACGTGGATCAACTTGTCATTAGTAGTGATTTTGGAGCAGGTTATATTCTAATTAAGGATGATGAAACGTATCTTGCTAGAGTCTATAATGCCTTAGAAAATCCTGCGCTTACTGGGAAATACACTTTTAATGATAATGAAGAAATTTTAAAAATTGAAGTGATTGATGGGAATAAAGTAATTGCACTAGGACGTAAAACTGTTGATGGTGAGGACCGAGCTTTTTTTAAAATTTTTAAAAATTCATTCCAAGTAGAATTTGCAGATTATACCTATCCAGGATATTATAGTGATTACCAAAAAATAAATGACAGTACATTTTATGTAACGGGAAGTAACCTTGATTATGGAGGGAGAAAGTATAATCAATATTACGAAGATCAAGGATTGGTTTTGGAAAATTTAGAATCAGATCGAGTTTTTCCATTAGGGGAATTTCAGAATGAAGGTTACTTTTTTTTAAAAGATAAAACGATCACGAAAACTACTTCATCTTTTATAGAACTTAGTTCAGTTAATTTTGAAAGCTATGGGGAGATGATTGATATGGAAGCAGATCATAATTTTGGGTATTTATTATTTCAAGATGAAGGAGAAGTAGCAAAGATTTTGAAGATCGATGGTTCCCTACAAGTGGTTAGTTCTTTCGATATAGATGATGAACTTTTTGTAGTCAATGAATTGGAATTATCCGATGGTGAAATAGGAATAGGAGGGTACTTGATTCCAAATATTCCATTTAATAATACTCCATTTTTATACCCACATACGTCTGGGTTTTTCA
This sequence comes from uncultured Saprospiraceae bacterium, assembly GCA_964564545.1. Classification (GTDB taxonomy): domain Bacteria; phylum Bacteroidota; class Bacteroidia; order Chitinophagales; family Saprospiraceae; genus CAJQQY01. The sequence goes on from CAZMBP010000130.1 coordinate 8,195, forward strand.
AAGTTTTTTCAAAAAATGGCATTTCAAGTGAGAGAGAAATGGATTTAGAAATAGCAGATGTGAAAATTGAAGATCATGAAAAAAACTTTACTTGTGGAAGTCCTGATCAATCAGAGGTATTTGATTTAAATTTGAAAAACATCAAAGTAACGATGATTAATCGGGGAACAAAAACCATCAATAAAGCTGAAATTTTTGTAGAGGCTAAAGGAATGGAAGAATGTTCTTCAAGTCAAATTACCCCAAAGTATCACCGCCAAAAAGATGACTTGACCTTGCTTCGTATGGAGCCAGGAGATACCTTGATCTGGAGAATTTCTGCTTTTGAATTTTCTCAAAGCATCCAAGATTCTACGGAGGTAGAATTATGTATTTGGGCAACAACAGTCGAAAATGAAAGAGATAAAAATGATGAGAATAATTATTTTTGTGGGAAAGTGACTTTAGGAAATGGTTATTTTGAAACACCAATAGTAGAACCTACCAATGATGAGTTTTTAATCTATCCAAATCCTTTGAAAGAGATCATGAAGGTTTCACTTCTTCAGGCTCCTTTCGAGCCAACTTTAATTGAATTTTATGATTATTTAGGAAGAGAGGTAGGGCAAAGATATTTTATAGCTGCAAGAGCTAAGTACAAAGAATTTGATATTTCTCAGTTGCCAAGTGGGTTTTACTATATGCGAATTTCGAATGATGTTTTTGAGGATATAGTTCGAGTGTATATGAATTAATTATGAACTAGAACTTACCTTTGATTTTTTTATCAAAAAAAATACATGACCTATTTTTTTCATATTGGTTTTGACGGCGGTAGATATAAAGGGTGGCAATTTCAACCTAACCTTCGAACAGTTCAAGGAGCGATAGAAGATACTCTACAGCAAATTTTCAAAAAAGAAATAAGAGTAGAAGGCTGCGGGCGTACCGATGCAGGAGTGCATGCGAGTCAATATATCTTGCATATTCATTTAGAAGGAAATTTTGATTTTGATTTAAAATTCCGACTCAATAAAAGTTTACCTGACGATATTGTAGTCTACGATATTTTGGAAATGGAGGACAAACAACATGCTCGTTTTGATGCTACTTCGAGGACGTACGACTATTTTATTCATTTGAGGAAAAATCCTTTTCTCAGAAAATATAGTTCGTTTTATGAGTTTGAAAATTTGGATTTTGAGGCAATGAAAAAAGCAGCAGAGTTATTTATGAAGTATGATGATTTCAAATCTATATGCAAGCAACCAGATTTATATAATCATACTCGTTGCAAAGTAACTCATGCTAAAGTGTATGTGGATGAAAAACAGGAACGCTTACGATTTACAATTACTGCTAATCGTTTTCTTCGTGGAATGATACGTTTATGTATTTACTTTTTGCTGGAGGTAGGGAGAGGAAGAATGACGTTGGAAGAATTTGAAGACCGATTTGCTAATCGAAAAGATGGATTTAAAAGATCAGCATTTCCTGATGGTCTTTTTCTTTCAAAAATTGAATATCCTTATTTGAAATTGGAAAATAAAAGTGAGCTTTTTCGTTTTTTGAAAACGGGTTTGGAGGATTAAAAAATGCTTCCAATCCATTTCACAAGGATAGGAAGCATTCTTTTTTTTTAATAAAAAAGTAAAGAAACTTTTACTCTTTTATAAATTTCAAACTCTTAACCTGCTCTTCAGATCGGATACTAAGGAAATAAATTCCTTGTGCGAAATTATCTAGATCGAAAGAATAATTATGAGCTCCAGCTGATAAATTTCCTTTATTTTCAAAATAAACTCGCTGCCCTAAGATGTCAACAATTTCGAATTGAATATCCTCGGATTTAGGTAAATCAAATTCTAATTGTGCCAAATCATTAACAGGATTTGGATAGAATTTTAAATCAGATAATGCCAACTCATCGACTTTATCTACCACGTCTCCCACTAATTGGAAAATGAAATCACCAGGAATATCTGAAGTCAGTCTTGTTATGACCCTGATATAATAAAGGCTTTGGGTAGGAGGAATACTGATAATTGTATCGGTATAAACAGGATCAACTGATCCATCAATGAAAAAACAATCTTCCATCACAGGAGCCATAGCCAAAGAATCACAGTCTTCCCAGAGGTCAAAATAAAATGTAGCGTCGGCTGTAAATGTAAGAAATCGAAGTTCAATTTCTTCCAATCCTTGTGGATCAAATGTGTACCAAACATCTGCAAATTCTCCACCATTAGTATTAGTTATACATTTTGGGAAAAGAAAAGCATCATTATCAAAACCAGCAGCAATAGTTGTTCCTGCAAATTCAAATTCATTATCATCTGCTTGTTGAGTTGTCATTACAAAAACACTTTCAGGGTTAGTACATAAATCATTTTCTGGAGGGTCAGGTGGAATTATTTCAATTAGATCCATCAAACCTTCCCCCATTTCTCCATTATAACCACCCAATCTTAAAAGATAAGTTTCTCCCATTTCTACATCAAAAATTAGGGAAGAAGTATAATTATCACATCCTCCTCCATCATCATTACAAGCTAATAAATCACCATCTGTCAAAGGGCAACTAGCACCATTTGAATAAACTCCTAAGCGAGAATCAAAAGGAACTAAATTACATGTTGACCATAAAACTGAGCCAGTAAATGTCGGAGTAAATGAATACCAAACATCTGCTTGAATCGTATTATCTCCAAATCCAAAACAAGGATTATTTGGATGTTCTGGGCCATCGGTAGTTGCATCTGTATTATTAACTGCTTGACCCGATCCTAACATAATTACTGCAGCATTGGCACAATCATCATTGTCAGGTGCATTCGAAATAAATTCACCTAAATTAAAAGTACCACTTCCACTTTCACCAGGACCACCATCGCCATATCCTCCTACTCGTAGAAGATACGTTTCTCCCATCGTTACATTAAAGACAGCAGCAGAAGTTGCGTCAGCACATCCGAGAGCATCTTCACTACAACCGATAATATCGGAATCCGTAGGAGGGCACATTGCACCAGTTCCATAAACAAATATCTTGGTGTCAAAATTAGCTGTCCCGCAAAAACTCCATTCTGCTTGTCCAGTAAAAGAAGCGGTATAAGAATACCACACATCGTTGTAGGTACTGTCGGGAGTAGTTCCTGTAGAAAAGCATTGATCAGCATGAGCGGCTCCATCTGAACTAGCATCGATAGTTGTAAATGATTGATTGTCTCCTTCTGTTATTACCGTTGCATTGGCACAGTCATCATTGGAGGGTTGTGCGTAGGAATTAAAACTAAAAAAGAGTAGGGTAAAACAGAGAAAAAATTGTAATGTTTTTTTCATAAAAAAATGTTTAGTTGGTTTTGTAAAATATTGGACAATTTACCATTTATTTAATTTTATTTCATAAAAAATCATTTTTGTTTAGTTAAAATTCGTTTAAATTGCTTTAGGCGATAATAAGTAATCCAAATAAAAAAGAACCTAGAATGTTACATTCTAGGTTCTTTTTTATTTGAAAAGTTACTTTGGTCAATTAATACTTGGCGGCTTTTCCTTTTGCAGCAGAAGCCTTAATAAACTCTCGCAAGTCATCATTCGCCTTAATCAAATCTTCATTTCTCAAGTACATCATGTGACCGCTTCGATATCCTTTGAAAGTCATTCTATCTTTCATTTTTCCGCTAGGATCAATTTGAGACAAAGTATACTTTGCAGCAAAGTAAGTTGTCGCACCATCATAATAACCTGATTGATTCAAAACTTGGAGATAAGGATTTTGAGCCATCGCTTGTCGCAAATTATCTCTCACATTATTATTTTCATTATTCCACGGACGAACTGATCCAAACATATTGTACTTAACATCAGTATCAAATTTTAATTCATTTTTGATATAATGATTGATAGCTGGAGTAAAAGAATGTAACCATGAGGTTAATTCAGCGCTATAATCAGGACTAGTTCCAGCTTCAATTTTATCTAAGCCTAAATACCGAGAATCCAATCGACCAATCGTTTGACCAGTTTTGTCTCTCAATAAATCTTTCCAAAAAAATCGAGTCGGAACATCTAAGTTATGTTGTAAAATTACTTTTTTACTCAAGCCAGAATAACGCGCCATTTTTTCTGCAACATTATTTTTTTCAGATGCTGAAATAAATCCACCTTTAGCTAAAGCAGGAATCAAAGTATTGATAGTATAATCTTCTACCTCTGGTAAAACCTCCAATAAATCTTTACTTTGCAAATCATCAGGAAGCATTTTGTGATGCCAAGCTGCAGCTGCGAAGTATGGCAAATTAAGCGCAGAAGAAACAGGGCCACCTGTTCTTAAAACTTTATAATCTGCAGGCGAAACCATAATTACTCCATTCAGATACATCCATTGTGAATTTTGTAATTCCAAAGAAAGTCCCATTACACGAGTACCTCCGTAACTTTCACCTATAATATATTTTGGAGATTCCCAACGGTTATTTCTTTGGACAAATGTATTCATCCACTCTGCTAGATATTTAGTATCAGCATTGATTCCGAAGAATTTTTTCTTATCAGGCATTTCACCTTTCGCATTTGGAATCATGCGGGAATAACCAGTATTGACTGGATTGATAAAAACGATATCAGCTACATCAATAATTGAATTTGGATTACTCTTAAATCCGTAAGGTTGAACGGGGTAACCTTCCTCATCAATTTTCAAAATACGCGGACCTGTGTAAGCCACATGCATCCATACAGATGCAGAACCAGGGCCGCCATTAAATGAAAAGATAATTGGTCGACTTGCTCTGTCTTTCACTTTGTCACGAGTATAATAAGTGTAAAAAAGTGTAGCAGTTGGATTCCCTTCCTCATCCCAAACAGGTTGTGTACCCGTAGTAGCGGTATAGGAAAAACTTTGCCCTTTGACAGTTGTATTGTGTTTAGTGACAACAGTTGTGTCAATTGGAATTTTTCGACTTTGACTATTTGCAAGAATTCCTATGGATAAAAAAAGAAATAAAAAGATGGTTCTCATCGTGTATTAAATTTTATTTGGTACTCTAATTAGTTGAAAAAATGATTGCTCAAAATAAGGAAATATATATTGGGGAAGGAAAAATAAAAGGTCAACTAATAATTTTTAGTTGACCTTTTATTTTTTGAGATTAGAAGACGATTTAGACTATTTGATAGCCTTGTTAATTTTCTTCGCTACTTTTTTTCCAAAACTTTCAAAACTACTATCATGTATAAATGCTCCTGATACGATTCCTGAACTTCTACTATACCTTGCAAGTTCATGATCGGTTAGATAAATCATTTTTCCCTCTGTTTTTTCGAATAAAAAAACATCAACACTCAATGCTCCTACCGGACCATTGAGATCAGTATTGTTTACTCGATATTTTTTACGTTTATGAGTTCGTTCATATGATCCAATTGCTTTTAAATAAATAATATATTCCTTCTCATATTTTTTAGCAACATTTTGAATAAAGATAGAAGGTTCATCATTTTCTAAAGCTAAAGTTTTTGGTTTTTTTAATTTTCGTTTGTAGGCTTCTTTTGCAATTCTTGCAATTTGATTTTTGCTAACATTTGTGTAAAATAATTTCTCACCTTCACGTTCTTCACTTGTCATTTCATCTACATCAATTTCAGTAAGTTCTATTTCCTCTTTTGATAAATAGTCCTTTAAATTTTTAGTGAGCATGATGACAAACTGTTCTTCATATCCATTCAGCTCTTCTTTTTTCTTATTGTTGACCTCTATATTGTCAGATTCCTTTCTGTTTTTTAATTCTTCCAATGTCGCTTTCATATCTGCTAGTCGTTCTTTACTCGATCTTTCATCTTTCTTATCAAATGAAATTTTAATAGGCAATAGCCCAATTTTCGTTTGCGCAAAATTGTCCATTGAGAAGATAAAAGTGATCAAGAAAATAAAGAGTAATTTTTTTAAAGGAAAATATTTCATGAAGGGTATATTTTTTTTGACTAAAAGTTTGAAATTATAAATTTATTTCAAAGATTTAAACGCGTAATGATTATTTATTATGTTTAACTTTTAACCATTCAATAGAACTGATTTTCAGAAATAAAATAATACTGAGTTATTAAGTTTTTTCCTTCAGAGAAATGGAAAGCTAATATCTCCTTTTGCCATTTTTTGAGGGTTCATTTTAATTGAGGCCTAATTTTTTTACCTCAAAATGTTAAAAATGAACTACCTCGTTATCAATAGTAAATTTCGTATTATCGGTTATTCTTTTGATGGAGATTCCCTCAAATTTTGAACTAAAAGGACTAATATGAAAAAACAGTTCAACAGTCAAGAATTATTCTACTCTCCCAATCTCGCGATTCCCTTTCCCTTTTTTTTCCAAAAGAGCATCGCCCAATTCATCTCTCATTCCATCAGCAAGTAATTTTATTTTTTCAATAACCTCTGGGTTTTCTGCAGCTACATTTTTAGTTTCACTTATGTCTTTTGACAAATCGTATAATTCTATTTTTTCCATATTGACATAATCGTATGGTCCAGGAAGACCTCCTTTTCCACCTTCTCTTCCATTCAAAGTTCTATAGCGATGAGGGAAATACATCTTCCAGTTTTGATATCTCACGCCATGTAATTCATTTTGGTGATAATAAAAGTAATAGGCGTCGTGAGGACTTTGAGTAGATTTACCTGTCCAAATATCCCAGATGTTTTTTCCATCAATTTTATTTTCTGGAAGTTTTGCCCCAGTTAAATTTGCGATAGTTGGTAAAACATCAATTGTCATCATTGGCACATCTATCGTTCTTCCTCCTTTGATTTTTTCAGGAAAATATATGATACAAGGCTCCCGTTGGCCACCTTCAAGTGCGGTGCCTTTTCCTTCTCGCAGAGGGAGAGCAGAACCAGAATGCTCGCCATAGCTAAGCCATGGACCATTATCAGAAGTAAAAATAATAAGTGTATTATCATCCAAATTATTCTCTTTTATCGAAGCTAAAATTTGTCCGACAGACCAATCAATTTCCATGATGACATCACCGTACAAACCACGTTTTGATTTGCTTTTAAATTTTTCGGAAACAAAAAGAGGAACATGTGGTTGAGGATGTGCGACATACAAAAAGAAAGGTTTGTCTTTGTTTTTTGAAATAAAATCTACACTTCGTTCTGTGATTTGAGTCGTCAAGTTTGACTGATCAGTCAAGGTGTCAATAATCGTTTCATTTTCATAAAGAGGTAAAACGTCAAAGTTAAAAATTGATCCTTGCTGAGGATGATATGGCCACATGTCATTCGAGTAGGGAATTCCAAAATATTCATCGAATCCCTGTTGGCGAGGATTAAATTTAGGATGATCACCCAAATGCCATTTTCCAAAAATCCCAGTTTGGTAGCCTTGATCTTTTAGCATTTCAGCAATGGTGGTTTCAGATAAATTTAATCCCTTTTTTGCTTTGGGCATAAATGCTCCATGAACACCTAATCGATTTGGGTAACAGCCTGTGAGGATTGCGGCTCGGGAAGCGGAACAAACAGCTTGGGCTGCATAAAAGTTAGTCAAGCGAATTCCATCCTTAGCCATTTGATCTAGGTGTGGAGTTTCGATGTCAGGTGAACCAAAACAACCTACATCTTGATAACCTTGATCATCGGTAAATATAATGATGACGTTGGGAGGTGTTTCTTTTTCAGGTGGAGTATTTTTACAAGAACATAAATAGAGTAATAGGAGCAGAGGGAAAAATATTTTATTGGTCATGTTTTGTTTTTTTGGAAAAAATAAAAAGGTATTTCAAAGATCAAATAAATACTTGATACTTTAGAGACTGTTTTGAAATTAGTGCGGATATTTTTTTTATCCTAAAACTCATTTATCTTTCTTTTTCCAAAAAAAAGGCTACTCATGAATTAATTCATAAGCAGCCAATAGCAAAATCAGATAAAACTTGATTATTCTACTTCTTAACTAATCTCAATGTTTTAACTCCATTGCCTACTTCGATTCTAGCAAAGTAAACTCCTGATGGCAAGCTATGCGTTTCAACTAAAATGTTATGTTGTCCCTCCGGAAATGTTTTGTTAGAAATTGTTCTAACAATTTTTCCCATCACATCAAATAATTGAATACGTACATTTTCTTTTTCCAAAATCGAAAAACTCAAAGTGAAGACTTGATCAAAAGGATTAGGAAAAGCTTTCGCTTCCAAAATAGAAACTAGATCATTTGATGAAGTTGGTATTTCATTGCAAGTTCCAATGATGGGTAAATATTGAAAATCATCTGTCAGCAACATTTTGACTTTATCCTCAGGTACTCCAAACCAATCCATCAAAATAGAACCATAGACCCATTTGAAATCATATTGCATAGCGACGCCTTCCTGATTACTTACGTTGGAGGCAATTTGGGCATTTTCTCCAATGACTCCTGCGTTCAAACAATTTCCAAAAATAATCATTGGTGCAGCTGAACCATGATCAGTTCCATTCCCTGCATTGGATTTTATCTTCCGACCAAACTCAGAAAAAGTCATTCCGACTACTCGGTCTTGCAAACCTTGTAATTCTAAATCTTTTTGGAAAGAAAAAATGGCTTCCGATAATGTTTGAAGTAACTGAGCGTGTTTTCCAGTTGCAGGATCATCTCCGTTTACTTGATTAGCATGTGTGTCAAATCCTCCTATAGTCAAAACATAAATCTTCGTTTGTAAACCTCCTGAGATAAACTTAGCAACTGTTTTTAACCGATTACTTAAATTAGAATCAGAATATAAATATTCATTGGAAAAACCTGCATCTGCTGCTGCAATTACTTGATCAGCATAGGCATTTGATTGTTTAAAAGTTTGAACAACATATCCTAATTCTTCGCCGTAGCAATCGTTAGGTAAAGGTGCTTCGACACCCGTTGTCAATCCTCCTATGTCATCGGTGTTAATAATTGCCATGCTATAATTTGCTTCAACACCTTGGCAAGATCCAGAAATGGAGCGACCTAATGTAATCGCAAAAGGGTCAGGGCAATCTGCATTTGGATAATCAGCAGGATAGTTAGGAAATGTATCATCAAGGTATCGACCTAACCAACCTGTAGTTTTACTTTCTTCCGCAGTTGATCCTGCATTCCAAATATCGGCAGATCGAAAGTGTGAACGATTTTGATCGGCATATCCAACTCCTTGAACGATGGATAGACTTCCATTGTCATATAATTGCTTTGCTCTTTTCATTTCTGGGTGAAAAGCAAGCGAGTCATTTATATTTAAAAGAGCGCCTTGAGGAATAATAATATTGGGTCTTGCATTCGCTAAGTTGTCATAATTGTCTAATGGGAAAATTGTATTTAACCCATCGTTCCCTCCGCTGAGATCAATGAGGATTAATATTTTATCATCTCCGTTGACAAGACTTCTCATCATTGGAGCAGCCATGGCTGATAAATTAAATCCACCTAAAAATGCAGGTAGAGAAAATAAAGTAGATTTTTTTAGAAAGGATCTTCTTTTCATTTTATTATTTTTTTCTAGGAGTCGAGATTCTGTTGCGGGAATTCCACCCCCCGCACCCTGTGGCGAGGGCAAGGGGTAGATCTTCCGCAAATAATAATCCCCTCTAACTAGTTTTTTTTTGATTTAAAAAAACTTAACTCATCTGAAATTCTGGTACTTGCATCATGATCATAAACATATCGTGTAATTTATTTTCAAGAGCTTCTTTTTTTACATCATCAGTTGGATCAGATAAATAATCCGCATACTCTACATTCCACTCGAAGTCAGGAAGACCTGGAATTAACGCATCTTTGAAGAATGCTTTTTGTTCATCGATCATCGGTCTTGGATAAATGAGTTGACAGATTTCGTCTATCATTTCATTTACATCTAGAGGATTGTCTAGTGTGGAAATAAATGTAATCCAGTCATAACCTTTCGTGTCAGGTGAGGCACCTTGAATGACCCAATTGAATTTTGGCATCAATCGTTTTCGAATTACAGCACTTGCAGAGTTTACCCAATCACGATAAAAGATGGGTGTTTGATGGTATGCTTTCCAACCAGCGACACTTGGAATGTTAAAAACAGACATGTCTAAGTTTTTAAACTCATGATCCCACTCATCCCACATTTGATATTCTTCTAAAATATCAGCAGGTGGCGCTATTTGGAAAGTATTAAATGAAGAGTAGAAAAAGTCAAAAGTATTTTTGATCATACATCCTCTTTCACCTGGATCAAAAAAGTGTTCCGATTTTAAAAGTGCTTCCAATGCAGGCTGTATTTCGTAATCATTATCCAAAAGGATTTGAGCCATCGGAGCAATGATTTCAGATTCGATAGTATCAGTAATATGATAGTGGATAAACCAAATATAAAGCCTTCGGCAAATGTGACGAGCCACTTCTTCTTTTCCAAAAATAATATCAATTACCGTTTTGTATTCATCTGCTCCATCGTTTTGGATGACTGCATTATCAAATCGATGAGACAAAATTTTTGGAGTTGGATCATGTTCATCTTCTATGAAGATTGCATTTGGATCATCTCCCGTTTCTGCTGACCAACCAGTCAATGCTCTTGCCATAGCAGCAATATCTTGCTCAGTATAGTTGGTGTAATCATCTGGTCCAGCAAGCGGACCTTTACCGATAGTAAATAATTCTAACAATTCTCTTGCATAATTTTCATTAGGCTCATCTTTGAAATTAGAATTGCCATTGAGGAAAAAAAGCATGCTTCGATCAATGGTAATTTCCTTGGTCAAGTCTCTAAAATTTCCTAGTGAAAAATTTCTCAGCTTATTCAAATAATGCCAATCCAAATTGGCATTGTTGGAATCTGACACCACAAAATGATTATGCCAAAACAAAGTTAATTTCTCGGTAATGGTTTGATCATTTTGATTCATCTGTTTATACCACCAAGCTGAAAGTGATTTTGCTCTTGCCGATGGAAGACCATCAATGTCCTCATCAAAAGGAACTCCTACCCAAGTCTCACCATTGGCAGCAAGTGGGTCATTTTCAAAATCAAAATAAATTGGTGTATCAGTTGGTGTAGGGGAGGAAAAAAGAGTTGCGATGGTTGCATCAAGACCATCGTCTACGGCTTGTTGGATTCGAGCTTTCGTTGGACCAAAGATAGTTCGCCGCAATAGATGCGCAGCTTCATCGAAGGTCCAAGCTCCGGTGTAAATAGAAAACATGAGGGTTTTAGATTTAGATTGTTTACGGTTTTATTCCCAAATAGAATTTCCTCAGGGGATAAGGAATTTTTTATTCTTATATATGTATAATGTTGAATTTAAAAAAGGTGAACATTTGAGCTCAGATAGTAACGTAGTGGTCTGCTTTAGCTGACCTAGAAAAAGGAGCGCAGCGACTCCCCGAATATTTTTTTGTGAAAATAAAACCCTCTGTTTTTTTAGTTTACATATAGTCGCTGCGCTCCTTTTTTTTAGGTCAGCTAAAGCAGACCACTACGTTACTATCTGACCCAACCTTTTTGCGTAAATTTCAGTCTTTAAGATTATACCATTGGTTAATATAGCATATGAAAAACTTAATTATAAAAATCTGTTTAATTTTTCTTTTTCCCATTTTGTCGAATGGGCAAGCGATCTATAATGGGCATGTACAAGATGTCGCAAATCGAAGTGCACTTGCTGGTGTGAAAGTTGAATTACTCAATTCTCCTCTTGAACAAATCACTAATTCCTTCGGAGATTTTATCATAAAAAACACAGCAATAGATAGCATCAACAATCCGATCAATAGTTATCGTTTTTTTAATAACTCTTTGATTTGGGATGGAGATTTTGAGATTGGTTTAGAGATCTACTCGATTGATGGTCGAGAGATTTTGCGAGAATCTAATTTGGGTAATAGTGGAAGTTATCTTTTTCCTGATTTGCCAATTGGGATTTATTTGTTGCGAGTTTCGACAGATGATGAAGTACAAAGTTTTAAAGTTTTTTCAAATGGAGAATACACGATGATTGCAGATCGAGAAGCGATTTGGCATCGGTCAACGGTGGGTGCAAAATCTGATACTTTGATTTTGACGAAGGAGGGATATCATCAACGAGTAATTAGCTTGTCAGGTAGAGATACTTTTCTCAATATAAGTTTACTCAAAAAAGAAAATGAGGAACTTCACTATTTTAATGAGTTGATTGATCCGATTGCATTTGATTTGATTAGCAGTAATCCTGCGAGAAGTAATGATGGAGGAGTGGATGCTGTTAAATTGATTTACAATACAGAGGATGAATTGATGTATTATATCAATACAAAAAGGTATCCGTTGCATTTTAGTTTTGCAGAAAAAATATTGGAGTACTCAAAAGGACATGCTAATTTTAATTTAACTCAATATCAGGAAAATGACGATCGCTATTTGTACATGTCCAATTTGAATTATTACAAAAGTTTGGATAAATACATTTTGCATTTTGTTTCAGCGAATGAAGTTTCTTGCGAAAGAATAAAATTCCTTTATGAAAAAATAATTGCCACTTCCTATCTCGAAGGCAAATTGTTTTTACTCGCCAATCGACCAGAGTTTAACCTTTGTGATGTTCCAATAATCACTCCTGAGGAATTATATGATGGCCAAAATTATCAAGCACTTAACCTTGCAGAAAATTATGGATATCTGAATAAAGTAGAATTAGATGATTTGGAAAATACTTATTTGGGACGCCATGATATCGTTTTGTTAAATGGAATTCCAAATGATGTATCCGTAGTTGCCGGAATTATTACCACAGAATTTCAAACACCTTTGAGTCATATCAATGTGTTGAGTCATAATCGAAATACACCAAACATGGCTTTGCGAGATGGTTGGGAAAATGATCAGTTGAATTCATTTTTAGGAGAACTAGTTTATCTAAATGTGCGATCCGATTCTTTCGAAATTCGATCAGCCACTTTGGCTGAAGCAACTGCTTTTTGGTCGACCAATGAACCTCATGATACAATTGAATTATCTCCTGATTTGTCGGTGCAAGGTTTGATTAATTTGCATGAAGCAGATTATACTTACTTGGATGTGGTCGGAGGGAAGGCAAGTAATTTTGCAGAGATATTGAATGTTTCGATTGATGGAAATCCAATACCTACACCTGAAGATGCCTTTGCCATTCCATTTTATTATTATGATAAACATCTTAAAGATTCGGGACTCGACCTAATCATCAATCAGATGTTAGTTAATGAAGATTTTATCAATTCGCCAGCAGTTCGAAAAGTAATGTTGGAAGACTTACAAGATCAAATTAAAGCACATCCACTCGACCCTGAGTTGGTGGATTTGGTAAAAAATAGAATTAATGATTTTCAAGATTTTTACTCCTACCGATTTAGATCTTCAACCAATGCGGAAGATTTAGAATCGTTTTCAGGAGCAGGTTTGTATAGTTCGTATTCTGCTAAAAGAGATCATCCAACTAAAACGATTGATCGAGCGATAAAAAAAGTTTGGGCAAGCCTGTGGAATTGGCGAGCTTTCGAAGAGCGTAGCTATTATAACATTGTGCACACGTCTTGTGCAATGGGGATTTTGGTGCATCGTTCTTTTCCGAATGAAGATGCCAATGGAGTTTTGATAACTAAAAATCTATATAATTCTAATCCAGGATTTATTGTCAATGTTCAGTATAAAGAATTCAGTATTGTTTTTCCAGAACCAGGTATTTTAAATGATCAATTGATTTTATTCACTTGGTCGGTAATTCCTGGTCAAGAATTTATGATTGAGTATTTGACATTTTCCAATATTCCAGCATTGAATGGAGCGACCGTGATGACAGATGCTGAACTAATGGAGTTGGGAACTTACGCCAAAGCTTTGAAGAAACATTTTTATGAAAATGTTCCACATGATTGTGATTGTACGGAACAAGACTTTGGATTAGATATTGAATTTAAAGTTGACTCGACGGTGAGTGAACGAAAGATTTATATTAAGCAGGCGAGATTTTATAAGTGATAAAATTGGAAAAGAGATACTTCCTTTTTGTATCTTAGATTTACATAAAGTTCATAGGTATCCGATACCTAACCGGCTCTAGCGTTTAATTTTTTTTGGAAAACTAAAATTATGAAACTATTTCTACCATTATTTTTCTTCATATTATTACTAACCACCAATCTTTTTTCCCAAAATAAAATTGGTCAAATCGCCTATGCCCAATGGGATAGAGAAATAGAGCAATGGTCATATTTTTCTTTCGATACTTGGACTTATGATGAAGATGGGCAAGAAAAAATATTTACACATACTGACACAAGGTATTCTGATTATACTCCTACCAATAACAAACATTCCAATTCAAAATATAACTCTGATGGAAAATTATTAGAACAGAATGTGTTGAATTATGGACCTAATGAATGGGAAAATGTCCTCCTGAAAAATAGTTATCATTCCAACGGTGAACTGATAGAAGAATTGCGAACAATAACCTACTCCCATAATGATCAGGTACATAGTCACAAGGTAGTTTATGAACATAATATTAATGAGAATAGGAAATCAAAAAAGAATTATTTTAAGGCTGATGATAGCCAATTTATATTGACTAATCAATTTGATACTGTTTTTAATGACCAAAATTGTTTGATAGAAATCGCTTCTTATGCTTATAATATTGATGGATCTATCAGATATGGGCGGAAATGGAAAAATGAATATACCGACGATTGCCAATTACTTCAAAGTGAGTTTTTAAGATGGGATGTTAGTTTATTATCGTTTAGACCTGAGAGTCGAACTGAGTACGAATATTTTAATGAGGGAAAATTAATGATTACCAATCATTTAGGATTTAATGATGATACTAACCAATGGGAGTTAGAGCATCTTGCGGAAACCGAATTTAATGATTATAAAGAGATGACGAGATATTTTATAGAATCATTTCGTAATAATGTAATTGATACTACTTTGCAATTGTACTCTTATACCTCACAAAATGAGATAGAAACTTTTCTGCAGTATGAAACAGTAAATACCACAGAGGGGAGATATTTTCTGCGTACTCGAAAGGATAGTTTTTCCTATCGCTATAATTTACAAGGTCAAATAATTATAGAGGAAGAGTATAATCAGAATTATGATCATGCGGTTACAAAAAACACGATTACATATAACTACTATTGTAATGGCCAATTAAAATCAGAAGTTAGAGAACGAGAAACGCCCTATTATCGAGTAGATTATAGATATGTTGGAGGAGTAGATTGCCCATTAGAAGCAGAGCATGGAGCTATGATTCTTTTTCCAAATCCTACTTCAGGGAAGTTTACCATTCAGGCGAACTTGCTAGCCCAACCAGAAACAACCATTCAAGTTTTTACTCTTTTAGGGCAAGAGATTTTTTCTGAAAAAATAAATCAAACGAGTTATCAATATCAAATTGATCTATCGAATTTTGAAAAAGGAAATTACATTATTATGGTTTCTAATTCAGGTGAAAGGTTGAGTGAAAAATTGGTAGTGTTGTAGTTGAAAAGATACTCTACCCAATGATTTTTTTTGCCACAAATTTTCACGAATTACTCGAAAACAATAAGTGTTGATATCTATCCGAAGAATCTAACTTTGTTAGATTCTTCGAAATTACACGAAGCGAGAACTTCGATAGCTTTATTAAGCGAAATTGGTTTTTTATTAAAACGATGGGGTAATTCTAGTAATTCGTGAAAATTTGTGGCAAAAAAAAAATCATAATGCAGAGTACTGAAACAATTAAAGTTCCTTCATTACATTTTCGGCATCATCCAAAATTGCTTTTGTCAAAAGATAATGTTCCGTCTCTTTGTAATCGACTTTGGAAATTTTTCCATCTTGAAAATAAAAAACTTCAGACTCAGGCAAAGACATAATTATTGGAGAGTGTGTTGCGATGATAAAATGTGAACCAGTCTGTTTTACTTTTTCGATAATTAAGGAAAGTAAACTCAACTGTCGAGTAGGAGAAAGTGCCGCTTCAGGTTCATCTATTAGGTAAAGTCCTTTTCCAGTAATTCTTGAGGTGAAAAATTTCATAAATCCTTCTCCATGAGACATCGCTTCTAAGTCGTGAGAATATCTTTTTATTAATTGGTTTTTTTCTCCTTCAATTGTACCCAAGGTCAAATTAATATCTCCACCTGTAAAACTTTCTTTTACCTCTTTAATTTCTTGATCAAGTTCTCTAATTTGGTTTTTTATATTCCTCGAAAAACCAATAAAGTCTTCTGCTCGAACAAAAAATCCTTGTCGTGTTTTTTCATCATATCGAATGCTCAAATAATTAGCTAAATCGTTTGCAGCAGCTAACGACTCATCGTCTTCCAATCGAAAACTCCCCGCTAATGGAACTTCTGTGTAGGCTGCAATTGCTTCCAAGATAGTCGATTTACCACTTCCATTTTCTCCTACGAAAAAGCTAATATTTTTTTCAAAGATTAGTTCTTCTAGATTTTTTATTATGGGAAGTGTCCAAGGAAATTTGTCGGATTGATCTTCTGGGAAATTTCTAATTCTTAAAGTAGAAAGGATCATGTCTTATTTTTTACGAAGATAAAAAATAAAAAAAGCTGTTTGAAAAAATCAAACAGCTTTTATAGACCATTTTTTAACTAATTAACATTCTTATACAAATTCATCTGAGCGATAATTTCTAGGTGCCTCAAGAGCAGCAGAATTGGATATGCTCAAATTCATTCCTTGTCTTCCTGATTCCACAATTGGAACTCCATTTCGAGTAATGTCAGCGGTAATTCCCATCCATCCAAAACCCGTTGTCAAAATATATTCTACCCACACGCCATCTTCTTCTACTTCAAAAATATGATCTGTTCCAAACCATGAAAATTTTCTCGAAACCAATTCTCCATTGACATAAATGTTTTCATGTCCTGTCCACATATCATTATAAAACTCAATTACTGTGTCGCCGATGTTAACTGATATAATTTTCATTTTCTTCAATTTTTTTGATTAGTGAATTATTAGGTTTGTATGGCAACAAGATGTTGACTTTGAAGAAAAGAATCCACTTGCTTAGACTAGTGTCTAGGGAAATTCGATAAATGGAAAAATGGTTATTTAATCAAAAGGAAGGTCTTTTTAATATTTACTTGTTCTAATAATAACACAGAGGGAATCCAGAAGAACGTTAACCGATAACTTCTTTATTTTTTATCCTTTCCAACTACTTCATCTTGAAAGTATCGAATGGCATTTTCCATCATCCAATTAAATTTAGGATTGGCAGGAGGAGTTTCTCGTACGCCATGTTTCTGAGTTAAATCTAGTGGAATTGGTTTTTTTAATACTAACTGAGAGTGGGCAATGTTTTCCGAAATTAAAAACGTAAAACCTCTTTTGACATGTGTTGCCATAAAAGTTTGGATACCTCCAAAACTAACTCTAATATCATGAATGGAGTGGGCAATAAAAACTGGTTGGTCAATTTTTTTGTCAGCCATCCGTTTCCAAGTTTCATCAATTAACCTGACGACTTCAATTCCAGCAGCATTATTCAAATAAGGATAACGATATGGATTAGATCCTATCGATTTTAATTGACCATCAGTATATCTAGCTATGGTGTGGGCGAATGGAAAGTAATTGGTACCATGTGCAATATACCCCAAATCCAATGCAGCAGAAAAAAGAAAAAGTCCTCCTGAAATTAACTTTGGATCACGCAACGCTTTATTTAAACTTAAACTGGCTCCTGTGGAAAAACCCCCTAACGAAATTCTTTTTCCTAAAGTCTTGGCAGCATCTACAGCTATGTCAACTTCTTTTTTCCATTTTCTCTTTAGTTTTTCTTCCTCCATTTTTCCACCGATTTCCATTCGACCATGACCAGGAAGTAGCGTGAGAATTACATTGCAACCTGCTTTGTAAAATTTCCTCCCAATATCTTTTACATAGTATGGAGAGTCCGAAAGTCCATGAGTCAAGACGATTACATCTTGAGTTGGTTTTCCATGATAGAAAATTCTAGGATGATTATCTTCTTTCAAGGCAGGAGAGAGAAAGTCAATGGTTTGTTCGATTCCATGACTTTGTTCAGAAAAAGTAGGATCAATTTTTCCTAATCTTTTTTTATAATGAGCAACTAGTAATGCGACTTCGGGAGATGATTTTTTTAGCATATTTTGTTTTAGTAGAGTTCTAGAAAAATCAAATTTATCGTTTTTTCTAAGACAAAAAAAGAGGTGCTTCCAAAAATAAATGGAAGCACCTCTTTTTTTTAACGAGTTAAATTAAAACAACTTCATCATTTCGTTACAGAAAGTCTTTCTGTTTTGATACCCTTTTCGCTCTGGAATTTGATAAAATAAATTCCTGAGTTCCAAGTCGAAGTAGAAATTTGGAGATTAACTTTTCCCGTAATTGTATTGTTGGAATTTCGATAAACTTCTTTTCCAATACTATTGACAACTATGATTGAAAGTCGATCAGTACCTAGGTAATCGAAATTGATATTTACTATTTCGTTAGCAGGGTTAGGAAAAACAGATAGTTCTTGTACCTCTTTTTCTATTTCCTCATTCGCTACAGGTGCTTCGAAACTACCCATAGTTTCTTTTGTATCCATAGTTGGAATTGTTGCCGCTTGTCCTGTATAGCCAATTTCGACTTCACCGTAGTATTCAGTATCGTAAGCCATTTCTTTGATGATTACTTTTTGGTTTGTAAGATCCAATTCAACTCTCATCCAACCAAATCGACCACTTCCAAAAATAAAAAATGCTACATAATGATCTTGTCCATCTACCCAACCATCAGCTAATTGGTTAGTATTAGCAGAATAAGCGGAGCCTCGACCATCATCAATAAATGCAAAAGTATTAACAGAAGCATCCAAGATGTCACCAGGTTGGTGAATAGTTAATTCGCGAGAACCAAAAATAGTGGTAGCGGTTCCGCTAGGACTTGAGAAACATCCTTTTCCAAAAATCGGAACAAATCCCAATTCGTTATTCCATGCATTAACATAGAAATCATTAGCACCATCATTGTCGATATCAACAACAACATTTTCGTTCATGCCGATGTGCCATCCATTTGGTCCATAGCTAGTGTAGTGAAGTTCAGCTTGTAAGCTTAGAGTTACACAAAGTGCGAAAGATAAGAGTAATGCTTTTTTCATAGCAAGGGAGGTTTTAGGTTTGTGAAAACAAACAGGTTAATGAAAATTGTTAGTGTGTTTGTCTGATTAATATATTAAATAAATAACTCAATTCAAAATATTAGTTGGCGTATAGTTAAGTATGCCAATTATTTGCAAAACGTTGCTTGAGGAGTATTTTAATTTTTTTAAATGGCAAACATTATTCTATTGACCCTTGCAGGAATGGATATGCTGTCTAGTTTTGAGAAAACTGTGAGTTGGCTAAGAGCTGCGTAAGTTTTCTTAAAGCGGTTTTGTTTTAAAAAAAATAACTCGCTTTACGAACTCCAGCTTTTCTCAAAAGCTCTCTCTCAGAGTTCGCAAAGCTGCTTCATCGAATCAAAGTCACATCTCCCGATTCTTTCGTTTGTCGAATCAAAATTCCGTTCCAATCAATCACATCATATTGCACTTTATAAACTAAGACATCAGTCGGCACAGGTTTCCCTTTAAAAGTACCGTCCCATTTCTCTTCCAAATTATCGGTCTTAAAAATGAGTTGTCCCCAACGATTGAAGAGCATCAAATTATAATTTTCAATCGGATAATCGCAGTCAATGACGGGATGGAAAAAATCATTTAAGCCATCTTGGTCAGGGGTGAAGGCGTTAGGGAAAATGGCATTGCAGGTGCAAGGCTCACCCTCCACTTCTATCTCTTGAACAATGGTATCCATGCGACAACCATCAGAAACCACTAATTGCAGAGGAAAAAAACCAGATTCTGTAAACGTATATGTCGGATTTTTTTCATTGGAAATAAATTGACCATTATTAAAATTCCATTCTCTAAAAGTGATCGGGCCAGCAGATTGATTGTCAAAAGTAATGGGAATACTAGGGCAAATATTTTCTAATAAAAAATTAGCTTGAAGTTCACTTACGCAAATGGTGAGAATTGAATCAGGTAGATGATTTTCCGTAGGATGTAAAAAATCGAAACGCTCACCTGAAGCAGAAGTCGTAAAGTTATTATCTTCTAATATCCACCCTTGGAGAGAAGTCAATGAAAAATCTTCTGAAGCATCATAATCATTACAGCCACTTGAGAAATTTTTATCTAAGCGCATATATTCTATTTTGAGTGGTAAATGTGAGTCGCCTGCTGATATACGTGTAAAGCTTAAATTATAATCTCCATCTGGTCTTGCTTTAAAGTAAAATGCATCAAAATTGGAAGCAATTCCATTGTGATTATATATTTTAGAACCAATATATTCTTCACTTTCGTTCAGCATACAAATAAAAGCTAAGTCTCCAAATTCAGTATTACTGGTATATTCAGGAAATCCTATTGCAGAACCTGCTATTGCATAGCCTCCATTCAGTAATGAAATAATAGAATAACTTCCAAATGACTCAATTTTTGAAGAAGTAGAAATTTTTTTAGCATCTAATAAATCTCCTACTGAATTGATTTTTAGAATAAATGAGCTATATGTTATTGAGTCGGGGTTAGAATAATGACCCGTTAGGAGGTAATCTCCATTTGAAGTCGAGGTAATACTTCGAATAGCGGTGAGGTGACTTATATTTTTAATTTCCTTATAAAAAATAATATTACCAGTTGGAGATATTTTTATGATAATACCTTTCCATTGATAAGGCATATAGCCTGAATTAGTACCTACTAGAATAATATTTCCATCCTGATCTTTCATCGATGCTGAAATGTGGTTATCGAATTCATCTTCTCCAAAAGATTTTGTCCATAAAGGAGTGCCCATTGAATCAATTTTGAAAAAATAGAATTCATTAAATGGATTATCAAATTCCTTATAAATGCCTCCAATCATTAAGTACCCTTTATCTGAAGTTTCTATTATGGAGGTAGAAAATTCTGTATATAAATCACTTCCATATTGATTTTTCCAAATAACATTTCCGTTTGCATCTAACTTCATAGTTCCTATATTAAATTTTTGAAGAGGCAGATTTTGGAATTTCATTGGGAATGTAACTAAGATATGACCATCTTCTGTTTCTAAGAGCCCGCCGTCAAAAGGATGAGTAATAGCAGCTAATTCCCAACTTCTATTCCAAAGAATATTTCCAAAACAGTCTACCTTAGTTAAAACAGTAAATTGGCTACCATGAACGGATAAAATAATCGTACCTCCATCTGAGGTTGGAATCATGTTTTTAAGATAATATGATTTAGAATCACTACTAAGTATTTTTTGGTAGGTGGATTGTGAAAAAGAATGGAGATGAAAATTCAGAAAAAGAAAAATAAGAAAAGTTTTTTGTATAAAGCTTTTGATTTGGACAGAGTTCATAACAAATTGTTTTTTGTTTTATTTTCTCTTAAAATTTAAAGTTGACCATAACTTTTCCGTAACGTTATGGTCAACTTTAATAAATGCTAATCTGGATTTGTGAAGCAATTGAATTCCTCAAATGTTTCGGATGGATTGAATGTATGATTTTCATGGCAAATAGGTCTGATATCACTAGGGGTTTCATACATCTTATAAGTAAGACTTGCCTGCCAAGCTCCCGGATTGATAGGAGGAACAATGGAACTCATAGAAACGGTTACAGAGTTTCCAATAAATGTACCGTTCCAAACTTCATCATCATCCAATGAAAAGTTACGCTACCATTATTAATATCAACATCAACTGTTCTGTCTACTCCACTTGTGTTTTTAATGAAAATAGTTTGATACGGAAGCATAGAATTAACAACTTCCGTTTCCTCCATATTTGCAGAAGAAGGAAAAATAAAGTTGGAAAAAAATAAACCAATTGAGGTTACAATGAGGGCAAAAAATAACTTTTTCATAATTTATGTTTTTGTTAAAATTTAAAAATAGAGTACAAGCCTATCGTTTGTTCATGGACAAATAATAGAAAATTAATATTGCTGTGCGCAATCAATTAATTTCGGTTTATTTTTCAACAACTAGAATAAATAGGAAAGAATAAATAGGAAAGAATAAATAGGAAAGAATAAATAGGAAAGAATAAATAGGAAAGAATAATTTTTTTGTTGTTGTTGAATACTTTTATAAGTTAAATGATAAAAATAATATATGCAAATAATTTAACATTTGAATATACTGTTTTTGTATTTGTCAATTCGGATCAACATCCACATTCACCCGAATACCCGAAAATCCCTTTGTCTTTTGCAAGATATATTTAGCTTCGATGATGAGTCGTTTAGCATAGGC